>JAHXHS010000011.1 GCA_025656455.1 Candidatus Thiodiazotropha sp. (ex Epidulcina cf. delphinae) | reverse complement strand
GATAGTGCGAGTCATATTTTCTTCCAAGAAAAAATCATATGATACAGCGCATTATCGAATTATATTAACCTTAATTGAGAACGCCCCCTAGGCATAGGTATCCAGAAGTCCGTTCCCGTTGATGACCCTTGCACTACCCGCTTCGGCTGACCACTCCAGCGTTGCGCTTTCATCGGCATACTCTGTCGCGGATTCCGCGGAGCGCTCGCCGGACGATTCACCCGCCTCTTGGTGTCCTACATCCACATTGGCGAGATTGAGATTGATCTCGCCAAGCATCTCTCTCAGACGCGGAATCGATGCTTCCAGGGCATCGCGGGTGGGGGCCTGCGCGGCAACGAAACTGACACTGGTCTGGTCGTTGTGCAACGAGATTTTAATCTCCATCGGCCCCAGATTGGGTGGTGTCAGCTTGATCTCAGCTTGTTGGATATTTTGCCCCACCATCCACTGTATTCGCTCTCCCACAGCCTTGTCCCATCCGGGTTGACCCACCGGTGTATCCAATGACAGAGCCAGTGTGGGCCTGGGGGCGCTGCCGATCATTGGCGCCTGTTGCAGAGAGTATGTGGGCAGTTGACCGGCCGATTCAGTCAATTTCACGGCCTCAGTCAACAATTTGCTGCTATCCTGCCCTGCCGGAAGAGCAACTGCCAGGGCCATCGGTTGATCAGCGGCAACCAGTCTTTGGATGGAAAATTCCGCCTGCGGCGGCAATGGCGTCGTGGTCTTGAATTGGCTAAGACCGGTGAATTGCTCGCTCAACGGCAGCTGCGTCGGCTCGCTCGCAAACGGCAAGGCCTTGCCGTCTGTAAGACTTTGCATCGGCAATACCTTGCCGTCTCCCGCTGGAATGACCTGCGCAGCGACCGGCGCGACGGCCTGCTGGGTGGCCAGGAGAAGAAAGGCGCCCTGGGCATCTTGTGCGAGAGACTCTTGCAAGGCAAGATCGAATGGAATCCCGACAGCATCTCCGTTGCCGCTGAGCTGCAATGAGGCGCTATCGCCTCCTCCGGGAGCCGTGGATTGTAGGATGCCCCCCTGAACCTGGGTCGTGATCGCTATCTGAGCCATGGCATTACCTGTCAAAATCGTCTGTACTCGACAGACTGTATGCAGATTTCGGGCCAAACTCGCCAAGCCTGTTAGGGCCTGTTAACACTAATCGGATTGTCACTGCCAGAGGCCATTTTTTACCCAGCAAGGCAGAACGAGCGTGGTGTGGCCCAGCCACATGAGCGAGTGATAACGCCGCTGGGTGAAAAATGGCCCCTGGCCCTTCGGGTTGCGCCTGAAAAAGCCCCACTCGGCGTTGATCGTCGCTTATTTGGAGCGACCAAACCGCGCTCCTCGCGCCTTGATTGGGGCTTTTTCAGGCACAACAGTGGCAATCCGATTAGTGTTAACAGGCCCTACATAACCGTTTCAGTTCATCCGGGCTAAAGAATAAAATCCTCGGGACGCACACGGCGCCACTCTACCCCTTTCAACAGCCACTCCCCTTCGTCACCGACAAAGTGGAATTGCAGACGCAGCAGGTCTCCCCGCCACTGGGACAGGGGCTTGGCCGCCTCCTCCGGGGAACCGGCGAGGCCGGCATACACCAGAACCTGGGCATCCCCTGTTGTTTTTATCTCGATATGCTTGATTCTGGAGAGGATATGGATTGAGCCGTGACGGAGAAAATAGCCCGCCAGCATAGCCCGCAATTGACGATAGTCGCGTCCGTGCGAATCCCGGTAAGCCGGATCGACAAACGCCATCGCAGCGGATAGATCGCGGGCTTCCAGATGCGTTTCCGCCTCGGCAATCAAGGCCCGCAACTGCTGTTCGGGAGTCGGAGGTTGATCACTGCAGCCCCAGATGAGCAGCAATATCAGAAACGGCGATATACCTAGCTTCCAGCCGCGATTAGACATCCGCTATCTCAAGCTCAGGAGATCCTGCATGTCGAACATCCCCTTCTCCTTAGAGATGATCCACCCGGCGGCCCGTATGGCGCCGTGGGCAAAATTCATTCGGCTGGACGCCTTATGGACGATCTCGACCCGCTCTCCCTCCATGGCGAACCAGACACTGTGTTCACCCACCACGTCACCGGCGCGTATGGTCTCGAATCCAATGGTTTTGCCGTCACGCGGACCGGTCTTTCCTTCACGGCCATACACGGCGCAATCCTTGAGATCCCGCCCCAGGGTCTCGGCTATCACCTCCCCCATGCGTAGCGCCGTGCCAGATGGGGCGTCGACCTTATGGCGATGATGGGCCTCGATGATCTCTACGTCCGCCTCATCCCCCAACACCCTGGCAGCCAGCTCCAGCAGCTTGAAGCAGAGATTGACCCCGACACTCATATTCGGCGCGAAAACCAGGGCGATCTCAGCCGCGGCATGTTGCAGATTGCGCTTTTCGGCCTCGCTCAGGCCAGTGGTGCCGATGACCATCCGCTTACCCGCCTGCCTGCAAATCTCCAGATGGGCCATGGTGGCTCCAGGCGAGGTGAAATCGATCACCACATCGAAGTCATCCACCACCTGCGCCAGATCGGCCACCAGGACCACGCCTAGCCGATCCAGGCCGGCCAGCTCTCCGGCATCGCGGCCAATGGCAAGATTGTCCGCCCGCTCCGTGGCTGCGCCAAGGGTCAGCCCTTCGGCCTCGCTCACCGCCTGGATCAGGGATCTGCCCATGCGTCCCGCTGCTCCGACCACCGCAATTCTCGTCACCACAACACCTCGCCCTCTATATTCATGAGAAAATTATGAATAAATCTAACTAATTAAATTATTAATCAGGTCATGTCAGGTAACGCTATCGCGTAACCTGACCTACAACCGCCCTGGCCCTGACATCCCTTGCTTCAAACGTAGGTCAGGTTGCGCAGCTACCTGACACTCCATGCTTCAGAACCCCATGTTCTCAAAGAATCGCTTCACCCCGTCCACCCAACTCGTGGAGTGAGGGCTGTGCTTCGCTCCACCCCGCTTCATGGTTTCATCGAATGTCCACAACAGCTCCTCCTGTTCAGGGGTGAGCTTCACCGGCGTCTCAACCAGCACGCGACACATCAGATCACCCATCGGACCACCACGCACTGGCTTCACCCCCTTGCCGCGCATGCGAAACATGCGCCCGGTCTGGGTGCCGGCGGGGATCTTCAACATCACCTTGCCATTGAGTGTCGGCACTTCCAGCTCCCCGCCCAGGGCGGCGGTGACAAAGCTGATGGGCACTTCACAGAAGAGGTGATTGTCTTCCCGGTTGAATATCTCATGGGGTTTGACCGCCACCTGCACATACAGATCGCCCGCGGGCCCGCCGCTCTCCCCAGCCTCACCTTCACCGGCTAGGCGGATCCGGTCGCCCGAATCGACGCCAGGAGGTACCTTGACCGAGAGGGTCTTGTGCTCCTGAACCCGTCCCTGACCATGGCAACTCGGGCAGGGATCATCGATCATCGTCCCCTTGCCATGGCAGCGCGGACAGGTCTGCTGGACAGAGAAGAAGCCCTGCTGCATACGCACCTGGCCATGTCCGCCGCAGGTATCGCATGTCTTGGGGGAGGAGCCCTTTCTCGCACCACTGCCGCCGCAGACGTCGCATTTAACCAGGGTAGGCACCCTGATCTTTACCGTGGTTCCCGCCACTGCATCTTCCAATGATAACTGCAGGTTGTAGCGTAGATCCGCGCCGCGATGCACCCGCGACCCGCCACCTCCACGGCCGCCGCCGAAAATATCACCGAAGACATCGCCGAAGATATCGGAAAAATTGGCGCTTCCTCCCCCGTATCCCCCCCCCATGCCTGGATCCACCCCGGCATGGCCGAACTGATCGTAGGCGGCGCGCTTCTGCGCATCGGCCAATACTTCATAGGCCTCCTTGGCCTCCTTGAACTGCTTCTCCGCCCCCTCACCGGCATCGCCGGTATTACGGTCCGGGTGATATTTCATGGCAAGCCGTCGGTAGGCCTTCTTGATTTCGGCCTCACTGGCGTTCTTGTTAACGCCTAGAACATCGTAATAGTCACGTTTTGCCATGGTCGGTATCTGTGTTACTGCTGCTGAAATGTTATAAAAACGATCGCACCAATCGCCGCTATGCGAACGCTTTTAGCCACGCGATCCTGCGGTTGCCTCTTCCACTGCGTATAACGCCAAAAACCGCACACCGGCCGAATGGTCGATGCACGGTTTGAACGGCGCTCCCGGAAACTTAGCTTTTGTTGTCCTTGACCTCTTCGAACTCGGCATCGACCACATCGTCATCCGCCTTGCCAGTGCTGCCCTCCTGCTCGGTCGCCCCCGCCTCGGCTTCAGCCGCTCCGGCATCGGCGCCCTTCTGCGCATAGAGTCGCTCGGCCATCTTACCCGAGGCTTCCGCCAAGACCTTGGTCTTTTCCTCGATCGCCTCTTTATCATCATCCTTGATAACCGCTTCGAGATCCTTGATGGCGCTTTCGATAGCCTCCTTCTCACCGGCCTCGAGCTTATCCTCACCCAGTTCCTGCATGGATTTCCGGGTGGCGTGGATCATCGTATCGGCCTGATTGCGCGCACCCACCAGCTCATGGAACTTGCGATCCTCGTCGGCATGGGCCTCTGCATCGCTGACCATCCGGCTGATCTCATCATCACTGAGACCGGAAGAGGCCTTGATGATGATCGACTGCTCCTTGCCGGTCGCCTTGTCCTTGGCGGAAACGTTGAGAATACCGTTGGCGTCGATATCGAAGCTGACTTCGATCTGCGGCACCCCGCGAGGGGCGGGCGGGATATCGCTAAGGTCGAATCGACCCAGGGATTTGTTGGTGGCCGCCTGCTCCCGCTCACCCTGCAGCACATGCACCGTTACCGCCGTCTGACTGTCATCGGCGGTGGAAAAGACTTGTGAGGCGCTGGTTGGGATGGTGGTGTTTTTCTCGATCAATTTGGTCATCACCCCACCCAGGGTCTCGATACCCAGGGATAGCGGGGTCACATCGAGGAGCAAGACATCCTTCACCTCGCCGCCCAGTACGCCACCCTGAATGGCGGCGCCGATGGCGACGGCCTCATCCGGATTGACATCCTTGCGGGGCTCTTTATCGAAGAATGCCTTGACTGCCTCCTGCACTTTAGGCATCCGGGTCTGACCACCGACCAGGATCACTTCATCGATCTTGGATGTCGCAATACCGGCATCTTTCAAGGCCAGCTTGCAGGGTTCGATGGTGCGGGTCACCAAGTCCTCCACCAACGACTCCAGCTTGGCGCGGGTCAGCTTTATACTGAGATGCTTGGGACCGCTGGCATCCGCGGTGATGTAGGGCAGATTGATGTCGGTCTGCTGACTGGAAGAGAGCTCGATCTTGGCCTTCTCGGCCCCCTCTTTCAGGCGCTGCAGGGCCAGCGGGTCATTGCGCAGATCGAAACCCTGGTCCTTTTTGAACACGTCCACCAGGTAATCGATGATGCGCATATCGAAATCTTCGCCACCCAGAAAGGTATCGCCATTGGTGGAGAGGACTTCGAACTGATGTTCACCATCGATCTCGGCAATCTCGATAATGGAGATATCGAAGGTGCCGCCACCCAGATCATAAACCGCCAGGGTCTGATCACCGCGTTTCTTATCCATACCATAGGCAAGGGCGGCCGCGGTCGGCTCGTTGATGATACGCTTGACATCAAGTCCGGCAATACGGCCGCTGTCCTTGGTTGCCTGACGTTGGGAGTCGTTGAAGTAGGCCGGCACGGTGATGACCGCCTCGGTCACGGTCTCACCCAGATAATCCTCCGCGGTCTTCTTCATCTTCTGCAGAATCTTCGCGGAGATCTCAGGCGGCGCCATCTTCTTACCATTGACCTCGACCCAGGCATCGCCGTTATCCGCCTTGACGATCTTGTAGGGCACCATATCGACATCGCGCTGCACCACATCGTCCTTAAACATGCGGCCGATCAGGCGCTTGATGGCGAACAGGGTATTCTGTGGATTGGTGACCGCCTGACGCTTGGCGGACTGACCGACCAGGATCTCACCGTCATTGGCGTAGGCAATGATGGATGGCGTGGTGCGATCGCCCTCGCTGTTTTCAATCACCTTGGTGGAACTGCCCTCCATCACTGCCACGCAGGAGTTGGTGGTTCCCAGGTCGATGCCGATGATCTTGCCCATGATAATTAACTCTCCGGATTCTTAGATAAAAATGGTAATTCTTACTGACTGTTCCTAATGTGGGGACAACGGCTTGTGATTCAAGCCTGTTCGTCGATCGCCGCGCCGGATGCCGCCTTGGAGACCATTACCATGGCGGGACGCAACAGCCTACCGTTCAGCAGATAGCCTTTCTGCACCACCGCGACCACGGTATTGGGCTCGACATCGTCACGCTCCTGCATCGACATCGCCTGATGGTATTCCGGGTTGAAGGCCTCCCCTTCTGGACTGACCTGTTCGATACCGTGCTTACTCATCAAATCGACCAGCAATTTAAGCGTCAGCGCCGTGCCTTCGCGCAGCTTCTCTACATCGGCCTGTTCATCCTGTGCGGCCTGGTGGCCCAATTCCAGGCTGTCCCAGACTTGCAACAGATCCTGGGAAATCCTCTCCAGGGCAAACTTGTGAGCGTTTTCCAGATCCCGCTGGGCGCGTTTTCGCAGGTTGTCGATCTCGGCGCGGGTGCGTATCAGCTGATCCCAGTGTTGATCCGCCTTGGAGCGCGCATCCTCCAACAATTTTGTGAGCTCGCCTTGCTCCAGCCGTTCGCTTGCCGATGTTTCCTCCGCAGCCTCATCCTCAACGGACACCTCGGTTTCAGCCGGTGTCCTCTCATCAACTGTCTCTGGCGGATTTTGCGCTTGATCCTTTTCAATCACTTCACTTGACCTCAATTGTGTATAGGGGGGTTGTGCCCGTTGAAGAGCGGTTTCCTGTCAGGTTGGGGTGATTAGTGTTTTTTCAAGACGGCGCCCAGTATCTTCGCCGTGATATCGACCACTGGGATGACCCGTTCATAATTCATCCGGGTCGGGCCGATCACCCCAAGCACACCGACCATCCGTTCATCGACCTGGTAGGGGGCGGTGACCACGGAACAACCGTTCAATAGTTGGTAGCCTGACTCCTCGCCGATGAAGATCTGTACCCCGTCGGCATGCTGAAACTGGTCCAGCAGATGCAGCAGCTCCCGTTTTTCGGTAAAGGCATCGAACAGCTTGCGCAACTGTTCGAGACCGGCGAGATCGGCGAATTCCATCAGATTGGTCTGCCCGGCGATGACGCAATCCTCCTTCGACTCACTGGCATCGACCACTTCGCCCGCCATGGTCAATGCCTGAGTCATGACTTGATCGAAATGCTCGCGCGCCTCGTTGAGTTGTTGCAGCACCCGCTGACGCACCACCGCCATTTCATGCCCGGCGAAGGACTTGGTAAGGAAGTTGGCCGTTTGGTCCAATTCCGCCCGGCTGAAATCCCGATGGGTATGCAGGATGCGATTGTGCACCTCTCCCGCGTCTGTCACCAGTATCGCCAACACCCGATGATCGGAGAGGGGTAGAAACTCGATCTGGCGAAAAGTGGTCTTCTCCCGACGCGGCATTGTCACCACCCCCGCCATTTGCGTGACACCGGAAAGCAGGCGCGAAGCAGAAGCCAGGAGTTCATGGCTCTCATCGCCCCCGATCATGAGTTCGGCGCGAATCCTGTCCACCTCGTTTTTCTTCAGATTCTGAACCGTGAGGAGCGAATCGATAAACATCCGGTAGCCGGTGATGGTGGGGATGCGGCCCGCAGAGGTGTGCGGTGACGAGACCAGTCCCAGATCCTCCAGATCCGCCATCACATTGCGGATGGTGGCAGGACTCAGATCGAGACCGGTGTCTTTCGCCAAGGTGCGGGACCCCACAGGCTGGCCTTCCCGAATATAGCGCTCGATCAGCGCCTTGAGAAAGTGCTGGGCGCGTTCGCTGACCACGGTATCACTGACCGACTTCTTATCAACCAAGGGAGTCTCCGGAAAGATTGTTAGCACTCATTCGCAGCGAGTGCCAATATATAAAGTAAAAACTAGCAACTCGTCCCAGGCTAGTCAAGCACCCCGTTACATCGCCGGCGGAGCTTGGATTGCCCCAGGCAGCGTGCTAACGTTGTTGAATCGCTGCCATAATCCAGGTCCCGCTCCACAGTCAAAAATTCGATTCGATACCACTGTATGCATAAGCGATTTCAACAAATCGGACTCATCGGAAAACATGGCGACCCCACGGTCACAGAGACCCTCATCCGGCTCTATGACTATCTCATTTCACAGCAGAGAGAGGTGGTGATCGAGGAGACCACCTGCCGGCTGTTGCAGGGCAAACCACTACCCGGCGTACCAGAGATCGAACTCCCTAAACACAGCGACCTGGTGATCGTGGTAGGGGGCGACGGCACGTTGCTGCATGCAGCCCGGGTGCTTGCCAGACAGAATATTCCCCTGCTCGGCATCAATCTGGGACGACTGGGTTTTCTGGTGGACCTATCCCCCGATCAGATGATCCCCCGCCTGGATGAGATCCTCAACGGCCATTACGAGCAGGAGTGCCGTTTCCTGCTCGAGGTGAGCATGGGTGACGAATCCTCACCTGACCGGAATATCCTCGCCTTCAATGATGTGGTCCTGCATAAATGGAACATCGCCCGCATGATCGAGTTCGAAACCTATGTGGATGACCAGTTGGTCAATGATCAACGCTCCGACGGCCTGATCGTCTCCACGCCCACCGGCTCCACTGCCTACGCCCTATCCGGCGGCGGCCCCCTGCTCTACCCCTCGCTCAACGCCATCGTGATGGTGCCCATCTGTCCCCATACCTTAAGTAACCGCCCGATCGTGGTGGACGGTGACAGTGAAATCGAAATCCACCTCAATCCGGCCCACACGGAAGATGTACAGATCACCTGCGACGGCCAGGCCACGATACCCGCCATGCCGGGCGAGGTAATACGCATTCGCAAGGCCGAACACCAGATCAGGCTGATTCATCCCAAGGGGTACGACTACTACAGTATCCTGCGGGCAAAACTGGGTTGGGCGGAAAACCCGAAAAAGAGCTGATGCTGGCCCAACTGCAGATCCGCAATCTGGCGATAGTCTCCGCAATGGAGTTGGAATTGTCGGCTGGCCTGACCGCTCTCACCGGCGAGACAGGCGCAGGCAAGTCGATCCTGATCGACGCCCTTGGGCTGGCCCTCGGAGAACGCGCCGATAATGGCATGATCCGCGCAGGCAGCGAACGGGCGGAAGTCACCGCGGTGTTTGAACTGAACAGCCATCCGGCAGTCGCCGACTGGCTGAAGAAGAAAGAACTCGACGAGGCCGGCGAGTGCATACTGCGCCGAAGCCTCAACCGGGAAGGACGCTCCCGCGCCTTCATCAACGGCCGCAGTGTCCCCCTGCAGCAGCTACAGGAAATCGGGGGGTTACTGGTAGAGATCCATGGACAGCACGCCCACCAGTCACTGCTAAAGACCAGCCACCAACGCCGCCTGCTGGATGCCTTTGGCGGCCAACTTGCACTGACCGAACGCCTCGCCCAACAGTATCGGGACTACCAGAGCGAGCTGAAGCGGCTGCATGCCCTGACGGCAGCCGCGAGCGACCGCGCTTCTCGTCTCGACCTGCTACGCTACCAATTACAAGAGCTGGACAGCCTCAATCTCACCACGGAAGCGTTGACCTCCATCGAGCAGGAGCACACCAGGCTGAGTCACTTGGGTCAATTGCGTGACAGCTGTAGTGAAATCGTCAACGGGCTTGATGAAGAGCAACACTCGCTACGCAGTCGGCTTGCCCGCTATGTGGATCGCCTGGACGAGATGGCGCAATTGGACAAAAGTCTGGCTGACCCTCGTGAGATGCTCGATAGCGCCTTGATCCAGGTGGATGAAAGCCTGGGGCAACTGCATAACTACCTGAGCGACATGGAGATGGACCCGGCGAGACTGCAGCAGTTGGAGGGGCGGCTGACTGCCATTCACGATGCCGCCCGCAAGTACCGGGTCGCCCCTGAACAGCTTCCCGAAAGGCGGTTGGAGATCGAACGGGAATTGCAGCAACTGGACCATGCGGATGAGGAACTGGCAACGCTGACATCCCGGGTCGATGCGCAACGGGCTGCCTACCTACAGCTCGGCAAGCAACTGACCCGGCAACGCCGCAATGCCGCCAAGCGATTGCAAGAGGAGATCAGCCAGGCCATGCAGAAGCTGGGGATGCCGGGCGGGGTGTTCGCCGTTTCACTCCATCCGCTGCAACCAGAACAGGCGGCCGCCGGCGGATTGGAGCAAGTGGAGTTTCAGGTTTCGGCCAACCCAGGCATGCCGTTGCAATCCTTGAACAGAGTCGCCTCTGGCGGAGAGTTGTCGCGCATCAGCCTGGCCATACAGGTCGCCACCGTCCAGTGCGGCTCCACACCCACCCTGGTATTCGACGAAGTCGACGTGGGCATAGGCGGCGGCGTGGCGGAGATCGTCGGACAGATGCTGCGCACCCTTGCCGCGAACCGGCAGATACTCTGCGTCACCCACCTGCCCCAGGTCGCCGCGCAGGCCATGCACCACTTTCAGATACAGAAGACGACCCGAAAGCGGATGACCCGCACCGAAATAGCCCGACTACCGGAAGCGGAACGGATTCAAGAGATCGCCCGCATGCTGGGCGGGGTGAAGATTACCGAGCAGACCCTGGCGCATGCCCGGGAGATGGTGAACCTGGCTTCCGCCAACTAGTGTGGTGTCTCTGGAATGGAAAACTCTCGCAAAGACGCAAAGATCGCAAAGCTATAATTTATTGTTTTTTAATGTATTTATTTTTCCTTGGCGATCTTTGCGTCTTTGCGAGAGAAATTGTCTTGAGGCATTGACGGGCCTCTGATTGGTACAGTTTATACGTTACACCACACTAGTACTCTTTCAATATGATAATGCCGGGTTCAGTTGGTCTGTCAGCGTTCAGGACAAGGCGCGCCTCGCCGTGAATGGTGAGTCCTTTACAAGAGGCGCAACGCGGTCATGGACGCTGACAGATCAACCCTTCGGGCGCTCCGCTCCTGTGGTGTCCCGCAGCGGCGTTGCAGTGCTTGACAAGGACTCACAGGCCATTCCATCCTTCGGTCCGTAAACGGCACATCCATGTGCCACTCTTGCCTGCGCACTGCGCCTTGCCGCGAAACACCACAGGAGCGCTGAACCCATCATTATCATGTTGAAGGAGTACTAGCCCACATGGCACTTGGGATTGCCGCAGTGACCGTAGATGATCAGCGAATGGTCAACCATTTCGAAGCCATGCTCATTGGCGATCTCCCGCTGACGCTTCTCGATGGTGGTATCCACAAACTCCTCCACCTTGCCGCAGACGACACAGACGAGGTGATCGTGGTGCCCTCCCCGGTCCAATTCGAAGACCGCATACCCCCCCTCAAAGTTCTGCCGGGTCACCAAGCCGGCCGCCTCAAACTGGGTCAATACCCGGTAGACCGTCGCCAATCCGATCTCTTCATCCTTGTCGATCAGCATCTTATAGACATCTTCGGCACTCACATGGCGCTGGGTGCTGTTCTCCAGTAGCTCGAGTATTTTCACCCTGGGCAGGGTTACCTTGAGTCCAGCCTTGCGTATATCCTGATTATCCATCCCCGCACCTCTCCAGCATGTGTTTCTTGAATAAGGAATGCGTTAATATTGTGGCTGGTTTCAGATTGTACTTGTAATGAAAAAGATTCTCATCACCATTTTCTGCCTGCTCCCCTGGCTCGGCGGCTGCAGCTCGTGGGACGAATTCTCACTGGTGCACTCCCCCGACATCGAACAGGGAAATATCGTCACGCCAGAGATGGTGGCCCTGCTGGAACCCGGCATGTCACAACGACAGGTGCGGTTCGCCCTGGGTACGCCGATGCTGATCGACGTCTTCCACGAACAGCGCTGGGACTACTTTTTTTCCGTTAAACACCGCAACGAGCCCATCGAAATAAAGCGATTCAGCGTCTATTTCGATGGTGAATACCTATCCCGTTACAGCGGTGAAATCGAACCGGCAGAGAATGTAGAATCGACCCAGGAAAAGAGAGAGCTGGTGGTCAGCGTGCCGGACTACGACGGTGATCTGGGGATATTGGAAAAGCTCTGGTACGCGATGGGGTTCGGCGAATCCGATTGAGCCAGGGCCTGTTGAACCGGGCTATTTTTCGCCGCCACCTTTGCGCATCGCCTTACCCTCGGCCGCACGTCGCTTTCGCGCCTCTTTCGGATCGGCGATGAGGGGGCGGTAGATCTCCACCCGATCCCCCTCAACCAGCAGCACATCCAACTTGGCGGCCTTACCGAAAATGCCGATTTTGTTCGCATCCATATCGATCTCTGGAAACCGTTGCAGAATACCGGAGGTTTCAATGGCCTGTCGCGCCGTCAAGGGCGTGTCTGAATCGACCACCAGCAGGGCCTGTTCATCCATCTTGCCGTAGGCGACTTCAAATCTCATTTTTCACTACCATATATTTCGTCGGCCCGCTTGCAGAAGGCATCCACCAGGGTATTGGCGATCTGGCTGAAGGCCCTGCCGAAAGCCGCATCGATCAGTTTACCGGCAAAGTCGAATTCCAGTATCAACTCCACCTTGCAGGCGTCCGGTTGCAGCGCCAAGAAGCGCCAGCCGCCCTGGAGTTTGCGAAATGGCCCGTCACGTAACTGAATATCCATCTTCTCGTTCTCCACCAACCGGTTACAAGTGGAGAAACGCTGGCGAATACCGATCCGCGAGACCTCCAACTCACCGCAGAGCTCCTGCCTGGTTCGGTAAATCAAGCGGCTGTCGCTACACCAGGGAAGAAATTCCGGATAGGACTCAAAGTCACAGACCAGTCGGTACATCTCTTCTGCGGAGTGATGCACCAGCGCGCTCTTTTTGATGACCGGCACGATCAGAGGATTCCGATGGCATGAAGAAAGACCACCACGACCGCCAGGGGCGAGAGGTAGCGAATCAGATACCACCATAGATGATAACCGCCCGACGGCATGGCGAATTCATCCCGGCTGGATTCACGCTTCATCAACCAACCACTGAAAACCGCAATCAACACCCCCCCCAGAGGCAACATGATATTGGCCGTCAGATAGTCCAGCAGATCGAAGAAGGTCTTGTCGAAGAGCTTGAACTCGGACCAGAGATTGAAGGAGAACACCGTCCCGAGACCCAACACCCAGGTCGTCAAGCCGATCCACGCCGCCGCCCGGATCCGGGTCATATTGCGATTCTCCACCAACCAGGCCACCGCCGGTTCAATCAGCGAAATGGCTGAACTCCAGGCGGCGAACACGAGCAGGACAAAAAACAGGGTGCCGAAAAACTGCCCCCCAGGCATCGCGCCAAAGGCGATCGGCAGGGTCTGGAAGATCAGACCCGGACCGGCCGCCGGCTCCAGGCCGTTGGCAAACACAATGGGAAAGATCGCCATCCCCGCTACCAGCGCCACGAGGGTGTCCAGCACTGCGATCAGGATCGCCGATCCGGCGATAGAGGCTTTTTTCGGCATGTAGGAACCGTAAACCATGATCGCGCCCATGCCGAGGCTGAGGGTGAAAAATGCGTGGCCCATGGCCACCAGAAGCGGGCTGCCACTGACTTCACACTGTTCCAGATCGTTCACCACCTGGCAGCTGTAGATCAACTTGTTGAAATCGGCTTTGAAGAGAAACTCGACACCCTGGATGAAATATCCGGTATTCATGGCATAGCCGACCAACACCACCAGCAACACGAACAGGGCAGGCATGAGAAAGGTCACTGCCTTTTCAAGACCGGCCTTGACGCCCTTCGCCACCACAAACATGCTCATCAGCATGAACAGCGTATGCCAGGCCAACAGCCGCTCCGGGTCTCCTACCAAGCCGTTGAACAGATCCTGAACCCCGCCTGCGTCCAAGCCATTGAATTCGCCAACGCTGGCGCGCACCACATAGGCCAGGGCCCATCCGGCGATCACGCTGTAGTATGAGAGAATAAAAAAGCCGGCCAGAACACCGCTCCAGCCAACCAGGGACCAGTTGCGGTTCGCACCCTCCTCCTGGCTGAGGCTGGCCATGGTATTGATCGGGCTCTGCCTGCCGCGACGTCCCAACATGATTTCAGCCATCATGATCGGGATGCCCACCACCGCGATGCAAAGCAGATAGACAATGACGAATGCGCCGCCACCGTTTTCGCCTGTGATATAGGGGAACTTCCAGACATTGCCCAAACCTACGGCCGATCCTGTTGCGGCAAGAATGAATACCAGTCTCGAGGACCATTGACCATGAATGGATTGTCTTTCAGTCATCGAACCCCGCCTTTAAACCTAAAAACTTGAAAGTCAGCCATTTTCCGTAAAATAGACCCGTTTAACAAGCCGCCTCTGGTGAGAAGCCCCGGGCGCGATTAGAATAGGCCGATGTCAAACAAAGCGAACAAGAAAGGCCAGGGCGGCGCCACCATTGCCCTGAACAAAAAGGCAAAACACGATTTTTTCATCGAGGAGCGCTACGAAGCGGGCATGGCCCTGCAGGGATGGGAGGTCAAGAGCCTGCGCGAGGGACGGGTACAGATAAAAGAGAGTTACGTCACCCTGAAGGATGGCGAAGCCTTCCTGTTCGGCGCCCACATCGTACCGCTCAGCACCGCCTCCACCCACATCCATCCCGACCCCACCCGCACGCGAAAACTGCTATTGCACCGCAGCGAGCTGAGTAAGCTGATCGGTCTGGTGGAACGCAAGGGCTACACCCTGGTGCCCACCGCCATGTATTGGAAAAAAGGCATCGCCAAGCTGGAGATCGGCGTGGCGAAGGGCAAGAAACTGCACGACAAGCGCACCAGCGAAAAGGACCGGGATTGGCAACGGGAGAAGGAGCGCCTCTTCAAGAAGGGATGAGCGGAATGGATGCGGCTCTGCCGCACCCGGCACACCCTGTAGGTCAGGTTGCGCGCAAACGCTACCTGACATCGTCGGCAGACCAGATGGAGCCCGTAGTAGGTCACGTTGCGAAGCTACGTGACATCCCACTGGTCGGGAACTTATTCCTCGCCTATAATGTCCATTCACTTAACCGTCATGGGGGCGACGTAGGCTTCGACGGGGGTTACAAAACCTAAAGTGCATGTCGAGGAGCAGAGCACCTCGTAAATCCAACTGCAAACTTATAGTTGCCAACGACGACAACTACGCACTCGCTGCTTAATACCCAGTAGGGTGCCGTCTGACTGGAGCCGTGCCTGTGCGTCCAGCTTTTTCAGGCGTCATATCTCATAGGATCGCGTGGAAGCTCGTCCGGGGCGGAGACGTTAAAACCTTACCGGAATCGCTTGCCGCACGCCCTGTCCGTCGGGTGGCGGCCGGCTAAAAACAATAGGCAGGACTAAACATGTAGAACTCTGGGCAGAGGACTCACGGACGGCGGTTCGAATCCGCCCGCCTCCACCAATTACACATCCAAAGCAATCCAATAAAGCCTATAAGCCCGCATAACAGCGGGCTTTTTTATATATAATCAAATACTATCCGCAGAGCGGGTAGTATGATGAAAGCCCCCAGAGGGGGCTATTGTCAGAGTCCTGCCAATCTCATCCGCTCTTGGCGCTTCTCTTCACGTTCCTGGTTCTTAATGTACTCTCGGATCATCTGTTCATCTAATCCAACAGTACTCACACAATATCCTCGCGCCCAAAAATGACGCCCTGGGAAATTCCGTCTCACCTGCAAATAGTCTCTGAATATCCGTATGGCTGATTTCTCTTTCAGGAACCCTACGGTATTTGCAACACTGAACTTCGGAGGAATCATCAATAGCATATGGATGTGAGCTTTCATCGCATACCCTTCAAACAGCTCAACTCCTTGCTGGCGGCATAATTCCCGCAATATGCCTCCGATACCTTTCCTCAGTGTTCCGTAAATCGATTCCCTACGGTACTTCGACACAAATACAATGTGATATTTGCAATAATGCTTAACGTGAGCTTGGCTTTGCCACTCTCTCATAATGGCCTCCTTATAGAACTTGCCGGTTCAAAGGAGGCCATTTTTCCTCTCTGCACGCCGGAACGGCAGAGCCTATTCGTGTCTCACCGCCTGTGGCGGTAGTTTACCAGGATTTAATTAGGCGTTGAAAAAGGTTGAAATTGAAATTGATCCATACTGAGATGGGATCGAAAGCGGCTACCTATCAAAACTTAACATTCATGAAAAGCTATCGCAATCCTAAGCGCCTGATATTGTATAGTTTACCGCAATTCAAATCACCCCGATAGTGCACTAAGCACCCGTCATGATAGGTATTATTCACTAGTTTGATCTGCCTGCGGTTGAGATAATTACCATCAGGAATCACGCAGTAAACTGACGAGGATTTCAACCATGCTAATTACTCAAAACCCCTCAAACGCTACGATCAAAGAGCTGATTTTTCTATCGAGTGAAGGTGCAGCCAAATGGATTGAAGACAAAGAGACCGGTGATATTTTCTACTGGCCATCTGATGCTGCCCACCATAAACAGATAGCCGAGATCCTGCATATCTCAGAATACGATAAGGGGATAGCTATTAAAGATAAGGGCCCTGATCCATATGATCAAGCACCTGAGATAAAGTTAAGTTATTTTCAGACACGCGAGTATAGAAAACGGATGGCTGCTTTTTTCAAGAAACATACAGAATGTTACTGGAATCGGAACAATCGACTTGGTAAGAATATACTTCAGCTACTTTGGGCACGGGTGAGAACTAAATTCAGAGGCTTGCAACAGTACATCCAATGGAAATTCAGGTATCTCTTCCATGGAATATCTAACATCTTTGAATCAGATTAAATAATGAGAATGACTTGTATTTAGCTGAAGTATTGAGGGAGTAAAATTACTTTATGGGGGTACTTATAGGGGCATCTTTAAACTCAAGTTTCGGAGTTCAAATTTAACGCGTTCCCATGTTCTATGTGGGACCGCACAATGTGAACAGGGCGTAGGGTGCGGCCCTGCCGCACCATGCTGGGTTGCGCTCCTGTTTGCTATGACGGATTTCTTCACTTCGCGGCCCCCTGACCCAATATCTTGGGTTCCAGGGCTTCAAGTTACGGTGCGGCAGGGCCGCACCCTACGAAACTCGTAGAACATGGGAACAAGATGAACTCCGAAACTTGAGTTTAAATATGGCGATTTGAATATTATTGTTATTACATACAATTAGTTAGACTCTTCGAGTGAGCCCGCCCCAAAAGACGAACTCCGCCAAAGACCGCTTCCAGCGGCTTTGGGGGCTTTTTTTCTTTGTATATTGGTGGATTACGCCGCTTTTTTCTCGGTCGATGCGTTTGGCTCGTTCACTCCTATGCGGGAAATTGATCATAATTCGCTTCTCTTCAGCCTGTGATCATCGCCACCCGCACGACCGCCGCAATCACTTGTCACTGTAATACTTCTTGAAAAGCAGTTTCGCCGCGTCCCGGTCGAAATCGGTAATACGCCTGGGGTTATGATTCGCCGCTTTTTCCCAGTTCCCGGATTGTCCCGCTAATGCCGGTCCGCCCGCGGATAGAGCCGGTTGCGGCGTGGATGCCACCCTGGCTATCTCCGGGCCGCGGGCGCCGGCAATCGCCTTGTCCTTTATGACGCTTTCCACCAATTCACTGTCCAGCAGGAGCTTTTGATCCGCAAAGCCGTAGACGAGTGCCGTTTCACAGAGGATGTTGATCACCCGGGGTATGCCCTGACTGGCCTGATGGATAATCGTGGAAGCACTCCTTGTGAAGAGTGGTTTGGAGCGACCGGCCTGTTTGGTGCGATGAAAAATGTAGGCCCGGGTCTCTTCCTCGCTCAGTGCCGTAAGATGGTAGTCGACCGAAATCCGTTGCTGAAACTGTAGCAGATCGCTCTGTTGCAGAAGCTCGCGCAGTTGCGGCTGTCCCACCAAAATAATCTGCAATACCTGATGCTTGTCGGCATTGATATTGGATAACAAGCGCAGTTCCTCGAGCACGGGGACTTGCAGATTTTGCGCCTCATCGATAATCAACACCGTTCGCTTGTTGCGGGCATACTGATCGATGAGAAACTGGGTAAAGGCGTCATGAAGTGCGATCTTCTCCTTTTCCCGATAATCCAGGCCGAAGGAGAGCAGCACCCACGGGAGGAGGTCTCCCATATCACGGTGACTGCTGCTGACGAGTCCGACACTGACGTCATCTTCGAGCTGGTTGAGCAGATGGCGGATCAGGGTCGTCTTTCCGCTGCCGACCTCACCCGTTATCACCGTAAACCCGGCTTGGCTCAGCAGGCTGTATTCCAGCATGGCAAACGCCATGCTGTGCTTCTTCCCAAGGAAGAGAAAGGCGGGATCGGGAAGCAGGGAGAATGGCTTCTCTGTCAAACCGTAGAACTTTTCATACATCCGTGTCTGCTACCTTGGTGTGGTTCGCTTGACCGCTTGAGTACGGAGGGCAATTGTCTCATGTAGGCCTGACTATCGGCAATGGGATCGTAGGCTTTTTGTCGCCTCAGGAGGTTAAAATCTATAACCCATTGTTTTCATTGACAATCACTAGCCTGCATTTCTCACACCCGTTCGTAGCGAGGCGGTTCAAGGGTGCGCCATGGCTGGCGTTCGCAACAGAGGGGCGCGCAGGCATAGTCGACACTATGTTGAGCACCCCGACCGAGCGAACGCCAGACAGGGCGTGCCATTGGGCCGCCGCCGCAGTAGGAGGGGTGTGAGAAATGCAGGCTAGCCCAGATATTTCATCCGGGCTAGTCGATCAGCCAGGCACTGCGCCAGGGACAACTTCCAGTCCGGCAGCTTGATGCCAAAGGTTTTATTCAGTTTTGTATTGTCGAGCACGGAATAGGCTGGACGCCTTGCCGGTGTCGGATAGTCACGGGTCAGTATAGGATCAATTCGGCATGCTTCACCCGAAAGTTCAAGAATCCGTTGGGCAAATCCGCACCAACTGGTCTCTCCCCCGGCCGTCAGGTGGTAGATGCCACGCAGATGCGCCGAATCCGAAGGCGCAAAACCCAGCCGGTTCACAACCTGTGCGGTAACTTCCGCGATCATCCGGCTCCAGGTGGGCGCGCCGATCTGATCGTCCACCACGCGCAAACAATCTCTCTCTTTGAATAACCGCAACATGGTATTCATGAAGTTGTGCCCATGATTGCCATACACCCAACTGGTGCGGAAGATTAGAGTGTCTGCCCCGGTTGCCAACAACCGCTGCTCGCCTTCCAGCTTTGTCTGCCCATACACACTGACGGGGCTGGCAGCATCTTCTTCCTGGTAGGGTCTGTCTGCATCGCCGGCAAATACAAAATCGGTCGAATAGTGGATAAGGGTAGCGCCTTGCTCCGCGGCCAACGACCCCAATAGCCCTGGGGCTTCGGCATTGAGCCTGGCTGAAAGCTCGATCTCCGACTCCGCCTTGTCCACTGCCGTGTGGGCGGCTGCATTGATGATGAAATCGGGTCGATGCCGCCGAACGGCCGATGCCACGGCGTCTCGATCGAGCAGATCCAACGCCAGGCCGTAGCGGCCGCACAGAGAGGTGGAAGTCACTTCACCCAGGCATGCCAGGGTGCGCTGCAGTTCCCATCCGACCTGGCCGTCACAGCCAAGCAGAAGCATTCTAGCCTGCATGTCTCACACCCCTCCTACTGCGGCGGCCCAATGGCACGCCCTGTCTGGCGTTCGCTCGGTCGGGGCGCTCAACATAGGATTGGCTATGCCTGCGCGCCCCTCGGTCGCGACAAATCCGCCGGGAGCGGATTTGGACAGCTTTGCTGGCCCGAAGGGTGGAGGGCAGGACGCCCGGCACAACGCCAGCCATGACGCACCCTTGAACCGCCTCGCTACGAACGGGTGTGAGACATGCAGGCTAGGCCGCGCTACACTCACGCTCTCGAACCCGCTTCGGGCTGGTACAGCGGAAGCCGCTCCAGGGGTATCTCATGCAGCAGCGGCGCATCACGGTCCTTCTCAGCCAGCACAGGCTGTAGATCCCCAGGCCACTCGATGCCGATCCGAGGATCATTCCAGCGTACTGAAAACTGGGTTTCCGGATGATAGTAGTCGGTGCATTTATACGAGAAAACGGCTTCTTCACTCAACACCAGATAACCATGGGCAAAACCGACCGGCACATAGAATTGGAGATGATTGGCCTCCGATAGATGCACGCCCACCCATTGACCGAACCAGGGTGACCCCCTTCGCACATCGACCGCTACATCGTAGACCTCACCTCGGATCACCTGCACCAGTTTCCCCTGACCAAAGGGATTCTGGATATGCAGCCCCCGGAGTACGCCTCGCTGTGAAAAGGCCTGGTTATCCTGCACAAATCCCCTTGGCAGGCCATGCTCCGCGTAACGATCGACCTGCCAACTCTCCATAAACCAGCCACGTTGGTCGCCGAAGACCGCAGGCTTCAGGATCATTACCCCGGGAATCGCCGTATCCATGACTTCCATCGCTACATTCTTCTTTCGCATAGTGCGAGGAGATATTGTCCATAACCGTTCTTACTCAATGCTTCACCCATCCGCTTCAATTCAGCCGCACTGATCCACTGCTGGCTGAAGGCGATCTCCTCGGGACAGGCGATCTTCAACCCCTGACGCAGTTCGATGGTTTCGATGAAGTTGCTTGCCTGGATCAGACTCTCATGAGTCCCGGTATCGAGCCAGGCAATCCCCCGCCCCATTTTCTCCAACTGCAGTAGCCCCCGGGCGAGATAGAGCTTGTTGAGATCGGTGATCTCCAGCTCCCCCCGTGAAGAGGGCTTCAAAGAGGCCGCCAGGTCTGACACCTGCCCGTCATAGAAGTAGAGCCCTGTCACGGCATAGTTGGATTTGGGTTTTTCCGGTTTCTCCTCGATGCCGACTACCTGACCGTTCTCATCGAATTCCACAACGCCATAGCGCTCCGGGTCCTTGACCCAGTAGCCGAAGACCGTGGCCCCTTCCGTCATGGTGGCGGCACGGCGCAAGGACTCCACCAGTCCATGCCCATAGTAGATATTGTCACCGAGAATCAGGCAACAGGGGTCGCCTGCGATAAATTCCCGGCCGATGATAAAGGCCTGTGCCAACCCCCCCGGTTCGGGTTGCACCGCGTATTCAATGTGTATCCCCCACTGACGGCCATCGCCCAACATACCCTCAAACAGATGGGCATCCTGTGGGGTGGTAATGATCAGGATTTGCCGAATCCCCGCCAACATCAGGGTGGAGAGGGGATAGTAGATCATCGGTTTGTCATAGACCGGCAATAGCTGTTTCGAGATCGTCAGCGTAAGCGGATGCAGACGTGTACCCGAACCGCCAGCCAGGATAACCCCTTTGGTGACTTGTTTTCCCATTATCCTCTCTGCCCCAATCGCTCGCCCCTATAACTGCCGTCCAGCACCCGCCGGCACCACACCATATTATCCAGATACCAGCGGACAGTCTTGCGCAGGCCTGTATTGAAAGTCTCCTTGGGCGTCCATCCCAATTCCCGCTCCAGTTTGCCGGCATCGATGGCGTAGCGTTGATCGTGCCCCGGCCGATCCTTTACAAACGCCTTAAGCTGACTGTGAGGCCGATATGGCGAGTCCGGCGCCAGTTCATCCAGCAGCACACAAAGCGCCTCCACCACCTCGAGATTGGACATTTCGTTGTTGCCGCCGATATTGTAGACCTCGCCCGGCCTTCCCGCCTCCAGCACCCGCCAGATGGCGCTGCAGTGATCTTCGACATAGAGCCAATCCCGCACATTGCTGCCATTGCCATAGATCGGCAAGGCCTCGCCAGCCAGGGCCTTCTGTATGAACAGTGGAATGAGCTTTTCCGGAAACTGATAAGGACCGTAGTTGTTGGAACAGTTTGTCGTGAGCACCGGTAGGCCATAGGTATGATGCCATGCCCGCACCAGGTGGTCCGACGCCGCTTTCGAGGCGGAATAAGGGGAATTGGGGGCATATGGCGTGGTTTCGCTGAACATGCCCTCAGCGCCGAGCGAGCCGTAGACCTCATCGGTGGAGACATGCAGGAAGCGGAATGCCTTCGCCTTCTCAGGCGACAGCTGTTGCCAATAGACCCGCGCGCATTCCAACAGGTTGAAGGTGCCGCCGATATTGGTATCGATGAACTCAGCAGGGCCGTCAATCGAGCGATCCACATGACTCTCGGCGGCAAAGTTCACAATCGCATCCGGGGTGAACTGCTGCAACAGATTCGTCACCAATGCCCTGTCTTGAATCTGTCCCTGAACAAACTGATGGCGAGGGTCATCCTGGAGTGTCTCCAGGGTATCCAGGTTGCCCGCATAGGTGAGTGCATCCAGATTGACAACCTGCAATCCCCGTTTCCCCAGGAGGTGGTGGACGAAATTGCCGCCAATGAAACCGGCGCCACCGGTCACGATTATCGTTTTCATTCAATAATGCCATTAAAATCAATATGTTATGCAAAACCCGAGGGGCGCATGACAGCGGCATTATACAGAGACTGACGGCCGCCAACTATGTGATTTTTCGATTTTTAATATTGAAAAAACGGATAAGCGAACCACATGGCCCGAATCCTGTCCGATTACCAGGGGAAAAATGACTTATCGCCTCTGCGGTGATTGGCGTCCATTGGCGGCTTATTTATTCACTATCCCGTTACCCACTTGATTAGGGGATGCACCCATAATTTTACTCAGGTATCTTTTGAATCAAGGCTTTAGCCGCCTCTAGATCATCAAAGGATTTTCCAGACGAAATAGCCGCGTTCACCCGGCGTTTGGCGATATCCATGCGCCCCTGCTGATAATAGGCGAGCCCAAGATGGTAATCGATATCCGGTATGGCCGGTTCCTCCCGGGCTGCGCGTTCCAGGATGGATATCGCCTGATCGATATTGCCTCGCTTGATATGCGTCCAACCCAGGGTGTCGAGAAAAATCGGATTTTCCGACATCTCAAAACCCGCTACAAGACTTAGCGCCCGATCCAATTGATCCTGGTCCGGCTCTCCCCTGAGTAGGATCATGGCCAAATTGTTCGATGCCAATGGGTGGCTGGGATTTTTTTCAAGGATTTTTTGATAGGTCTGGATGGCCTTGTCCACCTGGCCGGCTCTATCCAATGCGTTTGCCAACTCCACACCCAATATCGGATCCCCTGTGGTTGCGAAACCACGTCTCAACAACTCAATGGCCTCCGTTTTCTTCCCTTCCAACAACTTGATTTTAATGAGGTTTCTATAGGGAATCGGCCACTCCGGCCGGATGCCGACAGCCAGATTGAAGGCGTTTTCCGCCGCTTGCAACCGCTGCTGCGAAAAATGCACCTCTCCCATCAGATTGACCGCTTGGTAGTGATCGGGATTAGCGTCGATAACCGCTTCTATCCGCCGAAGTGCATCGTCTGGCTTGTTCATTGCGAAATAGCTTTTCGCCAAGGCCACCAGGGCCTCGATCGAATCGGGCTTTCGCTCCAGGGCCATGACGAAATCACTAACGCTATCCATGACCCTTCCCCGTTGCTGAAGGGAAACCCCCCGATAGTAATACCCCAAGGGGCTTTGCTGATGCTTGGAAACGATGACATCTGCAATTTCAGCCAACTTGTTCCACTGTTTCAGCTTTTCGTGGACGAGCGCAACGCCTCGAAGGACCTTGAGATCCTCTGGAAAGAAGCGTCGCATTTTCTCCAATACCACTACCGCATCATCCAATTCGCCTGTTTGAATCAGCAACTCCACCAACTCAAAATTGGCGGTCGCTTCCTCGGGTTGGACCTGGATGGCATTCTCCAAACTCTGCCTCGCCAGTTCGACCTCACCCTTCTTCAGATGCGCCCGGGCCTTTAAACGGTGCGCCTTGACATAACCAGAGTCCTCCTTCAGCAGGGTACGCAGATCAGCAATCCCCCTATCGGGATCGTCACCCATCAAACCGATACCGGCGCGAATCAGGAGAGCGTCCTTATGTTTCGGATCGATGGCGAGCACCTCATCGATCAGTTCACTCGCCTCTTGGAATAACCCGTCCTGACTCAACACGCTTGCCTTGAGAGACCTGGCCTGGAGGCCGTCCGGAGTCTGGTCTGCCAGGCGGATGACATCCGAAAGGACTGCGAACGCTTCGGTTTTTCGCTGATTGTTGAGATAGAATTTCGCCAATTCGAGCCGTAAGGCAAAGTTCTCCGGGGAGTCCTTGGAAAATTCCTGTAGCAGCGATTCCGCAATCGCCACCTGATCACTGTTTTTGAGAAGGGAAATCAGCGCCAGCTTAGCATCGGTGTTTTCCGCCATATCCGCTACCGCTTGGCGCAGCACCGCTTCAGCCCGGCGGATATTCCCCTTGCCTTTGTAGTAAGAAGCAAGATGCAAGCGGTTCTGCAGATCTTCAGGTCTCGCCCTGATTAAATCAGACAGGACAGAAACCACATCCTCTTCTCTATCCGCCTGGGCATAGAGACGCGCCAACAGCAGATAGGATGCAACCCGTTCAGGATGTAACACCAAAGAGTCTTTTGCAATTCGTATCGCCCGCTCCAATGAGCCCTGATCGGCATACAGCGCAGCAAGCAGCGAGGCGGCCTCGACATTGTTCGGATCTGATTCGACCGCGGCCAACGCCTCATTGATGGCAGCATCCTTCTCACCCATCCTGGCCTTGGTGAATCCCTTCAGAACCAGCGCCGAGGCGTTGTTTGGCTCGACAGCTAGGGCAATTTCAGCCGCTGACAGCGCCTTATCGGTTTCACCGCTCAGCGCATAGATAGTCCCCAAGTGAACCTGAGCATCCACATGGTCCGGATTCAGTTCCGTGGCCCGAAGAAAGAGCGCATAGGCCTTGGGCCAGTTTTCATCCCTCTCCTCGATCTGGCCGAACATGAAATAGGCGTCAGCATCTTTCGGATCGATTTGCAGGACATTTTTGAACTCCAGGCGTGCCTTGGTGTAGTTCCCCTGCTCGTAGAGATCCATGCCGCGCTTGAAATAGCTTGCCTTGCGTTCACCCCTGTCCATACAGGCAGATAACTGTATAACAGAGAGTATGAAAACCAAGGACAGGACTGTCTTGCAGGCAAATAATCGAAAGGATAAATTCCTTTTCATTGACTCATCCTAGCTAAAAAAATAGGTTTCAGGATATTTTGAATGATACGATCGATATAATCCACCGTCAGCGTGAAAGTCATCATCGACATTGGCGCGCCATTGCCGCAGGATCATTCCGGTATATACGCCTGCAACAAGGGCGCAACTTCTTTAACAAATTCCGCGAGGCGGCGATCCCCGTCAGCCCATGCTTCACCCGGCCCGATGATGGTCGTTACTCTGATCAATCCACCATCTGTACGCTGTTTCATTAATCCATCCTGAAACAGATACCACTTCACGAGCCACTCACTGGTGATGTTCCGTCCCCGTTGCTGAAACCAGTAGTAGACAAGCTGCTTGAAATCGCCCTGCTTGATGACCAGCCGGTTGACCTGTAAATCACGCCCATTGACATCAACACCAGGAATTTTGATCTGAGTCACATCCTCGATCTGCCAACCGCCTCCGGGAATACAGGCACGGGGCGAGTGAGCCGCCGACCCCGCCTGCTGGGAAGCGTAATAGGCCGCGTAGAAGTTAATGAAATCACCTTGCTGATTCTGATAATCCGCCAGATAGTAGTCATCCAGCTTCAGAGAATCGAGATAGATCTGCTCCAGTGTTTCATCCTTGCCTGCCCATTCACCGATCTGCTGGGGAAAACCGGAGAAAGCCAAACGCGGCGGTTGAACCATCACCTGCTGCTTGACATAGAGTGAACCCAGGGCAATAAATACAGCCGCCGCCAAAAGCCCGTAATGAACCGAAGAGATCGACCATATCCGCTTTTCCAGGCCCGCCGGTAGAGGCTCGGGCCATTCCAAGCCGAATACCTCCCTGAGTGAGGTGGTATGCGCTCCCATCCTTGCCAATAGACTCATCTCCAGCAGCAAGATAAGCAGGCAGGTCATGAATATGATCCAACCCTCGAAATAGTGCAGAAAGCCCTCTGCCTGACCCACGCCCCAGTATTCAACCAACAGCCCTATCACCCCGATACGGAAACTGTTCATGAATACCGTTATCGGTATGCTGGAAAAGAAGACAAGCCCCCGCTTCCACATCTCCACCTTGTAGAGATAAGCGGCAATAAAGGCGACACTGACCAAGGGAAAGAGATAACGCAAACCGTTGCACGCCTCTACCACCTGCAATTTATAGTGTCCCAAGTCGATCACATTGCCTTCCAGAAAGACGCTGATGCCGAATTGGCGAATGAACCAGACACCCATTTCAGAGGAGATCAACTGTAACTTCCCCGAAAGGGTGTTGTAGATAAATGGAGGTAGAGGAACAATGAAGAAAAGCAGAAATAACGGCCCCATCACCAGCTTAAACGCCTGCCAGCCCATCAGCGCCAGGGCGATCCCGATAATAGCGATAACCAGGGAATATTGAACCAGGGTATAGGTGGTGGCGATTTCACCCAGAATGAACAGCACGGCCGCAAAAAGCATGACCCCAAACCCGTACCAGCTGGGAACGAACTCACGAACGATAATCTGGTTTCTCCGCTGCCAGATCAGGAAAGCGCTGACAAAGGGAATAAAGTATCCGTAGCCATACTCTTCCTTGGTGTTCCAGCGATAGACCATATCGCCAAGCGAATCCCAATAGGCAAATATTATCAGCAAAAAGACAACTGATAAGCCAAGCTGGCTGACTGATGAATAACGCCATATCAATGGGGGATAATCCTTCATCTTCATCACTTTCCGGTAAACTCGTTTGGTGTAGAGAACTCAAATCCGTTCAATGTCCACATCCTTGTGGATCACCCCGCATGCACCTGAGGCAGGTATATCGGCTCTCCTACCGATAGGTCTCAGGACGGGAGAATAAATTCGCTATCTCTGCCTTGCCGCCTATTTAGTTGCAGTCCCCGGGCACTCCCTGGCAAAGGGTTATAAGGGCTCTGTGCGCAACTCCATAACATTACGGTAAACAGAGCAGGTGTCCTGAGCTATCCGGCGCCAATCAAAGCGCTCTTCCACCCACAACCTTATGCTCTCCCGGTCCTCGTTTGTGAGTTGCCTCTCTGCCCAGTATTGTAAGCGTTTTGTTAATTCGGATACATCACCAAGAGGAAAATAGTGTTCTGGACCCAATCCGACCTCCTTATTTGCCGGAATGTCACTGGCGATCACAGGCAGACCGAAACTCAGTGCTTCAAGCAGAGCGATAGGCAATCCCTCGTGGGAAGACGGCAGTACAAAAATACCCGCATGTTGATAAAGGGCCTTGAGGGTATCGCCTGACTGGTAGCCCGTCATCACCACGCCCAAGGTTGCATCTGAGGTCAGCTTCAGCTGCTTTACATATTCATCGGGATGATCGGCATCACCGACAATGACCAGCTTCCAATCCTCAAGGTAACCCTGCTTATAGGCTTCAATCAAGTCTAAATGGCGTTTCTCCCTGACTAATCGTGAAACAAGCAAAATATAACGGTTGGCAACCAGTTGAAATTCTTCAAGCAATTCCAATGAGTTACTCAGATTCGGCAACGCTACGCCGTTTGGTATCTTTACACTGTTCAGACCATATTTGTTACGAATAATCTGCCGGATCGTTTCGGAAATCACGATTCTATCATTGGCGTAGCGCATACCCAGGCGCTCGCCGACACGTAGCACCAACTTAGCGTACCATCCCCACTTCTGCCGGTCATAATCCGGTCCGTGATGCGTCACTACCACACGCAAACCCAGCAGTCTCGCCAGGGGGGTCCAAACAGCAGGTCCTATGGCCTGTATATGGAGTACGTCGGGGCGATTCAATGCCGCATAAACCACGCCAAGGAAAGTATGTACGATGGTTTCCAGTGTTTTCGATTTCGGCGCCCAAAGTCTCTTGAAACCGATCCCATGGTACGCTTCGGGCTGTATTTTACGGGTATACGGGCTGCGAGTCAGCACGACCAGTTCACATCTTTGTTTGGCAAGTTCATGGCATAAGTTCTCACAGTGAGTTTCCACGCCTCCTTGCACATCTGGGAAGCCCCGCAAGCCGAGCATCATGATTTTGATAGACTTCTTTGAATCAAGCATGTTTAACGTGAATGAAATTTAAATAAATATATCTTGAAATCTCAGCCTTCAATCAATCCGAAAGCATCTCCTTCAACTCCAGCTCGGAAAGGACGTAGTGCTGTTTCTGATTTTGTGAATCACTAGAAGGGACTAATTTACGCAAATCACCCTGCCGAGGATCCTGGCCCACATCAAAATAGGGCACATCATCAACACATATCGGTTTCCCTAGCAAGCTCTTGACTTTATTCTTCATTACCCATCCGGTCGGGTGTCTGAGATATTTTTTCATAACAGGAGCGGCAGTGCCCACCATCCAACAATTTTTCGGACAGGTAGAAACGAGTTTACGCACTCGGTTGGCCTGATCGCTGTTCCAGAGATCATCGAAAATATTGAAATCACGGATATTTCCCATTGACTCTTTCCAGTAAGCCTCTTCAGAACCATTGCATGGAAACACATCGCCGTAAGGCTCGATAAAGAAGTTAGCACTCCCTGCTTCACACGGGAGCATTCGCCTGTTGCCGCGTATATAGTTGATCAGGCCCAAGTTGAAGAAGGCCCGATACCAGCTTTTTGGAGAGTTCTCGGACAACATGGCCTCGATCAGCTTATGGAAATCACCAATAACCTCATCTTTATTATGGATAACATTGTCATTGCGATGAAAGTAAAATGAATTATGAAATGCAGCCGTGGCAAACTCCATGCCAAACGCTTTGGACACCTTATACAACCAGAGCATATCCTCTGAGTTATTATTGGATACCGTAATTCCGAACCCAATATCCTTAACGCCCATATCTCTTAGGGTGAGAAGCGTCCTCATTCCTTTATCGAAACCGCCTTCACGCCCGCGAAGTTGATCATTTCGTTGCGAAAGCCCCTCGATACTGACGCGTATGCCGATATCCGGGAATTGCTCAGCCAGTTTGCTGATGCGATTGGTGTGCCAACCGGAAGTTGATATGACCACCCTATCCGATTTGTTCATCGCGACTTCAATGATCTCATTGAGATCGTTGCGGACAAAGGGTTCTCCACCCGTGATATTGACGAATTTTATTTTGGGAAGAATTTCGAGATCTTTTGCCGTGATCTCCTTCTTTCTATCCGTCGGGTGATCCCAGATGTCGCACATTTTGCAGCGCATTTGGCAACGATAGGTGGTAATGATGGATACATCCGTAGGAGGAGTAACAGATTGAGTCATTGCATTTCCTTTTGTCAATACAAGATATTGTCTTCCATATATTCCGCTTGACGATCATAAACTTTTATGGGTGCCTGGATAATGTATTATTTCACCGTCCGATAAACAGTCATTAATTCTTCGTAATGCTGCTCCGGCGAATAATTACGCTTGATTTTCTCATATCCGTTAATACCCATTTCTCTCCTGTCAGCCCTACTCATAGATGCCATCATAGTAAGCTTTTCAGCAATCTCATCTTCCTTTTCCGGAGTAAAGTGAAAACCATCCAAACCATCATCTATCAATTCAGGTATGCCACCTATTCTTGCCCCTAACACAGGCTTTCCATGGGCGAATGACTCCAGGATACTCATCGGACAGTTTTCATACCATTTTGATGGAAGCACTGTAAACGAGGCTTGTGTAATCAGCCGGCGTAAATTATCGCCAGACTGAAAACCCACGAATTTCACATTATCAATGGCATGACGTTTGACTTGCTTCTGGAGCAGTTTTTCATCTGGACCTGTTCCCGCAATAATCAACTTCAACGCTGGAACTTTAGACATCGCCCCAATCAGGCTACTCACATCTTTTTCCTCAGAAAGCCGGCCAAAATAGAGGGCATACCCCTCGTCGTCATGGGACGGATACGCACTATCCGGTTCAATCATATTTGGAATATAGCTTACCTGATCTTCGGAAAACCCGAAATCGATCATCTTTTGCTGATAAAAACGGCTCACGGCAATAAAGCGAGAGACATCATGATAATAACCAAGGGCATAGTGCGAATACATTTCAACAGCGTTTATTACGCTGTTTAATAAAATGCCTTTGTTACAGCGATTCACAACAGAATGATAGAATTTTCCTTGCTTGCATGCCTCACAGACCTTGCCGTTGACATACATTTTATAATTTGGACATATTGGCTTGAGGTCATGAAGGGTTAGCACCAGGGGCGCCCCACTGCGGGTTATAGGCGCAAATACAGAGGGTGATATCTGGTGCTGGAAAATGTGAAAATGTGCTATATCGAACTGATGATCACGCAGCAATCGATGTATTTTTGAACGGGCATCAAAAGAGAAAATGACCTTTGAAGCATTTGTCAATCGATTGAGCAACCCTGTTGCCTCATAGTTCACTTCCTCAACAAAATACTTCTCATATGGCGTCTCAAGGTTATACTGGCTTTTCATTGAAAATGGAATAACTCGATGACCATATCGTTGCAAAAGTTCCATTTCATTGAAAAACACTGCCTCGCTGCCGCCCTTACGCCAGAAGAATTTATTGACTGATAGGATATTCACAATATTTTATTCACTAAATAATTCACATACCTAAATGCACCAATCACTCACAAGGTTACAGAAACTATTGGGACTGACGCTCGTTTAATACCGAGAAACTATATACATTATAATCCGTAACTGACTTTAATCGTACGGGAGGCTATAAAATGCAAGCACGTCGCTAGCCTCAGTGTTATGGCATTGGATTAGCGTCGTCATCCAGATAAGTTATGCAATGTGACAACAATTATTCAGCATAGAGAGCCCATCCATTAAATGGGATTTACATGGGTTAGATCACAAAAAAATAATATTAACCTGCCATGATTGAGTGACTGTACTGATAAATAGCACGATTTGCTAGAGTCACCGTTCTTGATGCGCTATTACCAGATTAGCATAATGCCATTCTATCCAGCTTAATAGGCTTCCGTTTTGATCGCCTACGGCGTTTCCAGACCGAGATTCAATCTCTTGAATAAGTTGCGTATCCCAAATAGGGCCGGCTAACTCTGCTACATGCCAACAAATAAAGCACCGTTATAATAATGATAGACGAATGATTTATTAGACAATAATAACAGCTATTTTTTTTGATTTATATCGACTTTCACACTTCATCTGTCATCTGTTTCTTTAATACCCTATTCAGCAAATCCGACACTTGGCCATCTTGAGGCATTTAGCCTATTTTGGTATCATTTCTAATGAATAGAAAGGAATTTTTTTACCCGTAATTCGGCAGGTTATTTAAGGAGGGATTTTCATGAAATCCGCAATGAGCGCGCAACCTATCCCCTTAAGTTCACGTATACGATCGAATATCAAAATTTATCAAGCATATCGCAACAAGCTTTTCGGATCCGGCAAAGCTACAAAGATCATTGAGTACTACAATCACTTAGCAGACTCCTTCACTGCGCAAACCGGGCTCGATGTAGAGGGTGCACGTATGCTGGAGATTGGCTGCGGTCAACTCGCACATCAAACGGCACTGTTTTCAACTCGCGGCGCAAAGGTGACAGGAATTGACGTTGAGGTAGCTACCTATCAGATGTCGTTAGCGATGCTCCTCAAAATGGCACGAGAAAATGGCCTGGAACGAGCCGTTAAATCATTGGCGAGAGCTGCCTTATTCGACAGTCACACCAAACGGGCCGTGTCCGATGTGTTTGGACAGCATGTGACTTATAAGGATCTTGACACGTGTGTCATGGATGCCTGTGAGATGAAATTTACTGACATGACGTTTGACTTCATCTTCTCCAGAGCGGTATTTGAACATATAGCAGACGTGTCAGCCGCAGCTGCCGAGACCAATCGCGTGCTCGCCGACCGCGGCATCGCGATCATCTATATACACCTATTCCCAAGCTTGTCCGGCGGTCATAATCTGGAATGGTTGAATCCGGATGAAATTTGCGATCGATCCGCCGAACCTTGGGACCACCTGTTAAGCAATAAATTTCCTGTAAATACATACCTTAATAAACTGCGTATAAACGACTATCGAGATATTTTTTACAAGCACTTGGATGTACAGAAGGAGATAACAATAACCGAAGGAGAAAAGCATCTCACTGCAGCGCGCCTCAAGAAACTGGAAGCACTGGGTTATACGCGTGAAGACTTGTTAACCCGCACAATCGGCTTTTACGCCAAACGAGCCGTTGCTGCGTAAGATATTTTAGTGCATGCCCACGCTGAATCTTCCGTACTGACAATCTTCCTGGAAATATCCTGCATCTGATCTAATATGTTGGCATAGCTTATCGCTGCAGCCAAGATGCATTAGGATGCACGACAGATCCCGGTTCGAGATTCAAATTTACCATGTGTGGTTGAAATAGACTATCGGCCGTATATGAAATACCGATATCAGATATTCGGTCAACTACTACATCAGCTCCATCCCATCCGTTGTATACGAATCCATTAATGGTTACTGAACTATCAGTCAGGTACGTTTTGTCATTTTCAAGATCAAGAAACTTGGCATGCTTTATCCTCTTAGAACTTATAATTGACAAGCCCACTCTGTGCTTAAGGCGGCCACTCACGTAGCGCGCCTCCAGCACGCCCTGAGAAGAGCCATGACCCACAAAAAGTCCATCATCCTCACCTTGTATAAAAACCGGACGAGAGGCTATTTGTGTGGAACTCAGTATCCAGCCTGCTGGTGATAACGGCACGCCATCGACTGCGGATCGTAAGTATCTGGGGTTTGAAACGCCTTGTTTCTCTACTGAGATGAGCACTTTTGCTTCACTCGGCACTGTAAAATCCACACCATCTTCGTGGCTCGAAACTTCGCTTGTCAAAGAGAATCCATACTCTGAAGCAGACCACGAATCATTAGATTCAAGCTTGTATGGCGTGGCAGATACAGATTCTGTGGATACCAGCTTTACGACAAACTCAGACCAGTCTCCATCACCCGACACCCTAAGATGATAGGCGTTATCGGTTTCATCCTTCCAAACAAACACTCCTTCTTGGGTTCCAGCCCTGTAAGCATCCGGCTTACCCGGAATTGTAGGCTGAGTGTCTTCTACAACGGTTATAATTTGGTCAGCATGCACTCCATAAACCCGCTGTACAGTTCCACTTGGCCAACGCACCGTCAATCTGCTTACTTTCTTATCATCGCCCAATCCAAGATGCAGCGGGCCTGCTCCTTGTGAATACATTTGCCCTCCACCGCCACCGTTGGCGTGCCGCATGAGTGTTCCCGAATCTGAGACGATTTCTACAATTGAACCGATTCCTGCACGATTTGCGGCAACACCCTCCAAGTCTATTTTTAGCCAATGATTCGCGCTGCCCATATCACGTCCGAGATTACGGTACAAAATCTCCTTACCTAGCGCTAAAGGTGTGCCGAATCCATTGCCCTGAGACAGAAATAGGTCAAGAAAACCATCGTTATCATAATCACCCCAAGCGGCGCCATAATGCCTGCCGACAGCATGCATTGCCGTTACCTCTTCAAGAACTGCAACATCAGTAAAATTGCCGGAACCGTTATTCTGGAACAAAGCGTTTTCTTTATTGCCGGCTATCGTGCCGGAATCTACGACATAGAGGTCTAAATCGCGGTCATTGTCGTAGTCACCCCACACCACACCGCCTTTATGACTGCCGATGTGAGTCATATTTTTTGCCTCAGTAACGCGTGTAAATAGGCCGTTTCCTTCGTTCTGATACAACTCAATGGTTCTATTTGGATCTATTGGTGTATATGACGTGGAGATATCCGAAATCTCCATTCCGGCACTGACTGAAATCTCTCCATAACCTGTATAATTCGCCCTGTCACCACTACTCCAACAGATATGCCAATTATCTAAATCTACATCCTTCCAGACAAATATGCCTTTTTCACTTGGTGAAATATGTGGCTCACCTATAGCCTCACTGATTGTGAACGGCATCGAATCAGGATGCTGTTTACTCGCGCCAATGTAGACATTCCGCGTGTCAAGTTGCTCAGCTCCTAACGTAAACGTAACAGCTCCACCTGTTGTAGAGAAATCCAAAGCGCCTATCTCATCACGGACATTATTAGCAAAATAGAGTCTATTTGGTTCAACGACCAGACCAGCGGTGTAATCCGCTTTACCCATTCCAAAAGCGATATCTAAGTCACCATCATTGTCATAGTCACCCCAGGCTATTGAATGCAGGGCGCTCGTATCTCGAAAAGTGTATACGGCCTGAAAGCCTCCTTGCCCGTTATTCTCAAAAAGCATGGCTCTCGGCCCTGCGCCTAGAACAAGATCCATGTCGCCATCCGAATCATAGTCTGCTGATGCCCCATTCGTTCTTCCATTCAGATTTACAAGACCCGCTTCAACGGTTTTATCTTCGAATGTACCATCGCCAATATTTCGAAATAGCCTGACACCATCTTGCAAATGCAACTTGATAATATCGACATTACCATCATTGTCGTAGTCTATCGCTATAGCTGTTCTACCATACCCGCTAATACCAGAGTCATTTGTTACATTGTTGAATCTCCCTTCCCCATCACCAAGCCAAAGTTGGCTGGCGCTGAGCAAGGAGCCAGAAAAGTTGCCTTCTGCGACAAACATGTCCATGTTGCCATCGTTATCGTAGTCTGCCATGGCAAAACCATGGTGATCCCAGGTTCCCGTTGGATACAGATTCGAGTTTTCAAAAATATTCTCAAACGTTCCGTAGCCGGTATTTAAGTAAACATTCATGTCATATCGATGTCTGGAGCTAATCATGTCTAATAAACCGTCATTATTGAAATCGATCCAGGTAGGATTTCCAAAGGCCTTCTTTTGGGCGTTGTCTTCCAGGCCAACCGACGTTGAGACATCCAAAAAACCACAAACGGCTATCCCTCCGTATATTTGTCCAGTGGTGATAAGTAGTAACAGAAATATTTTTGATAGACGGGAAGGAGGGGATGGGGTTCTCTCACATTCAAAAAGGTCCCGGTTAGTCGTCCTTATCATAGCAGTATCACTCCTTAATAATCAGTTACGATCATTCCTTTCGGCTATATGAGAAAAAATAAATAAATTACGCTTGACTGATTCAATTTATCACAATACGTATAGTAAACATAATCCTTTCTTAGGTATTATGTGGCGCTTCACACTATAATCTGATTTTTGTAAATATTCGATTCTACGGGGCTGATCTACTGGCGTTTGAGTCTCTTTCCGTCCCCTGCCTGCTCTCATTACCCCATCTCGGGGAGGCGACAACAATCCTGGCACAGGGGGCTACCCAGTTCACATCACCCCATGATGCGTCATAGCTTAGTTCCCTCATACTTCATGCCTGAAGATTTGGATGCCAAAGGGTGGCCCGCTATCCTATTCAGCCGAGCCTTGAAACCATCTGTGGAACAATTAATTCCCGGGTGAGTACATTCTTGATTTAACACAAGGCGGCGTTCCACATGCAGGCATATCTCATCGTTGCAGCCAGTATGCATTAGGATGAACAACAGCCCCCGATTCAAGATTCAAATTCACCATGCGGGGTTGGAGCAGACTATCAGCGGTATATGAAATACCCACATCTGATAAGTGATTGATGCTTATATCGACCCCATCCCATCCGTTGTAGACGAATCCTCTAATAGCGACCGAACTATTAGTCAGATACGTTTTATCATTCTCGAGTTCGAGAAATGTGGCATTCTTTATCCTCTTAGAGCTTATGATCGACAATCCTACTCTGTGTTTAACCTGACCACTCACGTAGCGCGCCTCAAGCACGCCCTGAGAAGAGCCCTGACCCACAAAAAGCCCATCATCCTCACCTTGTATAAAAACCGGACGAGAGGCAATTTGCGTGGAACTCAGTATCCAGCCTGCTGGTGATAACGGCACGCCATCGACTGCGGATCGTAAGTATCTGGGGTTTGAGACGCCTTCTTTCTCTACTGAGATGAGCACTTTTGCTTCACTCGGCACTGTAAAATCCACACCATCTTCGTGGCTCGAAACTTCGCTTGTCAAAGAGAATCCATACTCTGAAGCAGACCACGAATCATTAGATTCAAGCTTGTATGGCGTGGCAGATACAGATTCTGTGGATACCAGCTTTATGACAAACTCAGACCAGTCTCCATCACCCGACACCCTAAGATGATAGGTGTTATCGGTTTCGTTCTTCCAAACAAACACTCCTTCTTGAGCTCCGGCCCTGTAAGCATCCGGCATACCCGAAAATATCGGCTGAGTATCTTCTACAACGGTTATAATTTGATCGGCATGTACCCCATAAACCCGCTGTACGATTCCGCTTGGCCAGTATACAGTTATATGATCAACCTTTTTCTTATCAGCTAGACCAAAATGGATACGCTGATGGTCCTGGGAATAGCGGTGTATACCTCCATCTTGCACCCGTACTTGCGTGATCCCATCTGCCGTCAACAGCACGCGCGCACCAGTCGCATCACGATTAGAAACTACTCCTATAAGATCTATTTCGAGCCAATGGGCGCCACTTCCTGTATTACGAAATAATTGAGATGGACCATTATTAAATAGAGCACCACCTCCACCATTAGTCACGAAAATATCTACATAGCCATCTTCATCATAATCCACACTGGTAGCACTCTCTCCACGACCAACTGAACTGCCACTAGCACCTCCCGCATTTGGCACCTCCTGAAATGAGTTATTACCCTGGTTTTCATACAGGATATTGGAGCGATTTGTGGCAGACCCTGTACAAACAAGATATAAATCAACATCCATGTCATTATCGAAGTCAGCTGCCGTAACGGAGTCACAGGCTGTCTGCCGATTTGTGCCGGTCGATACCGATTGATCTACAAAACTCGACTCAGTCTGTAGTAACAATCTGTCCTCTCGTGATCCATCAGAATTTGTAAAACCAAGTTGCTGTAAGTCGGTGATAGGTCTTTCAGCAGTTATTAGAATATCCGTACGCAACCAGCTACTCTTACTGACTAGCACCTGCCATAATCCGGTATCGATGTCATAGCCTATGAATAGCCCAAAATACGTTCCAGGAATATGCGGCATTATCCCAAGCGAATCACTGTCAGATGAATTAAGTGTGAATGACGTACTCAGCGATTTTACGCCTTTACTTCCAATATAGATATCAGAAGCATCGATTACCCAGGGAGGACTAATTTCGACCTGTACTGCGCCATCCGCACGAAATGAAAACCCTTGCTCACCACCTCCGCCAAGTTTCAGATGCGCCGATATAACATTCGACTCAGTCTGAACTGCCTCTGAAGCTGCACTCGTCCTCGAAAAAAAGACATCTGAGAGAAGGTCACCATCGAAATCGGCGATAGCAACATCATGAACAACCCGAGGCTCATCATCAAATAGCCCAAGCAATCGGCTTGAATCATGAAAAGGGATAACTTGAGGGTCATACAGGCCTGCTGGGTAGGAAGGAATACTGCCATGGATCAGAATGAAGGGGGGCGATTTTTGACCTACAGCAAGCACCTGCGCAAACAGATTGGAAGTACCATTCACATTCATTCCGGTCTGGTTGACCCCATCAACAAACCCACTATCGGTCTGCAAAAATAAAGCAGTTGGCGCCTCTCCATCTGGTCGAGCGATATTTGTCAACAGTACATCAAGCCTACCGTCCCTGTTCCAGTCAAAAAACAAAGGAGTACGACCACGTCCAAGCGGGTATTCCAGGCCGTAAGCCTGTGCATTTTCCTGTAAAATACCTTCACGATTTATAAAAAGCTGGTTTGGTCCACTCCCGGCGCCAGATTTAGCGCCGACCTGCACAAGCAGATCCTGATCACCATCATTGTCAATGTCTGCCCATGCCGCACCATGCAGATCATCCATCTTGAAAGCGACAACTTGCGTAGCATCACTAAATGTGCCATTGCCATTATTGAGATATAGGCGTGGGCTACCGTGCAAACCATGATTTCCAGCCCATAAATCTGGCCATCCATCTCCATTTACATCACCCCAGGATGCGCCATAGCTTGCACCTGTATAATCAATACCTGAAGACACGCCCACCTCATCAAACCAGTCAGCCGCTACTGAGAACGCTGTGAGCGAGCCGACGTAACCTATAAAAGCCATAAATACATATCCATAGCCTCTTAAAAGTTTGACTAACCGCTTCCTGGCCAATAACATCACTATGTACCTCCCTGCGTGATCTATTTGTTTTAAGTCACTGCTGTCCCGCTAACTCCCTATGAATTTAAAGGGATAGCAGTGATTTTTAAGTACAACTTATTATCATCGTTTTAACATAAATCTTAAAAAATTACTTCAGCAATTGCTGGAACCCACTCTCAATTTAAATAAATTTTACATTCATGCGCTTGCATGTAATTTAATTTGATGGCTGGCTTATAACCGGCCGAACAACCTCTTGCCTAGCAAGATTACTTCATTATCCCTCATGGTCACCCAACCTGATTGCGCTCTTGCCGGCACAGGTGATCCTACTTCGGCACGCTGATATCAACCGCCTCTGGTCAACGCCTGGCTTCAGCCAAAACGCCTTCGAACAGATTGATAGATATTCGACATCTTGCTTATATTGAGAAGCATCGCAAGACCTGATTTCAATGGTAAGCTGATTAGACTAACCACAAGCGTCAGCCAAACCGGGCGAATGCCGGTGATGGGATAACCAAGTTGTTGCATACGCTCACCGTTTATACGCTCACACCAATAGATATCGCTGGCCCCTAATCCCGTTTTCCATTGTTCAGCGATAGAGGGATCGATACCACCACGATTCTGTCGATGCGGCAACGCTTCGGCCGTTGGCGACAGGCTTGGCGCGACATCCAGCATTACATCATCGTAATCCAGTCCGAGAAAGGCGCATATTCCGCTCACGGTCTGTTGTGGTTGGGTTACCAGATCTTCGAAGCGCACCACCATGACTCGTGTGTCGGACTCAAAACGCTGCCCGGCTCTGATCGCGGCACGCCACAATAGACTTGTCACAAGCGGATGGTAGTTGGCCCAGCACCGTACCCGTTCAATTTTCGGGTACGGTCTATTGCTACGTTCGATAGTCTTGAGCCTCCATTTCTTCTTCTGCGACAGCAAGATTGCACGGGGATCCCTAACCATGATCAGCACCCGCGCATTGACGAACTCGCATAACAACTCAGCCAGGTAATATACATTGCGCGGCGTCTGTTCACAGGGGCGCCTCTTGTCATGCAAGCGGGTCTCAGATGCGAGCACAGCACGGTATACATCGTAAGCTGTCAACTTTCCCTCAATGCTGCTGGTGGAGGTTAAATCTACTTCTTCCCTCAGATAATGCTGCCACGAAGTTGTTGTAAAAATACCTTCATGCGCAGCCAGCTTCAACTTCGCATACAGTTCCCTGGCAGTATCAGCAGCAAGTTCACTGTCGTCACCCCCATCCCACAATTGTTCGAAGTAGTGCAATTCTTTGAAGACATGAACATCCGGGTTGCATTTCAGTATCTTAGCCATGAGCGTTGTGCCGCTACGACTGTTCCCCACGATAAAGATAGGCTGAAAAGCCTCCTGTTCCATGCTCATTCCTTAATTCTCCAATAACTTAACCCGGTAAACACCATGTGAAGTCCCGACGTAGACAATGCCGTCATGCGGATTGATATTTACTGACCAGATATTCGTGTTCGACATCACTTTACCCGGCATCGATTGCCAACTCTCACCATGATCAAGGGAATAAAGCAGGCCATTGGCCATACCTTTCCCCTGCGAGCGTTTCCCGGCAAATATCAGGCCGCGCTGCGCCGGATGGGCTACGACCGTGCCGATATTCTGCCCACCGAAAGGATCCGATAGTAAGCCGTGTGGTTGCTCTCGGATACGCCATTTACCCGAATCGAAAACCCAAAGTCCATGGCCTGAGGCCGCGTAAAGACGAGATCGTAAGAACGGATCGACTTCTAACCAATGCACCGACTTGAGTGTCACAGGGAGCGGTGAACCAAACTTGCGCCAGTGTTCGCCCTGATCTTCAGACACCATTAACTGCGCAGTCTTGCCGACTTCCTCTAACGCATAGAGTCTGTCGTTGTCTGCCGGATCGAGCGCCATGACACGCTGCGACAACGCTATCCAGGTTAGTCCACCGTCCCGACTGCTGTATTTGTCGACATAGAATACATTGTCATCATCGTTGTGCGACCTAACAAATCGCATCCTTCCACCCAGCCCTGTATCCTTCCATGACCTACCCTCATCCTGTGACACCAGCAACTGCTTGGTTTTCCAAGACCCAAGCGTAAGCACCAGCGTGCTACCGGACACTGCACCACCGCCGATCGATTTGCCTCCCTTGCTCGGGTGGTCGATCGAGGCAAAAGTTAGCGCCCCGTCGTCTGTGCGCCAAGCGCCATGATCCGTCAATCCGAAGATCATGCTCTGTTGCGACAATGAGACTACATCACGCAGACGGCCACCACGATAGCCACTGCCGGCGTACCCCCAACGTCGACCGCCGTCGGTGCTCTTCAGAATCCTTGCCTTGCCGTTGGAGCTGGTCAGTGCGGTTTTCGCCCCCATCGGGTGCAAGGCCACGGGTGAGGGGAAAAAGAACCCGCCACCTTGAGTCAGACCGTGAGCATTTATCGACTCAGCGCGTTGCCAATGTTTGCCACCGTCATGGGTATGATAGGGTCCGGGCATCCTGCCGGAGCGAGTGAAGATAGCGACATCCGCATCCACCGGACTGACTTCGATGTCGTTGACCGGACCCCATGCCGAACCAGGTAGGCTAGGTTGAAAGTACATTCCACCATCTATCGACTTGAACACACCGTATTTGCCAAGCGCGGCGTAGACGACATCCGGGTCATCGTTGCTGACTGCGATACTGCGCGGCCATGTCGGCAGCCCTGCGCCAACCTGCACTCCTTCATCGTTTTCGTATCGAAACATCCCACTCTTTGAGGCAATCAGCAACGCGCCAGGCGTCTTGGGAGACTCAACGATTTCTAAGATAGCTCCGGTCTTAAAGCCGGTTTCCTTCCATGTGGCACCGCTGTCGCTCGATACCAGCAGTTCACCGTCATGCGTACCTACGTAAATGGTGAATTCAGCAGCATCTAAGGTTCTAGAATCGATGGCAAAGAGATTACCGCAGGACTCCTGTTTATAGAACGGCAATCGGCGAACCATCTTCCAATGTTCACCACCGTCATTGCTGCGATAAATACCTTGGTAAGGCGAGTGATGCCTGGTTCGCTTGAAAGTCTTACCAAGAGTGGCTGCAGAAAACACGATATTGTGATTTTGTGGATGCACGAACAGTGACCGGGCGCCCATTGCGATATAGTCGTTGTTGATCGGTGCCCAGGATTGACCACTGTCCAAGGACTTCCAGACCTGGGAGGTGTCACTGCCGAGATAGATAATATCAGGGGTCGAGGGTGCATAGGCGATTGCCATGACCATCTGGAAGCCTTCTCCGCCGGGAACACCCTGTCTCTGTTGCGCCTTAGTCGTCAGAGATAGTGGCGATACGCGAAATAGGGAATCACCTGCAACGGCAAAAGCACAGTATAGCCATGTAATCGCCAGTAATAACAGTGGTCTAGTATGTACGCTCGTACACATTCCATTGCCTCAGTTTCCTAACAAACGATATGATCAAATTAAGAAAGTATGGAATATACTCCCCCTGTTAGTTACCGCCTCGTTCTTGAGCCCGGTGCATTCACACGATAACTCCTGGAATCGAATACTAGGAACATCGATTGTATTCATGTTTCGCCGATCTCTCAATGCCAATCAGGCAATCGTTACGACCAGTGAATAAGCAGTGATAAATTATATCTATTTACCAACAGATACAACTGGAGTCACGCTGCTTTTTTGCTTCAATAGGTCATGTCGTCTCGTCAGTATATTTAATTTAATGACTGCGCCGTTAAGAATCATAAAAAAAACAAAGTTCGTCAAATTATAGATAATATTTTGGGTCATAGAGATGATAACTATATAACTCGATAATACCGCCATCGGGAAATTGTATCGTAACAACACGTCTCTATAATCATTGCGTCTACGTAAATAAAACAGCGCTAGCGAAATAAGGAAATAGGAATAGACAATACTACCTGGTATTCCGATATCCGCTGCCAATCGGACGTAGTCATTGTGTGGCGGGAGAAGACCATTTTCATCCCTTATTTCGCCTGTTGTTCCGACTCCGTATCCTAGAATCGGTCGTTCCAGGATCAGAGGAACCATGCGTTGCCAATATTCAACTCTTCCCTTAAACGTATCTCTCTTATCACCGGCCCAATTATAGCTCTCCTCAGTGAATCGATTATAGATTATTCCTGAAAATGCCACTGCGATAATAGTAGCACCGATGATAAACCATCTGATGGTGACCTTTCTCCTATACGGAAACAAGGCAATAATTACGGCACTACTCAAAGCCAGCCACGTCCCTCTATTTAATGCCAATATCTGTGAGACGACCATAAGAGACAACAGTGAAATAAACAATGTACGGGCTCGTATGGCAAGATTTTTGCGTAACAGCATCATTAGGGCTGCACATATTGATATAGAGAGAAAAATACCATACGCATTGCCTACGCCGAATACGCTATTGACGCGTTCTACGACAGCAGCATGTATCTGATCATAGTTACCGGTTACCACTTGATAGAAACCGAACAACATCGGTATAAAAGAGGCAAAAATGACTGAATTGATGATGTTGTCGGCATCCCGGTAACTTTTTACAGAGTTATACGCAATACCAAACGCGCAAAACACAGTCACAAGCTTGAACAGACCTTCAACAGAGGCTTTAACATCCACAGTATATGCAAATGACATTAGTGCTAAAATAAGTATCACCAATAAAGGCGCACTTTTGTAGCACAGAAACCTCCATCCGCCCCGGAGAGAATTTATAGCATAAGTGGCTGGCAGAATCAGCGCCCAAATTATGGAATATGGTATAATGGAAAGTTTATACTGGAGAAATATAAATGGCTGAATAATCGGGCGACTAATGGCATAAATCGCCAATATTCGCCCTGGCTTTAATACAGAGTATATTGTCAGCAATATCGTGGTAATAGCTACCACTATAGCTAAGATAGTCATAACATGCTCAGAAACCGTTTAATTTGAGTGGCCCTAATCCAAGGTACTGTCCATATCCCAACATGTATCCAGGCAAAAAGCAGGTTTAGGATGCTATGTAAGCTTAAGGCCAATACCGACACTACAGCGATGCCAGTCATGCCATAACGACCTCCCACTGACAGGCATCCTACTACCAAAATCACACCAGAAATGATTGACACTATCATGGTTGTCGTTCCATGGCCTGTCATCATCAACAGCGCTTGACTACTGCCCGCAAATAACTTGACCATATAGCCTATTGTTAATATCTTGAGAACCGTTAGCGAATCTATATAAGGCTCTCCAAAAATCCACTTCAGAAGTGTTTCACCTGCGAGGAAATAACCCAAACCGAATACAAGGCCTGGAAAAAAGGATATCGCGGATACCGTTTGCAGCCCTTTGGTAAGCTCGTTCTTTGCATTTAAAGCATGCGCCTCGGCTATCAGTGGCGGCACAACCGCCTGAACTATCAGCAAAGGCAACCCCAAGAACGTCACTAACCGGGTAGCTGCACCATATAACGCCAACTCCTTTGACGATTCAAATACACCCAGTATCCATAAATCCAGTTGCGGAAGGGAAAAAGTAATCCATCCGGTAAACCATAATGGAATTGATTTCGATAATAACTGACGAAAACCTACAATATCACTCTGTTTATTTGTCAGAATATATTTTTGGAGCAGGAGCGATGATATTATAAGACTAATCAGCCAGCCAATCAAAACAACTAACAGATAATCATCTAAGCTGATATCTATATGTCTGATAAAAATAGTTACGGTAATAACTGTGATAACTATATTTGGGGCAAGCCTTTTGAATAAGACAGCTAAATGAAACTGTTTAAATCCTCGGTAGATCTCTGCATTTAGGCTCTCAAGACACCACAGCACGACCCAGATCGAAATAAACAGCCGATAATCATAAATAGCGGTCAACTTAAATATATGAGTTGAAAGCAGCTCTAAACCGCCAAAGTAGAGTAACAACGCACTTGCCAGCGATGTCAACAGGCCTAGAAAAAGTGACTTTTTAATTGATGTCCCTACCTTCCCGTTATGGCCTAGAGCACGATATTTTGAAATAATCCTAACTATTGTAATATTTAAGCCGGCTTGCGCAAATACCGCTATGACGCTGACTAAGCTGACAAGCAAAAAATATACGCCAACTTGACCCGGTGCCAACATTCTGACAATTAGCATACTTAGCGCGAGGTTTGTCACCACTGTAAATGCACGAAACAATAGCGCCCAGACTCCTCCTCGAATAAACTTACGCAGAAATCCATGTTTTTGCATATATACTTATCATTAGCTAATTATTTTACGCATTAAATCCGTGCGCCACACTTTTACAGTACACTAGATCCACTTTCCGACAACTCTCTGTGCTGAGAAACTTAGCCAGTAATACAAGCCTCGCATTTTTACACTCTTTGAAAAGGGGATGTTATATTCAGGCACTTTTCTGCCTAACAATTTTTCAAAACAAAGGTTAAATGGTACAATTATCTCTCTATTTTTCACCATCATAGTCTGTGATTTATTAATCTCCGAACTTTCTATTTCTGCTATTTCTAGATAACCGCTAGAGCTTGCTTGTTTAAAATATTCGTCATAATTTGGATCTCGTATGATAATTGAATTTACCCCGATTTCATTGAAATATGGTAACAAATGTATATCCCCAAATGATATATCGGCTAGCATACCGTAATGATCAGCACAAAAGGTGCATCTACGCGGTTTGAAAAAACTTCTCAGGCGTCTATTGTATTGGGTATATTTTTCTTTAAAAACAGTTTTATCAGTTATTATCTTCATCGAGCCTAAACAACCATCATCGCGAAAAGCAAATGACTTCACCTCATCACGTTTGAGGCCTCTTTTCCTTAATAAAAAATCAATTGCCTTGTAATTTCGTGTTGAACTACAATAGATCGAGAAATAGCCTACTACTTTTTTACTAAGACGCTTGTCTATCTTTGATATTTTACGCATGCCTGCGATATGGCAGGGAAGTCCGACAATCGCCACCTTACCATTAAATTTCTTTATTTCACGAGCCATCCCGTTTAAGCTAACCGGACAATATTTTGAACTCTTTGCCGCTAATACCTCTTCACGATTTGTTGCAATATAAGACGTGGTCCTTAATGGATTTTGATCTGAAAACCTGGTAACCACTGCCCCATCGATAATTCCATGCTCAATCAAGAATATTAAAAACTGACTCAGTACTCCGCCTGATGCTGAGTGATAACGTATTTCGTAATTACTGCTCCAACCTGTATAACAGGCCATATGTGGCCCAATAAACGGATCTTCTTTTTTAGTTTCTGCCGTACTGTCGCTTACTGAAGCATAGTTAATGTCGACACTATGTCCTGGGCATACCCTAAAACATAAGTCACATCCCTTGTGGTTAATACAGGTTTCATAATTAATTTGAGGAATATTAAGGTAATTCTTTTCTGTAAATTCTATTGAGTACTTTGGGCAAATATCCTCACAAACACCACAACCATGGCATAGATCATTATCAACGACAAGATCGATCGTTTGAGGATTATTCACCCTCATAATACACCTGATACTGCTTTTATCTCATCTGCCAGGCCGTAAATCTCCTTATAGATACCCGGCATCATATCACGATACTTCTTATGGACAGCTTCTCTTTCTTTCCACAATCTATGTGTCTTCGTAATCAAGTCATCAAGTGAATTGTTAATATCCCAGACACAATCATCCATATCCAGCAGTTGCATCATGCCGCCTGATTTATGGCTGTACTGCATCACAAGCGAGGGAACAGCGAGTGAGACGCCGGCTATAATCGAATGCATGCGTCCACCAATAAGCATTTCACTCTTACCGATCACCCCCTTGAGTTCATGCGGCATCACCTCCTGGGTCAGTGCATATACGCCTGTTTTGTCTCTCATGTGTTTGAGAATCATCTCAATCACGTATCTGTCATCTCCATCTCTTGAGCTATACTCTTCCTGTGTGTGCGGAACACCTGTCGGGTATATCTGATGTGGTATCAACACAACTGGAAGACCTATTTTTTCACGGATCCATGAGATATATTTCACAATCAATTCAAGATAGCTCTTACCCTGCTGCACGAAAATATCATGCAACAGAATTGAAATATTCAGACCAATAAATCTCTCCCCATCCAGACCAGTCTGCTTTAATAATTCACTGCTGCGCTGACTCTTACATGGCTCCAGGACAAATGCCGTATCGTGCACAATCCGTAATTTCTTTAAGCGATATGGCTTTAGGTAATCATAGGTAATCTGATCGCGTACTGTCACAACATCAAACAAACGCAATCCAATAGCCGCCAATTTATCCTTAAAACCACCATCGAATGGCCCTATTGATGAAGTAAACAATATGAGCGGTTTGTTCTTTTTTTTAAGAAATATTGATTTACGTAAAAGTTTATAAGGTGGGACTGTAATATACCCATCCCCCCATGCCGAAATAACAGCATCGACTTTTCGAATAATCCTTCGCAACTGGAACATTGCCCTCAACTGATTGGCAGAACGTTTGACATAAGTGATTTTGTAAGGCAAGTATCCGAACTGAAGCCTGTCTATCTTAGGATTAGAAGAAAACAGAACAGTTTCACAGCCTGGATACTTTCGATTCAACAATTGTATATCACTGATAATGAAGGCATTTGTACCAACACTCATACATGGCTTTGATGCCAGGCAATCTAAGAATATTTTCATATATAAATTCCTATTCCATTTGTTTAAATCAACTACCTGCCACCTTGTCGTTAACACATACTCGCTATCCTATAGTCAACATACATCATGATCAGGTGGAATACTCACGACTATATTCAAAAATTCTTAGACTTTATCGACAATCCTGACTGTCAATATTGCTCCAAGCTTCAATTGTATATCCCATTAACTTTTCCAGCGCTATAATATCGTCGTGATAATAGCCCTGTAAGTATTGTTTATCATCATTTCGCATGGCCTCTTTTTTCAACGCTGAATTCTCAATCATATTAACCGTCCATCTGCGTATTTTCCTTGGTATTGCCAAGCTCGCCACTGACTTGATCGGATTTGGTCTATATATTAGTGATGTGATTAACGGAAGCCTTGATCTACCTGATGCATTTTTCTTTTCCAATTGATAAATTTCATTTTCATAAATTTGACATCCTAAAAACTCAAATACTTCCTTAATTATTTTATTACTGTCCTTTATCATCTCTTCGAATATAATGACCTTCACATGATTAAAGTTATCAAGATAGTATTCTACCTGTTTGCTGTATAGTCCGTATTCCACATAATTCCTATAGCGTGTTGCCTTGTTTCTGATACACAAATTAACAGCATCCCTGAATGATCCTTTATCGTAACCGGCACGCACGTTATTCATATAATGAGAAAAAGCACGGCTTACTGGATTTCTCAGTACAATTACAATTTTTATTTCCCGCCAATCATGAACTATATCAGATAAATTTTTTATTGTTTCACGGTAGTCATATAGATAGACCGTTGACGCTTCGCCACATATTTGTCCGACTCTCGCGTTATCGAACAGTTTAAAGTAGTCATCTGTTGTTTTTATAATTTTCTTTTTTTGAGGGCCCAGTACAATCTTTGACAGGTCAATATTCCTATGTGAGAAATGCCACGGCTCTTTGTTATCGGGAATAAATATATCCGGGTGTTTGCCCAGCGCCTCAAAAAGGGATGTAGTACCACATTTCGCAGCGCCCGCAATGATGAAATTAATGCTATTCTTAATGCTCATGAATATGGTATTAAGTCTACATACTGGTTATTACTAGAGCGCTTATTTGGCATATCCAGGATATCATTGCCTCACTACTGTCGATAGCAACTGTAAATCACATTATTCAATAAGCTGAGTCAGGGCTATATATTGAGAAATCTGTTCGTGATTTATTTAATACTGTACCAATTATTTTTGCGCGGTCATGTTGATATAGTGAGCGCTCCAAATCTGCCTTTTTTGTTTTACCTCCTTCAATCACCATCAGTAGAGAATCGACGTATGGTGAAAACGCAAGCACATCGTCACATGACAACGTTGGCGGCATATCAAATATTACGATACGGTGTGGATAAAATGTTTTTAACTCTTCAACCAAAGCTAGCATCTTAGGGGATGACAGCATCTCGGATGAGTTCTCAATCGACTTATTTCCAGGTAATATCACCAGTCTTTCTATACCTGGGTTGACTAAAATACTGCTAATTTCGATATTACCAAGCAGATAGTCGCTGATGCCTGGATAACCCGTCATTGAAAAATAACTTTGTATACTAGGTCGTCGAAGATCCAGATCAACCAGTAATACAGTCTGGTTGACTTCCCGCGATAAGCTAATCGCAAGATTGATGGCAGTAATCGTCTTGCCATTTCCTCCCGTAGGACTTGTCACTGCAAGCGTATTCCATTGATTAGCTCTCATATGCTGCAGCACATGCGTACGCAAAACTTTGTACGCATCCGTCACCGGACCTGCGCCTGAGCCAGTCAGGATACAGTTTTCCCTTAATACATCGCTATCCACCTCAATAAGCTTTGTATGAGTGTAGACAATTTTTGAAAGCGGCGCGGCGCGTTTCAATTGCGGCTTTTTATAATCATTAGTTTCCGTTGCCACAACCAACCGGCCTTCTCGTGCCTTTTCCAGTGCTATTTTCAATCTTTCCATTTTTTCCGCTATCCGTGAACCATGAGGATATACTGCCTACATCGATACAGAATGGTAATCTAAATTAATATTTATTATAACCGTGCCGCATCATCCCTATAATGTCACTTCTTATATGCCTGTTTTCCTTAATAACACATACCAGAGTACGTCAAGCGGTATAAGTAGATAATGTACGGCTGCTATACAGATTGCCAATAATGCCATGACTGATAGAGTGGCTGCTTTTTTTTGAAATATTTTTTGTGAAACAGCTTGTCTGTTTTCCATGTATGGAATAACAGCCAAGGGACGTACTTTTGTAACACCGATGATTTCTTTTACGCCATGCACCGCATCATCAGTACTCTCTCGTAAGGCCACATTACCCAAGCCACCCGCAAAACTTGCAATGAATCCGATAAACAGAATAGCGATTCTATTCGGCTGATCTGGTGATTCAGGTACAAGAGGCGGCTCAATTAGAGAAAACCGTTCACCTTTTCTTTCCCGTTCCAACGACTCTGAAAGCTCAGCCTCTAACTGTTTAGCTTTAACTTCCTGATACTTGGCCAAGGCGTTCTCGTAATCACGCGCCAGGCTGTGGTACTCTCTCTCAACCTGGGGACTTTGCATCAGCCTGACTTCTAAATCCTTAAGCTTGTTCTTAATCTCTTCCCTGCTGCTTTCTAACGATCTCAGTTCACCTTGGGCAGCTTTCAGTTGAGTCTGTAATTGAACATAAGCGGGATTATCCACCCGAGAGATTTCCAGACGCCTTGCGTCTAAATTTTTTGGGTCGCCCGTAAGCTCGGTAGCATTTATCTCTTTTTGCAGGGCTCCAATCTCTTCTTTCATTTTCAACAAGGTGGGATGATTATCAGTATATCGCGCCGCCAGACTGACATATTCCGCTTGCAGCGCCATCAATCTGTCTTCAGTCCCATAGATCCGTCTTCCATCCGCTGAATACGAGCCCGTGGTCGGATTCATCTGCGCAAGCTCTGACTGCAGATAGATGATGCGCTCCTGTAGCATTCTGATATTTTGGTCGGTATCCGCTAGCGTATTCTCATTTCGCTCCATAAGCTGAATATTGAGCTGCTGCAGTTCGGGCAGCTTATTGAAGTTCTTCTCTTTAAATGTTGCGAGCTTATTTTCTAGATTCCTGACGGCGTCATTCAGTTTTTCAGATTCAGCGGCTAGGAAACCGGATGTCTCGACAGCAGACCTTTCACGCTGTTTCAAGTTCTCGCTGAGGTATAGTGAGGCCAATTCACTCGTGACTTTTTGCGCGATTCTAGGGTTCTTGCTATTGAACGAAAGCTTGAAGGCAATGGTCGTAGTGGTCGGGCGACCACTGCGTGGATCGATGACATCGGCGCTGACTATCTCCAGGCCGATCTCTTCTCGCATCATTTCCACCAGCAGGGTGAGGCTTACCTCCTCCCTCTTATCCTTATAGAGCCCATAGGCGTCAATAATCTTACCCAGGTTTTCAGTCGTCATCACGCGCTGACTGATAACCTGGATGCGCTCACCGGCATAGGAGGTGACTGTCGACCTGACCAGCTCGCTTGGGATCTCCTGTTGTTCAATCAGGATCGTCGCTTCAGAGCGATAGACAGAGGGAAGCCCAAACGCCAGGCCGGCGCTCATGATCAGGATCACCAGCGCCGGGATCACAAGTTGTTTCTTGCGGCGCTTCAGGATTGCCAGATAATCGCTTATCCCTAAATACTCTTCTTCCATTTTACCCACTTGCATCCTATCAAGGTCATCATGATGGCAATAATATCAGGAACTCGGCTGAACGAGAAACCTTAGGCGCCGTCTATTAGCAATTTTACAATTTTTAATTATCAAACTGATAAATAGATACTCCACCTTATAACACCACTTTATCGGACTGGCCTCCCAGGATGGTGATCCCAGTTGCGCAAACGCCTACCACATTAAACTTCATTTTAATGTCAACTCTATCAATACATGAGAACAGCATCACAGTCACAGAGATTACAATGCATTTATTGAGATTTCTCAATGCTGTTTTCACATTATCTGCTTGACTGGCGTGGTCTGTTTGCAGTCGACTACAAACATTTAGTAATTATGCCCTACAAATTTTACTCAATAGCAGCTATTAAGCACTGCTTCTGACAACCGACTTGACTACAGGTAGGATTTATTTAATGTCGTTTAAATACCGCTGTAAATAGACGAGTTTGTAAACTTATATTTAACGACTTTTCCATTCACTATACCTTCAGATAACTGATAGTTTTCTTGTATAGATGAATGGGGCATAATTACATCGTATTAAGGAAAGCCCTACAGGATCTTGGAGGATACAAGATTTGCTCGGAGCACAGCATACGGAACGGTCTCTACTTCAGCGACGAAACAGCCTCTCTACTTCTCTACAGGCGCTTCTCGATGGTCTTGGCGTTATACTACTGAGTATAGGCCTTCCAATGCTTTTCATCGGTGCATTTACCATGCAGTACATGGTTCTTTCCTTGGCGCTGCTCGGCACTATGGCGGTCATCTACGATCGGATGAATATATACCGTCATCATGGAACCATGACGAGGAAAGCCTTCAACCTTCTCAAAGCTTGGAGCAGCGCATTCGCTTTTCTTCTTTTATTGGCGTTTTTTTCAAAGAACTCCGACCTTTACTCGAGGACGGTTGTTTTTCTGCTGTTTATTTTCGGTTACATTCTACAGGTCTCGCTCCATTTCGGACTGCGATTATTACAGCAGAGGTTCGCCACTCAGGAGATCAATACAAAGGCGCTTATCATCGGCACAGGTCCGCTCGCCGACCATATCTTCGAACGCATCAACTCTAATCCATGGATGCCGGAAGAGGTTGTTGGCGCCTTAACCATCCCGGATGCGGATCATGTCACTGATAGTGCCCAGACACCCATCGTCGGCACACTGGACGACATTCGGGTGCTTATTGCGAAGCATCATATACAGACAATCTATATCGCAATATCCCTGGACAGCTCACCGATCATTCAACAAATCTATTTCAATCTCTTGGCTGACAATGTAAACATCCATTGGGCGCCAAACATTTTCGCCCTGAACCTGATCAATCATAGCGTTAAAGAATTGGCCGGCATTCCTATCCTGACGCTATCGGAGACGCCCCTGATCGGCTCTCATCTCTTGATCAAGACCATCGAGGACCGTGTGTTGGCTACATTAATCCTCATTTTGGCCGGCCCTATAATGCTGTTGACTGCAATACTAATCAAATTCGAATCACCCGGCCCGGTCTTCTTTCGCCAGGAACGCACAGGCTGGGATGGCGTGAATTTCAAAATATGGAAATTCCGCAGTATGAAGCAGCATCAGCCAGAGACCGGCGGCGTCGAACAAGCCACTCGTAATGATCCACGCGTTACCCGCATCGGACATTTTATCCGGCGAACCAGTATCGACGAGCTACCACAGCTCTTCAACGTCTTGGCGGGTCAAATGTCATTGGTGGGTCCCCGGCCACATGCTCTCCAGCACAATGAGGAGTATTCGAAGCAGATCGAGGCCTATCTGGCAAGACAACGCATAAAACCCGGTATTACCGGATTGGCTCAAATTCGTGGATATAGAGGTGAAACAAGAGAACTCGAACAGATGGAAAAACGTGTAAAATGCGACCTGGAGTACATCAATAGCTGGTCGCTATGGCTCGATCTGAGTATTTTGGTCAGAACAATCTTCAACCTCAAAAGTGAAAACGCGTACTGAAGGCTTGGCGTGTATGGCCTTGATATTCAATCAGTTACTTGATGAGAACTGTAAGCAAGCATTATTAACCCAACACCCTCGCCTCTACTCCGCGCTATTGCGCAGGATCAACTCCACTCTCCTGCTGCCGAAACGCTTGTTAAAACTATCCTGCTCGACATCGGATTCCCCTGGAATGGGTCTGCGCCCCTCTACTTGGATACGTTCCTTGGAGATGCCCCTCTCCGTAAAGTACCTGGACACGGCCTGCGCACGCTTGAGTGAAAGCCGCATATCATGGATGGGATCGCTCGCCACATCCGTGTAGCCGCTGATTGTTAGGGCTGCCTGCTTGTTGAGGGATAAGACAATATATAGATCATTCAACATATTATCGAATTCTTGCGGAATCTCTGTCTTGTCAAATTCGAAGTAGATCTGAAACCTCCTCCCGGCATCTCCATCCAGTCCAAGGTCAACAGACGATGCATCCAACTCTACCTGCTGGTATCTCGACTGAGTCGCAATGTAGTCTTGAGCGGCCTCCTGGGGCGGGGTGCTTTCTTGGCTCGGCTGCGCAATTTCCTGTAGGGGCGATGCATCATCGGCCGTTGCGATTTGGCTGTCACTGTCACTACTGGATGGAGGGTTCTCGATAGCTCCTTTCTCTATCTCTGATACAGTCGCCTGTCCAGGTTGCTCCTTGGCTGCTGTCTCATCGGCGGTTTGCTTGGCCTCCTCAACAGATCGCTGATCTATCTCTGAACCAGCGGCAACCTCCTCACCGGTCCGTGACTGAATATGATCTCCCGCTTCTTGAGGCTGATCTGATTGTGGATTCGTCACAATCTGAAACTTCGAAGTGAATTCGACCCAGGCCGTTCGTATCTGTTCGGGTTTAAATATGAACAGCACAAGAATGAGGAGTCCTCCAGCAACCAGAAAGAAAACACGGCGTAGGGATTTTCTTAGGTTCTCTGAAAAGAGTTCATCGACTTCAACGGTTTCCGCAGTATTGATCAGACCACCTTTTTCTTCGATATCGTGTTTCCGTTTCTCTGCCTGCATGGAGGGGAGATTGAGGATATCATCAGCCTTGCGCGCTGTGAGATCGGAATCCCCGATGTCACCGAACCCGTTTTGTCGTAACCCTTCAGCGCCTACATCCGGGACAGCCTCTTTTTGTATAGGGGTGGTGACCGCCTCCACCATCAATTCATCAGCGACTGAGCGGTTCTGCTGCAGGATCCTCGAAGCCAATGCTTCCAGCTCTTCCTCGGTGAGATAGGTCTCGCTGTCATCGGCGGTTTCACTCTCCGATCGATAGGTTGCTGAATCGACCGCATGCTCCGCAACACTCAAATTGGCTTGATCATCAGCCTCAGGCGCCTCTTCATCGATCGCTTGCAGCAATCGCTCTTTTATCGATTCGTAATCGCTCTTGAATGTTTCAAACGACTCTCCTGGCTTGAGTGACAGACGCTCTTCGTCAAACAACTCTTTCGCCACTATCCACACATCGTCATCAGTGAACCCGTGCTTCTTCTCCAGCGCGCCATAAAGCAGCAGGCGGCTGGCTACATGATTGATTTTTCGGGGTATTCCATTTGTTAAATAGTAGATGAGAGGGAAAACGGTGGGATCAAACCTAGGATCGTCTTGCCAACCGACGATACCTAACCTGTGTTCTATATAGCCCTCTGTCTGCTGTACCGTCATCGGATCGATTTGACAGCTGGCGATCAGTCTTTGGCGAATCTGTTCCATCGCCGGCCCCAGGATCAGGTTCCTGAGTTGTTCCTGCCCAACGAGAAAGATCTGAAACAGAGGATGGCTACCGGTTTGCAGATTTGAGAGCAGACGCAGCTCTTCGAGTCCATTCAGGGTCAGGTTTTGCGCCTCGTCAATGATGATAATGGCCCGTCTGCCGGCCTGAAATTGCTTTGTAACAAACGCTTCAATACGTGTAAGCAAGGTAGCCTTATTGTAGGTCTCTGCCGGCAGACCGTACTCCAATGCCGCTTTCCGCAACAACTCTTCCGCCTGAAGCTGGTTGGTGACCAAATTGATGGCCAAAATCTTTGATTCATCGATGTCACTGAGGATGTCGCGGACCAGGGTCGTCTTCCCCGAACCGGGACGGCCGGTGACCATGACGAAACCCTCCCCCTGCTCCAGGGCATACCTCAGGTATGACCAAGCCTTAAGGTAGTTTTTATGCGCAAACCGGAACTGCTCATCGGCGCTTAACCGAAACGGATTTGCATTTAATGCGTAGTATGATTCGAACATGTTGCAGCTTTTTTCCCAATCCTCTACAACATGATCGTATATTAGAAAGGCTCTGATATATATAGTCTGGGCAAGTTTCCAGACCGATCAGCCAGCTTCTCCATCCTGCCGAAAATCCGCCATAGGAAAACCGCCCCAGCATCCTTGTTAGGCTATATTTATCCTTATAATCAATAGGTTGCAAATAAACAACCTATGTCTAAGACAAACCGGATCGCTAATGACCTGGCCCAACGCCTACGCCGAACATCTCGGAACAGGATTGCCGAGGCAGGTTAAAGCGACTTTAACTCAAGATTTGAGATGCCGGGCGAGGATCCGCGACAGACGAGATAGGAATGGCAACGATCGATGTACGCCTTGGTGCTCTTCGGCATGGACACTCTGGCTCTGGCGATATGGGTAATCAGATCAGCACCGTCCTTGATCAGTCTATGGCCTTCGTCAACCTCCCAGCAGGCAAGGCAAGAATCGGTGGTTCTTTCTAACGGCCCTATTTTCAACAGCTTTTCTCCGGCAACTGCAAATTTCGGCCAGACATCGAATATTACCGGATCGGTACGCAAGGTTTCGCATTTGAGCTTTGCAGCCTCTGCAAACCGCCTGGTCAACTGCTCCACATCGCTGAAAAAACGGCTACTCTGAAAGGCCTCGATCATCGCTTCAGAAATCCGATCGATATCACGCATGGTTTGGGCGATTTTTATATAGCGAGTCTCATAAAAAGATTCGATGGGCACAGTGAATGCCCTAAAAGGCTCGCCCCAGAGCTCATCGATGCCCTCTTCGCCGCTGCGATGCCTCACCAACCTGCCGAGCTCCAGAGACTCAAGGAGGTATTTACCGCACTCATGCAGCATCTCCCTGCCCCGGCCACTCTTGATCTCCGAGTCATCCAGCTTGGCTAATTCACGGAAGATATCGGTGCCGCGATTGAACAGCGCACCGGCCAACATCGCTCCCTTCACCCGCTTGAGGTCCATGTCCTCCTCTTCAGTGTAGGCCTTCCTGGCTTCGTCCAGCCTGTCCCCAGGCATGTTGATCCCGTGCTCGACATGGTTGAAAAGGCGGCGGGTCAGCGCCTCGATAAGGTACTTTTTGGTCTCCAGATTGTCTTCCATTGGCTGATAGTGTTTGATCCAGTAGCCATCGTAGAAGACACAGGATTTACCTTTGATCTCCCGCACCGTTCCGTTGGGTATATTTTCTGAGCTATGCATCTACACGACCTAACATCAACTGTACGGGGAGTTTGACCTGTTTAACATGGATTCGTCACATAGATTTAAGGGTTTTGTTGCAATAATTAATGTCCTAGCAGCTATTTTTGAAAAGTCCAATATTTTCGATCATGAACAGGGGTTGATAGCCTGCTCAACGCCTGTCGCCAAATATGTCAAGGTTACCCTTTTTTGTAGAATCAGAGAACTTCAAGCAATCGCACCAACGATTTCAACCGCGGGTCTTCCTCCAAGGCTCCCTCCCAAAAAGAATAGACAACTTGCGAGCCACCCTCACCCATCACCAGTTCAGCCTGAAATGCGCTTCCCCCCACGGGCATTGGATGCTCCTCGAGGGCGCCGAGGCGTTCGATGCTAGACATCAGTTCCGCCTCCTGGTGTGAACTCAGCTTTCCGGCATGGGGCTTCTGGGTAGTATAGGTGCCTGTATGCACAGTAAAATTTCCGGAACGATCGATTTTGAGGCGAAAGGAGTACTCCTCCTCCCCTGTGACCTGGTACTTAATCGGAATCATGGTCATACTCCCAAGGCATGGCTTTTCGCCGGTTACATTCCGAGTCTTCAGTGTAGACAACATTTTCCATAAGGCTTTCCACTGCCACAGGGGCAGGGATCGTCGGGACGAATATGGATCGCCACTTCTGCAGGAATGTCGGCGGGATGGGTGATTTCCCGCCTCTCTAACCAGAATCCATGGATATTGCGGGCAACCAAAGGTATCGCTTCTTGCAAGGCGATCACTTCATCCTCCTCCATTTGATCAAGGATTTCCCAGCCAGGTTCGTCACTGAACAGGAAAATGGGTTGAAGCATCTCAAACACCTCCTCGCCACCTTCGTCCCAAGCCTTCGGACACAGCGCCATGCCCTTCATATAGCCCAGACACCATCCATCGACGATGGTGTATTTCCTACCATCGACCTCTCGCTCGTTAAAGATTGGCTGGAATTCAAACGAAGGGTCCATCAGCGCGGAGACGACGCCGTTGAAGTGGCGGATCAACAGGGCGAAGATCTTCTCATAGGCCTCCGGGGAGACCCAATCCGGTTCATCGTCCCCCCAGATCGCTGGCAACCATTGGGATGGCACAAGCGTCTCGGGGCCGCTGACGATGGCGGTGAAGTAACCGTCCAGCTCCGCCAAGCCCAGAAGCCCCTCATCCTTGCCTTCGAAATAGGTCTCTTCATCGACACGATCGAACAGAAAACTGTCGAGTTCATCCATTTCAGCATCATCGAGAGGCTGAGTGAGATTCTTCATAGATGACTCCAATAAAACCCCTGGATTAACTTGAAAACCAAGACCGCTCCACACCCGCTCTGGCAACTGCAGTATACCCCACGATCACCTACTCCTGCTCACTCTGGATTGTTTCAATGCGTATTTTGAGCGCATCCAACTCCTCCCGCATCTCCCGCACACACTCCTCCAACTGCCGCAGCCGGGAACTGTCGTCCAGCACCGGCCCTTGCACCCCTGATGCCTCCGCGGTCAGTAGTGCATGCGGATTCTCTACCTCACCGCAAAACAGGTGGGCATAGCGCGATTCCCGCTTGCCCGGCTCGCACGCCAGGCGGGCCACAAAAGGCCCGTCTTTGCGTTGTATGAGACCCTCTAGCACGCTCTCAGTCTGCTGTACATCGGAGAACTGACACAGACGATTGGTGCGGCTGCGCAATTCGCCTGGCGTCTGCGCCCCTCTCAACAATAATACACAAAGCACACCCAGTTCCTGGGGTGAAAACTCAACGGCTCCGAAGTCGGTATTACAGAAACGGTGCTGGAACTTGGCCACCCGGCTGCCAAAACCGGTACGGTCGCTGACCAGATGCTTCTTTCGCAGCCCGTCGAGCAAATCCTGCACCTCCATCTCGCTCAACTGCATCACCGGATGACGGCTACTCTTCTGATTGCAGGCGTTAGTCAGGGCGCTGAGCGAGAGCGGATACTGATCGGGGGTGGTGATCTCCTTCTCGATCAGACTCCCGATCACCCGTGCCTCCAAGGGGGTTATCTCTATTCGCATATCATATTTCCGGAACGACTTATACAATTCACTGTCATGAATCCGCGGATTCAAATACTTACTAACCCTAACCTGGACCAAAGCCTTCCCATCCGCCAGGATAATCCCATGGACCGGTCGCCCCCACTCATTAAACGACTGCTTCAACCCGCCACGGAATATCGCCTGACGGCCTGGCTTTTCCTGCGCCTGTTGTCCTTGATCTATCTGGTGGCATTCACCTCCCTGGCGGTGCAGATCACCGGTCTGGCGGGAGACGACGGAATCCTCCCTTTGGGTGAACATTTCGACCTTGCAACCCGCCATCTGGGTGAGCATGCCCGACTATGGTTTCCCTCGATCTTCTGGTGGGTCGGCAGCGGTGACGCCCCGTTACAGGGCACGGCCCTACTGGGCGTCATGGTGTCACTGGTGCTGCTTTTCGGACGTTGGGAGCGATTTTCACTGATTCTCCTCTTTGTTCTCTATCTCTCGCTCTATCACGCGGGCCAGGTATTCACCAATTTTCAATGGGACACCCTGCTGTTGGAAGCGGGATTTCTCGCCATCTTTCTGCCGGGCGGAGCGAACCGGCTATTGATTTTCCTGTTCGACTGGCTGCTGTTTCGCCTGCGTTTCATGTCGGGTCTATTCAAGCTGGTCAGCGGAGACCCTGCCTGGTCCGGCTTCACCGCCCTGAATCACTATTTCGAGACTCAACCCCTGCCCCACGTCGGGGCCTGGTATGCCCACCAGCTACCTGAGTGGTTACTCCAAACCGGGGTGGGAGTGACCTTTTTCAGTGAACTGATCGTGCCCTTTTTCATCTTCCTCCCGAGGCGCTACCGACTGGCCGCGGCAGGCATCACCATCTTGATGCAACTTCTGATCATCGCCACCAGTAACCACAATTTCATCAATCTGCTGACGATCCTGCTGTGCCTGTTTCTACTGGATGACAGGATTGTCGGTCGTATCCTGCCCAGATCATTGCAGCATCGCCTGCAAACCTCGGAAAAGGTTCCAGGCAAGGCTCGGACCAGCCTGATTATTGTTTCGTTTTTGCTTATTTTACCGGCCAGCCTGATCGGCTTTACCACACAGGTCGCCCGCTACTCGGCGGCAGATGCCATTCAGCCATTCTCTGACTGGGTGCGGCGCTTCGGTATCGGCCACATCTTTCACATTTTCCCGACCATGCAGATAGATCGTATTGAACTCGTCATCCAGGGATCCAACGACGGACAGGTGTGGCAAACCTATGATTTCAAATATAAACCTGGTGACCCGTCCCGGGCTCCCACCTTCAATGTTCCCCATCAACCGAGGCTGGACTGGATGATCTGGTTCACACCGACCCAGCAGGCGGTGCATATGAACTGGTTCGGCCGCTTCATGCAGCGGTTGCACCAGGGATCTCCCAGTGTCACCCGGCTATTGGCAACAGACCCTTTTCCGAACGCCCCTCCACGCTACCTGCGGGTGTCAGCCTACCGTTACCACTTCACCAGCATGGAGGAGAGGTTACGGAGCGGGAACTGGTGGCGGGCGGAATATCTTGGCCAGTTTCCACGAATCGAGCCGAGAAAACCCTAATCAGCCTCCGCCCCCAGCTTCGAGCGAGAGAGGATCTCTTCCGCCCTGACCACCATGTCACGAATATCGCGGATGGTGGCCTCAATGGGAAAATGCTTGATTCCGTAGATACTGGCATCCTTATATTCCGCCTTGAATCCACTGCGATGGGTAATCAGGCGCTTTTCCACATGGATCTGCCAGCCGTCATCTTCATCATCTCTTTTCATAACAAAATCCTTTTACGGGAATGGCTAGTCAATTCTAAATGCCGGTAGATACTAGCACTTCTCGAACCACAAAAAAAACTCCTGCTCCAGAGTTTACGAACCCCATGGTGAAAAAAAGGGGATGAACTGCATTTCACGGTTACTATTAACCCGATATATCAGGTTGCCAGGTTAATAAGCTTCCACTCGTTGGTTGACGACCGACGCATATTCTATACTAGCCGTCCCGACAATGACTATGCTGAAACAATGATCAAGCTCTACGGCATTCCGAATTGCGACACCATCAAAAAGGCCCGTCAGTGGCTGGAAAAGCAGGGTATCCCCTATGAATTCCATGACTACAAGAAAGCGGGGGTGAATGAGAAACAGCTACGCCGATGGGTCGAGACGCTGGGTTGGGAGTCCCTGCTGAACCGCCGCGGCATGACATGGCGTAAGTTGGATGACGCGGTAAAGGCGAATATCGACCAGGCCAGCGCCATTCAAGTAATGCTTCGGACCCCTTCGATTATCAAGCGACCGGTACTGGAGAAAGGAAAATCGCTGCACGTGGGATTCAAAACAGATGAATATTCGAGGATTTTCAGCTAAACAGGGGGGTTGCAATTGAGCCTGCCCTGCGTTGCGGTTCTTGGAAAGGGTGTGCCGCTCCAACTCAGGCGCAATCTCTGTATAATGGCCCGTTTTTCGGTTTTCCGAGGTGTAGCATGATCAAGATCAATGAGAACTATAAGAAACTCCAAGCCTCCTACCTGTTTTCGGATATTGCAAAACGGGTCACTGCCTTCCAGGCGGCGAATCCGCACAAGCACATCATCCGCCTAGGCATAGGCGACGTCACCCGCGCCCTGCCGGACGCCTGCGTCAAGGCCTTTCATGCGGCCGTCGACGAGATGGCCGACGACGCCACCTTTCATGGCTACGGCCCTGAGCAGGGTTATGATTTCCTGCGTGAGGCCATCGCCGAGGGCGACTACCAATCCCGCGGGTGCGCTATCGCCGCCGACGAGATCTTCGTCAGTGACGGCGCCAAATGCGACTCAGGCAACTTCCAGGAGATCTTTGCCAACGATATCCGCGTCGCCATCCCCGATCCCGTCTATCCGGTCTACGTGGATACCAATGTCATGGCAGGCCGTACCGGTGAAGCGCAAGGGGGCCGTTATGCCGGCCTTACCTACCTGGATGGCAATAAGGCCAACGGCTTCATTCCTGACCTGCCCAGTGAACCCGTGGACTTGATCTACCTCTGTTTCCCCAATAATCCGACCGGCGCCACGGCAACCAAGGAGCAGTTGCAGGCATGGGTCGACTACGCTAAGGCCAACCAGGCCCTGATCCTGTTCGATGCCGCTTACGAGGCTTTCGTACAGGACGAGAGTCTGCCCCGCTCCATCTATGAGATCGACGGCGCGCGCGAGGTGGCGGTCGAATTTCGCAGTTTCTCCAAAACCGCGGGCTTTACCGGCACCCGATGCGCCTACACCGTGGTGCCCAAGGATTGCACCGCCTATCTGGCCAACGGTGAGTCCGCCGCCATTCACGATCTCTGGAACCGCCGTCATACGACAAAATTCAACAGCGTTTCATATCCGGTTCAGCGGGCGGCCGAGGCCGTCTACAGCGAAGCGGGGCGCGCCCAGGTCAAGGCGCTGGTATCCTACTACCTGAAGAATGCCCGATATATCCGCGAACGGATGGAATCCCTGGGTTACGACTGTATCGGCGGCGAGAACTCGCCCTACATCTGGATCGATGCCAAAGGGGACTCCTGGGCCTTCTTCGACACCCTGTTGAATGAGGCCGGCGTCGTCTGCACCCCCGGCGCCGGCTTCGGAAAATGCGGTGAAGGCTATATACGCATCAGCGCCTTTAACAGCTTTGAAAATGTACAGCAAGCCATGTCCAGAATCAGTGAGTCACTCTAGTGCCGATCTCCAACGACTTTGCAGAACGGCTCTCTCAATCACTGGAGAGCATCACCGAACACTACGGCACCCCCTTTCATCTCTATGATGAAAAAGGGATCCGTAACACGGGCAAAGGCCTGATCCAGGCCTTTGCCGGGATTGCTCAGTTTCGTGAATATTTTGCCGTCAAGGCACTGCCCAATCCGGCTATCCTCAAGATCATGCAGAACATGGGGTTCGGCTTCGATTGCAGTTCAAGCGCTGAATTGGCATTGAGCCGACAGGTTGGCGCCCGGGGTGAACAGATCATGTTCACCTCGAACAATACCAGTGCTGAAGAGTTTACCGCAGCGGGGGCGGATGGCGGATGCATACTCAACCTTGACGACATTTCACTGCTCGACAAGGTGCCGCAAATGCCCGAGCTGATCTGTTTCCGTTACAATCCGGGTGAACGGCGCACCGGTAACAGCATCATCGGCAATCCCGTGGAATCAAAATACGGCGTCGCTCATGATCAACTTCTCGATGCCTACGGCAAGGCAAGACAGCTTGGCGTGAGACGTTTCGGACTCCACACCATGCTGGCCTCCAACGAACTCAACCATGCCTATATGGTGGAAACCGCCAGAATGCTGCTGGACCGGGTGACCTGGCTCTCCGAAGCACTCGGCATTGAATTCGAATTCATCAATATCGGCGGAGGTCTCGGCATCCCCTATCGCCCTGAGGAAAGACCCCTGGATATCGCCAGCATGGGGCAAGAGATCAGTGATCTTTTCCAGGTCTTCAAAAACCATCATGGATATGCCCCGAGGCTCTACTTGGAGAGCGGGCGCTACATGACCGGCCCGCACGGGGTATTGGTCACACGCGCGATCAATCGAAAAGAGATCTACCGCACCTATGTAGGGGTCGACGCCTGCATGTCTTCACTGATGCGGCCCGGCATGTACGGCGCCTATCACCACATCACGGTGCTCGGTAAGGATGGAGAGGAAGAGACGGTGGACGTGGTCGGCTCCCTGTGCGAAAACAACGACAAATTCGCCATTCAACGCCCGCTGCCGAGGATGCAGGATGGCGACATCCTCTACATTCACGATACCGGCGCCCACGGCCACGCCATGGGCTTCAACTATAACGGTAAACCCAGACCCAAGGAGCTGTTGCTGCGTGAAGACGACGGCGTGGAACTGATTCGCCGGGAAGAGAGCCTGAGCGACCTCCTGGCCACACTCAGCTACGAACCTGATCTATTCAATCCGGGCTAGTACTCCGCAATATCACTGGCCAAGTGCGGCCGGGTAAAACGCTCGTCACTGTAGACCTCTCTGATATCTGCGAACTCGTCAAGATGTTCAAGCAGCAGGTCGGTCAATTGCGGATCGAACTGTTTGCCGCGTTGGCGGTGAAAATAGTCGCCCACCCGTTCCACGGGCCAGGCCTCCTTATAAACCCGGCGGTTACCCAGGGCATCGAAGACGTCTGCAACGGCCACGATACGGCCGTACAAGTGGATCTCATCACCCTTCAATCCCAGCGGATAGCCCCCGCCATCCCAATGCTCATGGTGCTGATGAGCAATGATGGCCGCCAATTTCAACAACGGCCGTTTTGCCCGGTTCAGCAAATCATGGCCAAACCGGCAGTGATCCTTTATCTTCCCCCACTCCTCATCGTTGAGCGGCCCTGGCTTTTCAAGGATATCCGTGGATATCGCAAGCTTACCGATATCATGCATAGCCGCAGCCGATTGCAATAGATCACTCTCGTCGCTTGCGAGACCCAGTTTGCAGGCCAACAGACCGGTAAGCTTGCTGACACGGGCGACATGGCGGCTGGTCTCCCTGGATCTGCATTCGGCGAATTCAGCCAGCGTATAGAGGACTTCCCGCTGGGTTAATTCGATCTCCTGATGCAGAAACAGATTGCTCAATGCAATGGCGGCGTTGCTGGCGAATATCTCAACCAGATTCCGTCCGACCTCATCCAACTTGAGATTGGGTCCCTCGATATACAGCAGGCCGTTACATCCCTCTGTATTACTCAGTTCGACCAGACAGGCATCCGGGTAGAAGATACTGCGTTTCGCCGCGACCGCTCTTTTGATTCGCTCGAGTATTCGGCTATCCACCGCATCAGCCAAGGATTCATTGGTAAGGCGGGCATACTCACCCATTCCGGCGACAATGCGCTGCCGTTCGATCGACTCGCCGCCATTCTCTTTCAAGATACCGAATGCGCGGCTGTAAAAGGTCTCCTCTCCCAGATTCAGCAATGCCACCAACTGAGTCAGAACGCCGCTGATAAATGTCTCTAAAGAGTGGATGTTATACAAAGAACCGGATGATCGAATAATCTTCTCCAGCCCACGCCGGTTGTTGTCGATAATGGTCAGATCCCGGTAGCTGCGAAGCGCGGATATTACCGATGAGAAGAGCTTGTGTGACGAAAGATCCGCCTTCTCTTTATAGTCGTTGATGTCATATCTCAGGATGACTTCACGCTCAGGCGCCTGGCCGGGCTGACCGGTTCGTAGAATGATGCGAACCAAGGTATTCTTCAATTCATTACGAATTGTATCAACCAATCCCAATCCGGCATGATCGCTCTCCATCACCACATCCAAGAGCACCAATACCGTTTCCTGATGTCGTTCCAGGTACTCCCTGGCCTCCAATGCCGAATAAGCGTGTCCGAACTCGACACCTTTTCCTTCGAACACCAGATCTTCCAAGGCCAGTTCCGTAACAGCATGAACGTCCGGTTCGTCATCGACGATAAGAACTCGCCATGAGGAACGCCCATGACCCGGTTGATCACGTTCTTGAGCGAAAAGAAGCTGCTCTGACTGGCTATTCATCCATACCCTCTCTCCTGAGAATGATGTCTGGGAAACACGATGACAAACCTGGTTCCCACTCCCATATCTGACTCAACGCGTATAGTGCCTCCAAGGTTACCGGTAATGATATTGTAGACCAGGTTCAGCCCCAGGCCTGTACTGCCACCATCCCTGTTAGTGGTAAAAAAAGGCTCGAAGATATGCGCAACATCCTGTTCGGCAATCCCCTTCCCGTCATCAGAGTAGATTAGACGAACGTGATTCCCATTGATCAGGCTGGCCTGCACCTTCATCACGCCGGGCGGATCGATCCGGTCGCCAAAACCGTGAATCAGGGAGTTCATCACCAGATTGGTCAAGACCTGGGACAAAGCGCCGGGATAACTATCGAGCTCCAATCCATGCTCGCACTCCAGGATCAGTCGATGCGGTGTTTTTTTCAGCCTGGGTTGCAGACTCAACCGGATCTCTTCCATGTATTCGCAAAGATCGAAGCGGCGCTGTTGCAGACTGCTCTGATCAACCGCCACCCTTTTAAAGCTTTTTACCAGACCGCCCGCACGGCTGAGATTGGAGAGAATAATGTCGCAGGCCTTGGCTGTCTTATGAAAAAACCTGGCCAGATCAGTACGGGTCATCTCACCTTCATCGAATAGCCGGCTGGTGGCGTCGACCCGGTCAACCAGATGTGAGGCCGCAGTCACGCTGGTGCCCACGGGGGTGTTGATTTCGTGGGCCACTCCAGCGACCAACCCCGCCAACGACGCCATCATCTCCGATTCTATCAATTGCGCCTGAGTGGTTTTGAGTTGTCCCAGAGAGTCGCTCAACTCACGGTTCCGCTGTTCCAGTTTTACATTGGCATGCCTCAGTTGCCGTGTCTGTTCCGCCACCTCCTCTTCTAGGCGTCTGGTAACCCGGCCTATGCCCAGGTAGATAATGATTTCGAGCATCACAAACACCGCCACGGCAAAGAGGATATTGTTTTTCACCCCAGACCTAAACTTGGCCAATGAGGCAGTGGCGTCCCGCCACATCAGGATTTGTCCGACACTCTCCGGATCGGCGAGCAGACTCCCCTGGTAGTCATACAACGGGAAGGATGTGACAGCCAATGGGTGGTGCATTTCCTCAACGATCACACTGCTCCCATCGACCATTGACCGGCGCACTTCTTTCAATCCGAGCAGATCCCTCGCCATGGTCTCGTCACTGCTGGCCTCGATGTAAAACCCGGAAACGGGGGGACGTATTTCATAAAGACGTTTTAACGATTCCGGCCACACCTTGAAATCCAGACGCTGCTGCTTCAAGAGTACCGCGAAGCTGATATGCGTGTGGCGCCTGAGCAGTGACAGTATCTGCGGAAAAGAGGTTCCAGCCTCCAGAGCGCCGACGTGAACCCGCTCCGCCGTCCCGACATCTTGCGCGTAGACCGGTGTCACGCCGCGGATACCGGCATAGGTCCTGCCGATTTCGAAACCCCTCGTCGGTCTGCGCAAGACATTCGCATCCACCACTGTTTGGCGCATCTCATCGAGTCGATCGCCGAACTTGTCGCGTTTGTGAATACGCAGAAACGTGAGCGCGCCGGGCGCCAGATGAAAATGCAGTTGACGCACATTGAAGCGTTCGGTCATCGCCTCCCATCCAGGCCCGACCAACTCAAACAGTTGCTTGCGTATTCGCTCCGCTTCGATACCGCCGGCCCCTCCGCCTTCCGATTCCACGGCGCGTCTACCCGCGAGAAAGAGCGCCTGCACCCGCCGATCACTGGCGATGTACAGGGCGGTTTGCTGCAACATATCCATCGCACCGTCGAGAGCAAGATTGAAGCCCCCCCTGGCCTCTAATAGCTCATCGTTCAAACCCTCCTGCATAACATCCCGGGCAGACTCGTAATTGAGCCAAACGAAATAGCTGTCGGTGATCAAAATGAACAGCGTGACAAGAAGAAAAAGACGATTCGATCTGGTCATCATGCTAAATAATAAACAATCAACCATCGCATAATCATTTAATTCTCCTATTGAATAAACCACTACATTGTGTGTGGTAGTTCTCAAATAACTTCCAAGACTACTACATATACTCAAATTTCGATAACGAATAACGTTGGGAGAAAGCCCATGGAAATCGCTGTGTCCATTAGTATCGTTGTGCTGTTTGGCCTCTATCTGATCTTTAAAAGCACCCGCATCGGCACCGCTGCGAAGAGCAAAATCAAGGTGGACGATTTCCAAGAACAGATTGAGGCAGCGCTGAATCTACCCCAGGAATCGGGCGAGGCCTGGCAGAATGAACCTGCCACGCAGGCCATGATGCAGGAACTGGATGAGCGGGGAATCTGGTTGAACAGGCCCCTGACCAAGGGGCAGACAATGAATGTGCTGGGTCTGTTCTCGCCGCCTGACGGTCGGCAAGTGGATATCCTGAAGCACTTCAATATCCCTTATTCCTTCAAGATGAATCAGACCATGGCCTACTACCTGATACGCGAACTTTTCAGCGACCCGCAGAAGGTGGCTGAATGGAACAACCGTCCGCCCACCACCACGGTACGCCAGGGCCTGCTGTTTATGGAAGGAAGACTGATCAGAGGACTGACCCATGTCGAGGCGCAGACGAAGCTCGACCAGTTGGGCATGGATAATCCCACCAAATATCAGGAATGGAAACAGATCGATAGATTGTTCCTGGAAACCAACAACCCGGAGATTCGCGCCAAATACAAGGTCCGCAAGATCATCTGGAAACGTTTCTTCAAAAGTTATGACGCATTGAAAACGGCCGGCATCAATCCTCACGCGATGTGCGGTGAAAATATCATTGAGCAGACACTTCGCCAGGATGACAAAATCGTGGCGCATGCCAAGATCCGCGACGCCATGCAACCGGCATCGTTTTAGGCTGAGATCATACGACGAAAAAGACGACTCTTACAAAGATCGCCAAGCCCGTAACGAAGCTACAGATAATGTCTTGTTGGCGTTCTTTGCGAGCTTGGCGAGCTTGGCGAGAGAAATTTCGCATCTCTGGCCATTGATTGAAAACTATCAAAGCGCAGTACTGGACGAATGATTCGACTGAGTGTTGATTTGCGCTTATTCGCGGACAATCACCGCTGAGCTGGCAAACTCAATCGATGCGATGTGTAGGATCTACCGCCCGATCAGGGGAAGAATCCTACCAATGACATCCATGTCATTATCAGGCATAGACATCGATGCCGAGGACTTCGCTGACATAGTCCCGTTCCCGGCCTCCCTGGACTGACTGATAGATGGAAACCGCCCTTTGCGTACGCGGATCTTCGGTTGCCCGAGCAAAGGTTTGATCCGATCTCTGGCGTTTCAACAGCCGCTCTGCCTGCTTGATATCCTCCACACTGCGCACGCTATGCTTGCCGATACCGACCTGTGAGACGAGCGGTAACGTTTGCGGCGCATGGGAAGATCGCTCCCGGGGCTGCTCGGGAAGTTGCAGCAGTGAGGGCAGTGTCAGTGAGTTGGAGATCTGCATCGGTTCTTCAGCCGGAAAACCGGCATCAGTTCATCGCTTCCGCGCTATAACCCGCCGCTACGACCGCGTTGACCAAGGAGGCCTGATCGGCTGAACCTGACACCACCGCACTACCGGCATCCAACTTCACTTCGGCGTCCTCCACGCCCGGTACGCCTTGCAAGGCCTTGGTGACATTCATGACACAGTGGGGACAGGTCATGCCGGTAATTTTGAGCGTTATGGTCAACGGAGCCTCCCTGGTTGGTTTGAAAAAGCGCAATCGGTTGGCATTGGCTACCACCGTCACCGATGAGAGGGCCATCGCCGCGCTGGCGAACATAGGCGGCAACAGCCAGCCGGTAAAGGGGAACAGGGCTCCCGCCGCCATCGGAATACCAATCACATTATAGATAAATGCGCCAAAAAGGTTTTGCTTGATATTCCTTAGCGTTGCGCGGGATATGGCAATGGCGGTGCTGACATTGATCAATGAATCGCCTATCAAGGCGATATCCGCATTGTCGATCGCCACGTCGGTGCCGCTGCCGATGGCGAATCCGGTATCGGCCTGCGCCAACGCCGGCGCATCGTTCACCCCATCACCCACCATCCCGACTCGCAACCCCTTTACCTGCAGCGCCTTCACCACTTCGAGTTTCTCCGACGGCAGGAGTTCACTGTGGACATCATCGATACCGAGCGCATCGGCGACCGCCTGCGCTGTGGTCCGGTTATCGCCGGTGCAGATAACCAGATTCACACCCTGGTTTTTGAGGGCCGCGACTGCGGTCCGGCTATCCTCTCGCAGAGGATCCTTGAGGATCAACAGCCCTCCGAGCCTGCCGTCGATGATCACCCAAACCGGCGTGCCGGCTTGATGCCCCTCACGATCCGCCGTCTCTTGCAAATCCGCCGCGGGAGCGATGCCGAGGGTCGTCAGATACTGATTCCCCCCCAGTTGCACGAGCCGTCCCGCCACACGACCTTCGACGCCTCGGCCCTCCAGGGAGTGGAAATCACTGACCGGGAGGATCTCTCCCCCTTTTTGATCGGCATATTCCACTATTGCGTCAGCCAGGGGATGGGAAGAGAGCGATTCCACGCTAGCCGCCAGGTTGATCAACTCGGCCGCATCCCTGCCAGGCGCGGGGTGGATTGCGCTCACAGCGGGAGCTCCCATGGTAAGGGTTCCTGTCTTGTCAATCACAAGATGGGTCAGGCGACTGGCGCTTTGCAGCCCCTCGCTGTTGCGGATCAGCACATTCAACTGAGCCGCGCGGCTGGTGCCCACCATGATGGCGATGGGTGTCGCCAACCCCAAGGCGCATGGGCATGCGATGACCAGCACCGCGATACTGGCGGTCAGGGCATTGGTCAGTGACGAATCCGAATCGAGCAGCAGCCATAGGAAAAAGGTAAGCAAGGCGATCACCACCACCAGGGGTACGAATACCGCCGAAACCCGGTCTACCAAACGACCTATCGGTGGTTTACTCATCTGCGCCTGCCGGACCATGGCGATAATCTGCGCCAGGGTGGTCTCTTCGCCCAACCGGGTTACCCGATAGTCCAGGGAGCCGCTGCGATTAATGGCGCCGCCGGTGACGGGATCGCCAGCTCGTTTGCGAACCGGCATCGATTCACCGGTCAGCATCGACTCATCAACGCTGGATTCCCCATCGACCACCTCGCCATCGATGGCGATGCGTTCTCCGGGACGCACCCGCAGCCGGTCGCCCAACCGAAGCAGGGAGACGGGCACCGGGACCTCGCTACCGCCACGCACCACGCTGGCGATTTTCGGCGCCAATCCCACCAGACTGCCGACCGCTTCACTGGTAGTACGCTTGGCGCGGGTCTCAAGCAGATGGCCGAATTGAAGAAAGGCGAGAATCAACACCGAGGCGTCGAAGTAGAGCTTGTCTCCCCGCAACAGCGCACCGTCGGGCTGCAGCACGATCACCAGTGAGGAGAACCAGGCCGTCCCGGTTCCCAGGGCTATCAGGCTGTCCATATTGGCAGAGAGATGCTGGAGCTGCTTCCAGGCGCCTAAATAGTAGTTGCCGCCACTGAAACGCATGACGAGCAGACACACAATAGCGATGCCCAGCCAGAAACTCTCCCCTTGCGGCGACTGTAACGGCGGCGTCAACCCCGTCATTTCCGCTGTCATCAATCCCACACCCACCAGCCCAGCCAACAACGCGCGCTGCCAGGATCGTCTTACCTCGGCTGCCGCGGCGGCAGCCTCTTCCGCATAGGGATCGGTAAGCGCTTCCACCAGCCTGGCCCGGCTACCGGCTTTGTTCAGACCGACCAGCAGATCCGCGGGATGGGACGCGGTCCTTATCTTCCAGGCGGGGTCCTCGAAGGCGTATTCGGCAGTCGGATCGAGCGCTTCCAGGAGCGCCTCTATCTGCTGCCGCTGCTGCGTCTCGGGCAGATCTTCAAACACAAGGCGCAGGCTATCGCTTGAACGGGGAGTCTCGATGAGACGGGCAGCGTAACCCTGGTCGATCACCGCCTCGATCACCGCAGTGGATTCGCCGCCGACCACCCTGGCTCGTTTCTCCACCAGATTGACCGCCGCCTCGGTGACGCCCGGTACGGATCGAATGGCCCGCTCCACCGTTGCCACGCAGCTGGCGCAACTCATATCGTCGACGCTGAGCAGATAGCCGCCGGAGAGCTTCAGGGACTCGGCGCTACTACTCCCGGCCTGGCTCTCCTGACTTGGCAGGGAACAGTTCATGGGAATCTCGGCCAATGGCTCAGCCTCGTATCCCACCTCCTGGATCGCCGCAATGGCTTGATGGGGTTCACCTCCGGCAATCTCGGCGCTATGGGTCTGCAGGCTGACAGACACTCGCTCCACACCCGGCACGGCGCGAAGCGCCTTCTCTATCGCAGCCACGCAATGCTGGCATGACATGCCCGTGATCGCTAGGCGATAGGATTCCACGGGGCTCTCATCCACATTTTCAGGTTGGTTTCTCTGTTCAGCCATCGAAATTGAATAGCATACTGAATAACCGCGCGTATGATGACAGGTCACTCAATCGGCATCGAAGAACCCGACCTATCCCGGCGGCCAACGCATCGGGCGTCCGCCCAACAGGTGCAGATGAATATGGAACACCGATTGACCCGCAAGCTCGTTGCAATTGATCACGGTGCGATAGCCGGGCCCGTCGATACCCTCCGCCTGTGCAACCTTCCGCGCAGTCTGATAGAGCTTACCCATTATCTCAGTGTCATCGGCAGTCAGATCGTTGAGGGAGGAGATATGGCGTTTCGGCACAATCAGGACATGGGTCGGCGCCTGGGGATCGATATCCCGGAAGGCAAGGACATCTTCATCCTCGTAGACCTTGTCAGGTTGAATCTCGCCATTGACAAACTTACAGAAAAGGCAGTCGCTCATGGTCTCTCCTCAGAATTCCGATCGTCCGCGAAAGGCGTGCGCCAGGGTGGCGCCGTCCACGTATTCCAACTCACCTCCCATGGGAACCCCCTGGGCGATGCGAGTTGTCTTGATACCTCTTGCTTTGGCCATGTCGTGAATATATTGCGCCGTCGCCTCCCCCTCCACCGTGGGATTGGTGGCAAGAATAATCTCTTTGACCATACCTTCGGCAAAACGCTCATCCAGCTGCTCCAGACCGATCTCCTTCGGCCCGATACCATCCAGCGGCGAGAGATGCCCCCCCAGCACGAAATAGCTGCCGGGATAGTCGATCGCCTGCTCAATGATCGACTGATCCGCCGGCGTTTCGACAATACACAACAGGCCCTGGTCCCGATGGGGATTGGCGCAGAGTTGGCAGAGAGCGTTCTCGCTGAGGGTCCGGCAGCGGGAACAGTGACCGATTCGCTCCATCGCCTCCGCCAGCACCTTCGACAAATGCCTTCCCCCGTCACGATCCCGTTCCAGCAAATGATAGGCCATACGCTGAGCACTCTTAGCCCCCACCCCCGGCAAACACCTCAAGGCGGTCGTCAGTTGCTGCAACAACGAGTAACTACTCATGCCAAACCAGTTCAATAAAACCCGTGCGCAGAGCGCACACATCCAATTCAAAATTCATAACTCAAAATTCAAAATTCCCTAGAACGGCAGCTTCATCCCCGGCGGCAACCCCATCCCCGCGGTAAGCCCGGACATACTCTCCTGCATCTTGTGGCTGACCCGCTGGGAGGCATCGTTGATGGCCGCCGCCACCAGATCCTCGAGCATCTCCTTGTCATCTCCCATCAGGCTGTCGTCGATCTCCACCCGGCGCACCTCATGCTTGCCGTTCATCAAAACCTTCACCAAACCGCCACCCGACTCACCGGTCACTTCCTCCTGTGCCAGGCGTTCCTGGGCCTGTTGCATTTCGGCTTGCATCTTCTGGGCCTGTTTCATCAGATTGCCTAAACCACCTTTCATGGATAAAACCTCGTCTCGTCTTGTGTCGATGACGCTATTTGCGCCCTCGACGGAATGAACATACTTAAGAAATAACTTAAAGAAATTTGATACGTTGAAGACTTACAGTTAGTTACACAGCATAGCTAGTACTCCTTCAACATGATAATGACCTAATCGACCGGCCTGACCGAATCGGTCAGCAGGCGGGCGGAGAAATGCTCTTCCATCTCACGCACTAGGGGGTCGTTCGCCATCGCCGACTCGGCCTGTTGCTGACGCTCCTGTTGCTCTCGCTTTTGCCGCATCGCAGGTGTCTCGTCCGTTGGTACGGCCTCAGTGATCTTCAGGGTAACCTGCTGACCCAGCTGCTTTCGAATACTCTCCAACAGGCGCTTCTCAGACTGGCCGACACGCAACTGGCGTCTCGATGCATCGAGAGTCAGACAAAGGGTCTCCCCATCCCAACTATCAAAGACGCAGTTGCCGGCCAGTTGGCTGGTGATGCCTCCCAGCTTCATTGAATCGACGAACACTCCCCATTTCGAGGGATCGACACCTGCTGTCTCTGCAGCCGCAGACCCGCCAGGCTGGGGCTGCACCGTAACCTTCTGCGTTGAAGTCGCCATGGATTTCGAATCCTGGCGTGAATCTCCCCGGCCGGAGAGATCCCTTTTCACTGGCCGAGTCGCCTGAGAATGCCCCTCGCTTGCGCTGGTGGGCGAGACCTCATCGGGCCGGAATGCCAACATACGCAGTAAAACCATCTCGAATCCACTGCGGGGATCGGGAGCCAGATCAAGCTCCTTCTGCCCGGATAAGGCGATATGGTAGAAGAGCTGGACATCCTCGGGCATCAGGACGTCAGCCAAGACGCCCAGACGCTGTGGATCGAAGGCCTCATCCGGCTCGTAGCCCTGCACCATCTGCAGCAGGGCTATTTGATGCAGCATGGCGAGCAACTCCTGCAAGGCATTGGCGAAATCGGCGGCCAGTTCCGCCATCTCCGCCGCCCTTTCCAACAACGCGGCGCCATCCTCCCTGGCCAAGGCCTCGAGCAGCCGATAGATCTGATCGGCGCCGATATTGCCTATCATCACCCTGACTTCAGGACCCTTGACTTCACCGCCACCGAAAGAGATGGCTTGGTCGAGCAGGCTCAATCCATCCCGCATACTGCCATCCGCCCCCCGGGCAAGCAGGGAGAGGGACTCATCGTCAAACAGGATCTTTTCCTGCTGTAGAATATGCCGCAGCTGGGCCTCGATCTGTTCGCGACTGAGGCGCTTGAGATTGAATTGCAGACAGCGGGAGAGCACGGTAACCGGCACTTTCTGGGGATCGGTGGTAGCCAGGATGAATTTCACATGCGGAGGCGGTTCCTCAAGCGTCTTCAATAAGGCGTTAAAACTACTCGAAGAAAACATGTGAACTTCATCAATGAGATAAACCTTGTAGCGCCCCCTTACGGGAGCATAGGGAACGTTGTCAAGCAGTTCCCGCGTCTGATCCACCTTGGTTCGGGATGCTGCATCCACCTCCAACAGATCGACAAAACGCCCCTCATCGATCTCACGGCAGGCATCGCAGACCCCGCAGGGCGTAGCGCTCACGCCCTGTTCACAGTTTAGGGATTTGGCGAAGATCCTTGCCAGGGTGGTCTTTCCCACGCCTCGGGTCCCGGTGAAGAGATAGGCATGGTGCAACCGCTCATGCTCAAGCGCGTTGGTCAGCGCTTTCACCACATGCTGCTGGCCCACCAGCTGGCTGAACAGCTGTGGCCGCCACTTACGGGCTAGTACCTGATATGACATAAAATCAGTTCGTCGTCTGCGGATCGGAGAGGGGCAGTTTAGCGCGAATCCAAGGCGGAATCACTGCCGGCAGCCCCTCTCCGACCGCGGAACATCATAATGTTGAAAAATGGCTAAAGTATTCTCATAGCTGAACGATATCCAACGGTAAGAGTAGGTATTTATCCCGGCAAACTAGCTTTTTTACCCCATCGCGGCGGCCAGACAATAGTGGACGCAATAGCATAAAAACCAAGCTTGCTTTAGACGATACAAGGGACGTGTGCAGGCATTGCTAACCGAACAACAACAGTAATAAGGACCGGTAATGACACGGACAGCTGATCACAGATCGCAGCCCCTGATTACTCTCACAGGCTCTCCAGCGGAGAGCGTTTGCCTGACTGACATGGAAGGGCGACTCGAACCCGCCTTCCTGATCGCCTACAGGGGGCGCCTGCACATCGATGCCAGCGGCTGGCGAGAAAAGGCCAAGGCCGCCTATGCACACGCCATCGCCAACACGCCGACAGCGCTATGGCTGCATGTGCAACGTATCGGCCTGCTTGCCGAAACAGCGGACCCCGACATTCTCGGTGCAATCGTCGACCTCTTTCTGGTGCTGGACGATAAGGGAACGGCATTGCGCAAGCGCATGCTGGCGCTGGCCAAACCGCTACTGGAACCTGAGGATTACGCCATCCTGGACAGCCATCCAAAGCGACGTTCCCCCGGCGCTTCCCTTCCGCCTCTTCACGCGAAGACCTCGATGCTCTCACCGGGCATTACCGGCCATGCCCGGCTTGTCACGATAGAGGAGACGGCCTCGGGTGGTGATGAGGACCCCCTTGAGACCGCCCGTCAACAGATAGCGTACGGGCAAACCGATCAGGCGTTGCAGACCCTCGAAACAGCGATCATGGCAGAACCGCAACGGGCGGAGCTTCACCAAGCCCTGTTGGAGATCTATCGCCATTCCCGCGAGAGGGATCGCATCCTGGGCATGTGGCAATACCTGAAAGGGGAGCTGAACCCTGCCGAAGACGAATGGCGTCACCTGCTGGATCAATTCAGTGAGGAGAGAGATCTGACATGACCAAACCACCCTCTGTCCCCATACGCATGGCCGCCATCGGCATGGACCAACGCCAACGCAATGCGTTGCGCATGCTGTTCAGCACCAAGTGTGGCAACCGCTACGTGCTGATGGAGGAGGACTCCTCGGAGATCTGCATACTCGACCTGGATGCCTTTGGCGGAGAGCGCTTATGGGAGGAGTTTAGGGAGCGTCATCCACAACGCCCTTTGATACTCGTCTCTCTCAGAGCCCGTGAGGCCTCGGATGACTTTACCCTGTTCGTGCAAAAACCGATTCCGGTCGACCGGCTGATCACCGCAATCGAACATCAACGCCGACACCTTTCCGCAAAAAACGAGGATGTGGCGCATCTCCCTCCTCTCGACATCCAGCCACCTCTGGCTGAACAGGCCGGGCAGCCCGAGATTCAACAGCCTCGTAAGCAACACGCCACACGTAAAGCCGCTTCCCTGATGAGCGAATCGATGGAACGGGCCTTTGTCGGCACCTCGCCCAACATCGATCCGAAAGATCCCGAACAGCTCGCCAAGATCTACTACAACCCGGAACACTACCTGCAGGGACATTTGCAGCAGGCGCTCAACCTGGCGGTGCGCCACAACAAAGACATCGCCGTCGAAGGCCCATGGCCGGCCATTCATCTCTTTTACGAGAGCCGCAAGATCCGGGTCTCCGCCAAGGAGCGGCAACTGCGCCCCTATTGCACCATACCCGACGCCACCCTGGAAGTTCCCTTGCGTTTTCTTGATCAAGAGAAGAACTCAGCCGACGGTGCGCGGGAGTATTCCATCGCGGCCTTTCACTGGCAATTGGCCTTATGGGCATCACGCGGGCGGCTACCGATAGGCACCGATCTCTCCCAACCCATCTATCTGCGCCGCTGGCCCAACTTCACCCGCCTAGTAGTAACGCCTTACGCCCTGGCTATCGCCGCCCTCTGGGCAGAGCAACCACGTTCATTGGTCGATACTGCGCAGACCCTCAATATCCCTCAGCGCTATGTGTTCGCCTTCTACAGCGCTGCAAAGGCGATCCAACTGGCTGGGGAGACACGCCGCGCAGTCGATACCCTGCTCGCACCCTCAGCCGTCGAGAAATCCAAACACCACGGACTGCTGGGGCGCTTGCTGGGGCGCCTCAGGGGAGACAAGGAACAGACATGAGTGACTACAAGATCATCTTCAGCGGACCGGTGGGGGTGGGAAAAACCACCGCCATCGGCGCAATCAGCGATGTCGAGCCGGTTACGACGGACGAGCAGGCCACCGATATGGCCAGAACTCAGAAACCCGGCACCACCGTCGCCATGGACTACGGCATGATCAAGCTGGGCGAGCGGGAGCGCATCCACCTCTACGGCACGCCGGGGCAAGAGCGATTCGACTTCATGTGGGAGATCCTCACCCAGGGCGGGATCGGCTTGATTCTCCTGGTCAGCAACAACAGGCCAGACCCGTTCCACGACATGCACTTCTTCCTCGACACTTTCAAGGCGTTCATCGGCAACAGCAAGGTTGTGATCGGCGTGACCCAGATGGACCTGGCCGACAAGCCCAGGATCGAAGACTACCATCTGCAACTGGAAGACAGTGGCGTGAAAATCCCGATTTTCGAAGTGGATGCGCGGATGAAAAATGACGTCTCGTTATTGGTGGAGGCCCTGCTCTACTCCCTGGATCCCGGATTGGAAGGTTGATATGCCTGGCTACCAGTTGATCGAAAACCGTTTTGTGCTGCCGTCTCCGGCCGGCGCCTACTACGCCGTGTCCCACAAAGAGAACGATCCGCTGCGGATGCTACTTTGCGCTCTGCTGAAGCTGGAGGCCAGCCCACTGCTGACGCAACAAGCCCTGGAAACGTGGACGGAACTTACCGGAACAGACGCAAAGGAGTCGCTCTATCATGCCCAGCGTCTGGGCTGGATAGAGGGTTTCGAGGAGCCCCGCTCCACTCGACCGGGCGCTCTGGAGGAGGTGCTGCCTGAACTGCTGCCCCCCCTCTGCGACAGCGGCAAGACGTTATTGGCGGACAGTCACGGCTTCTTTGTGGCGGCAGCCGGATTCACCCATGAGGCATCGGTGGAGCTCTCCGCCCTCAGTGCCGACATCGCCTCCCTCGACATCCGCCACCAGGCGCTGACCCAGAACAACCTCCGGCTTGCCACCAGCGCATGGGCGCTGGTCGATGCGGCAGGCAACAGTCAAGTGGGATTCTGGCCCCTGTTCATCGGTGAATACCGTTTCGTTCTCATCTTGCAGGGCGTACCGCGACTCAACCAACCGGCATTCACCTCTTTGGTCTGGTCCTTGAGTTCACGTTATGCCGACAGGAATCAATGATGGCCGACTCCAGCCCCCATTTGTACCCCCGTGAAATAGGGCACAGGCAGCCATAGAGTCGATAGCCACGGGATAAAACAAAAACTGTCAAAGGAGACTTCAGGATGGAAGAGATAGACTTTTCGGAACTGACACACTATGCAAAGGCCTTCACTGGCCTCACAACAGAACGAGAGGCACTGCTGCTCGAGGCAGGCCCGATGATCAAACCGGCCCTTGAGGGGGTCACCGAGCGTTTCTATACCATCCTTCAGGGCATAGACAAAACAGCACCTTTCCTCGAAGGTCGACTGGAGGACCTGAAAAAGACCCATCAGGCCTGGCTCGAAGGCCTCTTTACCGGCCCCTTCGACGCAACCTACACGCGGGCCATGTATCACGTAGGCCAAGTGCATGTAAAGGTGGATCTGCCGGTGGAGTTCATGTCCGGCGGTATGAGCCTGATCACAGACGAACTCATCGCCCTGATCAACGAAACCTATGGCGATGATCCACAGCGCTGCCCTCCCCTGCTGCGGGCGATTAATGCGATAACGGGATTCTCGCTACTGATCATGCAACAGTCCTATCAAAGCTCTTCCCTCAGTGCGGAGCTGGAACGTTTTCTGGCCATTACGGGCATGAGCAGGACCCTGTTTGAAAACCTGGCCAGCGCTTACGGCAACTAAACCCTGATACCCCATTCAAGGAGACATCATCATGCGTGCAGATATGCTCAACTCGATACTCAGTGAACTCAACGGCACCTCAGCGGATATCGAGGCCTCCGCCGTTATCTCGACAGATGGCCTGATCATGGCCTCCCAGCTACCACAATCCCTCGACGAAGACCGGGTCGGCGCGATGAGTGCGGCGATGCTGTCCCTCGGTGACCGCACGGCTCAGGAACTGGCCCGCGGTGAACTGGAACAGGTGTTGGTCAAGGGTGGCAGCGGTTATGTCCTGATGGCCCATGCCGGACCGGAAGCGGTGGTTACCGTACTGGCTAAGACAAATGCCAAACTGGGCCTGATCTTTCTTGATGTCAAACGAGCCGCAGAGGGCATTGAGAAGCTGATCTGACCACAACCTGACGCAAGGCGTCTCTCAGCAAGGAGGGGTGAGTCAATAACCGATATCCGGTTGGATTCGCATGTCTCTTATCGGTAGATACGAAATAGGCGGTAACGATATGAGTGAGAGTGCATTCTTTCTAAGGCGTTTGAACGACCACATTCAATATCTGGGTAAATTAAAGGCGACCCTGGAAGACAAAGGGGACTTCCAGGGCACCGATCATCATACGTGCAAACTCGGGCAATGGCTCGACAGTGATGGCCCGGCGCAATCCTCTGCTATCAGTGAGGAGGCACGCACCGTTTTCGATTCCCTGCTGGAACCGCACGAACGGTTTCACCACGCTAGTAAATCGGCTCTGGAGTGTAAACGTTCAGGCGATAAAAAAGGCATGGAAGAGGCGATGACCGAGATGTTCAAACTCTCCGCCATCTTGGTCGATATCTTGATGAAACTTGACACTATGGGTCACTGAATCGCTAAATTGCGTCACTGCTATCCCGTTAAATGCATGCTGCAAATTCTACGCAAACAGCGTAGGGTGCGGCCCTGCCGCACCTTAACTTGAAGCCCTGGAACCCAAGGTATTGGGTCAGGGGGCCGTGAAGTGAAGAAACCCATCATAGCAAACGGGAGCGCAATTCAGCATGGTGCGGCAGGGCCACACCCTACGCCCTGTTCACATGATGTGGTCCTACATAGAACATGGGAACGAGTTAAATCTGAATTCCGAAACCTGAGTTATTAACAGTTTGTGAGCAAAGCGAACACCACAACTCAAAACTCACAATTCAAAATTCAAAACTATCTCAAGCCACACTGGTCGCCCGAATCGACGAAATCAATTCGGCAAACTCTTCATCCTCCGGCCGTTGACCCTGGACACACCAGGCGTGGATGACGGGATCGGGAAACTCCAACAGTTGCACGAAATGCCTTTTTAACCGCGGGGAGAGGGCCACATAGCGCTGCTCCAGAAAGGCCTCCAACAACACATCCAGTTCGAGCATGCCGCGACGGCATTGCCAACGTAAGCGTTCTATATTCGTCAGATCACTATCCTGAATAACCATAATAAATTCTCAATAAAAATGCGATTACTATAAACTATTAATCCGGCGACTTAATATATCGGGCTACTAAATCAAATGGCGTCCTTGAGCATGATTGCCTTGATATGGCCGATGGCTTTCGTTGGATTGAGTCCTTTCGGGCAGGCCTCGACACAATTCATGATGGTATGGCAGCGGAACAGCTTGTAGGGCCCCTCAAGTTTATCGAGCCTCTCCTCACCCGCCTGATCGCGACTGTCGGCAAGGAAGCGGCAGGCGCTCAACAGCGCCTGAGGTCCGAGAAACTTATCCGGGTTCCACCAGAACGAGGGACAGGAAGTTGAGCAGCAGCCACACATGATGCACTCATAGAGACCGTCGAGCTTGTCTCTCTCCTCAGGTGATTGAAGAATCTCCCGTTCGGGCATGGGCTCCTTGCGAATCAGCCAGGGATCGACCTGCTTGTACCGGGTATAGAACTGGCTCATATCCACCACCAGGTCGCGGACCACGGGACGCCCTGGGAAAGGTCTAACCACAACCGGCTCCTTGAGTTCAGTCAGGGGGGTAATACAAGCCAGCTTATTACTGCCATTGACATTGACACCGTCAGAACCGCACACACCCTCCCCGCAAGAGTGCCTGAAGGTAAAGGATTCGTCCTGCTCCCGAATCGCCAACAGAGCATCACGCAACATCATGCCCTGACGCAGCTCAACCTCAAACCCCTGCATATAGGGTTCGTCGTCGGTATCCGGGTTATAACGATAGACACTGAATTTCATTACCTGCCCTCAACAATTTAGAATAATTACTGATGAACTGTATGTCACACATGCACACCCACTATTTTTCAGAAAAGCTCGCGTAGCGAGCACATCAATTCAAAATTCATAATTCAACATTCAAAATTAATAAACTCTTTCCTTCGGTGGAAAGCTCTCGACAGTCAGTGGCTGCACACGCACGCCTTTATAGTCCAGCTTGTCGTTCTCTTGCCAATACAAGGTATGCTTCATCCACTCCGCATCGTTGCGCTTGGGATAATCGGGGCGGGAGTGCGCGCCTCGGCTCTCTTTGCGATGCAGTGCCGAAACTGCTATGGAAAGCCCCACATCGATCATATTCTCCAGCTCCAGGGCCTCGGTCCGATTGATATTGAAAGTGCTGGAATGATCCGTCAGGCGGACATCGCTGAGCTTTTCGCGTATCTGCCTCACCTTCTCGACCCCCTCGGCCATCATCTCCTCGACACGGAACACACCGGCATGATCTTCCATGGTCTTGCGGAACTCGTTGCGCAGCTGACTGACGCTAAGACCTTCTCCCTTGTTCTCCCATCGCGCCAGACGCCCCATGGCCTGTTCCACAGCAGCCTCGTCGAGGGGCCGGTGAGTGCCATTGTCTTTCACATAATCGATGATGTTATGCCCTGCCAAACGGCCAAACACCAAAATATCCAACAACGAGTTGCCGCCGAGCCTGTTTGCCCCGTGCACCGAGGCACAGGCGCACTCTCCGGCGGCATAGAGACCGGGCAGATGTTCTCCATTATCCTCGGATGTGGGCATCACCCGGCCAAAGCGATCCGTGGGAATACCACCCATAACATAATGCGCCGTCGGAAACACCGGTATCGGATCCTTAACCGGATCGACACCGGCAAAAATCCTTGAGCTTTCGCGGATGCCGGGAAGACGCTTGGCAATCACATCCTCACTGAGATGGTTGACCTTCAACATCACATGATCCGCCTCGGGGCCGCAGCCATGACCGTCACGCACTTCGGTAACGATCGAACGGGACACCACATCCCGGCTGGCGAGGTCTTTTGCATTGGGTGCGTACTTCTCCATGAACCGATCGCCATCCTTATTGATCAGGTAACCGCCCTCGCCTCGAACGCCTTCGGTGATCAACATGCCTTTACCCGCAATGCCGGTCGGATGAAATTGAAAGAATTCCATATCCATCAGCGGCAATCCGGCGCGCAGGACCATGGCCATGCCGTCACCGGTATTGATGTGCGCGTTACTGGTGGTTCGGAACACTTGGCCGCAACCACCGGTAGCCAGCAGGGTGGTCGTGGATTCGATCAGCAGTGGTTCACCGGTTGCGATATTGAGCACCAGCGCGCCAACGACGATTCCCTCCTTGTCTTTGATCAGGTCAACGGCGAAGTACTCGTCATAGAAGTGGGTCTTGGCGCGGATGTTCTGCTGATAGAGGGTATGCAGAATCGCATGGCCGGTCCGATCCGCCGCGGCGCAGGTGCGCGCCGCCTGTTCGCCGCCAAAGTTCTGGCTCTGTCCGCCGAATGCCCTTTGGTAGATCTTGCCGTTGGTCAAACGGGAAAAGGGAACGCCATTGTGCTCCAGTTCATAAACCGTCGGTATCGCCTCACGGCACATATACTCAATAGCGTCTTGATCACCCAGATAGTCGGAACCCTTGACGGTATCGAACATGTGCCAGTGCCAGTTGTCCGGCAGGACATTGGCCAGGGCGGCGTTCACGCCGCCCTGCGCCGCGACGGTATGGGATCGGGTGGGAAAGACCTTGGAGACCACCGCCACCTTCAGATTGGCGTTTGCCAGTTGCAGAGCGGCATTGAGTCCGGCCCCGCCCGCGCCAAGGATCAAGGTATCGAAACGTTGCTTTTCCAGTGCCATGAATTATTAACCCTTTTAGCTCGCAAGAAAGATAATCTGCAGGACCCAGAGTGCGCAGCCGATCAGCGCAAAACCGATCAGGGTCAAGATCGTGACCCGAATGGCTGTGGGGTGGACATAGTCGATCAGAACGTCTCGAATGCCGACCCAGGCATGCAGCAGCAGTGAAGCAAAGAACAGCAACAATCCAAGTCCGACCAAGGGCTGAGCCACCCATCCCCGCCATGCGGCAAAGTCGTTAGGCGCATCAAGTACCATGTGCTGTAGCACATAGAGGATAAACAGCAGCAGATAGATTGCGCTGGCCCGCTGCAAAAACCAGGCCCTCAGGCCGCTCGCACGACGACTCATAGGAGACCTCCCAACAGCATCAGGGCCAATACCGGCGCCGCCAGGGTAACGGCCCAGGCGGTCTGGCGAAACAGCGGCTTATCCACACCAATATCGATATCGATCAGCAGGTAGCGGATACCGGCCAGGAAATGGTGCATCAACCCCCACAAGAAAAGAAACAGAATCAATCTCACCAGCCCATTGGCGAACATCGCCCTGACATCGGCAAAGCCGTCGGCGCCACTGAGAGAGAGGCCGAACAGATAGATCAGAAGCGGAATGGCAAACACCATCACCACACCGGTTACACGATGGATGATCGACATAATGCCAGCCATCGGCAGGCGTATCTGGATGAGATTGAGAAAGACCGGTCTTGATTTGGTGTCTGGCATGGTTTCTCTTTCCGATTCTATGCAATGTAAATGAGGCGGTTGAACGCCACGTTCGCGGCATCCTGATTCGGCATAATCAACAGATTGGCGGCGAGGCCGCCGATCTCCCCCAACCTAAGCACCGCGGAACCGTTGGTGACAACCGCCACTAAATTGCCACGCGCTGTATAATCGGCGGCCTTGTTGGGATCCTCCTCGATCTCCTGGCAAGCTGCCGCCACGCCGGGCGAGTAGGCAAGCGCCAGATCACACTGATTGGCCATCGGCTTGGTGGCCTTGATCTCGAGCTTGCCCGGTCTGGGCGAGCGATGATAGTCGAGGGCAGCTCGTCTCAACGCTTCAGGCATCTAGTGTCCTTGATGAATGGGGTGGCGATTGGTTCAATAGAGTGTAGCCGAGGCCCAGATTTTGTTGGCACAGACGGCGACATAGAATATATCTTCGCCATTGCCATTCCACAAGCAGGAGCTCCGGCGAATCAGGGGCTGCGCCACTATTAACCCGGCAACCAGGTATGTCGTGTTAGGGCCTGTTAACTCCGTGCGTAGGATACTACCCTGTGGGTGATGAACATGATCAGCAGTACGGCGACGCCGAACAGATAGAGGCCTGAATGAATTTCGATCTCCGCCACCACACCGAGTTTCACGGTAACGATCATCACCGCCACCACCATCACATCCAGCATCGCCCAGCGGCCGTAATCGTGCATCAGTCTAAGGAGGTGACCCAACCGCGCCGATCTGATCTCGCGGGTGTACAACATGACAAACAGCAGGGTAATTTTGAGCAGGGGCAGTATCACGCTGAAGAGGCCGACCACCAGAAACAGGAACCACTCCCCCCTGTTAAGCAGCTCCACAACACCGGAAATGACGGAGAACGAACTCGCTATAAAGAGAAATTTGGTCAGGGTCAGCATCGGCAGCCACAGACCGGCAAGCAACAAACCGCTGGCTAGCAGCAATAACCAGAGCAGTTGTGTCGCGGTCCGCGCCGGAATCGGCCATATCTCTGCGTCAATCATGCCTGTTTCAGGACACCATTAACCCGGCCAGCCGATAAAACGCGAGTGCGTTCTCGCAACATACCCGTCTGGCCCCATCCTCACTCAAGGCCTCCTTCACCAGGGCCATATCGCTCTCCTGATAGGGCCTGGGGGCGCGGGTCGAAGGCAGGTCCGTGCCGAACATAAGGCTGTGAGGATTGGCTGCATAGAGATCCTGCAACACAGGGGCTACGTCGAAATCGACACGGCCGAATCCGCTGGCCTTGACCCGCACCCCTTGCTCGACCAGTCTCAGAAGGGTCCTTTGTCCACCCAACGACAACCCAAGATGATCGATGCAGACCGCGGGAAGGCTCTCGAGTACAGGATACAGATGCTCAAGGGCTTGAGCGTCCAGATAGAGCTCCACATGCCAGCCCAGGCGCTCATGAACACGGCGAGCGAACCCATCCAGGCGGGAGACCGCCTCCGACCCTCCGCGAAACAGATTGAACCGCACCGCCCGCACACCGGCCTGGTGCAACTGCTCCAGGGTTGTATCATCGACCCCGGCAGGCAACTGAGTGACCCCCACAAAACCCTCACCCAGCCGTCTCAACGCGGCCAGGAGATAGCCCTGGTCGAACCCCTGAAAGGAACCTGAAACCACCGCGCCACCCACGAGTTGCCGGCCCTCCATCCGCTCAAGATAGTCGTCGCAGGTAAAGGCCTCGGGTAGATAACCTTGATTGGCCACCAGTGGATAGGCGTCGTCGATGATATGGAAATGAGCATCAAACAGCGGTGCGTCATTCGGCATGCGGATCTTGTCCCCCGATTCCAGCTTGTTTGGCGCAGCCTAGCCGATAAATAGCCAAAATCCTAGCGCCCGCTCAGCGACATTCCGACTATCCCATCACCGCAGCGCCTGATATGATCGCGCACAATAAAACAGCAGGACTATCACGATGGTGTTGACCAATTTCTACACCGTGAAGGGTGGCCGGATCAGTTTCACACGAGATCAGGCAAGCCGCTTCGCCAAAGAGATCGCGAACGATTTCAATCCGTTACACGATACGGATGCCAAGATGTTCTGTGTGCCCGGCGACCTGATGTTCTCCGTGGTGCTCGACCGTCTCGGCCTCAGCCGGCAAATGCAAATCGAGTTCTCAGGCATGGTCAATGACAACGATGTGATCTTTCCCGAGAGCGGATCGCCGACGATCGATGTGGTGGACGATGAAGGAAAACGCTATCTCACCATTCATCGAGAGGGCGAACTCACCCGTGACCAGACCCTGATCGACAACCTCTCCAGGAGCTATGTGGCCTTTTCCGGCAAGACCTTCCCGGATATCCTGGTCCCACTGATGGCCCGACAGGGAGTGATGATCAATCCGGCCCGCCCCCTCATCATGTACAAAAGCATGGAAATCAGTCTCGACCGCCTGGACCTCCGTCAACCCAATTTGGAATCCACCGGCGCCAGCCTCGACGTACAAGGCAAGAAAGGGACTGTCCGGTTGGATTTCCGATTCCTCGAAGAGGGCGAAGAAGTGGGACGAGGCGCAAAATATATGGCCCTGCGCGGTTTACGGACCTACCAGGCAGAAACCATGCAGCGTGTGGTCGATGAATATAATAGGTACAAACAAGCCTATAATTACCAATCTTCACTCGCCAGCTGACCTGCCCGGTCATTACCGGCCCACTGCCCCCTGGCCTGAAACACAGGCAGGCTTCGCGGGACTTCCTGAGTCCCGCATAGGAGATATTCACTCGGCGAGTTTCTCCAGATCACCGCCCATATAGCTTCTCACACACAGGCGGTTCAGTTATTTTCTTAACAGTTTGAAGGCATGGTTAGTATTGAACCCTTGGTTGAAGAAATGTGTAATCCATACCATGGCCAATGGCTCCAGATACCGCAAATTTTCAATACCGCCGAGATCTGCGTAGTAGAGTCCGGGCCGAATGCCATGGAATCGGTAAAGAACTGTTGCTGCTTCCCCGATAGAGCCGGGTTAATAGTTAACTTAAGACTCTTTCCAGAATTCTTTGCCCATTCTCAGCACCGCTTAACAAACCATTTCCGTGAAGCAATTTTCTCAGCGCGTTTTTCGATGACCGCCCCGACAACTATTTTTTACTCGTCATAATTATCTCTTGATACACAAGCCTCAGCCCGACCCAAAGTAATTTTTTAATCACTGCTCAATAAATAAGGTCTTTATGCTAGTGTGGTGTCCTATACTGTTTGACGTTTTCAGCGTGCATACGATAAACCTCATCCATGTAGAGTTCGAGACTCCTCTTTAATTGGAAACCTCAGCTAATTATGACCAGTGGATATTCTGATTGCATCGCAATAAATAATCAGTTTTAATCTTTCGAATAGTTCGCTAATAATCCGGCACACAATGGCTGAACATGGCATATTGGCGTGCAAGAATACTAACTCAAACTTAGATTTGTATATCCACGGATAGTCGGTTAAGGAGCATGGCCATGGATCAACACTCAATCTCCAGCATCGTTTCTCCCATCATTCACTCCCTTCCCGACAACCCCTTGCGGGATGCGCTCACCGAGGGTTTTCATCAATCGAAATCTCAACTGGAGTCCATTGAGAGTGGATTCAAGCGCTTTGCTGATAAGCGCTGGTCACCCATGATGACCTGCACATTCATGAAATCGTGGCATAGCACCCACCTCAAAATGTTGCCGATCTATGGACTCACTTGCCGACTGCATCGTTTGGCCAAAACGGCGGATGGCACGGCTCGTGATCACTATTTCATGGCAGCCGCACGAAATGCGGAAACCAGCCATGAGGACCTCAATCTGGATGGCCGCTTTGAACTGAACCATGCCCAACTTTATGATGAGATGGCCAATGCCCTGTGCAACGGTGACGCTTGGTATTCAGAACAATACAATCTGCCCGAGGCTGCTGAGTTCAAGGTTTGGATCCGTGACAACATGATCGAGCAGGATCTCTCCATCGGTTTGCTGACCAACATGTTCAGCGAAATCTTCAATCATGGTGAGTACACCTATGCCCTCGAGCATTTCAATAACATCTTCAGCCAACACTATGGTTACGACAACCACCAGTGCCAGCGCCTCTCCATCTATATCAAATGTCATGTCACCAGCGATGTGGAAGTAGACCACTTCCATTGCTGCATCGACGCGCTGGATCATGCCAACCAGGCACAGGGGTTCTCCATGGATCCCACTATGGTGCATGCAGTCTCTACGGAATATCTCGACCGGATGAGCCGGATCATGGGCAGCCTCGTCCGCTTGATGGATGATGAAGATGCCTAGTCCGCATTGCTCACTTGCCATCGATCGCAACAGCCCGATGGCGCGCACTGAGCGTTTTTTATTCGGTCGTGAAATCCACTCCTCACGAACCCTTGATGTCTCTTGTTACGACCAGGTGTGAAAAATGCGGGCTGGTGCGGCGCAGACCAATGATCCGACCCGGATCCATACAACCCAATATTGCCACATCACTCCCAAGCATTACGCCACCCTCGATGACGCTTTGCTCGGAATCGCCAGAAGGCGTCAGTCAATCCGCCACACAGCCGAAGAGATCCGTCGCTGTGGCGGGGTCTACCGGGATCAGGATCATCCAGTGGAGATCATCAGCCTCTCACCAGAGGCTCCGGCACGTCCCCCCTTATTGCTGATCGGCGGCATGGGCCCCCTTGCCGGACTTACCGGTTTCGAGATGGCGTGCAGGCGATTCCGAGGGCAAAGGCGGATCCTACTCTTCCAGGCCTGTGGCACGCCATGCCGTACAACGGCGATCACCGCCCAGCATGCCCTGCTATCCAAACGAACAGAGACTCAGGTCATCATCTCCATTGCTCACGCCCTGATCAAGGGGGCGACGATGATCGAAGAACCCATGGGAGAAGCCATTCTGCTCTGCAATACCGCACACTATTTTCTGCCTGCCGCCTCGAATCGATTCCTGGCCACACCCATTGCCGAAGAGAAACACGTCACTATCCACTCCCTGATCTCTGCCGCTGCCGACGAGACTCAACGACTCGGCCATCGGCGCGCACTGATTCTGGCTACAAAGGGTACTTACGCCGCCGAACTCTACACCGAGGCCCTCTACCGGCGCGACATTACCCCGGTCACCCCGGCGCAACAAGCGCAAGCGTGGCTCGAAATCGCCATTCGCTATGGCATCAAGGGACAGAATATCGAACTGGCGCGACAGGCCGGATGCGCCTGCTTCCATGCCTTCGAAGAGGATTTAAGAAAAATCGACTGTATCATCGCAGGCTGCACGGAGATCCCGTTACTCCTGAAGCTAGTGATCGCCCATACCGGATATGACCGTGTCGCCGGCTTTTTGCGTGAGACAGACATTGTCGACCCGCTGGCCAGCCTGCTGAAGGGGCTGCAATGAACGGCATCATTGACCATTTTTGGCATTGGGTGGACCAGACGCCGGAACAACCCTTCATTACCGAGGACAGCCAACGCTATAGTTACCGCCGATTCGGAGGCCTGGTCAGCACCCTCGCCTTCCGGATAGCCGCGGAGGGAGTGTCACATGGGGACCGGGTGGTACTCTATCTGGACAAAAAGCATCTCCATGTCGCCGCCTACCTGGCGAATCTCACTCTAGGCACCATAACCGTCCACCTCTACCCGGAACATCCCTCTTCTCATGTAGCCTTCGCTGCCTCCCATACCGGAGCCAAGCTGATCGTGACGACGCGTAGCGATCTCACCATCCAAGGCGTCAAGACCCTGCTCTTGTCGGACGAGATCGAGGATACACAGGCAATCCGCCCCCAACTACGCCCCCACCCGACCGCCTATCTGATGTTCACCAGCGGAACGACCTCGACACCCAAGGCGGTAATCACCACTCAGGAGAACCTTTTGTTCGTCACCCGCACACTCATCGGCCTCGCCGGCATGAAACCGGGTGACCATGAACTGATCTTCATGCCGCTGGGCTCTACCGGAGGCTCCGGCCACCTTCATGCGGCAATCGTGCTAGGAAATGCCATCGAGCTACTCCCCTGGTTCATGGCGGATATCAAGGATCGGGAGCTGGAGATGATGCTCGACACCATCGCGCAAAAACAGATCACCGGCCTTCTCGTCACACCGAGGATTGTGCACGGACTACTCGGCAGACACCGTGATGCCCTGGTGAAGAAGGGGCAAGGCTTACGCTACATGCTGGCCAATGTGACTCCCATGAAACAGGAGACCATCCAAAGCCTGTTGCAACTACTGCCGAATCTACGCTTCTGCACCTACTATGGCTTGACGGAAGCGAGTCGAAGCGTACTCAACATCTGCCGGGAGAGTCCCGGGTATGAACAGGCCACCGGTTTTCCCGCACCCTCCGTGGAGGTAAAGATCGCCCCCTGCGCGGACACTCCGCAATTGGGGGAAATCTGCATCAGGGGGGAGAATGTCACCTCCGGCTACTGGAATGGCGAGGGAGCGGCGGTAGACCAGGAGGGTTGGTTTCATAGCGGTGACCTCGGCTACTTCGACGAGACAGGACGCCTCTTTGTCACCGGCAGGATAAAAGAGACTATCAGCATCGACGGCCTGAAGTGTATGCCCGGTGAGATCGAGTCCGTCATCAACGCCCAGGAGGGCGTCGACACCTGCGCCGTGGTGCCGATCCCCGACAGCGAGTCCTACCACAGGATAGGGGCCGCCGTCACCCTGAAAGCGCCGCATCCGGATGAACGGCTGAAAAACCGCATCGCAACGGGGCTGATCGACGCCTGTCGCAAGCGCCTCTCCGCCTACAAGGTGCCCGCCGCTATCTATATCCTGGACCAATTTCCCCTGACCGATCTTGGCAAGATCAAACGGCTGGAACTGGCCGAGTTGCTGGCCGGAAGCGATCGAGGTTATCCCAAATCGTGAGTGCCCCCATGCAGATGCTTTATGACGACTATTTCAAAGGCTTCGACCCCGGTAAATACGACAGATATCGGCACGAGCTGGAACAAAAAGTGGGCACCGGATACACCATCAGCCGAGCGCCACTCTTTCTGGAACCTCAGCTCATTCAACGCCTGTCGGCCACCACCGGCTCCCTGTTACGCTTCCTCGCCTCCACCGCCTACCAAAACCAGACCGAAGCGATACCCTGGTCACTGGCGCAACCGCCCATCACCCCAAGGGACTACTTCGGATGCGCCGACTACTATCTCACCGATCAGGGCCCCAAGCTGCTGGAAATCAACATGGGACCGGCGGGAAGGATCGCTCTCGTGGAACTGATGGAGGAGCGATTCTGCCACCATTTCGGTTATCACCGCGCCTGCTCCACGAGCCAGGCATTCAATGAGCGCATGGTCAGAGCCATCAGCGATGATTTCACCTTCAACCGCATCGCCATCACCGTCAGCCATCTCCCATCCAGCGGCATACACCTGACCTGCTACCGTTACCTGGAACAGATCCTGGACAGCTTCGGTATCTACGGCAAGGTGGTATACGCCAATGAGCTGGAGCAGGGGCATGGCGCGTTCTTCCACAATGGGGAGACATTTGACCGGATCTATAATCTGCTCATCCCCTTTGTGTGGGATAAAAACAGCGAAGCGTTCACAACCTTTCATCAGCTCCTCCAGTCACATCCCCAGCGTTTTTTCCCAAACCCGTCGGGCGCCCGTTTAGCCACCAAGGCACTGCTGACCGACTGCATGGCGATCCACCATCCCAGGTACCAATTAGCCCGAGAGGATATTGAGAATATCGAAAGCATTCGACTCCATGCCGCCAGGGTATCGGACTACACCTCCGTAGAGGATCTCCTGCACGCCTTCGGAGGCGAGGAACAACTGGTCTTAAAACCGATCAAGGATTACGGCGCCAATGGCATCCTGATCAAACCAGCCCGAGAAGCCGTCGCCCGGATTATGGACAGCCAGGCCGAGCACTACATCGCCCAAGCCTATTGCCGGCCGCAAAAGCGGCCGTTTCTGACCGCGACGGGAGAAAGAACAGCGCGCATGGCCCTTGTCCGACTCTTTTTCACCGATGGGGAATACTCCGGCATGCGGGGCTATCTGCAGGAAACCCATTGTGATGAATTCTATGTGGCCCCGGTATTGACCCCATCGGCGCCGCTCCCCCCTTAACCCTGACCTCTCACCCGATCCCTGGTGAAACATGCCGTTTAAGCCCAGAAAGAGCGCCCAAGACAGATAGCGATGAACAAAACTCCTTTTCAAACCGAAAAGCCGATGGAACCCTACCCCCCGAGGCTACTCGACACACCTCCCTTCCATTTTTCCCGTATGCATGCGCAACGGCAGGGATGCGATCTCGCCGTGCCGAGCCGGATCGGGCTTGGCAGCCTCGTCTGCTACACCCCTCTGGTATCGGCCCTCTCCAGACAAAAGGGAAAGCGCATACGGCTGTTGACGGGACGATTCCCGAGCGACCGTTACGCCAAGCTCCTCGGCCGGGCCGAAGGCGAGTCCTTCAACCCCATCTGGGAGCACAACCCCTACATCGATGAGATCGTCAATGCCGACGCCATCGATCCAGGCATCATGGAAACGGTCAGCGCCGAGATGGACAACTTCTGCCAGGCCGGCCATGTGATTGAAAACATCTGTCGCGCTTACGACCTCACCCCACGGCGTCTGACAGGCGAACTCTTTCTCACCACCGACGAACAAGCCTGGGCCCTGGATACCCTCGCCCATCTGCGAAGACCGCTGGTCTGTCTCTGCCCCTATGGGCGTTCATCCAGCCGCCCTGATAGTCCCTGGCATCTCGACAACTGGGAAAGACTGCTGGAAAAGCTGGAGGGTCGGGCCGGTTTTTTCCAGGTAGGGAATGAAAGACTCAGCCACAAACCCCTGGATATCTTTGCACCGCAAACCACCATCCGCCAAATGATGGTCCTCATTTGGGCAAGCGATATTTATATCGGTTTCGACACCGGACCCTCCCATATCGCGGCCGCCCTGGGGATACCGTCCGCGGTCTTGTGGGATTGCGTGTTCAAATCGGTTCTGGAAGAACATAAAGAGGCCGGCTACGCCGCTGCGACCATGGGACGATGGAGCTATCCCCATCTCAAAAACCTGATGATTCTTGGAGAAAGAGACAGGGAGGTGTTCAAGGCTGCGGTCAGTTTCATCATGCGTGAAATCGGTCGTTTTCAGTTGGATGTGGATGAGGATTGATTGGCTGGAGTCGCGCATACCCTCTTTGTACTGAATGATTCCTACAGCCAAATACAATTTTGGATAAGGTAAACCGGGAACAGGCTTGGGCCTTTGAATTCGGGCGATTCGACGCTATGGCGATATGAGTCAACTGGAAGCGCTATTCCCCACCTCCCTTTTTGACCAACTTCCAGGGGGCGGGCAAAGTACGAGATACTATTGAAGATTTCTTTTCACAGTGTGAAATCTACTCAGTGCCAACTCGTGTGGTTGTTTCACATTGTTTGGTGTTTTCAGAAGCCCGCGTTGGGTTATGAACCCGGCACCCTAATAGGTTGCCGGGTTAATAAGAATAAGACGAAGGCGGTAAAAGGTTATCATCCTGATTGACAAGTGCGGACAGGTAGCAACTCTGAAGATTTCGCTCAACCAAAGTGACAATCTCCCTGTCCAGCTTTCCGTTGCCTGCCATCCGTTTCAGAAATCGCAGTATCTCCCAAGGCTTCATGGCTCGGCGATAGGGTCGTTTCTGGGCCAGCGCCTGAAATACATCCGCTACTGAAATGATGCGCGCTTCCACTCCCAGCTCGCTACCGTGACGACCAAAAGGATATCCTCCGCCATCAGGGGTTTCATGGTGATAGGCTGCCCAAAGTGCGATATCCCTGAAGCCATCGATTCTGCGCAGTACCTGATAGGTTTCAAAACTATGCCGATGCATGAGTTGCTTTTCATCGCTGCTCAAGGCTCCGGATTTATCCAACAGCTCGTCCGGAATACGCAATTTGCCAATATCGTGCAGCAGGCCGGCAATCTCTATTCTGTCGATCTTGTCCCCATCAAGTCCCGCCAATTGAGCCAAGTGTCGCGACAAGGACGCGACGCCCAGGGAGTGCATGGCGGTATATGAGCTTTTCGCATCGACGATATAGGCAAAGATCCTGGAAAGCTGCTTGATTTCATTCTGTGAAAGGTCATAAGGCTCCACATGCTGGTTCATCTCATAGATAAACCGCTCAAGATGAGGCGGTTCAAGCATAAGCCAGAACGCATCGAATGCAGATGCCTGTAAAAAGATTTCAACCAACTCAGGCGCAAAGTAGTTTCCTGACAATCCTGCCACCCAGTCACGAATCTCATCGGTTTTTTCCAACAGGTCGCGGCAATAGTGTTCGGCCGATTTCGCATCCACCCTGTCAACGAGGAAGATCAGGTTGGCATCCAGGGCCACCTTCGAATCGATCTCGCTCAAGGCTTGCAGATCGCACCATGGCGTGTGGTGGTAACGGACCACAGCGGTATAGTCCTGAAACAGAGAAAAGGTCTGCAGTATCCGCTCTCCTTCGGCTGCATGCTCATCAGCCCCCTCCCACTGTAACTCGGTTACCAGAAAATTGTGCTCCCTTGTGGAGGAGACTCCGCAGTCATGCAGCAGGCCTATTTTGAACAGACGCTCCCTTTCAACCTTGTTCAATCCCATTTCGCAGGCGCATTTGAACGCCATGTAGCCAACCCTTTTGCCATGTGCGACCTCATCGATGCCCACCAGATCGAGTGTATCTGTCAGCGCAATGACTATCTGGTTGAGATCCGTTGTTATCATGCTTGCTTTTTTTGGGGTTGGATTTCATCTAGATCGGCACAAGAAGCGAAAGCTTTACATACAGCACAAATATGACATCCATCCAAAAGGCAATCTCAGGCAGAAGCTTTGAACATCGCCGCGAATGGATTCGAGATCGTCTTTTTGAACTGGCCGCGCATGTAGCATCACCATTTGGCCGAAAATTCTCAATATCTAATTGAAAACGCACTAGTGTAGTATCCTACACTAGTACTCCGTCAACCTGATAACTTAGGATGATGTGGGGCACACTGCATCCTAAGTTATCAGGTTGACGGAGTACTAGAACATGTTCACACAAAGAAACATCAAATAAACAAGATCGGAACAGACAATGGAATCCACAGGAACCACTCACAGAAGTAGATCGGGGCTTTTGGCAACAGTGCCGTTAGGTATGCTGGTAGCGGCCTCGTGTGCCCCAAAAAGCTCAGACACCGATACCGCGAACACAGAGCCGTTGACAAGCTGTTGGGCTCATACCTGGGAAAAACCGAACCATTGGCTTGAAACAGTGGATTCAGGGCAGGTCAGCCAGCAGATGATCAAAGACTTCGGGGCAGAGCCAACAAATTTTCATGGCGTTGGTTTGATGGGCGATCCCTTTGTTCTGTATGACCAGGCGATATTCAGAATGTGGTTCAGCGCAACAGCTATTGATAGCAATGGGAATGAAGCACAGGGGATCGCCTATTCAGAGAGTTCAGATGGAAGCATTTGGAGTGACCCTAAAGATGCTGTCACTTTGGTCAAGCTGCAGATCACGCCCAAAGACTCTCCTTGGTCGATTAATGCATTGGAAACACCGTCTGTGGTTAAGGTGGATGATGTTTACTATCTCTATTTCTCAGGGCGATATCAGGACCAAGCCTTCAAGATTGGCGTTGCAACCTCCGCTGACGGATACACTTGGGCGGTACATGAACAACCTGTTCTGGAGGCCACTCTCCCATGGGAATTGGTGCAGCAAGAGACAAACGGCAAATTATTTGGAGGCGTCCTTGAACCTTCTGTCCACTACGACCGGCAGACGAGTATCTTCTACCTCTGGTATTCCACCTTTGGCGTTCAGGAGAATATATTCGGCGGCACCATCGGATTCGCTACATCCAAAGACGGTATGCATTGGGAGAAACGAAAAGAACCTGTTTTTACACCTGGCGCAAACGACTCTTGGGATGATGCCCTTGTTGGCCATGTCAGCGTGGAAAAGGATCCCAACGGCCACTACCATATGTTCTATGCTGGATTCCCTAAAGGCAGCTCCAGCCCTGAAGGCATCGGCCATGCGCGCTCTGCCGATGGCGTGAATTGGACAAGAAACCCATCAAACCCGATAGTTCGCACGGATGCCTCCTGGCATACATTTCTGGTGGGTGGCCCTTCGTCTCTGATTCTCAATGGAACAATGAATTTGTGGTACATGGGCATAAACAGCGCAGAGTTCAGTTTTGTTCACTTTGGCAGGGCGACTTCTTCTTGCACCCATGAGGGGTAGCTCTCTCTCTACTGATGCATTTTGTCGGTGCTGAATATGCTGCCTGATCATCATTGAAATCACTCTTAGCCAGCTTAGCCAGACACCCACCCAAAAAAAACCCTGCCCATGCCCGAGCGGAGCTTGTGCTTCAGTCTTCCACCAAGGTCAACACCAGGATGGCTCCGTCCACGGAGAGTTCGACGGCATAGGTGTGACCGGATGCGGGAGGCAAAGGCGCGGGCATGGCCTTCCGGCAGTCAATCGACATGGATCAGTAGAATATCCGATTCGCATGACGCATTGGGTGGCAGCGGGTATCAGCCACACCCCGGCACACGATGCCACTGCTGCCGCTGCTCCCTTCCGGGCCTGACGGGGTTCACAGTTTCTCGTTGCGGGGGGACCGATACCAACCGCCATTGAAGCTGGTGATTATACCGATTCCTGGTAAGCAAAAAAGCTTGAATCGGACGATTGTCGTCGTTTTATCGCTTTCCGTTTACGAAAGCATAAATAGTGCCCGTCCAGAAACAACAGCGTTCGTCATTCCGGCACATGCTGGAGAAGTGGTGCATGGATGCACCGTTTACGGACCAAAGGATGGAATCCACTCAGTCGTTGAATTCCCTGGATCCCGGCATACGCCGGGATGACGAGGCTTTAAAAAAATGGGCGTTTCCGGACGGAGACTGAATAGTCCGCCGGGACAGGATAAGCGGAAATGTTACAATCCGTTGGGCTAGTGTAGTGTCCTACCTAGCGACAGGCGGCAGGCGCAAGCCCGGCCTCCACCAGCAATGGCTGTAACGCCGACCAGACATTCTCCCGCAGGATAGGCTGAGCCCGGTCGTTGGGATGGATGCCGTCGCGCTGCATCAGACTGGGGTCCAGTGCCACGCCTTCAAGGAAAAACGGCACCAGGGGAACCGATTCCGCCTCGGAGACATCATAATAGACGCGATGGAAGGCATTGACGAAATCCGGGCCATAGTTGGCCGGCAGGCGGACTCCCAACAGCAGGACTGCCGCGCCTGCCTGTTTGGCCAATTGCACCATCCGCTGCAGGTTGTCGCGCATTTCCCGATTGCCGATCCCGCGCAAACCGTCATTACCGCCCAGCTCGATGATCAGGATACGGGGATCGTACTTTACCAACAATGCCGGCAGGCGGGCCAGGCCACCGCTGCTCGTATCACCGGTGATACTGGCGTTGACGACCTCGAACGGTACACAATCCCTGCTCAGGCGCTGAGCCAACAGATCGACCCAGCGACGCTCGCTGGTTACGCCATAGCCCGCACTCAGGCTGTCGCCGACGACCAGCAGGGTGGGAGCCGCCGCCGCAAGCGACAACGGGATCAACAGAGAGAAGCCTAACAATATTAACCCGGCAACTAAATATATCGAGTTCAGGGCTTCAAGAATGTCCTTGATCAAGGCGTGGCTCGCAGCCAGGAGTGGCACATGGATGTGCCGTTTACGGACCAAAGGAAGGAAGGGTTGGCTCCCTTGGTAAGAGCCACAACGCCGAGCAAGGGGATTCTTGAAGCCCCTAACATTTTGATTTTTAACAGACAGGCCGCCGTGTGCCTGCCTACGGACTGCGTTATCAAAACTTGCTGTAGGAGGGGCTACAGCGGCGTTTTGATGCCTTGCCGTAGGCAGGCACACGGCGGCTGAACTCGATATATTTAGTTGCCGGGTTAATAATAGTGAGATCTTTTTCATGTTGCAGACATCATCCAATCAACACCCTGTGACCGCAAGCGGCCTGATGAAGTTCGTGGAGACCTCTGAGGGCAGACTGGAGATCCTGCAGCGAATCGACCTGCAGGTGGCGTCCGGCGAGGCGGTGGCGATTCTCGGCGCTTCCGGTTCCGGCAAATCGACCCTGCTGGGGCTGCTGGCGGGACTGGATGAGGCTTCCAAGGGCGAGGTCCGGCTGTTCGATACCCCACTCAGCGGCCTCGACGAGGATGGCCGGGCTGCATTGCGCGCCGGCAAGGTCGGTTTCGTCTTTCAATCCTTCCAACTGCTCTCAGGCATGACGGCATTGGAGAACGTCATGCTACCGCTTGAACTGACTGGCCATGATTCCCCTGATCAGGCAGCGGCGGAAACCCTCTCTCAAGCGGGACTGGCCCAACGCCTGCACCACTACCCGAGCCAGCTTTCCGGCGGTGAACAACAGCGGGTTGCCCTGGCCCGCGCCTTTGCTCCCGGCCCGAAAGTGCTGTTTGCCGATGAACCCACCGCCAATCTGGATCCCCATACGGGCGAACGAGTGGCGGAACTGCTGTTCAGACTCCAGCGGCACAACGGCACGGTGTTGATTCTGGTCACCCACGACGAGATGTTGGCGCGCCGCTGCGACCGCCGCCTCTATCTCCGTGAGGGACGCCTGGAGGCGGAGGCTTGAATCCCTTCAGCCTGGCATTGCGGCTACTGCGCCGGGACTGGCGCGCCGGCGAGCTGCGGCTGCTTGCCACGGCCCTGGTGATTGCCGTGGCCTCGGTGACATCGGTGGGTTTCTTCACCGACCGGGTGGAACGGGCCATGGAACGCCAGGCGACTGAGGTATTGGCCGCGGACCTACGTCTCGAGAGCAATCAACCGATAACTGAATCGCTCATCGAGGCAGCGGATCAACGCTTGTTGCGGCGGGCCCAGACCCTGAGTTTTCCCAGTGTCATGTTGAATAACGGCGCCACCCAACTGGTGCAGGTCAAGGCGGTCTCCGACACCTATCCCCTACGCGGTCGAATGCGGGTGCGCGACAGCGTCAGCGGTGAGGATCATGCCACCGAGTCCCTGCCGCAACCCGGCGAAGCCTGGCTGGAGGAGCGGCTGCTGCCGCTGCTGGATCTACACATCGGCGACACTATCAAACTGGGGCAGAGCCCGTTTAGAATCGCCCGCATCATCAGCTACGAACCCGATCGATCCGCCAATCTCTTTCAACTGGCCCCACGGGTGATGATCAGGCTCGACGAGGTGGACAAGACAGGTCTGCTGGGGCCGGCAAGCCGGGTCAGGCACTACCTGCTGTTGGCCGGCTCCCCTTCACAGATGAGCGATTACCGGCAATGGATCGAGACCCAGAGCAGACCGGGCATCCAGGTGGAGGATATCCGTGCGGCCCGTCCTGAACTCAGGATCGCCCTGGAGCGGGGAGGGCGTTTTCTACGTCTCGCGGCCTCCACGGCGATCCTGCTTTGTGTGGTGGCGGTGGCCCTCTCCAGCCGCCGTTTCGTCGAACGCCAATCCGACACCAGCGCCCTACTCCGATGCCTGGGCGCCAGCAGCAGGGATGTGGGCCGGATCTTCCTGCTGCGGCTGCTGAGCCTGGGGGTGATCGCCAGCCTCGCAGGCAGCCTGCTCGGACTGGCGGCGCAAGCGGTATTGGTGGAACTGATCGGCCACTGGTTCACCAGCCGGATCCCCGCTCCCTCGGCCTGGCCTCTGTTATCAGGCCTGGCCACCGGCATCCTGGTGTTGATCGGCTTCTCCCTTCCCTCAGTGTTGAGACTCAGCGAGGTGCCTCCGCTGCGTGTGTTCAGGCGCCATTTAGGGACACCGCCGGTCAGCTATCGGCTATTTCTCGCAACCGCCCTCATCTCCCTAGGCGCCCTGCTGATGTGGCAGATCGGTGATGACAGGCTGGCCTTCCAGCTGATTGGCGGCCTGCTGGCTGGCATGGCCATCCTGCTGCTGGTCTCCCGCCTGCTGGTACACCTCCTCACCCCTCTGCGCAACCGCACCGCCGGGTCATGGCGCTATGGGCTTGCCAGCCTGTCGCGCAACCCGACCACCACCAGCATCCAGATGACCGGTTTCGGACTCGGCATTACGGTACTGTTGGTGCTGGCGATGGTCAGAGTCGATCTGTTGAGCAATTGGCGCAACGCTCTGCCGAAAGAGAGCCCGAATCAGTTCCTCATCAACATCCAGCCCGGCGAAGTGGAGAGCGTACGCAACCTACTTGCCGAGGGCGGCATCGAAACGGGCGGACCCTATCCGATGATTCGCGGGCGCCTGATCAGCATCGACGATCGCCGGATCTCCGAAAACGACTATCGCTCCCCCAGGGCCCAGCGGCTTGCCACCCGGGACTTCAACCTCAGTCTGGCCACCGAGATCCAGTCTGACAACAAAATTCTCGCAGGCCGTTGGTGGTCCGAGTCGGAGTGGCATGAACCCTGGTTTTCGGTGGAACAGGGCTTGGCGGAGACCCTTGGCATCCCCCTCGGCTCACAACTGGCATTCGAGGTTGCCGGGCAGCGGATCAGCGGCCGGGTGGAGAACTTTCGTTCTGTGCAGTGGGACTCTTTCAACGTCAACTTCTTCGTCATCGGCACCCCTGGGCTGATGGCCGACCTGCCGGCCACCTACATCACCAGCTTCTATCTGCCCCCTGAGAAACGCGAACTGTTGCACAGGCTGATCCAGGCGCACCCGAGTGTCACTGCGCTTGACGTTACCGCCCTGATGCAGCAGGTTCGCGCCATTATGGACCGCGGCACACTGGCGGTGGAGTCGGTGTTTCTGTTCACCGTCGCCGCCGGATTGATCGTGCTCTACGCTGGTATTCAGGCGAGTCATGAACTGCGGGTGCAGGAGACGGCCATTCTACGCACCCTGGGACTGAGCCGCCGGCGATTGGTGGTTTCCGTATTGCTGGAGTTCACCCTGCTGGGCGGGCTGGCGGGTCTGATTTCAGCCGCCCTTGCGAGCGCTATCAGCTATTCGCTGGCAACGAGTGTCTTTGAACTGCCCTGGAGCATCGACCCTGCCATGTGGGGTATCGCTCTATTCGGCGGCGCCGCCGGGGTGGGCTTGGCCGGTACGCTCGCAAGCTGGCGCCTCTTCAACACACCACCGATGACGGTATTGAAAAAGGCCTGACGCGCAGATTACCCTTTCAGTGATCTATTTGAACCTGAAACCGCTAGCTAGCCCTCAATGCATGGCGGAGATACGACGGTTTGCCGCCGTCTCATTCTGGGTGGAAATCCAACGTTCCCTCTCCACAACAGCCTTAACCTCGGGATGACAATGGCTGGAGTTCAAGAGGATAGCGAATACCTGCTGATAGATGTTGTGCTGTGCATCACGCTCACTATCCGACATCAGCAACTCCATCTCGACTTCCTCTATGAGATCTCGAAACCCTGAATCCATCTCGAGCAGCCTCGAGGGTCCGAGCAGACAATAGATTGTCCCCCAAGCGGCTGAACTGACTATATTTTTCGATACAGTAACGGCCGGTTCATGAAACTTTTTAGCGACCACACAGACCTGCTTGTGCACAATATCGATAATCTGTTTGGAAATAGCTGGACTCAGGTCGTTCAAACTCAGTCCGACCCCTTTGAGATAGTCGGACAGGAGCCGCTTTTCTACATTTTTTTCGAAAAAACTGAACATGACTATAGATCCCTCCATACGGTGTGTCAGTTCGGTAAAGAGTCGTATGCCAGCTAGCAATAATCCGTAGGCTAGCCAATCTGGCCCGACTCTGACTATTCCACAATAAATGTAGTCCAAATTTAGCCAGTGAACCTTAAGAATTCCTTAAAATACCTAGCATATTTTGAAAAAAATCCCTGAAATAAATAAGGGTCTTTTTTCTGAAGCTGCTTGCTAATCTATATCTTCATCCACTGCCGTCCCATCACGACAGTGACTGACAGATCAAACGACGCCAGGGGCCAGCAACCTCCAGGAGGTGTAACAGTGCTGAGTATACTCAAGTGTAAATGTCTGTTCGGGTTCCTCTGGACCAGCATGATCGCGGCTGGTTTACTGACATTCATTTTCTTCTCCTTCGTGGACCCATTCGCCATTGCAGCGTTGTTGAATATTGAAGTTGATACGGTCCTATTCAGCATCAAGATCTACACGGGAATCTTCTTCTTTTTCTGGTTTACTTTGAATACATCCACCTATTTGGCCTATTATTTCAGCCAACTGGTAAAAAAGATGGAGCGGGAGGAAGCGGAAAGTCAAAATACCCCGCCCCATCCGCCCGGTGATCCTCGAACACAGATAAACTGACCCTCTCTGAGTCGGCTGACTGCATGGTAGTGATTCGCATAGTCTGCCACCCAGGGGAAGAACCATAAAAGTTATTCCGGCATGTTGGGCGGATCGAGATCCTCCAAGGGCTTCTCCTCCGCCAGGCTGGTTTGCCACTCCCGCAGCATCTCCACATGCCAGCCCTCCTCTTCAGCCATCTCCGAGGCGATCTTTTTGACCTCCTCATTGGCGGTGTTCTCAGCCACTTGCAGATAGAAATCACGTCCGCGAATTTCGTTGAACAGCGCGATCTTCATTGCCTGGGTCGTGGTCATCATGTAACTCGCCTCCTCCATACAAAAAGATTCGGGAGACGAGGGACACTTCCATTTGAAATCCCAGGGGGTGAGTTTCGGCAGGTCCATGCCTTCGGTGCGATCCTGAACCTCTTTCGCATGCTGCCGGCTATATCCCGCCAATTTACGAAACAGCTCGGCCACCTGGAGGTTATTGTGTATCTCCATGCTATCAGCCAACTCTTCGTAATGGTCGCTGGACGCCTCCTCCAGTTCGAGGGCATGAACAAGAAACTCCCCGACCGTATCGATCGTCACAACCGCTTGATCACTCATAGGTAAAACTCCTCTTCCAGCTCACTCAGCTCCGTCTCCGTACGGTTCTCAGGTTGCCAAACGGGGAATTCGGTGGCATAGATGACCCCCGTCGCCTTACCGTCGTCCGCCTGTATGATCTGAGCCGCCTTAACCCGGTCTTCTGTCGGCAGGTCATTGATAAAGGGATGCACCAACTCCTTCCACCCACGTTGATCCGGTCTGAATGTGACGCAACCGCTCAACACCTGCACAAAAGAAAAACCGGGGTGTTGCATAGCCTCGACCAATAACCGGGTCAACTCCGACGGCTCCCCGGAGTACCCCCGTGCGATAAAACCAGCGCCGGCCGCCAAGGCGATGGCCGCCGGATTGAAACTGGGAATACCCGTGCCGTGAGGCGTCATCTTGCTGTTACACCAGGTCGGCCGCGTGGTGGGCGATGCCTGGCCCTTGGTCATGCCGTAGACCTCGTTATCCATGACGATGTAGGTCATATCCATATTGCGCCGGCAGGCATGCAAAAAATGGTTGCCACCGATGGAGAAACCGTCGCCGTCGCCACCCGCAACGATGACCGTCAGGTCCGGACGAGCCGCTTTGAGCCCGGAGGCCGCCGCCAACGCCCTGCCATGAATACCGTGAAAACCGTAGCTGTCGATATAGGCCGGCAGGCGCGATGAGCAACCGATACCCGATACCACAGCGACGTTCTCCTTGACCAGACCGAGATGGGCCATCGCCTTGGTCAACGCGGCGAGCACCGCGAAATGGCCGCAACCAGGGCACCAGACCGGCTTGATGTCCGATTTATAGTCTTTTGCCTTGCGTGCGGGAACCGGCATGATCGGTCTCCTGTTCCGGGGTGTTATACAAAAAAGGTTCTTCAAGCGCACGCAATATACGTCCGGGCCGCAAGGGTAAGGGGCCAGGCTGCGCCAACGATTGCGCCGAAGGGGGTAGAGCGCCCTGGGCATGCAGATAGTGAAACAGTTGCGCGCCGTGATTCTGCTCCACTACAAGAATTTTCCGCATCCCCTCCAAGGCCTGCCGCAGTTGCCGCTGCCGCAAGGGCGCCAACAGGCGCAGGGCGATGACCCTCACCTCCCCCCTCTGTTGGCGAAGACGGCGCGCCGCCTCTCTCACCACACCGGTGCTCGATCCCCAAGTGACAATGCACTGCTCTCCATCGCCTTCCACTTCGGCCCAATCATCGCCAAAATCGTATTTCTCCAGTTTGCGCAGCCGTTTATTGAGTTGCTCACGATGATCGGCCGCCATGCTGGAGGGTGTCCCCCGGGTATTGTGTTCGAGACCGTCGGCGGTATACATACCACCGGGCGTGCCGGGCAGGGCCATGGCGGAGATGTCGTCTGGCGTGACCTGATATCGCCGGTAGTCGCCACCGGGCGAACGCTCGACAGCGCGCTGCAATGACCGCTCGCATGGCAGCGGGGACTCGATGATCGCCTGGGACTGTCCCAGGGATTGATCCGACAGCACCAGTGAGACGGTCTGAAGATGTTCCGCCAACTGAACCGCCCACTGGGTGGTGAAAACGGCGTCACGAATCGAGAGCGGCGCCAGCACCAGATGCGGTGCATCGCCATGCAGGCCATACAGCGCAATATTGAGATCGGACTGTTCCGATTTGGTGGGAATCCCGGTCGAGGGCCCACCGCGCATCACATTGACCACTGTCACCGGGGTTTCACTGACCAGGGCCAGCCCCAGCCCCTCCACCATCAGACTCAGACCCGGGCCCGAGGTGGCCGTGAGCGATGGCACGCCGCCGAAGGAGGCGCCGATGATCATATTGATCGAGGCCAACTCGTCCTCTGCCTGCAACAGGGAGCCGCCCAGTTTTTCCAAGCGGGGCGCCAACCACTCGAGTATCTCGCTCGCCGGGGTGATGGGATAGGCGGCGACAAACCTCACCCCGCCGCGCAAGGCGCCAAGACCGCAGGCCTGGTTACCGGTTATGCTCCATCGGTTATCCTGTCTGCCCGGCGACGGAATGGTGATTCGCGGACGGCGGTCGTGATTGTATCCGAGGCCGAGCGCCCGCAACGCTGTCTCGACCACCTGTTTGCCCTTGCCCTGCAACACCTGCCTGACACTCGCCTCCATGGCGCTCAGCTCCAGCCCGCAAACCACTGCCGCGGCGCCCAGTGCAACCATATTGAGACGCCCCTCCGGCAGGCCGGAAGCGAAGACCTTGAACGGCACCTCCCTGATTTCGGCGCCGTTGCTGCGCAACAGTGCAGGAACCTCGCCGGCCGCTGGGTCACACAGGATCAGACTCTTGTTGGAGAGGGGGATCTCATCGGCAAAGCGCTCAATGTTCAACCAGTCGAGGGCCACCAGCAGATCGTACTCATCCCCCATGCACTCCACGGGGTCGGGACTGAAACGAACCATGGCCGCGGATTCGCCGCCACGGATCTGCGGTCCCGCCGAGCGGGTCATCAAGCCTTGGAAACCGCAGTGGGCGGCTGCCTCCAATAAAATACGCCCGGCAGTCACCGCACCGCTGCCGCCCGAACCGGTGATGGCTACCGAAAAGCTCTCCCCCGAAGCAGACGCTTGGCTGTTGTTATTCATTGATGATCAGCACTTCAATGCGTCGATTACTCTTTCGCCCCAGTTCTGTTTCGTTGTTGGCAACCGGACGGGACTCGCCATAGCCGATAGCAGTCAGGCGGGTCTTATCGACCCCGCCGACCTTCTCCAGGAACGAGGCAACCGTCTCGGCGCGTTGTTGCGAGAGTGTCTGATTGACCTCTGCGCCGCCCACCGAATCGGTATGCCCCGAGACAACCACATTCGGATTGGGAAAGGACTTCACGGCGGTAACGATCTTGTCGAGCAGGGCAAAATTCTCAGCTTGGATATCGCTGCCGCCACTGGGGAAGTTGAAGGCGCGCAACTCGAGCAGCACGTTATGCCCCTGCCGATAGACGTTCGCCTCATCCGCTGAGAAGAGATCCTGAATCTTGTCGAAACGGGCCTGGGCCTCACGATTTTCGCGCTCAACCGCTTCCAGGCGACTCTGCAGATCGATACGGGTCGCCAGTTCGGCCTGTTGCAGGCTGGCGAAATTGACCAGCTTGTCACGCAACAGAGTGACCACCTCATGGTTGGGTCGATCAAACGGCAGCGCCTCGCCGGTGGGTTCATTGATCAGGCTGAGCTGTTTCTGATACCAGAGTATGATCTCTTCCCTGGAGTAGTCCCTGCGTTCGAAATCCTTGATCATTTCGGTGATCTCGACACTCCGTCTGGCTAGTTCGCTGGCGCGCAGGGCATGATTTTTCGCCTTCTTCCGCTGGCTCCGGTTGGTCTCCAAGACAGCCACGGAGAGCGCCAACTCCTCAAGGGCCAGCTTCAGCGTCTTCGGCGCAAACTCATCCGCCTCGCTATTGGTGGCCTGGGCGATATCGTAACGGGCGTTTTCGGTCGCATCCTGCTTTAACGCTTCCAACTCCACTTCGGCGTAGCCCAGCAACATCTCCGGCCGCCATTTCTTGGCCGCCTCTATCTCTCCCTGTTCAACCTGCTCGGATGCCTTGCGCAACTTGCCGTCCAGGGCCTCGAAGCGCTCCTTCAGCATCGTGTCGGCGCCGGCCGCGACCGCCAATTGCCGGGCCTCCAGCACCTCCCGCATCAGTTCTTTGGAGAGCGATGCATCAGATTCAGCCTTGTCCAGAATGCTTCTGCCTTCAGCCACAGTCGCCGCCACCTGCTCGTCACGCCTGGTGCGACCAAGGGAGATCGCCTCCGCAAGCTTGGCACGCGCAGCAGCGAATCCCATCGGCGCCAGATCGAAAAGCGCGTTGGCCTCATCCTCGGCCAGTTGTGACTTAAACGCTGAAATCGCCTCATACTCCTCCATGACCTGGTATTCGGAGAGCGTCGGGGCGGTGGTGCAACCGGAAAACAACAGCCCCATGATCATGAGGCATGAAAATCTCAGCCTATTCTTCATAACTCACTTCTCCGGCCGTGTAGGTATCTCCGCGGGTGCTTGACAGCCATGCCCCCTCCTCGCAGTGCTGCGTCCCGTCCCATTTACGATGACTGAATCCTTCGCTGTCAGGATCAAGCTTGACGGTGGTCATGAAGGAGGAAAATCGCATTTTGTATCTTTGCCTCTGCCCCATGGGGTTGACCCACCAATGTACAAAAAATAGCGGGAACTATCGGATTCCACAGGAAAACCCACCGCATGAAGGAGCTTATCGTCGGTTTCTTCCAGGATCAACTGCTGTGCGGACCAGCGTGTGAGGGATATATTAACTCAGGCCATGTTCAGCCATCGTGTGCCAGGTTAATAACATACTTATCGAATCATAGACCGGATGACTCAATCTCAATAGAGACGGTCGAGGGAGAACGAGAGAAAGGCAGGAGGATTACCCGAAAAAAACGGCTTCCCGGTTCGGGCGTTGTAAACAGGCCCGATGCCGCGGCCGCGGCATCGGGCCTGTTGCGGACGGGATAGTGTCTAGTAAGTGAAATCCACTTCAGCTCTGATCTCCGTGACCCGCAACAACGGCGGTCCTGAGGTTTGCCTTTTGACCGTTATCTGCAGATTGTCGATGTCGGCAAGATCCAAGGGGCCGCCATCCGAGTCGGTGGTGAAGGTTTGAGAAATCACCTGATTGTAGTTTCCACTGGTATCCAGGGCCACTGAACCGCTCCAGGTTGTGGATGTTCCGGTCTTATAGCCCACATCCACATTCGCCAAATAAGGCACTGCGCCTGGCCAAGGACCAGCCAGATAGCGTGCTGAAATGTGGATAGTGACAGCCTGGATGGTTGTACCCCCGAGGCCGACGGGATCGTCCATGCTCACGGTGAAAGTCTGTGACGGTGAGGTGCAGCAAAGCTTGACATAGCTGGCATCGCCATCGTCGCTGTCCAAAGCGCTGGCCCAGGTCGAACCGGTATTAGGCGTATACGCCCCTGCATTGACTACGCCAGAGGGATTCAGGCTCACGGACTGCCCCGCTCCGCCCGCTACCGTCGAGAAGGTCGTCTCGGTTGAAAAATCCGACCAGGCGCCAGTGCTGTTCTGATGACGCACCCGCCAATAGTAGGCGGTGGCGTTGTTCAGTGCCGCCACAACCTGGTGGCTGGTCAGATCGGCGCTTGCGCCACTGTCATAGACCGGTGTGCTGTAATCCCCCAGGGTGGTTGTAACCTGCCACTGCGAAGCCTGGTGGAGATCCGTCGGATCCGGATCCGCATAGGCGCTGGAGGTCAGCAAGGGCGTTGTCTCCACCGATGTCGCCCCATCCAGAGGGGTCAGGTTGGAGGGCGTATCCGGGGGTGTGCCGAACACAGGCGACCGGGTGTAGATGGTCTGGTCATTGTGACACATATTACACACACCGTTCTTGGCCGGATTACCCGGACCGCCACCGATAAAACGGGTCTTGCCGCCAGTGCTGTCGCCCAGCACCGGGTAGGTCCCCTCCGGTGTGTACTGGAAGTCCAGGGACGGCACCTTGTCGGTGGTGCCGGGTGTGCTGATCAACTCACCATGCCGCACCATCGCAGGAGACGGCGAACCGTGGACGTTATGGCAGGCCGGACAGCTGATCCGGGATTCGGCCACGCCGTCGAAGTCCGAATCGTATTGCGGTGTGGTGGGACCGAACGGCCCGTTGCGCCCATCGGTGTGCAGGTTGTGCAGGCTGGTCCAGGTTCCGTCAAGATTGTTACGGAAGTTGGTGGTGGCGCCCTCACCGGTAACCGGATCGCCACCGTTGTAGAGGTTATTCTCGTCGTGGCAGGAGAAGCAGAGGGCGAACTCCTGGCTCTCCCGGAATCCCGGCGGAAAGACATGGCCGGTGCGGGGAATATGCATCGGATATTTACCCTCGTAACCTCCGGCGATATCCTTCAACCGATAGCCGTTCTGATAACCGGCGCTGGCGGGATCCCAAGTGAGATAGTCACCGTCAGCGGCGTAGGTGCGAGCATCACCATCGATATGGCTCATACCGGCGTCGTGGCAATCCAGGCACTCCCTGCCGGCGCCCTTGCCCCCGGAAGAGGGATAAACCTCGCTGCTGGGCAGTCCGTGTCCGGTTTTGTAGAAGCCCCAACCGGCTCCGTAGGGGGTTACCGCATCCTCGTCACCGGCGATATTGGGCGCGCTGACATTGGCGATCAGCGAAGGCGCGTCATCGTGACAGCCCACGCACCACTTCTCCTTGCCCGCTTTCAGTTGATCATTCTCATAAACCCCTTCGGTCCAGTTACTCTTGGCGCCGATTACCGGATCAGCGATACCGTCATAGTCGCCTCCCGGACTGTGGCAGCTGTCGCAAACGGTGGTGTTTTGAAAATCGAGGCCGTCGGCGAAAATCGTCGGGTCAAACTGCAAGGGGTCGGCATGGCAGTCGGTGCAATCCAGATGCGGTCCCTTGGCGTCATGGACATGTGTCTTGTGCGCCTGAGCGAAAGGCGGCGCAAACTCGTTTCCGTGAGTATGGCAATCGGTACACTGTTCGCCGTCAAAATGGTCGGTATTGTCGCTGCCGTCGTTGAGATGGTGCTGATTCAGGGTATGGCATACTTCACACACACCGTCATAGACCGCGTCACCGTCGGCATAGGAATTAGGCCCTGTTGTGGCCGTGAACACCACCGGCTTGGGTCCGCTGTTGGGCGTCTGGATCACTTCCCAGATGAGTTTAAGGTTCGAACCGCCAAAGCTATGAAGGTTATGACAGACATGACAACTGTCGACATGGTGGTATTCAAAGGCGAACACCGTCGACGAAGGATAACCACAGATCGCGAGTGCGGCGATCAGCATTAGCGCCCAGGCGCCCCCCTTTGCTTGTTTGGTTTTGTTTAACCGCATACCTGTATCCCTCCTAACATTAATGACCAAAGCAAACTACCGAATACCCGGACGTCCACATGTCACAAAACAAAAAAAGAAGTCAGGAACCTGCCGGCGGCGAACGGAACATGATTTTTTCAGCAATGCGGTAGTGTGGTGGTGACACAGAATGTGCATCTGTTCCCCTTCACTCCCGATTGAATCCTTCAACTGACAGCAGTCAACTGAATGGTGAACAGCCCCCTCTAAGTTGAATTGCTGCTGTGTGTGAGTCTTCAGTTACCCGGCAAGAGTGATACCGGATAGGCTTAATGCACAATCCATACCAAACTCAATTGGCATGCCTTGTATCGTATTGTTTATTAAGACTTAATTTATAAAGGCGGGATCAACGAGGAACCTGAAACCCAACAATCTGATAGATCGTAGTTACCGGCCGGTAACAGAAAAAAGCCCTACAGTTTAAACAACCTTATGATAATTCAGGTTTTTTACGCCCAATTCACAGAGCAGCGATTTGTTACAGTTCAGTAACACCGTCTATGCAGAAATCTATCCACCATAAGGTGAATCCTCTTCAGAGCAGGGGCCGGCAAGATCATGAGGCAGGCTTCGAGACAACCGGCATTCAACGGGAACCCACTCTTGTCACCCGCATCACGCATCTGTCAGCGCCTTGGTGCATACACTGGATTTCATTGATCTCGAACCGTTCATTGAATTTTTCACCCAAACCACGGACGATGCCCCTGACAACCGGGCAGAGTTTGCGGTGTGACTGATAGTAGATCACCAACACATTGTCGGACTCGCGCTGCGAGGAGAGGCGTGGCGGCTTACGGTTGGGGTTATGTTTATGTATCACATCATGGATGCTGCCGCCGGCCGTTTCGATAACCTCGAAGGTATTCATCTCCTTGTCTTTGACATACATATGGTAAAAGGTGAGCAGCTGAGGCCCGACATAAGACCCGAAGTCCTCCAGCACATCGGGAACAGGTACATTCAGCGCCTTCGAAGCAGTCTCCACCAGGGCGACAATCTCCTCGTCCGGGTAATCTTGTACGGGTAGATACAACTTGAACTTGTAGCCCTGGGCCTCTAGCAGGGCCTGCCAGGTATCCTTGCCGCCATGCCGTTCAATCACATAGTCGCGCAGAAAATGAAAAATCACACCGTACATGGCTGCTCCTTTGGCGTAAAAGATTGTAGGCTCGAATGGAGAATAAACGACAGTTAGCTAGGTAGATCTCGGTTAAGTTCAGCAACTTGTACGGTCGATTCAGTAAGAAAACAGCCGGACTGCCAGTGTAAACTACCCCTCATCCCTGCCTATCGCCTTCTATATTTTTCCCATCACACCAATATCTTAGCACCATTTTACCAACCCTTGACAGCTAAAGCTTCCGAAGCTTTGCCGATGATTTCACAAGTGGATCACGAAAAAAGCGTGAAATAAGGCTCAAATTCTCACAGGCGTTTTGCTAACATTCCGTTGCGGGTATTACCTGGGATAATGACGATGAGGAGTTTTATTATGAGTAGCTTATACGAGCGTCTGGGCGGTGAAGCCGCGTTGGATGCTGCAGTGGATATCTTTTATCGCAAGGTGCTGACCGACGACCGCGTCAACGAGTTTTTCGATGACGTGGACATGGAGCAGCAAGCAGCTAAACAGAAAGGATTTCTCACCATGGTCTTTGGCGGACCTCACAACTATACCGGTAAGGATATGCGTGAGGGGCATAAACACCTGCTGGCTCGAGGACTCAATGATACGCATGTGGACGTGATTATCGAACTGCTGGGAGGCACCCTGAAAGAACTGGGAGTCGGCGATACGGATATCGCTGAGGTTGCCACCATCGCCGAGTCAGTGCGTGACGATGTACTGGACCGCTGATGGCGGTTATCCGCTATGCGGGCCGCTCCTTCTCCGTAGCGGAGGGGGAGTCGGTGCTGGAAACCTTGCTATCGGCGAATTATGAGATTCCCAACAGCTGCCGTGCAGGCGTGTGCCAATCTTGCGTCATGCAATTGGTTGACGGCGAGATCGATCCCAGCGCACAAAAAGGATTGAAAGACAGTTGGCAGGCGCAGGACCTGTTTCTCGCCTGCCGCTGTCACCCCGATCAAGATCTGGAAATTCGCCTGCCAGCAGTGGATCACATACGGGTGGGCTGCCAGGTCACGGGACACGACAGACTCTCCGGTGGAATCCTAAGGCTGCGGCTGCGACCCGAATCGCAATTCGACTACCGCCCCGGTCAGTATGTCACGCTTTGGCGGGATACCACGCTCGGACGCAGCTACTCGCTGGCCAGCGTACCTGTGCTGGATGGAGACGAGTTGGAGTTCCACATTAAACGCTTCTCCAACGGACGCCTCAGTAGTTGGCTATGCGATTGTGTGAATGTTGGAGATCGAATAGCGCTTCAAGGACCGGGCGGGTACTGTTTCTACACCGGCAACGATGCCGAACAAGACCTGCTGCTGGCAGGCGCCGGCACCGGACTCGCCCCCCTCTACGGCATACTGCGCGACGCCCTGCAGCGAGGACATACCGGACAGATCCATCTCTACCATGGCGCCGTGGACATCGAAGGCCTCTACCTTCATGAAACCCTTCAGGAACTGGCGGCAACTCACCAAAACCTGCACTATCATCCCTGCACGCTCAACGAACCGCCCGGCCGATGCCATGATGTCCGGGTAGAAAATCTCAACCAACTACTCAGCCGCGAACGGAGTGGATTACAGGGCTGGAAAGTCTATCTTTGCGGCCCGGACGAGTTTGTGAAGAAGCAGCGTCAGCACTGTTTTCTCGCCGGGGCGGGACTGAAGGATATCTATGCCGACGCCTTTATCAATCATTCCCAACCTTAAAGGCTCTTCTCCTGATCGGGCGGAATGATCATACAAATCACTACGCAGATGCGGGAACCGCGAACAGGAGCTGGGCACCTGCGGTAAGGATGAAAACCTGACCCACCTTCAGGACATCATGTTATTCGGGCTGAAAAGGTCTCTCTGCCTACCGTGAACACCTCAATGATCTCGTACCCTCACAAACGAAAAACGTAGACGACGTGATCAGTGAAACCCTCTCCTTCACCCTGACCAATGTCAACTTAAGTTTCAATGATCACATCAAGCAGATAATGAAACTGGGAGCTGCAGGTATCGAGGTGCTGGACAAGCTTTTGATTAAAAAATGCCTCTTATTAACTCAAGTTTCGGAGTTCATCTTGTTCCCATGTTCTACGAGTTTCGTAGGGTGCGGCCCTGCCGCACCGTAACTTGAAGCCCTGGAACCCAAAGTATTGGGTCAGGGGGCCGCGAAGTGAAGAAATCCGTCATAGCAAACAGGCGCGCAACCCAGCATGGTGCGGCAGGGCCGCACCCTACGCTCTGTTCACATTGTGCGTTCCCACATAGAACATGGGAACGAGTTAAATTTGAACCCCAAAACTTGAGTTATTAACCCGGCACCCTAATAGGTTGCGTTCAGGACTTCAAGCCTGCCCTTGATCAAGGCGTGGCTCGCCCTATAAAGTACCGACCGACAATGCAAGTTCATCCATCACACCGGTATGCCGGCAGTATTCCTCGAAGGAACCGGCAAAACCAAAGGTAAAAACAAACTCATAGTATGAGGATGGATCGCCGGGATACCGCAGATGTATGGATATTTTCCTGTGCCATTCGGAAACCTCTGCGTTCACCACCTTGTAGGTCATTGCCAGATGTCCGAACGGACCGCCGTTCAGCAGGAGGTGGACGCCGTGCAGTTCTATTTGAGCCGCCGCAGCATGCCTGATATTCGTGAAATGAATTGTCGATGCATACTCATTCAGCCTGTTAAAGACTTCCCTCTCTTGCTTGCCGTCGCATATTCTCTCGTAATCGAGCAACCAGTTATCAAACTGATCCTTTTGCTCCATACCGAACCGGAGATTCATATAAATCCTCATCGGAGCACTGCCTACCAAGTGCACCTCCCGCTGCAGAAACGGCCCCCATTCGGCAAAGCGCCGCTGTGTTTGCCCAATACCATGCCGGCCGGTTAACAGCGCTGCCAAGGCGCCCCTCCACCACCTGCGCCAGCCGTAGGCATCCAAGATAAACAGGCCGCCGAACACGATTCTCTTTGAATCGCCCATCAGCGTTCTCCCAGGCCGGGCAGGATTCGAAATCCTCATCCCCACGCGGTTGACTATGAAGTCAACGGCCTCCATCACCTCCCCCGGTCTGCAGTGTACAGTCTCACAGTTAATCAAAGGCTCGAGCCGCGCGCCATCCAGAGAGATCTGCAATATCCGCCGGTATCCCTGGCGACCCAATAACTGGCTCAATTCCGACACACACGCCGGAGAACCCAGATAGTCGTGGCTGGCAAAGACAATCCCCCACGCACTCTGCTCGATGCCGGCAGCAATCTGCTCATCGACCCAGCGGTCGTTTTGCCTTAGCCTCCAGTGGCATGTTTTGTACTCGGCAAACCATACCCGGCATTTTGCACTGATGAGCTGATCCGCGACCTGTCGCACGAACATCGATTTTGTGGCCCGGTAGCTGATGAAGAGGTCCCATCCTGGTCTGTCATTCATAAACAGGCTCCATTTCCCTATTGTACCCGCTATTGCTGTGATTATTAACCCGGCACCCTAATAGGTTGCCGGGTTAACAGTAAGACTATCTACGGCAAATCCTGTTGAGATTGCGCCTGGTGAATCAGCTCGGCCAACTGTGGGTGCTTTCCCAGTTTGGCACAGCTTTCCGGCGTCCATCCCTTATCATCTGCGGCGGCAGCGTTTGCCCCCTCCTTAAGCAGCAACTTTACGAGTTCCTGATGTCCGTTTACCGCCGCCAGATGGAGGGGAGTTTCCCCATGGCTGCCTCGCGCATCCACCTTCGCGCCTCCTTGGATCAGCAAGGCAGCTATGCCACACTCCCCTTTCTCCGCCGCGCAGTGCAGCGGCGTATTGCCTTTCACATTCTTCACATCGACTTCCGCACCGGCCTGAAGGAGTTGTGTCACCACCTCCTCGTGCCCACACAAAGATGCCGCATGGAGGGCCGTGAATCCCAACCGACTCATCGCGTTAAGATCCTCGCCGGCCTCAATCAGGGCGAGCACCGTTTCGGTCGAGCCTTGGTGGGCGGCTCGGTATAGAGGACTCATGCGTTTTTGCCCTGCGCGCATTGCCATCCAGCGGACGACCATGGCTGCAAGCATGCCCAGGAGCGCGGCTGATATGCCGAGTTCGAATGCTGAGGCGAGGTTCATACTAACCCGACACCCTAATAGGCCATATCAGTTTCTGAATATTCAAACCATTCCAACGGTTTTGGCAAAGTCATTGCGGAATATTCAATATGTATTATTCTTCTATGACTTGGAGAGACAGCCTTTCTCGAGGAATGGAACAATAACGGATTCATTAGCAAAATATCGCCTGGATTCGCGTTACATTCAAGTGCCCGTGAACTGTCTACAATATTTATTATATCTTTGGATCTGACTCTACCATCTCGATGTGTTCCGGGCACAACGCGTAAAACGCCATTTTCAGTATTGGTGGAATCCAGATGCACTCTTAAGGTCAACATACTTGACAAATATTCTTCAGGAGGTTCAACGTGAACCACGCCTTGTTTTTCACTCCATAGGCCAAAACCAACAACATCTGCTTTTTCTTTTAGCGCTATTGAAGTATCTTGATGCCAAGCCACGTTCCAATTAGCGCCAGGCACTTTATCAAAAAATACGGATCTTACCGGCTTGGCTTTTTCTCCAAGTATCTTTTCTGCGATAGTCAATAAAGGTGGCGACAAGGCCATTTCACGAACATATGGGACTTTATTCATTAGATCCCTTGTGCCGTAATTGTTGTTTTTGACGCTAAGGGTATCCAATTTTTCTATTAATTTACTGACCTGATCTCCATTTATTGCATTTTCAAGGAGGTAAAATCCATATTCTTCATATTCTCTTTTCATAAGGAAACTCCCACTTTTTTTACTTCTATGAACTTCAACATGGACACCCACTCGAACGATTGCTATGTTATCATGACTATGGCAACCTGCCAGACTATCCTGATCACCCGATATCAAGGAGCGATATCATGCCAAAGCCTCGGAAAGCCCTGACTTCTCTCGAAGCCACTCCGTATTATCACTGTATCTCCCGTTGTGTCAGGTGAGCCTATCGCTACGCGGTGATGTCGAATCACTTTCAGTTGACGCTGTTTGTCGACCAGGAGTCTGCAGCATGGAGGAAGAGGTTGGCTTCTCGATAAATGAAACATTGTTCACTAAATCCATCACGCCATAATTGTTGTTTCTTCAGCGCTAAAGACATCCAATTTCTCTATTAGCATACTGAACTTGATCTTTGATCTATTACATGTCTTTTTAGATTATATGAAGAAATTCACGAAACAAGCTCTGACCTCATGTTTTTTGTTTGACACGGGGAAAGAATATAACCCATACTCCAGCGTCGACAATTTATTTAAAACAAGGAGGAAATTGTCATGTCGTTAATAACCTGGACCGCGGATCAGTTTGGCACAAGTGTTGACTTCGCTGATGAAGAGCACAAGGCATTGTTTGGTAAACTTAATAAGCTGTATGAGCTAGCAACGGATGGTGCAGATCGTTCTGCCGTAGGAACTCAATTAGATGATTTAATTGCATATGTTGTCGAGCATTTTGCCCATGAAGAGAGAGAAATGCAGGCCAAGGGTTTTGCTGGTTACGCGAGTCATAAATCTGAACATGATGCATTGGTTGGGACCGGTGCTGACTTGCAGAAAAAATTTCATGCGGGAGATGCAGAAGTTACCGAAGAGTTCGGTCAATTGGTTAAAACCTGGCTGGAGAATCACATCCCTACATTTGATATGGCTTATTCGAGCGCATTAAATAGTTAGTGATTGAGTTTTTTGTCTGTTTATCTTTGTTATGGATGTAGATAGATTATGTCTGCATACGCAGGGCGAATGACAGAGACATAGCTGACAAAGTTATCGAGTAGGAGGCGGGGCCCATGCCCGCCATCCTGGCACACCACTGGAGATGCGGTTCCGCATCCGGCGGTTCACTATCCACAGTAGTGGCTGAGTATTTGAACCAACAATCCCGAAAAACACGAACACCCACTCAAATTCTGAATGATATTGAGTGGGCCCCTCTAATACCCAGTTTTCTCAAAGGCCTAACATCCGCGTAGCGGCAGACCTTATGGGCATCCAGATAAGACTGAGGTAAGACTCTTTCCAAGCATTAGTATAACCGGCCTGGAACAGTCCAGGCCGGCATTTATTCGCTACTGATTCCACTTAGTACTGCCCCAGACCCATTTCGATGTAGCCGGTAGGGCAGACCTCCTTGCAGATGTGGCAACCGACGCACTGAGCATAGTCGGTATCCACATAACGCCCCATGGCACGCTCGCTCTTGTTCACGCGGTAGACAGCATCCTGCGGGCAGTAGATGACGCAGTTGTCACACTCGAAGCAGAAGCCACAGCTCATGCAGCGTTTGGCCTCGGTGACGGCCATCTCCTCAGAGAGACCAGTGAAGCGCTCGATCATGCTTCCCAACACATTGGAGACATTCACGTCCATCTCATCCCGGGCGTGCACCGGCTGGTAAGAAAAGTGTCCCGTGAACAGGGACTTGGTCTTGATCACGTCCGCGTCGGCACGGTCCTCAAAGTTGTGGATGGACCACTTGGCGCTATTGGTACCCCAGGTCTGGCCATGGCTGTACACTTCCGGAGAGAGATCTTTCAGGGCCAGTTCCTTCAGCAGATCAAAGTGATGACCTTCCACCTTGGGACGATCATCGACAACTTCGCCACGCAGGTACTTGTCGATACCTTGCGCTGCAATGGAGGCGTGGCCGATGGCGGTAGTCAACAGGTGTGGGTTCACGGCATCGCCACCCACGAAATGGCCCGGTTTGTCTTTCACCTGCATGCGCTTATCGGCGTCAATCAGCTTCCAGTCGTTGGCGATGCCCTCGATACCTTCGTAGTCACCGGTCTGTCCGGTGGCCGCTACGATCAGGGTGCACTCGATCTCAAACGGTTCACCATGCGCTTCCATTTTGCCAGAGGACCAGTCGACCGGCTGTACTTTCAGGGCGCAGGCACGGTCCTGGTCATCCAGCATGACCTCGAGAGGGGCCAGGCTGTCGTGGATCTCCACACCCTCGGCGATACAGGCCTCCAGTTCGTGCTTGGTACAGGGCGCCTTGGCGATGGGTCGGCGATAGACCAGCCAGCAGTCGGAATCGGTGCGTTTGGCGGCCTGTTCGTCGCGCTGACTTCCGGAACCGTCAAAGACAGCCTCGGGGCGCTCTGAGGCGTCGAGATTGGCCACTTCACCGATACGCTTGGCCACGGCGGCCACGTCCATGGCGGTGTCACCACCACCGATCACCAAGATACGGCCGTCGAGATATTTCAGGGAACCGTCGTTGAAGGCCCTCAGGAAACTCATGCCGTCCACACAGTTCGGGGCCTCGCCCCCATCCACTCGCAGCGGCTTCCCGACCACGGCACCCACACTCCAGAAGATGGCATCGTACCCCTTCTCCAGCTGTTCGACCGTTACCTCGCGTCCCACACGGGTGTTCAGTTTCACCTCGATACCGCCCACGTCCAGGATTCGCTGGATCTCATGTTCAAGCACATCCCGGGGGATTCGGTAGCCAGGGATGCCGAACACCATCTGGCCACCCAGGGCGCTGTGCGCTTCAAAGATGGTGGATCGGTGGCCGAGGCGGCGTAGGAATAAAGCCGCGGCAAGACCAGCGGGACCGCCACCAATAATGGCTACCTGCTTGCCGGACTCGGTTTCGGGTTTGGCGAATGCCAGGTTGTTTTCCCGCGCCCAATCACCAATATGCTGCTCAATGGAGTTGATGCCGACGTAACCTTCCAGGTTGTTACGGTTACAACCCTCCTGGCAGGGGGCCGGGCATACGCGACCCATGATCGCCGGGAAGGGATTCGCCTGGGTCATGCGCTCAAAGGCGTACTCTTTCCATGACTTGTCACCTTGGGGCTTGTCCAAACCGCGTACTATGGAGATCCAGCCACGGATATCATGCCCGGATGGACAGGCGCTCTGACACGGCGGCGTCCGCTGGATATAGGTCGGGCAAACGTAAGACTCACCTTGAGTCACGACATCGCTATCCCAGTCGTAATGCTCGTCGTCGCCGTCTTTATAGCGTCGGTAAGTCAGATCAGTATCACTCATAGTCTATAAACTCCACGCCAAAAACTGCGTAATACCGTACGGCTAACCTTACGCGTCTGCAAAAGAATATCGGCAATAAACCCTCTTTTCGTCCGACGAAACCGCATTCTCGCACATGTCTGCGCCAACGATTGGTCGTCGGTCCGACCCATGCAAGTGGCTCTGACCGGTATTCCGGCACCCAAATCCGTGTAAACAGAATAATAGCGGACAGATCAGGATTTCCAAGTTAAGTTAGCGTTTCTTAATGAAAACTTAAGGAAGCGAACATCCTGCCAAAAGGGCAACCCTAGCGCGTGTCGATCAGTGCAGGCTGAGAGATGCGCTTGTCTGCAATTACTGATTTCTCCTTAAATCCACACACAAAACCACTCTTTTTGTAGCAGTTTAGAGATCCGTATGAGAATGTCTTGCTATTTGTCAGCTTGAGCAATTTGGATGGGTGTCTCAGTTACTCTGGGTACTCTGGGTGTCTCAGCTACTCGCTTGAGCAATTTGGAGTCTCAGTTACTGTCCCAGGCTTCGCCTGGAGCGGCGGCCTCTGCGTCATGCCAGGCACACGTTCGTCATCCCGGCGAAGGCCGGGATCCAGAAGGACCGGCTGTGGCCTGAATCATGGATTCCGGCCTTCGCCGGAATGACGAGAGAAGAGTCTTGCCACCCCAATCCTCACAGGGATAGCGACTGTTTTTAGATTTAATATTTGAAATCTACGGTTACCAAGTTCACCATCCCCCCATGCGTCATGAGGCGATGCGTAAGGATCTGGCAAGAACCTTTAAATACCTCATCCCATACAGCAACATACTAGTACTCTTTCAATATGATAACTTAGGATGCAGCCAGTCAGGAAGCGGCTAGCTGCTAGGCGTGCGAGCGCAGGACTAGCCGTCACTAATTCAAGGGAGCACAACAACGCAGATGGCCGCTTCCTGGCTGGCCCAAAGGGTGCGCCCCACATCATCCAATGCGGCGTTGCAGTCCTTGAAAAGGGCATGCCATTCCATCCTTCGGTCCGTAAACGGCACATCCATGTGCCACTTCTGCCTGCGCGGTGCGCCTTGCACCCCAAGGGCACTTCCTGCGGGGCGACTTGAGGCATTGGCGGGCCTCTGATAACGTCAAACAATTATGAGACACTACACTAGCCCGAACGTAGGTTGGGCAACATTCAGCTTGTCTGTGCATGTCCACGGCAAGGCGCTGTCACTTGCTGTAGCACTCCTACCCCAAGTGACAGCAACACGGCCGTGGACGCGCACAGACAAGCCCAAAGGGAGCCCTGGGGATGCTCCGGCTCTTCGTTGCGACTCTTGGCAAGGGCTTGCCATTCCCGGCGAGTCGCGCCTCGATCCGAAGCACCCCCGGGGCTCTGAATGTCGCCTAACCTACGTTCGGGTTAGTATCAGTTGCGGTGAATATACCTGCTGCATTAATATGCAAGAGGTTGCACGCAGCATAATAACCGCTTGCCAACATGTGCCACCATCCCAAAAACCTCTCACTTTATAGGGGAAAGAGAGGTGTCAGTAAAGGTTTTCGATGGCCAACAGGCAACGGGACATTGGATCGTTGAACCAATAAAAACAGGTGCTAGATGAACATAAAAAAGGACGGCTGTATTGTTAAGTGTGAGCATTGTCAATGCGTCTCGAACAACGGACGCGGCGGCTTTGACGTACAGGTGCCGATCTGTGCCGATGACAATGGCATCGCCGGCACCGCAAGACTGCATTGCGCCATCTCAGCAGAGCGCCACCGAGTTGAACTGGTGAATTGGAAAGATACGGATGATCACACAGTCACTCCGCCGAAAGAGATTCAAAAACGACTCGCCACCGCACTCGATTTTGTGGCCGATCACAGAGTATGTGGCAACCAAAAGATCTGTCCTGCAGAGGTCATCGAAATCGTCGAAAAACACGGCACTCATTAAAGGATCGCTCGGCAGAATGTTACGCCATGATATGTCTGGGTAAGACCCCATGCACGGATGAGTCCGGCTGCTCAGCGACTTGAGCCAGATGCTCAGCTTATCCGTCTTGTCGTCGCACCCATTCAAGATCGCTAGTGTGGTGTAACGTATAAACTGCACCAATCAGCGAGACGCTAAGCCGTTAGCTGCGCCCCGAAGGAAGTGCCCTTGGGGTGCTAGGCGCGTTGCGCCGGGAATGGCGCGCCCTTTCCAAGCAACGCAACAACGCAGATGACGGCTTAGCGTCTCGCCCGAAGGGAGGCCCGTCAATGCCTCAATCCTGCGTTGCAGCGCTTAACAAGGGCGCTGCCATTGCCTGCGCGCTGCGCCTGGCACCCCAAGGGCACTTCCTGCGGGGCGTCTTGAGGCATTGACGGGCCTCTGATTGGTACAGTTTATACGTTACACCACACTAGTGCGCCATGGATCAGCCGCTTCCTTAAGATTCGGTCACCCCGTTTGCTGATCCCCGTCATGCGACTCATCTCTCCACTGGCATGCTGGCATCGCGCCGGGATCGTCGTTTAGGTGTGGATCTACGATTGAGTCAATAGCCTAACCCATTGAAGATTGATTAAATACCACACTGCGGGCAAAGACGTACTACTTGGGATGGCAATGCAGGCAAAGCTGCGAGCCCACCAGAGACTTTCTGAGCAGCTTCACATCCATGACCTGACTGTTGTGAACGTCATGACATGAGGGGCACTCGACCTTTTTGTCGAAAAATCTGAGTTCTCCACCTACTGAACCGACGAATTCATACGCCATGGTCTCTGGGTTGTAATTGAGGACATGGCAGCTAAGGCAGCTCAATGATCCTGCCGTTTGGGTCTGATGTATCCATTCAATACCGATGGGATGATCATTGCTGAGGTCCGCCCCCAAATTCGGCTTACCGGTGACGGTTGTTTTGCCACTATTACCACCAAATGAATCAATCGCGATCGTACCATCATGGCAGGAAAGGCACATACGCGAGACACCGCCGGGTTGCGGCTGTTCGGCGACCACATTCATGGTCGGGCTGCTATACAACTTGTAAGTCGCGATTGATACCTCGTGATTCCACAGAGGCACTTGGCTGCTGCTGTCTGCGTTGTGTGGCGTATGGCAAACATTGCAGATTTCCCCATCAGACCAAGTCGTCTGCGAGAAGTCGTGTGGGCCGCCACGAATACCAGCAACCGCGGGAAAGGCTGATGCAAGCATTAGCATCGAGATCGCTGCGACCGCCTTGCTCGTCCATCCTAACGAAAGCGCGTTTTTCAACACAAGATTCCATCCTCACTACGGGTTTATTCGCGGCTGTTTCAGGGGGAGGGGATTTTGGGTGGGTGTCCGGGTAACCCCCTGACCAGACTGTTTTCAAGATGCACACGAAAGCATCCGCCGCTCTTCGTTGCAATCAGCAAATTTCAATGCCACTTGCCTAACATTATCCTCCTGAGCAAGAAAAGCATCTGTAATGTCAGGATCAAAATGTGTGCTTCTGCCTTTCCTTATGATTTGCACCGCTTTTGAGTGGGGTATGGGTGGTTTGTAGATGCGCTTGCTAATTAATGCATCATAGACATCGGCTACTGCCATGAGCCTGCCTGGAATAGGAATCTCGCTCCCCTGTAGTCCATTTGGGTACCCGCTGCCATCCCATTTTTCATGGTGTCCATTAATAAGCTGCATAGCAATATTCGTCAAGGAATCTTTGCCTACGTTACATTCAATATCTTTGATCACTTCAGTGCCGTAATGGACGTGTTTTTTCATCTCGGTAAACTCGTTACACGTTAATTTTCCTGGTTTTAATAGTATGTAATCTGGTACACCGACTTTACCAATATCGTGCAAGGGGGCCACCTTGAACAATATATCGATGGTTTGCTTGTCGAAAAATTCTTTGAATGGGGGATGATCTTTCATGGTTTCGGCAAGTAATTTGACATAGTACTGTGTACGCTTTATGTGTCCGCCGGTTTCAGGGTCTCGGTATTCAGCCAGTGAACCCATGCTTCCAATCAAAGCGTCCTGTAAATGGACAATTTCTTCAGTACGTTGGCTTACCATCTCCTCGAGATGGTCGCGGTGACGTTTCAGTTCTAAGTGATTGTGGACCCTGGTTTTAACAAGATTGGCATTGAATGGCTTGCGAATATAATCAACGGCGCCAAGCTCAAGTCCTGTCTCCTCATTCTGGTCGTCGCTCAGTGCTGTGATAAACATGATCGAGATATTACGGGTTTTTTCATTCTCTTTTAGTTTTCTTAAGACCTCATAACCGTCCATGTTGGGCATTTTAATATCCAGAAGAATGAGATCTGGTATAGGATCCAGGCTGGCCAAGTGCAGCGCTTTATCGCCAAATGTTGTCGCAATGATTGCATAGTCATCTTTCAGTGCCTCCACTAGCAGGGAGATATTTATCGGCATATCATCGACAATGAGAATTTTCTGTTTTTTCACGAGTCACCTCCATGCTTCGTGCTTGTCCCGATAGCGTCGATTGTCTCTTTGGCGCCATCGCTATCGTAATTGTCTATCTGTTCGTCCAGATCTCTAAACAGTTCCTCATATTTGCTATAAGCAAGCATGGAACGGAGTGCTTTCATGTGCCCAGCAGTTGCAACCAGATCTGTCTCCAGTGATGATTCCAGCTTCTTCAGTAGCTTTAGTAGTTCCTGGCCATCTATCGCTGCAGTATCTTTATCCGATGTATCGGTTTCCGGTCCGGTTGTTTTTTGTTCGAGCTGTTCGATTGCCTGCAAAACCACGGCCAATTGTAAGTCGAACCGTTCCAGTAACCGTGGCCAGTCCGCGGAATCCTTTACATCATCCATGGAGGCCATTCTGGCCGATACTTGAAATAGCTCATTCATCCCCAGGTTTGCAGCCACACCTTTGATACCGTGGGCCAGTTCACTGGCATGTTTGAAATCATTCCGGCTGAGCGCATCCCGTATCTCTTCCGCAGCCCTGTCATTCGAGCGCTGAAACTTTTTAAGCAGACTGATATAAAGGGTGCTGTTGCCTTCCATTTTCTTAAGTACAGTTTCGGTGTCGATGCCGGCAAGCGGGGGCATTGCGGCTTGAATCGGGGTATCTGTCGGTTGAACCTGCGCTGGCGCTATTGTTTTTCGGGGCCTCTTTTTTGATTTAACCCATCTCAAAAGTGCGTCTAAAATTTCTGCCGGATCTAGCGGCTTGGTAAGATGGTCATTCATACCGGCAGCAATGCTTTTCCCATGATCCCCGACAAGTGCATGGGCTGTCATAGCGATAATGGGAATCTCAGACAGGTGCCGTTGGTCAGGTTTTACGGCAAGCTTCCGGATCTGACGGGTGGCTTCGAGTCCATCCATCCTGGGCATCTGGATATCCATAAACACGATATCAAAGTCGCCTTTCTGTACCTGCTCTATGGCTTCAAGGCCATTGTCAGCCACCTCAACGATGCAGCTAAGTTGCTCCAGCAACTCAACAGCGACTTGCTGGTTAATCTCATTGTCTTCAACAAGCAGCACGCTGGCACCGCTGATCTGATGCACTAGTTCGGGGTCGATGGTATGTTTGTATTTAGCAATATGTTTATCTGAACCCTTGTATCCCAACGCATTCATTACCGCGTCAAATAGTGCGGACGGTCCCAATGGCTTATAGGCGAATTTGCTGATGCCTGTCATTTCAGCTTCTTCAAACTCTTCTTCACCACCATAGGGGGGGACCATCAGAACCACCGGTGTATCCACATAGCCGGGCAATTCCTGTAATTGTCGGAATGTCTCGATGCCATCGATTCCATCCGGCATGTATTGGTCAATTAGAATAAGTGCGTAAGGATCTTCTATTGCTGTCTGTGCGGCTCTGATACCCTCTTTACCGGAATTTACAAGCGTAACCACAAACGAAAGCGAGTTCAGCATATGCTTTAGTGCATCTCCTGCTGCAGCATTATCGTCAATAACCAATATCCTGAGGCCACGCAAGCCAGGAGCAGGCAAGGTTTTATGATGCAATGTTGTATCGCCGGTCTGGTCGAATAAAGCGGTAAAAAAGAATTCGCTGCCGTGCCCGATACTACTTTTGATATGGATATCCCCTCCCATCATTTCGATAAGACGTTTGCAGATCACCAACCCCAATCCACTGCCGCCATGCTCGCGGGTCATGTTTTCATTCGCTTGGCTGAACGGTTTGAAGAGTCTGTTCAATTGGTCCTCTGGGATACCCGGCCCCGTATCGCGGATGGAAAATCCAAGTTTGATTTTTATGCTATCCGCATCCATCGTGAAAACAGCAATAACGACTTCGCCAACCTCAGTGAATTTCACAGCATTTCCGGCCAGATTCAAAAGAACTTCTTCAAGTCGTAGTTGGTCACCGATTAGTTTAAGTGGCACATCCGACTTAACCTGAAATACCAGTTCCAACTTTTTCCCGGATGCTTTAATACCAATTAAATTGGAAACATTATTCAACACATCATCGAGTAGAAATTCTTCTGAATTAAGTTCCAGTTTTCCGGCTTCGATTTTCGAAAAATCAAGGATATCGTTTATAATGTGTAGCAATGATTGCCCGGATGACATGATTTTAACCAGATAATCACGCTGTTTAGGTGTCATATCTGTCCGCAAGACAAGATGGCTGAGTCCGATAATGGCATTCATCGGCGTACGAATTTCGTGACTCATTCTGGCCAGGAAATCGCTCTTGGCATTGGTGGCCTGATGGGCTAATTGAAGTGCATCGGCAAGTTCAATATTCTGGTCTTCCAGTTGGCGCTTGGCCTCTTCCAGTTCTTCCGAGCGTTTGTTTATCTTCCGCTGCATGCTATCGAAAGCGATTGACAGCCTGTGCATTTCGTCAAAGGTATTGATATCACCGATATCAGCATCGCCATTAATATCCTCTCCAATCCTCTTAACCTCGCTTGTCAACATGAGAATAGGCACCACCAGTCTCTTCCGGATAAAGAAGGCAGTGACAAGAACAATGCCAATAAGTAGCAGTGCTTCAAGAATAGATAACAGCCTCAAGAAGTTATGTTTCTGTTTGGATTCAGCCTCTCGCAAGGCCAAAAGGCGCAGCTCTTCAGTTTCGAATTCATTGAGGCTGCTGCGGATGCTATCCATATACATTTTGCCTTGATTACTTTTGACGACAGCTAAGGCTTCCTCAACCTTGCTGCGTTCTATCAGACGAATGGTTTGAGCCATCTCATCGAACTTTTGGAGCATTAGTTTTTCGACGGTATTCAGGTGAACCTGTTGCGAGAAGTTGTCGCGGGTAAGCTCCGTGAGCTTGTCAAAAGCTGATTTGGCCTGATCGAGGCCGGAATAGTAGGGTTCCAGGTATGCTTGCTGGTGGGTGATCAGGTAGCCGCGCTTCCCCGTTTCCGCATCAACCATATACTTTAAAAAACTCCGGCTCTCACTAATGACTTCATGAGTATGCAGAACCCAGGCTTGTTGCCCGGCGGCATTTCTACCTGCGAAATGAAGGATGATATAACTGCCGATTATCAGCAATATCAAAACCCCGAAAAGACGCTGTACGATGTTTTCAACGCTATTCTTAACAAACACTGACAGTCTCCTTTCCCTGGTGACAACGGTTTAGGCAGAAATCCGCAAGCGCTTATTGCGAAAATTCCGCAATTTAGGTTTGGCTTGATTTTGCGTATGGTTCAAGACAGCACTGAGGGCCACCGCGATAATGGCAAGCAGCAACAGAGATACGCAGCAGCGAAGAGTCATGACCTTTCAGGGCTCCTTCCATACGAAGGACTTGTAAAGCCGTTCAACATCACCAGCATCTTCACAAACTTAAATTTGTCCATTTGCACGCCCGTATGGTTCTGCTTCAGTTTATAAGCAGATAATCCGTTTAGTTATTTCATTCCTGAAAGCAGAGAGAACTACCTAACCTTAATTTCCAGAAAACTAAAGCCTTTCTTACCGTTATATGCTGCTAAAAAGTAAGAAAAAAACAATCATGACATTCGTCGATGATTATTCGTAGAAGTTACAATGTAAATCAACAAATTAAGTATAGTACTTACCTCTAAACAATATAGTGAAATCAGGCGCCAATGTGGAATAATGCATAAAAATCAATAACATATAACCTGGATTGCTTGGTTAATTGTTTGTTGATCGGAAAGCGGCAGCGGGCTAGCGTCTCTTGGATGCCGCTGAACGCTGGCATCAACGCTTCAGCGGCTCCCTGCTCTCTCAGCATTTTATCGCCGGCGACTCATTATCGCCCACCAAGCGACACGCCCTGGGTGAACAGATTGCATGCTGGCGCGTCCGATTGATGGCGATCAGATTGAAGATTAATTAAATACTACACTGCAGGCAAAGACATACTACTTGGGATGGCAATGCAGGCAAAGCTGCGAGCCCGCCAGAGACTTTCTGAGCAGCTTCACATCCATGACCTGACTGTTGTGAACGTCATGACATGAGGGGCACTCGACCTTTTTGTCGAAAAATCTGAGTTCTCCACCTACTGAACCGACGAATTCATACGCCATGGTCTCTGGGTTGTAATTGAGGACATGGCAGCTAAGGCAGCTCAATGATCCTGCCGTTTGGGTCTGATGTATCCATTCAATACCGATGGGATGATCATTGCTGAGGTCCGCCCCCAAATTCGGCTTACCGGTGACGGTTGTTTTGCCACTATTACCACCAAATGAATCAATCGCGATCGTACCATCATGGCAGGAAAGGCACATACGCGAGACACCGCCGGGTTGCGGCTGTTCGGCGACCACATTCATGGTCGGGCTGCTATACAACTTGTAAGTCGCGATTGATACCTCGTGATTCCACAGAGGCACTTGGCTGCTGCTGTCTGCGTTGTGTGGCGTATGGCAAACATTGCAGATTTCCCCATCAGACCAAGTCGTCTGCGAGAAGTCGTGTGGGCCGCCACGAATACCAGCAACCGCGGGAAAGGCTGATGCAAGCATTAGCATCGAGATCGCTGCGACCGCCTTGCTCGTCAATCCTAACGAAAGCGCGTTTTTCAACACAAGATTCCATCCTCACTACGGGTTTATTCGCGGCTGTTTCAGGGGGAGTTGGGGAGTGAAGTGATCGCCCCGACATCTGCACCGTTCCATCTGCGTGGGTTGACTGTTCCCTGGCGCACAACCGATAAATGACATCAATTATTCCATCAAAATATATTTCCTTATGAAAAGTAAGGTGATAAAAGGACACATTACCAAACAAACGAATTATATATATAAAAAAAGGTAATAGATAGTCAAGTATAGCTGTTATAAACGCTTCCTATGCATCAGCGCTAACCGAATGCCCACACACACCAAATCAAGCTCATGCTAAGCACCATGGACATTGTGAATAATTGTGAATTATGGACGCCCTTGTCTACGATGGCGCGACAGGGCCGCAACCTACACGCATACCACACAGGTATTCACTCATATTTCGATTGGTTATTTGAATTAGGCATCCGATTGAAAACACTGTTTAACAATAATCGCAGGATGAGGATGAGATGCATGAGTCCGCCAGTGTACGCAAATTAAAGCGCATGGAAAATGCGTTGTAACAATTCCAGAAACCGGTCAGCTCGTGGTAAGTAATAATTATCGTAGTTCAACATCCTTACCCGGACGTCCATTCAAATTCTTCAAATTTGGAGGATTTTGGGTGGGTGTCCGGCTAAGACCGCTTCAAAGCTGAACGCGTCGTGAAAATTGTGTTTGGCGGCTCACCGTAGCGCATCAATACATTCGTGATGACTTGCCGATTATTGTCTGAGCCATGTAAGACAGATTTTTAAAATCTTGGGTGTCCTTATTATTGAAATCTTGGGTGTCCTTATTATTTATTATTTTCACTGGGTATCCAGGTAAAACTTTGGAATGGATACCTGAGTTAGTTACCTCTCAAATTTCCTAACGAGCGTATTGGGACTGTAAATTAGATTGTGTATCTGCTTATCATTAGTTCTTCAATGGGAGATAAGCAAGATGAACAAAAAAGAGTTAGAAGCCATTGC
>JAHXHS010000010.1 GCA_025656455.1 Candidatus Thiodiazotropha sp. (ex Epidulcina cf. delphinae) | reverse complement strand
AGGGCGCGCCATTCCCGGCGCAACGCGCCTAGCAGCTAACGGCTTAGCGTCTCGCTGATTGGTACAGTTTATACGTTACACCACACTAGGTCTGTCATCATTGATGTTAGCGAGTTGGCTGTGTGAAATATCCCTGATAGATCCTGGGTTGAATAACGTATAGTGCCCCATATTTAATAACCTGTTCGTATATCGGGGGGTAAAAAACCATATCAAGCAGGATTTGTCCGCAAATGAACGCGAATAGACGCAAATTTGCTGTAAGTGACCTCATACCCTGGTTCCGTTGTGTTGATTTGCGTTCATTTGCGGACAATCAACCTTGAGCTGAAGCGTTGAACCCTGATGATGGGTATGATCTACCCACCTGGTCAGGGGAAGAACCAATCTCAATATTGTAGTTTCGTAGGGTGCGGCCCTGCCGCACCGTAACTTGAAGCCCTGGAATTCAAGGTATTGGGTCAGGGGGCCGCGAAGTGAAGAAATCCATCATAGCAAACAGGAAAGCAACCCAGCATGGTGCGGCAGGGCCGCACCCTACGCCCTGTTCACATTGTGCGTTCCCACATAGAACATGGGAACGCGTTAAATTTGAACTCCGAAACTTGAGTTATGAATATGCAAATCCGACAACTCATCGATAACCGATCCAGTACCTATACCTACCTGGTCTGGGATCCGGAGAGCCGTGAGGCGGCTATTATTGATCCTGTCAGGGAGCAGCTGGAACGTGACCTGAAGCTGCTCCGTGAATTGGATCTAACCCTGAAATACGCTTTGGAAACCCACATTCATGCGGACCATATCACAGCCAGTGGTCTGATTCGTGAGCTTGTGGGTTGCAGCATAGGGGTGCATAGGAACGCCGCCAGTGAATGTTCCGATCTTGAACTGGAGGATGGCGATGTCATCTCCTTGGGTGAGACGAAACTTCAGGTCATCCATACACCCGGACACACCAATACCGATATCTCATATCTTGGTGATGGCGTGGTGTTTACCGGCGATATATTACTGATTCGAGGAAGTGGCCGGACTGACTTTCAGTCGGGTGACCCAGGGCAATCCTACGATTCCATTGTCCATCGACTTTTCACCCTGCCGAATGAAACCTTGATCTACCCGGCCCATGACTATAGCGGCTTTACCTGTAGTACGGTGGGGGAGGAGAAAAAATTCAATCCCCGACTGGGTGATGGCATTCAGCGGGACGACTATATTCGGGTTATGCTGGCCATGAAGTCGGCTAAGCCCGAGAGGATGGATAGCGCCGTTCCGGGCAATCAGGCCTGCGGACTCATTGAATGAGGTGGCTTTATGGATCGTCAAGCCCTGGAAAAAATGCTCAAGCAGGGCACCGACAATGCACTGCTACGCTACACGCTTGGGGCTCTCTGTCTCAAACAGAACGATCCGGAAGCGGCGGCAGAGCATTTGGCTCAGGCAGTGAAGCAGGATCAGGGACACTCGGCCAGTTGGAAGCTGTATGGTAAGGCGTTGGCCCGGTTGCAACGAGCGGAGGAGGCCAGACAAGCCTACCAAAATGGGATTGCAGTTGCCGATGCCAAGGGGGATGTACAGGCAGCCAAGGAGATGCGAGTCTTCCTAAAGCGACTCGGATCAGAATCAACCTAACCAAAAAAAGACGCCAATGATGGATGAACCGGATAAACTGCAGGTCAAAAACTATCTGCTGGAACTGCAACAGACGATCTGCTGCGCCTTTGAGGAGGAAGATGCACAGGCGCGTTTTTTTCAGGATAGTTGGCAACGCGGACCGGGGGAGCATCTGGGAGGCGGTGGAATCAGCGCCGTGCTTCAGGATGGTGGGGTTTTCGAGCAGGCAGGCGTCAATTTTTCCCATGTCACCGGTAGTCAATTACCTGGATCGGCAACCGCACATCGTCCTGAGTTGGCCGGTCGGGCCTTTGAGGCGATGGGATTGTCGTTGGTAATTCATCCCGGCAATCCTTATGTGCCGACCTCGCATGCCAATGTACGCTTTTTTATTGCTGAAAAAGCGGGGGAGGAACCGGTGTGGTGGTTTGGAGGGGGGTTCGATCTCACCCCCTATTATGGCAATGATGAGGATTGCCGGCATTGGCATAAGATGGCCAGATTGGCCTGTCAACCCTTTGGCGAAGCGGTTTACGGTAAGTACAAGGCCTGGTGCGATGAGTATTTCTATCTCAAGCACCGTCAGGAGCCACGTGGTATCGGTGGTCTCTTTTTCGATGACCTCAATGCGTGGGGATTCGACAAGTCATTCGATTTCATGCAGAGCGTCGGCGACCACTATCTACTCGCCTATATCCCCATTGTCCGGCGACGTCGTGATACCGTGTATGGCGAGCGGGAGCGTGATTTCCAGCTCTATCGCCGAGGTCGCTACGTTGAGTTTAATCTGGTCTATGATCGGGGTACGCTTTTTGGGCTCCAGTCAGGGGGGCGTACAGAGTCGATTTTGATGTCCTTGCCGCCCTTGGTGCGTTGGCGATATAACTGGCAGCCGGAGCCAGGAAGCCCAGAGGCAGAGCTCTATGAGCGATACCTGAAGCCTACAAACTGGGTATAAATTAAGAAGGCCCGATTAATGCTGTCATGAAGCCCTTTTCCGAAGCCTGCGAAGAGAACAAGGCACCGATACTGCGGATACTACAACGGCTATTCAGTCACCAGCGCTCAGTCTTGGAGATCGGTAGCGGTACCGGGCAGCATGCCGTCCATTTTGCAGCGGCCATGCCTCATTTAATCTGGCAGACCAGTGACAGGGTTGAAAATCACCTGGGTATCCGCGCCTGGCTGGATGAGGTAGCGCTGTCCAACCTGCGAGACCCGATCGATCTGGATGTGGGTGGTGCATGGCCCGACAACCACTTTGATGCCGTGTTCAGTGCCAATACCACCCATATCATGTCATGGCCTGAGGTAGTGCTGCTGTTTCAGGGCGTGGGCCGTCTCCTGGACAGCGGTGGATGTTTTGCGCTCTATGGTCCGTTCAATTTCCATGGCCGATATACCAGCGAGAGTAACCGCGGTTTCGATCAGTGGCTCAAAAACCGGGATCCTTTGAGCGGTATTCGTGATTTCGAGGCGTTGGACGAGCAGGCCGGGTTAAACGGTCTGGTTTTCAACGAGAATGTTGAGATGCCGGTCAACAACCGCATTCTGGTTTGGTTCAAGCAGCATGCTCATTGACGGGGCTCCATCCAGAAACGGTTTTTTATAACCCAAAGCACGCTGAGAAACGCAGTGAGCGCGAAGCCATTAACCCGGCATTAAAATACACGTCATTCCGGCGCATGCTTTGCGTTATTTTTTTAACATTTCTACACAGATACTAACTAACTGATAATTAGGTAATTAAATTCAGTCTCCCCCGGTTCAGGCGTTGTTCAGTTTGGGCGTCGTAAGCTTTAACCAAAGAGAGAGGATTCCCTCTCATATCAGGGTTAATGAGACAGAACCAGGAGATATTAAGATGAAAAAAGAGGCGCTTGCTATCGGCACGTTGTTATTGGCGGCCTCGATGACAGTCACCGCGGGTCATCGCGACCACTATCGTGACACCGCCAAGGTTATCGAGGTAGAGCCCATCTACCGCAGCGTGGAGATCTCCTATCCCGAGCGAGAGTGTTGGGATGAGGAGGTCAGTCACTATCGGCCCGATGGACGTCGCTATACCGGCACGGTGCTGGGTGGCATCATTGGTGGTACGGTGGCCAACAGCATCAGTCGCGGGCGAGGCCGTGGCAGGGATGCGGCCACCCTGGCGGGTGCCCTGCTCGGCGGCGCGATCGGCCATGATATCAGTCAGCAAAACAGGGGTGGACACTACACGACATCGGTCGAGCGCCGTTGTGAAGTCACGCAACACTCCCGTTATGAAGAACAGTTGGTTGGCTATGATGTAACATATCGGTACAAAGGGCGTGTTTTCACCACCCGCACCAAGCAGCATCCCGGGAAGCGAATCCCGGTGGCGGTGAATGTCAGGCCGGTGGATGATTAAATTGTGTGATGCGCCACACTTAGGTATGTAATCCTATGACGATAAGATCTCGACCCATGCTCAAAATGTTATTGCTCAGTCTATTGCTGATACCCACCGTCTGTGCCGGTGGCGATATCAGCCTTGACCAGGCGGTGGAGCAGGCCAAGGAGCGTGTAAATGGTCGAGTGATTTCAGCCGAGACCCGGGAACGCGACGGCCGGCAGATACACAATATCCGTATCTTGACCAAGGAGGGTAAGGTGCGCCGTCTACGGATCAATGCCGATGGCGGTCGCCGCCAGAATGGCAGACGGCGTTAAGGAAGCTCAGATGCGTGTGCTATTGGTTGAGGATGAAGCGGATATTCGTGAGCCTTTGGCGGAAAGACTCCGCAACCAGGGCTATACCGTTGACAGTGCCGGGGATGGCGCTGCAGGGCTCTTTCTAGGCAGGGAGTACGGCATCGATGTGGGTATTGTCGATATCGGACTGCCCAAGCTCTCCGGGATCGAACTGATTCGGGAGCTGCGCAAGCTGGACAAACACTTTCCCATTCTGATCCTTACAGCGCGGGGCAACTGGCAGGACAAGGTCGAAGGTCTGGAGGCAGGGGCCGATGACTATCTGGTCAAGCCCTTCCATGTGGAGGAGCTGCTGGCCCGGTTGAATGCCCTGTTACGACGCTCCGGCGGATGGTCCCAGCCGGTCCTTTCCGGCGGTCCTGTCTCGCTTGATACCCGGACTCAGACAGTCAGCCTGAATGGCGAACCGGTGGAGTTGACCGCCTATGAATACAAAGTGCTTGAGTACATGATGCTGCATGCGGGGGAGGTGGTCTCCAAGACCGATCTCACCGAACACATCTACGATCAGGACTGGGACCGGGACAGTAATACCATCGAGGTCTTCGTCCGCCGCCTGCGCAAGAAACTCGATCCGGATGAGCACTATAGGCCGATCGAGACCCTGCGGGGCAGGGGGTACCGCTTCGCCTTGGAACGGCGTGTCTAGCCCGGATGGGATTAAGGCGCACGCTCTCCATTCACCAGCGTTTACTGTTCGCAGCCAGTCTGGTGCTGAGCGCATTTCTCGGCCTGACCGGACTGGCCCTCGACAAGGCCTTCCGTTCCGCTAGCGAAGACGCCCTGCAGGCGCGACTGTTCAGCAGCGTCTATGCTCTGCTGGCTGCGGCGGAGGAGGGGGAGAAGGGGCAACTCAGGATGCCTGAAGTGTTGACAGACCCCCGCTTCAATCGACCCGATTCAGGGCTCTATGCACAGGTTAGCGGTATAACCGGACAATACCGTTGGCGTTCTGGCTCCTCACTGGGGCGTTCCCTCGATTTTTCCCGGAATATGTCGCCTGGCGAATCGAAAATTGAACGCTTCAAGCTGACCGATGGCGAGGCCATGGGACTCAGTTTCGGTGTCGTCTGGGAGGATTTCGATGGGCGCGAGCTGAAATATGTATTGGCGGTGGCAGAGGATCTGAGGCCCTTGCAGGAGCAGATCGCCACCTTCCGCGACACCCTGTTTCTCTGGCTCGGCAGTGCCGCATTGCTGTTGCTGCTGGTCCAGGGCTGGGTGTTGAGCTGGGGGTTGCAGCCTTTGCGGCAGGTCGAACAGGCCTTGACGGAGATCGAGTCCGGCCAGGCGAATCAGCTGCAGGGTGACTATCCGAAAGAGTTAAACCGACTGACTTCGAATATCAACTCCCTGATCCGCCATGCCCAGGCAAGGCAGCAGCGTTACCGGGATAGCCTGGGCGACCTGGCCCATAGTCTGAAGACCCCCCTGGCGATCTTGCAAGGCATCGTCGACCGGGGAGGCAACGACCCTGAGACGTCCCAACGAACCGTGCGTGAGCAGGTCGAGCGCATGAATCAGATCGTCAGTCATCAATTGCAGCGGGCTGCGGCCTCGGGGCGCACGATCCTGACCCAAGGCCTCCCGGTCAACCCCCTGGTCGAGCGTCTCGTCAAATCCCTTGACAAGGTCTATATCGAGAAGGGGATTCAATGGCAACGGTCGATTGCGCCAGAGAGCCGCTTTCGCGGCGATGAAGGGGATTTGATGGAGCTGCTGGGAAATTTGATGGAGAATGCCTGTAAATATGGGGCAGGCCGGGTGCGGGTGAGCGCACAAATGGAAGACTGTCTGCATCTGTGTGTGGAGGATGACGGCAAGGGCATCCCCGATGAAGAGGCCGAAGCCGTATTGCAAAGAGGACATCGCGCCGATCAGCACCAACCCGGGCAGGGTATCGGTCTGGCGGTCGCCGCGGATATCGTCAGCGCCTACGGCGGCACACTGCAGATCAGGCGCTCAGACGGGCTGGGAGGAGCGGCTATCCAGGTCTGGCTGCCGATCGGATGAGCCTCGATTTTTCATCTAGGACTCTTCAGTATGGATGCTATAGTGCTTGGTGCGAATCGAAGCACACCTGATCCAGAAGGCGGCCTTCCTTTTCCACGACAGACGTTCGCTTTACAAGCTTGCATGAGGATGGATAATAACCGGATTGAATATTATGAGTACTTTCATGCCAAGTACTTACGCAAATAAAGGCGGGATTATGCATCGCAGTGAGGCGTTGTATCGCGTCTTTTAGGACGTGCATTTATAGTTAGGTTTAACATAGGTATTTATTCAGAGGAGTTAATTATGATAAATAATCCCGTAGGTTGGTTTGAGGTTTATGTGCAGGATATTTTAAGAGCAAAAGCATTTTATGAAAATGTGTTCTCAATAAAGCTCGATGAACTTAAAATGCCTGATCTGGAAATGTGGACGTTTCCAATGAATGAAGAAGGTACAGGCGCCTCTGGTGCAATTGTAAAGATGGAGGGTTGTCCATCTGGTGGTAATAGCACGATGGTATATTTTTCATGTGAAGATTGCGCAACTGAGGAGAATAAAGCCTCTGTTCATGGTGGAAAAATATTCAAAGCAAAATTTTCCATTGGTGAGCATGGCTTTATTTCGCTCGTCACAGATACTGAAGGTAATATGATTGGTTTGCATTCAATGAAATAATGCCCACAGCCAGTGAATTCAGCAGACAGTCAACAGATAATGAAATATGCAAGAAACACAGCCGATAGGGTGAAAAAACAATACCGCACTGCGGTTTTGAAAAAAATGTCGAGATTAGGCGTCTCTTTTGTGGTCTTGGTTTTGCTTATCGGCGCCGTCCAGGCTCGCGCGGATTGGCCTAGGGCCGCCCTTTCTAAAGATGGCACGCCTATTTTTTATGAGGTCCGCGGCAGTGGTGAGACGACGCTTGTGTTCGTTCACGGTTGGAGCTGCGACGCCAGATACTGGCGTATGCAATTGCCTGTTTTCTCTAACAAGTATCGAGTTATCACGCTTGATCTTGCGGGCCACGGCCATTCGGGTTCGACGCGTTCACAGTATACGATGAGGGCGTTTGGCGAGGATGTCCGGGCGGTGACAGAAGCTACAGGCAGTGAAAACGTCATTCTCATAGGACACTCCATGGGCGGATCAGTCATCGCTGAAGCCGCCCGCCTTATGCCTAAGCGTGTTAAGGGGCTGGTCGGTATTGATACGCTTGGAAATATTGAATATCCCATGACCTCCGAGGAATTCGAGCAGATGGCGGCCCCCATGAAAGAGGATTTTCAAATCGGAAGTCGCCAATTCGTAAAGGCGATGATTTTGCCGAGTACCGATTCGACGCTTGGTGAATGGATTCTCTCAGATATATCGTCTGCGCCGCCTTTTGTCGCCCTGAGCGCTATGGAAGCGATGATGTCGCAGTACATTACCGGAGAGGCGGCCAAGATATTTGACGAAATCCGTGTCCCTGTCATATCCGTGAATGCGGATTTGTGGCCCATTGACTATGAAGCAAACCGACGGCACATGCACGCTTATGATGCGATCGTGTTGAAAGGCGCTGATCATTTTCTCATGATGAACCGTCCGATTGAGTTCAATTGGGCCTTGGAGCAGGCCATTCAGACTATTTTGACGAAGCCGCCGGTCAGCGAGACCCCGTCAGATTAAAATCTGGGATTTGTTTTTCATCCGGCTCAGGGCGACTGGCGTAATGCCCAGATACGAAGCCAGGTCGGTCTGTTTTATGCGGTGCATGAGGGCGGCTTCCTCCCGGCAAAATTTTTCGTAACGCTGTTGGGCGGAAAGGCATAGCAACTCATATTCCCGCATCTCCTTTTTCAGCGCGAGCTGTTGAAAAAAGTTCAATGAAGCGGTGTGTAGCTGAGGATATTTACTCAGCAGATTCAGCAATCTGGTGTATGCAACAGCATCGACTATCGAATCTTCCAGGGCAATTGCGCTGAAGGTGGAACCGGCGTTATTCAACACACTGTTCAGCGAGCCGAACATGCCGCCTTCTTTGATAAATGACTTGATGTACTCTTTGCCATCCAGCGTGTGATAACAGAGTTTTACAAGCCCAGAGCGTAAAAAATAGATCTCGGGACAAACATCACCCTGATTCAATAGCTTGCTTTTTTTCTTGACTGTCAGTCGTGTGTTGGATTGATCAAACAGCAATCTGTCCCTATCAGACAGTGGCAGGCTATCAAAATCAGAGAGTGAAAAATTATTCACTTTGTTAACCTCGGTTAATGACTTTCATAAGCCGATAGATAAAATAACAATCAGTATTGTTAGCCTGGATTGGTGGGGAAATTGGTGGAGTTATCTCAGAAAAACATCCTAATCACGGGTGGTAATTCAGGTATCGGGCTTAGTCTGGCCAGGCAGTTGAGTGCGCTTGGCAACAGTTTGATCGTGGTCTCCCGATCACAAAAAAACTGGTCCGAGTTTTCCCGGTTTCGCTCTGCCGTGGTTACCATGCAATGCGATATTAGCAAACAACAGGAGGTGTTGTCCTTAGTGGAAAAACTCGAATCCTCAAATATAACGTTGGATATTCTGATCAACTCCGCTGCGGTGCAGCATACCGGCCGGCTCACCGATGGGGCGTTTTCCTTTACCGATATCGGCACGGAGGTGGATACCAATTTTACCTCGATCGTTCGCTTATGCTCATTACTGCTGGGTGGTCTGCTATCACGCCCTCGCAGTGCGATAGTCAATCTCTCCTCAGGCCTGGCCTTTTACCCGAAAACGAGTTCCGCCGTGTATTGCGCCACCAAGGCGGCGCTGCATAGCTTTTCCCAGTCGCTGCGCTATCAGCTTGCAGGGACGCCGGTGCAGGTGACGGAAGTCATATTGCCGCTGGTCTCCACCCCCATGACTGAAGGAAGGGGCAGCGGGAAAATGAGTCCGGATGCGGCCGCGGAGGCCATCATCAAGGGGTTGAAAAACGGGCGTACCGAGATCTATGTGGGAAAGGCCAGGCTATTGCCGGTGATGATGCGCCTTTGGCCCGGTTTCGTGAAACGGATGTTGAAAAAGTATTGAAGTCGTGATGATGAAAAAACCGCTAAAAACGTTAGTTTTCCTAATATTGATAATCGCAACAATCAAGGTTTATCCGATGGAGACCAAGCCTGTAACCCTTGAAATCAAAGATATCGAGCGTGATCGCGGTGGGCAGATAGTCGTTTTTGTGTTTTCGGCGCAAGGCTTTCCCAAACAGCACGAGATGGCCCTGTGGCGATACAAGGCGCCTGTCGAACAGCGGCAAATGAAAATCGATATTGAGGTGCCGGCCAGAGAAGCGTTTGCCTTGAAGGTCCTGCATGACGAGAACTTGGATGAAAAGGTGACGAAAAACTGGACAGGCATATTTCCAAAGGACGGCATAGGGTTCTCTAACGGTGCGCGGATCAGGTTCGGCGTGCCCGACTATAAAGACGCGAAGATCAGCTACACCAGTGGTTTATCGCCGGTAATATCCCTGCAATATTTCTAAATCGATCATGAGATTACTCATAAAAACAGCATTGATACTGGCGGCGGTGTTCGCCAGTACGTTTCTTGTCATCAAATTGACAGGGGCGTTATCAGTCGAAGATATCCAGCTATGGTTTCAGGCCATAAAGTCTCAACCTAGCTATCAGGTTGGTGGCTTGGTGATCCTGTTATTGTTTGCGGATCTGTTCGTGGCCGTGCCGACGATGACGGTGGTGATATTCGCCGGTTATTTTCTTGGTTTCCAAGTCGGTGTTTTGTATGCCTTTTTGGGCTTGGCAAGCGCGGCGTTGACCGGTTACCTGCTGAGTCGTGTGTATGGTGAAAGGTTATTGGATAAACTCACCGACGACGAATTGCAAAAACAGCAGATGCGGTCTTTGTTTCAGGACCATGGCGTACTGGTATTGATTTTATGCCGCGCCATGCCGATGTTGCCGGAAATTTCGTCCTGTCTGGCAGGCACATGCAAAATGCCGATCAGCAGATTTCTGCTCGGCTGGGGGTTGGGCACTATCCCCTATCTCATGATTGTCTCCTACGCGGGCTCCATCAGCGATTTTGACAATCCACAACCGGTACTGCTGACCGCGCTTGTCGTGACGGGCACGCTGTGGCTGGTTTGGATGTGGTTTATCAAAGTGAAAATCAGATCGGCTTGATTTTCCACCTAGTGATTGTCGTTGCCCGCCGGAGCAGATTGGGTGGCAGGATATCCTGACAATCAGCGCCACGCGGTTGTGGATTCAGGATATACTCTGAGCATGGACTCAGACCTGCTGACCAGTTTGGAGAGACGCCTGGGACCGGTTCACGCCCGGTCGCGTCTCGGTATTGAGGAGGAGTCGCTGCCCAGCGTGTTCGGCAAAGGCCTCAATTTTTTCCATCCCGAGAACTGGTATTCCACCCATGGATTGTTGCGCTCCCTGTTAAAGGTCACCGGGCTGTATTGGCGGGGGCGCAGCAATACCGTCAATTTTCGTGTTACCCGCAATCGCTTCGAAATACCCCGTTTGCCGCCTGTTTTCGACGGTTTTACCCTGCTGCATCTCAGCGATCTGCATACCGATATGCACCAGCCGGCGACGGAGGCTCTGATCAATCGCATCAGCGCCATGGATTACGATGCGGTCATCCTGACCGGTGATTATCGCGCCTGGACCTTTGGTGATATCTATCCCTCGATGGAGGGTATGCGCGCCCTGAGTGACGCATTGAAACAGCCGATCTACGCGGTGCTGGGCAATCACGATACCATCCGTATGGTGCCTGAGTTGGAATCGATGGGCATTCAGACGTTGCTCAACGAATCGGTAGCGCTGCAGCGGGACCGGCAGACCATCCATCTGGCGGGTGTCGACGATGCCCACTACTACCGGGTCGATAATCTTGAGAAGGCCGCTGAGGGGATAGCCGGCGAATCGATCTCGATACTCCTGTCACACACCCCGGAGATCTTTCGCCAGGCGGCCCATGCCGGTTTCGATCTTTTTTTCTGCGGCCATACCCATGGCGGCCAGATCTGTCTGCCGGGGGGATATCCCCTTACCCTGGACGCCAAATGCCCGCGGCGACTCGGCTTCGGCAAGTGGCGGCATGGGGATATGCAGGGATATACCACGGCCGGAGCCGGCACCTCCATCGTTGAGGTGCGCATCAACTGCCTGCCTGAGATCGCCTTGCATACCCTAGTGCGGTGTAACGTATAAACTGTACCACACTAGTAAGGCCTTCTGCGGATACCCAGCAGAAAGAGTAGACGGGAGAGCAGGGATACCACCACCGCAAAGGCCAGCACCAGAAACAGCACGCTCCACCAATCAAGATCAAGGACCAGGGCACAGTAAAGCAAGGGGAGCAGTGATTCGGGAACCTGGTCCAAGCCGATTGCCTGGCTGCTTGGCGGCATCTTGAGTCGTCGCTTGACGAAACTGGCCAACAGGTCGCCCAGCATGGCAAGAGCACCGATCATGGCTCCTGACTTCCAATCGATTCCCAGTAACGGCGCAATTGCCGACGTGGCGAGAATAGCGGCAATCAGGCCACGGATTGTCTTGGAAGGACCGAGGAGATAGCGACCCTTGGGTGTGCGATGGCCACCGTCCAACGGCAGATCGAAACGATCGCCGAAAAGGTGTCGTGCCAGGATGGGAGCGCCGTTTGCCGCAACCAAGAGTAACAATAGTTTCAGTTCGACAGCCATTAGCCTGATATGGTCTGGCTCAAGCGGTGGAAATTTTCCAGGCGCAGTGCGGATATGTCGTCGTTTGCCATGGCTGCTTGTATGGCGCACTCCGGCTCATGCGTATGGGTGCAGTTGTGAAAGCGGCATTGGCCGAGGAAAGGACGGAATTCCCGAAATCCACGCTCCAGCTCCTGGCGGGAGAGATCGGTGAGGCGGAAGCTGCGAACACCTGGTGAATCGATCAATTCCCCTCCCTGGGGAAGGGCGTAACAGGTTGCCGCCGAGGTGGTGTGCCTGCCGAGACCGGTAGCCTCGGAGAGTCTACCGGTCTCTGCTTCATGGGCAGGCAGCAAGGCATTGATCAGCGATGACTTGCCAACACCCGATTGGCCAACCAGGATGCTTGTCTCCCCTTTGAGTCTGTCGATCAGGGCATCCAGTCCATGCGCTGCCTTAGCGCTGACGCCGATGACTGGGTAACCGATGATTTTATAAGGATCTAACTGCTGATAGAAGCGCATTTCCTCCTCATCCTCCAGCAGATCGATCTTATTCACGGCGATCAGGGGAGGAACCTGAATGGTCTCGGCTGTTACCAGATACTGATCGAGCAGATAGCCGCTGGGGGCCGGCTTTGGCGCAAGGACGATCACCAGTTGGCTGATATTGGCGGCCAGGGGTTTGTGCCGGCCGCTATAGTCGGGACGGCTGAGAACACTCTTTCTGGGCAACAGGGCAGTAACCACACCGCTCTTCTCATCAACCTGTTGCCAGATTACCCGATCACCACAGACCGGATGGCCGATATGCTGGCGCGTCTGGCATCGGTAGAGCTTCCCGAGATGGTCCATGACGCCCAAGGTGGCGCCATGGCGGATGATGATCCGCCCTTCATGCGTTGGATTGTCTCCGGTCGAGGCTAGCGATTGGCTGACCTTTTGATCGAGACGCTGCCGCCGTTTCTCCTGAATCGCCTGAATACGGCCCTTCTGCTGGTCTGTCAGACGGCGTTTGGCCATGTCTCAGGGGGTGATATCGAATTTGTAGTACTCCAGATTCAGATAGGTTGCCGTGTTATCAATATCATCATCGAACCACTTCAACCCTATCATCTGCTCACAACGCCGAACCTGGGTATGCAGTCCGGGAAGCGAGGTAACCCGTCTGTCAGCTCGGGTGTAGACTTCGCTATCGTGGCATCTTATGCAGTTTTCCTGGGTCAACTGCTTGCCTTTCGCCAGATCGGCAGCCTGGACGGAGGTCGCTGCCAAAATGAGCAGGGTGGCCGGAATGACGGTTTTAATCATGGTATCTCCTTTAACCTGAGTTTTGTTGGGTAATTTGGGCAATGCGCACAGGTGCCGGTGGGTGGCTGTCATGAAACAGCGAGTAGAGCGGATCGGGCGTTAGCGTGCTCGCATTGTCCTGATAGAGTTTGACCAGGGCTTGAACAAGAAACTCCCCTTTTGTCTGGTTGACGGCGTAGTTGTCCGCCTGAAACTCGTAACGGCGGGAGAGATAGCTCCCTAACGGCGTAAAAAAGACGGTAAAAACCGGAATTGTCAGGATAAACAACAACAGTGCGGCGGCATTGGACGGCTGGGTGATTCCCAGACCGTTATAGAACCAGGGCTGCTGGGAGAGCCATCCCAGCAGCGCCATGCCGGCGAGTGAGAGCAGGGCCATCAGCAGCATCTGCTTGATGGTGTGTTTGTAGTGGAAATGGCCGAGTTCATGGGCCAGCACCGCTTCCATCTCTTCGATGCTGAGGGCTTCCAGCAAGGTGTCGAAAAAGACGATGCGCTTACTTTTACCAAATCCTGTGAAGTAGGCATTGCCGTGGCTGGACCGCTTCGAGCCATCCATGACAAAAATCCCGTCGCTGGAGAAGCCGCATCGTTGGAGCAATCCTTGGATGCGCTCACGCATCTCGCCCTCATCCAGGGGGGTGAAGGTGTTGAAAAGGGGTGCGATCAGGCGTGGGTAAGCCCAGCTCAGTGTCAGACTGAATCCCATCCACACCGCCCATGCCGCCAGCCACCAGTAGCTGCCTGCCCCAGCCATCAATTGCAGGATCACCCATAGCAAAGGGCCGCCCAGCAGGATCGCGAGCAGAAGACCGAGCAGACGATCCTTGAGATACTGCGCCGGGGTGATGCGATTGAAGCCGAATGCGGCTTCCATGCGGAATGTCCGATAGAGACTGAAGGGCAGATCGAGCAGACTGCCGATTAAGAAGAAGGAAAAAATAAAGCCCATGCCACCGATGACCGTCTTCAGGCCAAGGCCTTGCCAGTAGCGATCGAGAAGGTCGAGTCCGCCTCCTAGGGTCCAGAACAGCAGAAGCACAATGCCCACCGAGATCTCTATTGCCGCCAGTTGGCCCTTGGCGCGGGTGTAATCCGCCGCTTTTTGATGTGCCTTGAGATCGACGCTGTCGCTGAATTCGCTGGGCACCTCCCCACGGTGGCCGGCGACGTGGACGAGGTGGCGAAACAGCAGCCAGAACTGGAGCAGGGCGCCGAGCGCCAGGAAAGTCAGGAATAGTTGCGTAAATAGTGGCATCAGTCGTGTTAGACCCTGAATCCGGAGTATGGTTATAGTGCTTGCCAAGAATACAGTCTGCGATAGCTTCCTGCTAGAATCTGGCCGCTATGCTAACCCATCACCTAACAAGGATAACAAGATGCCTGTTGATGCCTCCAATCTGATTTGGATCGACCTGGAAATGACCGGGCTCGATACACACAAGGATGAGATCATTGAGATCGCCACGATCGTGACCGACGCCAGACTCAATATCCTTGCCCAAGGACCGGTGATCGCAATCCATCAGTCACAGGAGAGACTACAGGCCATGGATGAGTGGAACCAACGCCAGCATGGCGGTTCGGGATTACTCGAAAGGGTCAGGGAGAGTGTCTACGACGAGGCCAAGGCGGAGGCCGAAACCCTCGACTTTCTCCAACAATACGTGCCTGCCGGGGCCTCTCCCATGTGTGGAAACAGCATTTGCCAGGACAGGCGTTTCCTGGCCAGGACCATGCCTAAGCTGGAAGCCTACTTTCACTACCGGAACCTGGACGTCAGCACCCTGAAGGAACTTGTGAATCGATGGGCGCCCTCTCTTAGCGAAGGGTTTTCCAAGGAGGGCAAGCATTTGGCGTTGGATGACATCAAGGACTCCATCGATGAATTGATCTACTACCGTGAACACTTTCTGCGCCTGCCCTGAACCGGCCGGGTTGATGGCGCACCGGTGAAAAAGGGACTATCCCGATGTGGTCTGTTTAGAAACCCGTAGGTCACGTTGCGCAGCTACGTGACACCCCCCTTGAGTCAGGTAGCCGCTCCGCGTCAACCTGACCTACGACTGAACCCGACAATATCTACTAGTATAGGACACTGCACTAGACGTGGCGCTCAAGCGCCCAGCGCACATGTTCCCGCACCAGCGTGGATGGATGATCCATGCGGCTTCGCAGTGAATCGGTGACCTCCGTCGTAGTCTGCGCGTTCCCCAATGCCACGGCAACATTCCTCAGCCAACGTGCGTGCCCCAGGCGACGGATTGCAGAACCCTCGGTGTTTTTCAGGAATGTTGCGTCATCCCAATCAAACAAGCGCACCAGGGTGGTGCTGTCGAGGGATCTTCGGGGTAGAAAGTCATGTTCTCGGGTGAGCCGGGCGAAGCGGTTCCAAGGGCAGGCCAGCATGCAGTCGTCACAGCCAAAGATCCGGTTGCCCATGGCCGGTCTGAGATATTCAGGTATCGCGCCCTGCAGTTCGATGGTCAAATAGGAGATACAGCGTCTGGCGTCCAACTGATAGGGGGCGATAATGGCCTGAGTGGGACAACGGCGGATACAGGCTTCGCAGTCACCGCAGTGGTTGTTGGCGGGTTGATCGCAGATCAATGGAATGTTGGTGTAGATCTCTCCCAGAAAAAACCAGGATCCCGCCTCCCTGGCGATCAGGTTGGTGTGCTTCCCGATCCATCCAAGCCCCGCTTTTTGCGCCACAGGCTTCTCCATGACCGGCGCCGAATCGACGAATACCCTGTAGTTGGCGTCAACCACCTCTGTGCGGATTCGTTCGACCAGTTTCTGCACCCTTTTGCGCAACAACTTGTGGTAGTCCCGACCCAGGGCGTAGCGTGCGATAAATGCCAGCTGGGGGTCTTGGAGAATCTGTTCGGATTGTGTTAACGATTCTGGTAAGTAGTCCAGCCTCACAGAGATGATCCGTGATGTGCCCGGTTCCAATTCCGACGGACGGCATCGCTTGATGCCGTGCTTTGCCATGTAATGCATTTCACCATGGAACCCCTTGGCCAGCCAGGATTCAAGGCTGGCTTCCGCAGCGGTTAGCGCTGTATCGGTGATACCGACCGCGCCCAGTCCAAGCGCTTGTCCCCACGCTTTGATCTGTCGGGTTAAAGTCTCCAGTTCGGCATGATTCAAGGTTCGATTCATAGTGGAGCACTATATCTCAGTGATTGACTTCCGTCTTTTGGTCGTGTCTCCCTGGCTGGATATCTTGAATGATAGCGCCAGTTCAGGAAGAAAAACTCTCGCAAAGACGCCAAGATCGCCAAGAAAAAAACAATTAAGTTATAACTTTGCGATCTTGGCGTCTTTGCGAGAGAAATTGTCTTGCCTCTGCATAGGTGCAGTTTAAGGATTGCGCTTTGAACCATCATCTGCAACAGGGTATTGTTGGGTCGGTGCCCGCAAACCGGGTTCTCAAATGTTGATCAGTATCCCTACAGCCGGCTTTTCATGAGAATAATTTGATGTGTGCTACGCCTTATACCAAGGAGTTGCCCCGCGCCCTCTATCGGGCTGAGCAGGTGCGGGAACTCGATCGGATTGCCATCCAGGAGTTCGCCATACCCGGCGCGGCGTTAATGGCACGTGCAGGCAGCCGTGCATTCCGGTTCATGCGGCAACGCTGGCCGGATCTATCCGAGATACTCGTGGTCTGCGGGATGGGCAACAATGGCGGTGATGGCTACGTGGTCGCCAGGCTGGCAAGGCAAGCGGGTCTTCAGGTCCGGGTATTGCAACTCGGGGATGCGCGCCAACTGAAGGGAGATGCATCGACCATGGCCGAGGCCTGGTCGGCCTTGGGGCAGAGCATCGAGTCCTTTGAAGGATCGATAGGAAACCCTGATCTCATCGTCGATGCCATGCTTGGAACAGGACTGGAGCGCGAGGTGGCCGGCCAGTGGGCGTCGGTCATTGAACAGATCAATCGTCATCGGGCGACGGTATTTGCCATTGATATCCCCTCGGGGCTGCATGCTGACAGCGGACGCATCATGGGTTGTGCCATCGAGGCAGGGGCGACCATCAGTTTTATTGGCCTCAAGCAGGGGATGTTTACCGGGCGGGGGCCGGATTGCTGCGGAGAGATCGTCTTCGATGCCCTCGAGGTGCCTGAGCCTGTCTACGCTCGGCAGCCCCCCGCCGCAAGACGCATCGACTGGAAAAACCGATCCGAACACCTCACTACGAGGCGACGTAGCGCACACAAAGGCGATTTCGGGCACCTGCTCGTGATCGCTGGCGATCAGGGGTATCCAGGGGCGGCGCGGCTTGCCGCGGAGGCTGCCGCGAGAAGCGGCGCCGGCCGGGTGACACTGGCGACCCACCCGGCCCATGCCCCATACATCAATCTGGGACGTCCCGAGCTGATGTCTCAGGGAATTATTGACGAGGAGAGCCTGCTCAGACTGCTGAGGGGGATGAACAGTCTTGTCCTGGGACCGGGCCTGGGCCGGTCGGCGTGGGGGGAGATGGCCTATCGCCTTGCCCTTGACAGCGGATTGCCGATGGTGGTGGATGCGGATGGGCTGTATTGGCTGGCGCAACAGCCCACCCATCGGGATGATTGGATATTGACCCCCCATCCGGGCGAGGCCTCCCGGCTGCTTGGCTATGATGCGCAAACCGTGCAGAACGACCGCTTCGCCGCCTGTGAAGCGTTACGAAACCGCTTTGGCGGGGTAGTGGTTCTCAAAGGTGCGGGCACCCTGATAGACGAGGGCGCAGGAGGGTCTCCCACGCTCTGCAGCGACGGCAATCCGGGAATGGCCAGCGCGGGCAGCGGGGATGTCTTGAGCGGTATTATCGGCGGGTTGGTCGTTCAGGGCCATGCACTCCGCGATGCGGCTGAGCTAGGGGTCTGCCTGCATGCAGCCGCGGGGGACAGGGCGGCGATGCGGGGCGAGATCGGTATGTTGGCTGGCGATCTGCTGGCAGAATTGCGGCCCCTGCTCAATCCGGGGCTGTGTGATGTTTGAGATCGAGGTCGAGGGAGAAGACCGGCAGGAGCAAATCGGCACGCGCTTGGCAATCAACTGCCCGCCCCCTTGTATTGTCTATCTCGAGGGCGATCTCGGCGCTGGCAAGACCACCCTTGCCAGGGGCTTTCTGCGGGGGCTCGGCTACCGGGGCCGGGTCAAGAGCCCGACCTACACCCTGCTGGAGCCCTACGAGCTGAAGGGGCTCTCCTGTTACCATTTCGACCTCTATCGGCTGGCGGATCCCGGTGAACTGGAATATCTCGGAATAGAGGATTTGATCAATAGCAATGCCATTCTTTTGATCGAGTGGCCGGAGAATGGGGCGGGTGTGGTGCCGGCCGCGGATATCAAGGTTCGCATCGCCCATCAGGGTCGGGGTCGAGGTCTCCTGTTCTCAGCGGGGAGCGAGCGAGGCGACAAGATTCTGCAAGGGCTGCGGAACGCGTTGGAGAAAGTTTAGGTTTTTTTAAGAAAATCGGCCTATCATGCAGAAAACCTTGGAAAAATATTTATTGCGTGCTATTTTTAGGATGAATTTCTTTTTTTCAACGGGTCATGGGGAAATGAGGGAAAGACTGACATTGTTGCTGCTATTGTTCCTCAGCAGCCTTCCTCTCTATGCAAAACAGTCCGAGGTCACCGGGCTTCGCATCTGGTCGGCCCCGGACCATGTCAGACTGGTATTCGACGCCAATGCCCAGATCGCGCATAAGATCTTTACCCTGAAGGCGCCGGATCGTCTGGTGCTTGACCTGAAGAACGCCACCCTCACCGAACACCTGCCCGATCCCACCAAAGAGAACAAGATCATCCGCGGTATGCGTTCGGCTTTGCGAAACAAGCGCGATATGCGGGTCGTTTTCGATCTGAACAGCGCGGTCAAGCCGAAGAGCTTTTCGCTGAAGCCCAATCGTGAATATGGGCATCGTCTGGTGATCGATCTCTATGACGATAAAATCGCGGCGAGCCGGCGCAGCAAGCCGGTGAAGACCGCCAAGGCCGTCGGGCAGCGGGATGTGGTGATCGCCGTGGACCCGGGGCATGGCGGTGAAGACCCTGGCGCCCGCGGCCGTAAAGGCACCTATGAAAAGGATGTGGTGCTTGCTATCGGTCGCAAGCTGGTCACGATGATCAACCAACAGCAAGGCATGCGTGCGGTGCTGATTCGTGACGGTGACTACTATCTGGGATTGCGCAAGCGGATTACCAAGGCGAGAGAGCATCAGGCGGACCTGTTCGTGTCGATTCACGCGGATGCCTTCAACGATCCCCGCGTGCGCGGTTCCTCCGTCTATACCCTTTCCCGTAGCGGGGCCTCCAACGAGGCCGCCCGTTGGTTGGCGGAGCGGGAGAACAGCGCCGACCTGGTGGGAGGGGTCTCCCTGGAAGACAAAGATGACATGCTCGCCTCGGTGCTCCTGGACCTCTCCCAGATCGGTACCCTGCAGGCCAGCTCAGAGGCGGCCAGCCGTGTTTTCAGGCAGCTCAAGACCTTGGGCAAGACCCATAAACGCAGGGTGCAGCAGGCCGGGTTCGTGGTCTTGAAATCACCCGATATTCCTTCCATGCTGGTGGAGATCGCGTTTATCTCTAATCCAGAGGAAGAGCGGCGTCTGAGGGATACCGGGCACCAACGCAAAGTGGCCAAGGCCTTGATGAAGGGCGTTCGTGACTACTTCAGGTACCAGCCGCCACCCGGCACTTGGCTGGCGGCCAATCAGGCGCCGCGTAAACATGTCATCTCTCCGGGAGATACCCTGATCGCCATCGCCAATCGTTACCATGTCAGCGTGAATCGCCTGCGTAACGCCAATGAGTTGAAGGGTGACACTATCCGCATAGGACAGGTTTTGCAGATACCCGGCGGTTGAGCCGGCCACGCTTTTGATTGCTTCCGCCTGGTGAGAAATGCGGGCTAGGCATTCCACTGCTGAGGCATTGCCACTGTTACGATTCAAGGTTGAACCGACTGATAGCCGATAGCTGCTTCCACGCTGGCAAAAAAACCATAATCGTGGCTCATTTCACGGATGGATGGCACAATGTCATCTTTGCTCCGGTGTCGCCAAAGTGATGCCGAGTTTATGATTCCAGACAACCATCGCCACAGATTTCCACAGATCAACCATGCCGATCCGTGTCCTCTCCTCTCAACTGATCAATCAGATCGCGGCCGGCGAGGTTGTGGAGCGCCCCGCGTCGGTGGTGAAAGAACTGGTGGAGAACAGCCTGGATGCGGGCGCCCGTCGTGTCGATATCGACATCGAGCAGGGAGGGATCAAGCTGATACGCGTGCGGGACGATGGGGTAGGGATCGCCAAGGATGAGTTGGCGATGGCGCTGTCACGCCACGCCACCAGCAAGGTCGGCAGATTCGAGGACCTGGAGTCGCTGCGGAGTATGGGGTTTCGCGGCGAGGCGCTGCCGAGTATCGGATCGGTCTCTAGACTCAGGCTGATTTCCCGCCATCGGGAGGCACAGGAGGCGTGGGAGGTCACCGCCGGGGATGACGCAGACGGCGGTCTTCGACCCAAACCCGCCGCGCATCCGCAAGGCGCCTGCGTCGAGGTGCGCGATCTCTTTTTCAATACCCCGGCCAGGCGAAAATTCCTGCGTACGGAAAAGACCGAATTCAACCATATCCACACCCTTCTGCAACGTCTCGCGCTGGCGCGATTCGATGTGGGTTTTTATCTGCGCCACAACAGCCGTCCGGTGCTCTCCCTGCCTCCCTGTGACGGCCGGGCTGAACATGAGCGGCGGCTTGTCGAAGTGTTGGGCGAGGCCTTTCTCGACCAGGCCTTGCCTATCGAAGAACAGGCCGGTGATCTGTCGCTGAACGGTTGGGTGGCGAGGCCGAGTTTTTCCCGTTCTCAGGCCGACATGCAGTATTTCTATGTCAACCGACGTATGGTGAGGGATAAACTGGTGACTCACGCGGTGCGGCAGGGTTATCAGGATGTGCTCTATCACGGTCGTCATCCCGCCTATGTGCTGTTTCTCGGCCTGGATCCGCGCAAGGTGGATGTCAATGTCCATCCCAGCAAACATGAAGTGCGCTTTCGTGACTCTCGTTCAGTCCATGATTTCATCTACAGGGGGCTTCACCGCATATTGGCGGAGACCCGCCCCCAGGCGAAGGTCGAATCGTATGAGCCGGCCGCGCACGACGGGGAATCCGATCCCGGGCAGGAGCGAAAACAGGCAGCCTATCAGGCTCCCGGACAACAGAGGATCGACTGGCGACTGGCGGAACGCCCTGCGGCCTATAGGGCCGGCTTCGCCGCACAGCAGCCTGTCGATAGGCTGCATGACGAGCCGCTGGAGAACCCGCAGGCAGAGCAGATACCGCCATTGGGATTCGCCCTGGCGCAACTGCACGGCATCTATATCCTGGCGCAGAATCAGGCCGGTCTGGTGCTAGTGGATATGCATGCCGCCCACGAGCGGATCACCTATGAACGCTTTAAACAGACCCATCACGGGGATGGCATAACCCGTCAGCCCTTGCTGGTGCCCTTGCGGGTCGCCGTCAGCGCCTCGGAGGCAGATCTCGTGGAGGCGTATCAGGCGTTGCTGAGCCGGATCGGCATTGAGGTCAGCCGCTTGGGCCGGGATGCCTTGGCAGTGAGGGCGATACCGGCGCTGCTGCAAGGGGCTGACGCCGAGAAGCTGCTGCGTGATCTGCTGTCCGACCTTGCCGAGCACGGCCGCAGCAACCGCCTGCAGGATGAGATCGACAAGGTGCTGGCCACCATGGCCTGTCATGCATCGGTAAGGGCCAATCGCCGTCTCGGACAGGATGAGATGAATGCCCTGTTGCGCGAGATGGAGAGAACCGAGCGGGCCGATCAGTGTAACCATGGCCGCCCCACCTGGGTGCAGTTGTCGGTTGCCGAACTCGATCGGTTGTTTTTAAGGGGGCGTTGAGGTGGATCGCAGGGATGAGTCGCCGCCGGCGATCTTCCTCATGGGACCCACCGCCTCGGGTAAGACAGAGCTGGCGGTGCAGTTGGTTAAGCGGTTGCCTCTGGAGATCATCAGTGTCGATTCCGCGCTGATCTATCGGGGTATGGACATAGGCACCGCGAAGCCGGATCCGCAGACGCTGCGCATCGCACCGCATCGGCTGATCGATATCAGGGATCCGGCCGAGCGTTACTCTGCGGCCGCCTTCCGGGAAGATGCACTGGCCACAATGGCCACCATTACTCAAGCTGGCAAGGTGCCTCTCCTGGTGGGGGGCACGATGCTCTATTTCAAGGCGCTGGAACAGGGTCTCTCCGATCTGCCTGAGGCCGATCCCACGATTCGCGCCAGGTTGGAGGCTGAACTGTCCCGATTGGGGTTGGCGCGGCTGCACGCGCGCCTGGCACGGCTCGATCCTGCAGCGGGAAGGCGGATTCATGCCAACGATCCTCAACGAACCCTGCGTGCCCTGGAGGTGATCGAAATCACCGGTCGAACCCTGACTGAACTTCAGCAGGGGGATTCGGGTCATAAGCTTCCATATAGCGTGCTGAAGCTGGTCCGAGCGACGCAGGATCGCGCTTGCCTGCATCGACGGATCGAGCAACGCTTTCACCGGATGCTGGCGCAGGGGTTTGAACAGGAGGTCAAGGGGTTGCTTCAACGGGGGGATCTCTCCCCAGCCATGCCATCCATGCGCGCCGTAGGCTACCGGCAGATGCTCGGTTACCTGTTGGGGCAGCTATCCCGCGATGAGATGGTCGAGCGAGGGATCATAGCCACTCGCCAATTGGCGAAGCGGCAGTTCACCTGGCTGCGCGCCGACAGTGAGTGCCGCTGGTTGGAAGAGGATGGGGATGTGGTGGAACAGGCTTTACAGCTGATTTCAGGCCGATTTCCCCATCTTGCGGAGCCGTTCGTGGAAGCGTTTCCGCCGAGCGGATAAAATCACGCCGGGCATGGGTATTGATACTTTGAATACTAGGAAAAAAATACATTGTGCTACACTGTCGCCTGTGGAGTAGTTTTTACTACCGCCGGTGTTTTTTTGCGCTTGTTGTCATTGCTTACACTATACAAACACAATAAGGAGAACCTCCATGTCTAAAGGGCAAAGTTTACAAGACCCTTTTTTGAATGCACTGCGGAAGGAACGTGTGCCGGTCTCAATATTCCTGGTCAACGGTATCAAACTGCAGGGACAGATTGAGTCTTTCGACCAGTTTGTGGTGCTTTTGAAGAACAGCGTCAGTCAGATGGTCTATAAACATGCGATTTCTACCGTCGTACCGGCGAGAAATGTCCGCATTCAGCATGCCAACGGTCAATCTGAAGAGCCAGCACCATCGGGCAGCGGTAATTTCTAGGCAATTCCCGAATCCTCCGGTGACGGGCGTATCGTATGTTCGTTGCGCCCGCTAGACAATCCCAACCCCCCTACGGACTCCTGTAGCAATTTCATTATGTTTGAACGTCCCAATACGGGTGAACGCGCCGTGCTGGTTCATCTTGATATCGGCGGGTCGAGCGATCCCGACGAGATCAATGAATTCCACGACCTGGCGACCTCCGCTGGCGCGGAAGTGGTGTCATTTGTCTCGGGGAGTCGCCGGCATCCCGACCCGAAACGCTTTATCGGACGCGGCAAGGCTGAAGAGGTCAAACATATCGTGCTGGGGGAACAGGCCGACCTGGTGATTTTCGACCATTCCCTGTCGCCCAGCCAGGAGAGGAATCTGGAACGGGAGTTCGGCTGCCGGGTGGTGGACAGGACCGGCCTGATATTGGATATCTTTTCCCAGCGGGCGCGTTCCTTTGAAGGTAAACTCCAGGTAGAGTTGGCGCAGCTCCGGCATTTGTCGACACGTCTGGTGAGGGGGTGGACCCATCTGGAGCGGCAGAAGGGTGGTATCGGTTTACGCGGACCGGGCGAGACCCAGTTGGAAACCGATAGGCGTTTGCTGAATCAGCGTATCAACCAGATCAGGAGGCGTTTGGAGAGGGTCGACTCACAGCGCGAGCAGGGAAGGCGAGGACGCGATCGGGCCGATATTCCCACGGTTTCTCTGGTCGGTTACACCAATGCAGGTAAATCGACCTTGTTCAACACGCTTGTGGGATCCCAAGTCTATGCAGCCGATCAACTCTTCGCCACCCTCGATCCGACCCTGAGAAGGCTCGATCTGAGGAGAGAGGACCCCGTCGTGCTGGCCGATACCGTGGGGTTTATCAGCCATCTTCCACACGATCTCGTGGCCGCATTTAAATCGACCTTGCAAGAGACCACGGAGGCCTCTTTGATATTGCATGTGATTGACGCAGCCAGTCATCAACGCGCCACCTCTATTTCGGAGGTGAATGATGTACTGCAACAAATCGGCGCCGAAAAGGTCCATCAGATTGAAGTCTTTAATAAAATCGATTTGCTCGCCGGCTTTGAGCCGAGAATGGACCGGGATGAAAAGGGACAGGTGGTTCGAATCTGGCTTTCCGCGAAGACCGGAGAGGGTACGGACTTGCTGATATCGGCGCTTGCGGAATACTTCCGAAAAAATCACGTGACACAGAAAGTGCGCCTGAATCCGGGTGACGGACGTTTGCATGCATTGCTCTTCGAACGTGGCTCGGTACTCAAAGAAGCGAGCACCGATGAGGGGGGCTGGGAGATGGATATCGATATCTCCGAGCGAGAGTTCCGGCGGCTCTTGAAGGAAGAACCCGTGTTGGAGAGTTGCATCGTTGAATAGGTACACTAGATGACAGCGTCCTGCTAGAATGCCGCCAATGTGGGATGAGATGGATAATCAAAAATCGCACTTGATTTGGCGTGGGGTATTGAAAGATGGTCGATCAGCCCCATATCCGGGTTTCGGTCAGCTGAATCGAAGCAGATTAAACCAGTAACTAAGTTGGAGTGTTCAATGGCCTGGAATGAACCGGGTGGGAACGGTAAAGATCCCTGGAGCGGTAAGGGTGGCGATCAGGGTCCTCCGGACCTGGATGAAGTCGTAAAGAAGCTTCAGGAGAAATTCGGTGGTATCTTCGGCGGTGGAAAACCGTCTCGGGGAGGTGCCTCGATTGGCCGAGGCTCAGGGCCCGGCTCCAAGTCGATCAGCGTGGTGATCGTTATCGCGCTGCTTATCTGGCTGGCCAGCGGCATCTACATCGTGGAACCCGCCGAACGAGGCGTGGTGTTGCGTTTCGGCGCCTACTCGGAGACCACTCAGCCCGGGCCGCACTGGCATATCCCTTTTCCTTTCGAGAAAGTGATACCCGTCAACGTGGACCAGATCACCTCATTTCGTCATAAGGCGACGATGCTGACCCGTGATGAGAATATCGTGGATGTGGAATTCACCATCCAATCCCGTATTCAGGACGCGGCGGACTATCTTTTCCAGGATCGGGATCCCAATAAGACCATGCGCGATGCCACTGAGACCGCAGTCCGCGAAATCATCGGTAAGAGCGACCTGGACTTCATCCTCACTCAGGGCCGCGGCGCCATTGCGGCCCGTATCAAGAGCGGTGCGCAGGGTCTGATCGACGCCTATAAGGCCGGTCTTATCATCACCAGTGTGAACATGCAGCCGGCCAAGCCTCCCGAACAGGTCAAGAGCGCCTTCGACGATGCCATCAAGGCCCGTGAGGATAAGGAAAAGCTGGAAAATCAGGCTGAGGCTTATGCCAACGAGGTAGTGCCGCAGGCACGGGGCGAGGCTGCCCGTCGCACAGCAGATGCCAATGCCTACCGGGATCGAGTAATTGCCGAGGCTGAGGGTGATGCCAGCCGTTTTCTGGCGGTTCTAAAGGAGTATCAGCGGGCGCCTGAGGTGACCCGGGAACGCCTCTATCTGGATGCGATCGAAGCCATGCTGGCTCAGACAAGCAAGGTCATGCTCGACACCCAGGAGGGCAACAGTCTGATGTACCTGCCGCTCGATAAGTTGATACAGAGCACGGAGCAGGGGAGCGGTAGTCGAGGTCAGCAATTTTCATCGAAGGAGGGCGCTCGTAGCCAGACCGATACCAACAAGCTACGCAATGTCGATCGTTCAAGGAGGGTGCGCTGATGAAAGCAACCAAATTGCTGATCCCCGTGGGCGCCGTGGTTGCGGTGGCTGTCTATTCAGCGGCCTTTATCGTCAACCAGTGGGAAGTGGCCTTGAAGCTGCGTCTGGGTGAAATCGTCACTACCGATTATGAGCCCGGTCTCCACTGGATGGTGCCGATCCTTAATAATGTGCAGACCTTCGATGCCCGAATCCAGACCATGGATGCGCGCCCTGAGCGATTCCTTACCGCGGAGAAGAAGGACGTCATCGTCGACTACTTCGCCAAGTGGCGTATTGCCGACGTGGCCCAGTATTTCCGTTCCACGGGCGGCAGCCTCGATAAAACGGCGCGCCTGTTGCAGGAGCGTATCAATACCAGCCTGCGCGATGAGTTTGGTAAGCGGACGGTGCAGGAGGTTATCTCCGGCGAACGCACGGAAATCATGGACAAGCTGACCAAGGATTCCGATGCCAAGGCGGCGGAGTTGGGGGTGGAGATTCTCGATGTGCGTGTCAAGCAGATCGATCTGCCGCCAGAGGTGAGCGAGTCCGTCTATCAACGCATGCGCGCCGAACGTGAGCGTGTTGCCAGAGACCTGCGAGCCAAGGGTGCTGAGGCAGCAGAGAGGATTCGGGCTAATGCCGATCGTGAGCGTGTGGTCATTGTTGCTGACGCCTACCGTGAAGCGGAAAAGCTGCGGGGTGAGGGCGATGGAAAAGCGGCCGAAACCTATGCCGGTGCCTATAAACAGGACAGTGAGTTCTACTCCTTTTACCGGAGTCTGAATGCTTATAAGAACAGTTTTCAGAATCGGTCCGACGTGATGGTGTTGCAACCTGATTCCGATTTTTTCCGGTACTTGAAAGATCGCTCCGGGCAGTGAATCGAGGTATGGCATATATTGAGAGCATGCAAGGGAGTGTGTATGAATACTTTATTGAAGATGAAAGGCCCGATTTTAAAGTACGAGTGTGAGGACCGATAAACGAGCCGAGTGACACTTACCTAAGATCAAAACCACCGTCATCCCGGCGAATGCCGGGATCCAGAATCGCCAACAGGTGTCATTTCCCTGGATTTCATCCTTAGGTCCGTAAACGGTGCATCCATGCACCACTTCTCCGGCATTCGCCGGAATGATGCGGTTGATGGAATGACGGCTAAGATCCAGGCTATTCACCTTAAGTAAGCGCCATTCACAAACAAAGCCCTTTCATTCCTGCGCAGGCCATCATCAATATTCTCAACAGTACTTGTTTCCTGATGGACAACCGCGCCCGGCTCTGGGAAAATGACCGACGGCCTAAACGGGTCGCATGCTCAGGACCGGGATGATCCCGGTTTTTTTTTTGGGGATTTCGTCGATGTGGCATGATTTACTGGTGGCTTTGGCCCTGTTGTTGGTGATCGAAGGAATATGGCCCTTCCTCAGTCCCAACAGTATGCGACAAATCTTACTGATGATTGCCCAGCACGATAACCGCTCCATGAGAATCAGTGGTCTGGTCAGCATGGTTTCCGGAGTGATCCTGCTCTATCTGGTGAATTGATTGTGGCGAAGATGGAAAACGAACCTTGGATACTGCCTGACGGCATCGATGAAGTGCTTCCCCCGGAGGCCGGCGAAATCGAACGAAAACGCCGTGAATTGCTCGATCTCTACCACCGTTGGGGTTATGAGTTCATCATCCCGCCGTTTGTCGAATTTCTCGACTCCCTGTTGACGGGGACAGGCAGCGATCTTGAGCTGAAGACCTTCAAGTTGACCGATCAGTTGACGGGTAGAATGATGGGGGTGCGCGCCGATATTACACCCCAGGCCGCCCGCATCGATGCTCACCATATTCGTTCCCGGAGTCCTACCCGTCTCTGCTATCTTGGCACGGTGCTGCATACCCGCTCGGACGGCTTTGCCGGTACCCGCATTCCCTTGCAAATCGGTGCGGAACTGTATGGTCACAGCGGGGTGGAGAGCGATATCGAGATCCTGCGACTGATGATGGAGACCCTGGATAAGACCGGTGTGCGGGATGTCTATCTCGACCTGGGGCATGTGGGTATTTACAAGGGGCTGGCGGCGCAGGCCGGTCTCGACAAGCAGCAGGAGACTGAACTCTTTGATGCCTTGCAGCGCAAGGCTTTGCCGGAGATCGAGACCCTCCTCGACTCCTTTTCCATTGCGCCACGGCATGCGGCGATGCTTGCCAGGCTGGGCGAATTGAATGGTGATGATGCCTTGACTCAGGCGAGGCGTGTGTTAAAGGAGGCCTCGCCAACGGTGATACAGGCGCTGGACTATCTCCAGGAGATGGCCGATCGGATCGCCGAGTGGCTGCCCGAGGTTCCGGTCCATTTCGACCTTGCCGAATTGCGCGGATACCACTTCCACACCGGGGTAGTGTTTGCCGCTTTCGTCCCCGGCAGTGGAAAAGAGATCGCCAGGGGCGGCAGATACGATGCGATCGGCGGTGTCTTCGGTAGGGGAAGACCGGCCACTGGTTTCAGCAGCGATCTCAAGACCCTGATCCGGATTGCCCAACCGTCGTTGCCGGGTGGGGAACCGGGCTCTGTGTTCGCTCCCTGGTCCGAGGATCCCCGTCTGCAGACGGAGATCGCTCGGTTACGGAGCGAGGGGCGAAGGGTCGTCTGCGCCCTGCCGGGGCAATACGGGGACGCCGCGGAGATGGGGTGTGACGAGCGGTTGGTGTTGGAGGCCGACCAGTGGCGGCTGATTTCTGTTTGATTCTGTAAGAAATTCTGCAAAAATCAGCGACTTTGTTGCAACATCATGTCCGGCGTCGGCCGGATGAAACGATCTGAGAGAATCATGGGCAAGAATGTCGTAATAATCGGAACGCAGTGGGGAGACGAAGGCAAAGGCAAGGTCGTTGACCTGCTGACTGACAAGGCGTCTGCCGTGGTCAGGTTTCAGGGAGGCCACAATGCCGGCCATACCCTGGTCATCGACGGTAAGCAGACCGTGCTGCACCTGATTCCCTCCGGCGTGCTGCGGGATGGCGTGCGCTGTCTGATCGGCAATGGCGTGGTGTTGGCGCCGGACGCCTTGCTGGAGGAGATAGATATGTTGGAGCAGGGTGGTGTGCCGGCATCCGGTCGGATGGGGATTTCCGAGTCCTGCCCGCTGATTCTGCCCTATCATATCGCCCTCGACGCCGCCCGGGAAAAGGCCCGGGGCAAAAAGGCCATCGGCACTACGGGACGGGGTATCGGGCCAGCCTATGAGGACAAGATCTCCCGGCGCGGTATCCGATTGGGTGAGATCTTCGATCAGGGGCACATCGCTGAGCGTCTCCGCGAGGTGATGGACTATCACAACTTCGCCCTCAAGCATCTGTTTGAATATGGCGAGGTGGATTACCAACAGGTGCTGGATCAATTGCTTGAGCAGGCCCAACGTCTGCAACCGATGGTCGAAGATGTCACCGGCACCCTCCACCGACTGCGCCGCGAAGGCAAGCACGTGATGTTCGAGGGTGCGCAGGGGGCGTTGCTCGATATCGATCATGGCACCTACCCCTACGTCACCTCATCCAATACCACTGCCGGTGGCGCGGCCACCGGGACAGGCGTCGGTCCCCGCTATATCGACTATGTGCTGGGTATCGTCAAGGCCTATACCACGCGGGTCGGTGCAGGCCCGTTCCCCACGGAGCTGTTCGACGAGGACGGTGACCATTTGGGCAGCAAAGGTCACGAGTTCGGCGCCACCACCGGGCGTAAGCGCCGCTGCGGCTGGTTGGATATCGTGGCATTGCGCCGCTCACTGGAGATCAACAGCGTCAGTGGCGTCTGCATCACCAAACTCGATGTCCTCGACGGTATGGAGAAGGTGAAGATCTGCGTCGCCTACAAGCTGAATGGTGAGGAGGTGACCTCGCCGCCCTCAGGCGCCGACCGCTTCGAAGCGTGTCAGCCGGTATTCATCGAGATGCCCGGTTGGCAGGACTCCACTGTCGGCACGACTGAGTATGAGCAGTTGCCTCAGGCGGCGCGGGACTATCTGGCAAAGATCGAGACGTTGTGCGACACCCCCATCGATATCGTTTCCACCGGTCCCGATCGAACCGAGACCATTATTCGTCGCCATCCTTTCGATAGCTGAATCCAGTGTGACGCCCTGCTTTCAGCGCCTGCCCTATCATAGCGATAGCGCTGATCTGTTCGAGACCATTCGGCATCAGCAGTGGTCGGTGTTTCTCGACAGCGGCAGGCCGGCGATCAGTCAGGGTAGATATGACATCCTCGCGGCATCGCCTTATCTGACCCTTGTCACACGGGGGGAGGAGACGGAAATATGCGACAGGAGCGGCCGTCAGCTATCATTTGAGGACCCGCTGGCGCTACTCAGGGGGTATCTGTCGTCGCCGCTATTGCCAAGCCATCCTGAGATACCCTTTATCGGTGGGGCGATTGGCTATTTTTCCTACGACCTTGCCCGTCGATGGTTGCGTTTGCCCGCCTTGATGGAACAGCGGGAAACACTCCCTCAGATGGCGATCGCGTTCTACGATTGGGCGCTGGTGGTCGATCATGAGTCGCGTGCGAGTTGGTTGGTCAGCCTCGTCGGTGAGGATTGGGGGACTGAACGGGTTCGCTCCGAACTGGTGCAAGGCTTTTCTCATCCGGTCAGTCGCGCAGAGAGATCCTTTCGTCTCTCTTCCGAGATACGAAGCAACCTGAGCCGGGCGGCCTATGCCGACAGATTCGCCAGGATTCAGCACTATATTCGCGAGGGTGATTGCTATCAGGTGAATTTTGCTCAGCGGTTCAGTGGGATGATCGAAGGTGACGCCTGGTCACTCTATCGGCATCTGCGCCAGGTCAATCCCTCTCCGTTCAGCGCGTTTATGGACTATCCCTTTGCGACGATTCTGAGCACCTCGCCGGAGCGTTTCCTCCATTTGCACCGGGGAAGGGTGGAGACCCGGCCGATCAAGGGCACACGACCACGCAACGAGGATCCGCACAATGACAGTCAACTACGCCGCAGCCTAGCCACCAGTGAGAAGGATCGGGCCGAGAATCTGATGATTGTCGATCTGCTGCGCAACGATCTCGGACGAGTTTGCAAGACAGGGAGCGTGAAGGTGCCCGCCCTGTTCGACATTGAGTCTTTCGCCCAGGTGCATCACATGGTGAGCACCGTATCCGGTGAATTGGACCCTGGCCGGGACGCGCTTGACCTGTTACGGGCCTGTTTTCCCGGGGGATCCATCACCGGGGCGCCGAAACTGCGCGCGATGGAGATCATCGACGAACTGGAGCAGGCCCAGCGAGGCCTCTATTGCGGCAGTATCGCTTATATCGGCATGGATGGTTCGATGGACAGCAATATCGCCATACGGAGCCTTGTAATTCGCGACCGATGCCTCGATTTTTGGGCTGGCGGCGGTATCGTGGCCGATTCCGGCGAAGAGGCCGAATATCAGGAAAGCCTCGACAAGGCATCCGCGATCTTTACCGCCCTGGGCGCCGAACCGCCGTAAATTAACCCAGCAACCTATTAGGGTTAGGGTGCCGGGTTAATAAAGCGCTGCCTGCGGCATGAATAGAGTGATCTGTATCACTTATTTAACAATAACCAACCGGGTTTTTGAGAGTCGGTCATGCCAAGCGAGTTTATCAGAATCGACCAGTATCCAAAAAAAGCCGAGGCCGAAAATCAGCAGGGAAAACAGCGCGGCCAGGTGTCTTTTGAATGCATCGTTCCATCCCACCGGATAACCGTCATTCCGTACCAGTTTTAGTCGCCAAGCCCGCATGCCCAGGGTCTGACCACCCCAGGCCCAGAAGCCGATAAAGAACGATAAGGGTATGATTTCAAAGATAAAAAACTGAAAAAGCAATAGGTTGTTCCCTTCAGGGTTTCCCAGCGGCAGCGTTATCGCAGCCGTGGCGACAAACAGTAGCGCCAGCAGCAGCAGCCCATCGTAGAACATGGCGGCCAGGCGGCGCAGCAGGCCGGGGGCGACGGCGTCTTTCATATCGATTGGGGGATTGATCGGCATATGACTGGCTTTTTTGAATGCTATCTGACTGGCGACTGATGAGGCGCTAGGGCAAACCCTAAGCTTCTGGAGCGATACTCCTGATTTGAATTTTCCACATTTGGGTCCATACTTAAAAGTCCAGATATAGCAGCGATTATGGGGAGCGAACGCATGGAACATAGACGTGACCATCGCAAATTTGTATCGGTAGAGATCGTCATCAATGATCGCAATGTCGGCAAGTTAAAAGGAAAGATACGTAACATCAGCCTGAGCGGTATATTAGTCGATATTGGCGACAGCTCACAGCAGTTGAGTACGATAGTCGATGTCTCATTCCCTGTCTGTGCTTGCGGCGGCACCAACCAGTGCCAGGCCAAGGCTTTGGTGGTTCACCAGCAATCCGGTTGTCTGGGATTGATGTTCAGTGAACTCGATGCCGGGGTCAGGCAAATGCTCCGGAAGATGCTCTACGGCTATGCAACGGTCGCCGAGAGGGCCTATCTCTATCAGGGTTTCAAAGATACTTCCCGTGCCATACGCAGCGAGGCCAATACAGGCTATTGATCTCGACCGTACCTCCTGATAATAAGAACTTTTTCCAGCGAGCTGGAATTCTCTTACTAAGAAGACGCATTCAGCGTCTTTTTTTTGCCTGTCTGTTAGTCTGACGGTGCTGTCCTGGGAGGCTGAATGACGCCCACGGGAGGAGGGATGCGGGTCTTTTTTGACGGGAATGGATCGTCGCCGCAGGTTTAACCCGGATGAAACTGGATTCACGACGACAACAAGAGTAAAAAGAGGTCCTTGATTCCTTCTCTTTCCATAAAATTAATTTATTGGGAATTCATGGATTGTTATGACAATGCCGGTCGGACCCTCTTCCCATACCGGTTATCCGCCGCATGAGTAAAACCGGATCAATAATGCGACGAGCTTGGCTGGCAAGCATACCCCTGCCTGCCCTATCCCTGTTGGTGGGTATTTTGTGCGGTCTGGTGACCTGGCTGATGTTGGATCCCGTTCAGGGTGAACGACTGGAGCAGGTATTTCATAATGAGCTGGTCAGGCGCTTGGATGTCCGGGCCGTTGAGACCCGCCACCGATTCGAACGGTTTTTGCAGGAGTGGCAACAGGCGGGACACAGTCTCTCTTATCATTGGCAGATCTTCAGCTATATCAACTCACCCGCATGGCAGAATTCGCAGGGGCAATCGAGGCGCTACAGCGGTCAACCCCCGGAGTGGCTCGAACCCGGCCACCCCAGTCTGGGTTCGATTGAGCCCAGCCATATTGTAATACTGGACAGTCAGGGAGATCCCAGGGAGATCTACCAAAAGCAACTGCTGCCATTCTCTCTCGACCGGGTCCTCGATCAATATACCGGGCGTGACGAGACGATGATCACTCTCGTCGATCAATCGCCCTATCTGCTGGTATGGTCGAATATCAGCGTTTATCCCGACAGTGATCCCGCCGTCCTGTTGTTGATCGTTGCCGTGGATGAGCGATTTCTCGCCGAGTCGCAAGAGATGGTGCATGGCACCGATACATTGATTGCGCTGATCGACGCCGACAATCAGAAATTGTTGGTCAGCAGTGATACCCAACAGGTTAAGGAAGGTTCTCACCTGCAGGAATGGCGGGAACATTACCTGCTGACCTCTCAAGCACTGACCAGCTACCAAGCCATGGAGCAGAGCTTGCTCTTCACCACCCTGGTCTCCCGCGTTGCCGTGCAAAAGACCATTCAAAACATCACCAAACTGGCGCAGCAGGATCGGTTATTGGCGGCGCTGGTCTATGTCGTGGCCTTCTCGGTGATCATCTATTTGATTTCGACCAAGATCAGCCACGTCCTGCAACGGATTTCACGCTTCGGGCAGCAGGCGCTGGGGATAGAGCAGCCCGTCATAAAAAAAGGTAATCAACTCCTGCTTCTGGAGGATTGGGTGAAGGCCTTTTTTCGCCAGCTGATCACGGCGCGTGACACCTTGCGTGACAAGCAGGAGAAGCGGATAAGGGAAACGGAGGTTCTGAAAAGCGCGCTGTTCGACAATTCCATGGACTCGATCATCACCCTGGATGAGCAGGGGATGGTCGTCGAAGTGAATGGTACAGCGTTGAAAACCCTCGGCTATCATCGGGGACAACTGATCGGCCACCGCCTGGAGGAGATGGCGATCGTCCCCCACGACCGGGATCTTTTCCGTTGTATGTTGGGAGGCTGTATCAGAAAGAGCGCCAGCGATGATACCTGTCGCGGGCAGCCAATGCTGGCGACAACCATGCATGGTGAGGAGAAGGCGGTCGAGTGCTCGGTCATTTCGATCCATCTTCAGCAGCAAACGGTATTTAACGTCTATTTGCGCGATGTCACGGGGCGCAAGCAGGCAGAGCGAGAGATTACCAGCTTGGCGAAACTCGCCAGTGAGAATCCCAGTCCAGTGCTGCGCATCAACAATCGTGGGGTCATCGTCTACGCCAATGCCGCCAGTGTGCCCCTGATGGCATACTGGGATTGCGAACGAGGCCAGACCTTGCCGCTGTATTGGAAGAATCTGGTTGCCAGTGTCCTCAAGGAGGGTATCAACAAGGAATATGAAATCAACCTGGAAGAGCAGATCTTTTCCCTCCAGCTAGCGCCTATCAGGGAGCTGGATTACGTGAATATCTATGGTCGTGACTTTACCCAGATGCGTATTGCTGAGATGCAGAGCAGACAGCATCAGTCTGAGCTGGTGCATGTGTGCCGGCTCAGCACCATGGGGGAGATGTCCACCGGCTTGGCGCATGAATTGAATCAACCGCTCTCCGCGATTATCAACTTCGCCAGCGGCTGTGTCCGGCGTTTGCAATCGGGCATCGGCGGCGAGGCGGAGCTGGTGGACGCCATGGCGCAGATCACCGCTCAGGCAGAACGCGCCGGTGAGATCATAAAGCGCCTTCGCAGCTTGGTGGTGAAACGTCCGCAAGAGCACGAGGTGGTGAATCTCAATCATCTGGTGTTGGAGGTCACCTCGTTCATCGAGTCCGAGGCCAACCGGCAACAGGTTGAGATCTCTCTCGATCTCAGTGAACAGGTGTTGCCTGTTCAGGTCGATCTGGTGCAGATTGAACAAGTATTGCTGAATTTGATTCGCAATGGGATCGATGCCATGAAGCAGGTCGCTCCCGATCAGAGAAGACTGCTGTTGCAGACTCGAAAAATTGATGCCGGGAAGGTGATGGTACTCGTCAGGGATACCGGACCCGGGATGGAGGCAGACACCCTCAAGCATCTGTTTGATGCTTTCTTTTCAACCAAGGAGAGCGGCATGGGCATGGGATTGCGAATCAGTCAAAAGATCATGCAGGATCACAATGGGCGGATTGAGGTCATCTCCAAGATCGGCAAAGGCGCAAGCTTTCATGTGATTCTTCCAACCGACCCGACACTCGAATTAGCAGGTTTTTGACGATGAGTAAACGACCGACAGTTTTCGTGGTGGATGATGACCAGGCAATGCGAAACTCTCTCAAATGGCTGATTGAATCGGTTTCCATGGAGGTGGAGACCTTTGAGTCAGCGGATGCCTTTATCGGCAGCTACTACCCCGGCCGGTCAGGTTGTCTGCTGCTGGATGTGCGCATGCCGGGGATGAGCGGTCTTGAGTTGCAGGAGTATCTGCAGGCCAATCAGATCGCCATTCCGGTGATCATTATCACCGGTCACGGCGATGTGCCCATGGCGGTGCGGGCGATGAAGGCGGGCGCGGTCGACTTTATCGAGAAACCCTTCAATGATGAACTGCTGCTTGAGAATATCCGCTATGCGATGGCGCTGGATGTGAAGCAACGGGATATGCAGTCGCAAAGGGCAGAGATAGCAACCCGTCTGGCGCGTCTGACACCACGGGAGCATGAAGTGATGGTGATGGTGACCAATGGCAAGGCGAACAAGGAGATTGCCACGGGTTTGGGGGTCAGCGCCAAGACCGTGGAGGCCCATCGGGCCAGGGTCATGGAAAAGATGGAAGCCGGTTCCCTTGCCGATCTGGTGCGAATGGCCATCAGTGCCAATCTCACCCTCACCGATCAGCAGGCCGAAGACTAAGGGATGGGACGGAGCAGGCGGCTTCTTGGACGGCCCGGGGTGTTGGCGTGGAGTCTCTATGACTGGGCGAATTCCGCATTCGCCGTCACCGTGATGGCGGGATTCTTTCCGGTTTTTTTCAAGCAATTCTGGAGCGTGGAAGCGACAGCCGCGGAGAGCACATTTCGTCTGGGAATGGCCAACTCACTGGCAAGCATCATCATTGTCTGCCTGGCGCCGTTGCTTGGCGCGTTGGCAGACCAGGCTGGTGCGAAAAAGCGCTTTTTGCTGTTTTTCGCCGCCATGGGCATTGTCATGACCGGCGCCCTCTATCTGGTAGCCATGGGTAACTGGGTGATGGCGCTGATCCTCTATGGCTTCGGCGTACTGGGATTTTCCGGGGGCAATATTTTCTATGATGCCCTGTTGCTATCGGTTGCCCGGAGGCAACATTATGATCGGGTTTCAGCCTATGGTTTCGCCTTCGGTTACCTGGGCGGGGGATTGTTGTTTGCTGGCGATGTGCTGATGACCCTCTATCCTGAGGCCTTCGGACTCGAGAATGCGGCGGAAGCGGTCAGGCTTTCGTTTATCAGCGTTGCTGTCTGGTGGGCGCTCTTCTCCATTCCCCTGTTTCTGTTGGTCAAGGAGCCTTCATCCGATAATGCGGTACGGAAGGGATGGGTCTCGGCCGGATTTCGCCAATTGGCTGGTACCTTCGGCAAGCTCAAGCAGCTGCGTATGACCTTTCTTTTTCTTCTGGCCTACTGGTGTTATATCGACGGCGTGGATACCATTGTCAGAATGGCGGTAGACTTCGGGCTCTCCATCGGGTTTGATGCGAACAACCTCATGATTGCCCTTTTGATCACCCAGTTCATCGGTTTTCCGGCAGCACTCTTTTTCGGCTCGATCGGCGGCAGGCGGGGCCCCAAACAAGGTATCATGCTGGCTATCTTTATCTACTTGCTTATCCTGGTCTGGGCCTACCATATGGATTCGGTATGGGAGTTCTACCTGTTGGCGATGGCCATTGGTCTGGTGCAGGGAGGGATACAGGCGCTCTCACGTTCCCTCTTTGCCCGCCTGATTCCCCGCCATCAGTCGGCGGAGTTTTTCGGATTCTACAATATGCTGGGTAAATTCGCTGTCGTTCTGGGACCGATGCTGATGGGCTGGATCGCGCTTCTCACCGGTGACGCCCGACTCTCAATCCTCTCGATCAGCCTGCTGTTCATCCTGGGAGGGGTGTTGCTGAGCCTGGTGGATGTGGAAGCGGGAGAGCGGGCTGCCCAGGACAGGGATCTGTTTCCTTCGTGAATAGAGACAGGCTGTACGCGGATGCCAAGGAAAACGTTGCCGATTTCGTGTTCGACGAGCGGGTAGCGAATGTTTTTCCCGATATGATAAATCGGTCGGTTCCCGGTTATGGCACGATTATCAACATGACCGGGACCCTGGCGGCACAGCGGGTGAAACCAGGCTCATGTTGTTACGATCTGGGCTGTTCCCTGGGCGCGGCAACGCAGGCGATTCGATCTGCCGTGAAAAATAAGGATTTTCTCATCGTTGCCGTCGATAACTCACCCGCCATGCTAGCCGGCGCCAGAGAGCGTCTAGCGGATAAGGGGCAGGGCCCGCCAGTCGAACTGATATGCGCAGACATACGCCATATCCGGATTCGTCAGGCATCGATGGTGACCCTGAATTTTACCTTGCAGTTCATTCCCGCGGCTGATCGGCTTCCTCTTCTGCAGGGTATCTATGAGGGGATGTTACCGGATGGTCTGTTGCTGCTCTCCGAAAAGATCGCCCTGCCGGACGATCTTACCCAGCAGCTGTTCACCGAGATGCATCACGGGTTCAAAAAGACTCAGGGCTATTCCGAGCTGGAGATCAGCCAGAAACGGACCGCACTTGAGGATGTCCTCATACCGGAGACCTTGGCATGCCATAGGCAAAGGTTGCACAAGGTGGGTTTCAGTACCGTTGAAGTCTGGTTTCAGTGTTTCAACTTTGTCTCCCTGCTGGCGATTAAATGAATGGCTCTTCTCCTGATCGGGTGGGTAGATCATACAAATCACTAGGGTTCAGTTCTCCAACTCAAAACTGATTGTCCGCGAATGAACGCAAATGTAAATAATCCATCCTGTCGTTTGCCTTGATGGTTTTCTATCATTACAAAATATCTCTCATCAAGCATGCAAGGTCTGAAGATTCTTTGCGGATGGTGGGTTCTATTAACCCGGCACAAGACGGCCTATCTTTCTCTAAATCAATGGGTGAGGGATGAACTGCGAGGATAAACACCGGATAAGCGGAGCCATGGTATGAGATCACGCACAGTAAATTTGCGTTTATTCGCGTTCATTTGCGGACAAGCCCTGCTTGATAGGGTTTGTTGCATTTGACCTTTTTACCCACCCGAATAGGGGAAGAGCCAAATGAATAAAGGGTGGGAATGGCGGCTGCCCTTTATGGATGGGCCTTTGGCCCCGTGGCTTGAGGTGCTGCCACAGCAGGTTGCTACAGTCTGGCGCGATAAATGCCATGGGGATATGGTGGCGTGGCGTGAGGCCTTGGGGCAGTTGCCGGATATGCCGATCTCCTCAGTCGATCTTCGTAGCGCCAGGGTAAGGGCAGGCGGCGTGGACGATTGCGACGAGCCGACCCGGATCCGGGTGATCGATGCCTTGCAGCGGCTTCACCCTTGGCGCAAGGGACCCTACGAGCTGTGCGGTATTGATCTTGATACTGAGTGGCGATCCGATATGAAATGGCAGCGCCTGCAACCGCATATTGTGCCGCTGGCGAACCGGGTCGTGCTGGATGTCGGTTGCGGGAACGGCTACCATGCCTGGCGCATGCTAGGCGAGGGGGCGGCGCTGGTGATCGGCATCGATCCGACCCAGTTATTCGTTATCCAATTCGAGGCCATGAAACATTTTCTCGGTCATCATCAGCCGGCCCATCTTTTTCCCCTCGGTATCGAGCAGGTGCCCGCTGAACTGAGGGCCTTTGACACGGTTTTCTCCATGGGCGTCTTCTACCATCGCCAGTCGCCGTTAGCCCATCTTGCCGAACTCAAGGGTGCCTTACGCAGAGGCGGGGAACTGGTTTTGGAGACGCTGGTCATCGAAGGTAGAGAGGGTGAGGTGTTAGTCCCGAAAGGGCGTTATGCCAAAATGCGAAATGTCTGGTTCATTCCCACGCCAAAGACACTACAAAGCTGGCTACAGCGCGCGGGATTTACCAATGTGAGATTGATAGATGTTTCGGTTACCCGTGTCGAAGAGCAACGCGCCACGCAGTGGATGCGTTTTGAATCCCTGTCAGACTATCTCGACCCGCTTGATTCGGGTCTGACCATAGAGGGTTACCCGGCGCCGCGTCGGGCCATCCTGCTCGCCAATGCGGCATAGGGTGATGCTGCTATTAACCCGGCATACAGCGGCCTGTCTTTACTAGTGTAATGTCCTATACTCGATCAATTGGTTAGGGGCTTCAAGCATGCTCTTGATCAAGGGCATGCTTGAAGCCCTGAACGTAACATATTTGGCTGCCGGGTTAATAAAAAGGGTTCGTCGGTTAGCCGACACCACCCAGAGAAGGGTGCCGAACATTGATCCCTCCATGCATGGCAGCGGCCTCCTTGCCAGCGGCATCTTCAATGGGTGATGTCGGCTAACCGACGAACCAGTCTATACAATGGAGCTCTTACACTCAGACGATGAATCATCGAAACCAGCCAATGATTGTGACGTGCCCTATCGGTATCGAGGTGGGGCGGAACCAGGTGCGGTCCATCTGGATCTCGATTCTGTCGTGCCCGTTGGTTTAGAATCGAGTGGAAATAACCTGGATCGACCTGACTCCGGCCCCTGAAACGCACGTTTTATCTCCTGTCTGGTTTAGATGAACAGCATGGATTGGCTGCTGCGGTTAATCAAGGCATAACAACTCAATCCATGCGCTGTAATTAAGCACGATAATCCGAGAAATTGTTAGATGGGAATAACCCGAGCTAGGGTTATCCCTAGTGTAGTGGCCTATACTGTTTGACGTTTTCAGAGGCCCACAAATGACTCGAGTCGCCCGAAGGAAGTGCCCTTGGGGTGCAGGCGCAGTCCGCAGTCAATGGTTGCTCCATTAACAAGGGCTGCAACGCGGGATAGAGTCATTTGCATAGATTTGCGGTGATTCACATGCATTTGCGGCCCCGTCATCGTCCATCCGGGCGAGAAACCGGACCCGGCAAACGGTCCGGCGTCTGCCCCCTCCCGTTAGAGCAGGTAGAGTTCTTTGATCGGGCCTTCGTTTTTCTTTTCCACTTGGCCGTACAGGTTGTTGAGCGCTGCCTGTAACGCCTCTTCTATGACCGGATGGTAAAAGGGCATGCGGATCAGCTCGCCGACGGTAAGTTGTTGCGAGACGGCCCAGTTGAGGAGATGGGCCAGGTTCTCCCCCCGGATGGTAATCATCTCTGCGCCGAGTATGATGCCGCTGGATTTGTCCCCGTAAACGCGAATGATGCCGCGGTTCTGCCCCATGATCATGGCGCGTCCCACGGGGGCCAGCCTGACCTCGCCGATGGCCGTCTTCTCCTGGTCCAGCTCGCTGTAGTTTTTCCCCACAAGACAGATATTGGGGACGCAAAAATTGATCGCCAACGGGATCTTGCGCCTGAATGCCCTAACCTTGTCATTAACGGCATTATATCCGGCGATTTTTCCTTCATCACCGGCCTCGTGCAGGATGGGACGTTCTCCATTCACATCGCCGGCAATGAAGATATGGGAGTCGCCGCACCGCATAGTGTTGGGGTTAAACAGGGGGATGCCGCGGTCGTCAAGTTCGAGGCCGCTGTTTTCCAGGGCCAGGCCGTCAACGTTCGGGATCCGCCCCAGACTCGCCAGCACTTTATCCACCACCACCGAGTGTTCGCCGGCGGTGACGAGTAGCTGCTCGCCCTGTTCGGTTATTTCGACCGCGTGTCCCAGATAGATGGGAAATTCCCGCTGCATGATCTCCAGGGCCATCTTCGAGACTTCTGGATCGCTGCTCCCGCCGATAGTTTGTGCCATGTCGAATCCGTGAACCTTGATATCGAGCCGGCTGAGCGATTGGCCCAGCTCCAGGCCGATCACGCCGAGACCGACGACAGCCACCGATTTGGGCAAGTCTTCGAGTTCGAAAAAGGTGTCGGTGGTCAGCACCCTGTCGCCAAAGGCCTCCCAGGCGGCGGGGATGACGGGACGCGATCCGGTGGCGATGATGATCTTCTCCGCCGTTACCCGCTCGCCGTTGTCGAGCTCCAGGGTGTGTGGATCGGCGAATCGGGCATAGGCCTCGATGAACTTGTCTCCCATGTTATCGGTGCTGTTGGCGAGCACCCGGTCGACGAAGTTGTCGCGCAGATCCTGCACGTGCTCCATGGCTTCCGGGATATGGATGGACAACTCAGTATGGCCGTCGACGCCGTAGCGGTTCAGATGGGTTCTCCGGTGATAGTCCTCGGCGACCTGAATCAGCGCTTTGGAGGGCATGCATCCGACCCTGGCGCAGGTGGTGCCGGGTTCACCGCCGTTGATGAGAAGAAAGCGCTTGCCGCTCGGTCCGACCTGGCTGGTCGCGTTCAGTCCGGCTGTTCCCGACCCGAGAATGGCGACATCGACTCTTTTTTCTGCCACGGAGATCTCCTGCAATGGTGACTGGAGCCCGGGATTCTAACGGCTCGACTCTGAAAATACAGCCCCGCGCGATCCGGGTGTTAGGCCGCACATCATCGGTGTTCTATTTTTGCCGCTCCAAGACCTTGATGTGAAGAGGGATGATGTCACTGTTTCGCGACGACGCTTTAAGGTATGGTCTGCAATTAACCCTGATATGTCACATTCAGCCCGAAATCAAACCGTTACGAGGAGATGTTTCATGAAACTGCTTGCATTGATGCTGTTGCTTCCTTCGCTGCTGTTTGCCCAGCCGCCGCCCTCTGGAGGGAACGTGGACCCGCAGCAGTTCTTCGAGGAGTCGAAACAGAAGATGCTGCCGATGATGGAGAAAAGCCTGCCCGCGATGCAGCAGACCAGGGCCTGCCTGGAGAAGGCAGAGGACCAGGCGGCATTCGAAAAGTGCACAGAGATCATGACCGCCATGGAGAAGGAGATACGGGAAAAGATGGGGCCCATGCCAGGCATGCCGGAAGGGCAGGCGGCTTCGAAAGGGCCGAAGGATATCGTGTTTAACGCCGAGGTCAAAAAAGGCATGATGCAGTTTCTGGATCGCTCTATCATGATCGGCTCTGCCATGAAGAAGTGTTTTTCTGAAAGCGCATCCATGGAACAGATGCAGCACTGCATGCAGGCCTCTAAACCGAAGCGCAACCATCAGTAGTGGGAGTAGTGCCTTCCCGGATTGAATATGCCATTGGGATCGAACACCTGCTTTAGCTGTCGTTGTATCTCGGCCAGCCGCGGCTGGAGCGGGTGAAACAGTTCGCCGCTGCGGTCTCCATAGCGGAAAAGGGTGGCGTGGCCGGTCTGTTCTTCCGCCAGGGCGCGGATCTCTTCGGCAGGTCTTTCGGACACCAGCCAGCGTTGGGCGTTGGCCCATTCGTTCAAGGTCTCATTACCCGGGTCGAGAACGGCCGCCGGTGGTAGGGAGATGCGCCACAGCGGGGCCTTGCATTGGAAGAAGTCCAGCTCCTGATCGCGTAAGGCTTGCCAGAACTCCTGTTGATTCTCGATCGTTTCCAGCCCGTGGGTCGTTTGAATCTGTTTCAATCGGCGCTCGTTGCAGGCCAGGCGCAGTTTGTGACGCTTGCCCTGACTGCAGGTGGCGGTGATGGGGATGGCCTTGCCGAGAAGGTCGCGCATCACCTTCCATGGATTGCGATCCTCGGAAAAGAACATCAAGGTATGCTCCTGGGGAGGCTTGGGCAACACCTTCACGGATACCTCGAGGAGTATGCCCAGGGTTCCCAGTGCGCCGGCCATCAGGCGAGAGAGATCGTAGCCCGCCACATTTTTCATCACTTGACCGCCAAAGTTGAGAATGCGCCCCCGCCCGTCGAGTAGTTTGATCCCGAGAAGCAGATCCCGCGGGGCCCCGCCCCAGGGCCGTCTTGGTCCGCTGAGGCCGGCAGCAACGGCCCCACCGATGGTCCCGCCGCCGTTGAAGTGAGGGGGTTCGAAGGGCAGCATCTGTTCCTTCTCCGCCAGCAGCCGCTCGATCTCCACCAGGGGGGTCCCCCCCCGCGCCGTGATGACCAGTTCAGTGGGCGCGTAGCTGACGACGCCTCTGTGATCGGAGAGGGACAGCGTCTCTCCCTCGGCCACCCGGCCGTAGAAACCTTTGCTGTTGCTGCCGACCAGTCGCAGACGGCGTTTGGCATGGCAGGCATCCAGCACCAGAGCCTGCAGTTGTCGGGCGTCGTCTCTGTCCGAGGCCATCAGAAACGCTCCAGCTCGGGAAAACGCAGCTTGCCGGCGTGCACATGCATGGCGCCGAACTCGGCACAGCGATTGAGGGTCGGAATGGCCTTTCCAGGGTTGAGCAGATTGTGCGGATCGAACACCGCCTTTACCGCGTGGAAGGTCTCCAGCTCCTGGTCGGTAAATTGGACGCACATCTGATTGATCTTCTCCATCCCGACTCCGTGTTCTCCGGTAATCGTACCGCCGACGGCCACGCAGAGCTCCAGGATCTCTCCGCCAAAGCGCTCCGCCTGTTCCAGTTCGCCGGGAATATTGGCGTCGTAGAGGATCAGTGGGTGGAGATTGCCGTCGCCGGCGTGGAAGACATTGGCGCAGCGCAGGCCATAGCGATCAGACATCTCGCCGATATGCTTCAATACCTTACCCAACTGACTGCGGGGGATGGTGCCGTCCATGCAGTAGTAGTCAGGCGACAGCCGTCCCACCGCAGGGAAGGCGTTTTTTCTACCGGCCCAGAATCGTATCCGTTCTTGCTCATCCGCCGCAGTCCGAACCTGAGCGGCCCCCGATTTGAGCAGTATCTGCCGAACCTGGCCGATCTCCTCCGCCACCTCATCATCGACGCCGTCGACTTCACACAGCAGGATCGCCTCGGCATCGGTGGGATACCCCGCATGGACAAAATCCTCGGAGGCGCGAATCGAGAGGTTGTCCATCATCTCCAGGCCCGCCGGCAGAATCCCCTGGGCGATGATCTCGGCCACGGCGTTTGCCGCGGTCTCCACGTCATCGAAGGCAGCCAGCACGACCTGTTGGCAGGTCGGGATCGGCAGCAGTTTCACCCGCACCTCCACCACTACCCCCAACATCCCCTCCGATCCTGTGATCAGGGTCAAGAGATCCAGGCCGGGGGCGTCCAATCCACCTGTGCCGAGGGTGATCTTCTCGCCGTCGATGGTGATCAGGGTCAGTTGCAGGACATTGTGCAGGGTCAGGCCATATTTCAGACAGTGCACACCGCCGGCGTTCTCCGCCACGTTGCCGCCGATGGAGCAGGCGATCTGAGATGAGGGGTCGGGGGCGTAGTAGAGTCCATGGGGCCTTGCCGCTTCGCTTACGGCCAGGTTGCGTACCCCCGGTTGGACCCGGGCCTGCATGTTTTCAGCATCGATTTCCAGAATCTTGTTCAGTCTGGCCAGGCTGAGCAGCACCCCCTGTTCATGGGGTAGTGCGCCGCCGGACAGCCCGGTGCCGGCGCCCCGGGCTACCACCGGGATCTGTTTTCGGTGGCAGAATTTCAAGATGGCCTCGACCTGATCCGCGGTATAGGGCAGGAGCACGATCAGCGGCACCCGGCGATAGGCGGAGAGGCCGTCGCACTCATAGGGGATCAGCTCCTCCTCGCGAAAGATTACGCAGTCGCTCGGCAACAGCTGCTGAAACGCCCTGGCGAGGGTCTGGCGGTCATGCATGGCCGGAAACTCCCAATGTTGTCTCTGCTGGGTTCATAAAGCGGATTCTTTCAGAAATTCACCATCAGGTTAACCCGGATGTTTGACCGGGTTTAGCGCTCATCGGTTTGAGCATACCGGGAGGGGGTCGTATGATGCACCCGGGGCGGGGAGAGGAGCGGCTTTTTTTCGCCTGCGGTGGTTTGTCATACATCAACTGAGCAGGCTGGGAGTGCTTGCTATTAACCCGGCGACCAAATAGGTCGTGTTCAGCCGCAGTCTCAGAACCGCGGACGCCACGGAGCGTTATCTGGCCAGCTTTTCCCGCAATATGATGACAGGGATGGATGCCAGTTGGGTGGGTAATCCTGAACTTGAGCCTGAGCGGCATTACCAGTTCGAGATCGGGTATCAGTGGCAGGGCGCCGGTTGGAATAGCGATGTGACAGCCTATTATGGTGCCGGGTTAATACAACGATGTCTCGGACTATATCCTGCGCGACAATGCGGATCTCAGCTTCGGCATCGACAACGTCTTCGATAAGCGCTATGCCTACCATATCAATCGGGCCAACGCGGATCCCTTCAATCCTGAGGCGATTCAGGTCAACGAACCTGGACGCGGGCTGGTATGAAGTTCTGATCGATTGAAACCACGTCATTCCGGCGAAGGCCGGAATGACGATCACTCAGTGTCCTTTCATCATATCGTCGATGGTGCTTTCGCAATCCAGCCAATCCTGGATGTCGTAGCCGGGTTCGAAATTTCTTTGTTCGGCACGATAGTAGGCCATGGTGGCAATCATTTCGTAACGCTCGCGGGGGCTGATGACCTGCTTGACCGGCACACCCTTGGCCGAGGCTTTCTTGACGACCCGTTTTTTCGTGGCAGTCTTTTTGCTTACCAGCTTCCTGTTGGTGGTGGCTTTTGCTTTGGCGGTTTTCTTTTTAGCTGTTTTTAGCTGTCCCTTTTCCTGCTTCTTATTCATGCTGTGGCTCCCGAATGGTGGTGATTTTAAAGATGCGGATATTAGTGGTGTTGTATGAGATTCCGCTACCGCTGATTTATAGGCTATTCTGTGTCTGATTGTCCAGCACTACTCATGTGATTACAGTCGGTTCTGTGCGTCCGGTTCTCTGTCCGATTTCGGCCAGGGCGAGGGCGATGTTCACCAACCGCTCCATGACGGTTTCGGTGCTTTGGGTCTGTTTGGACGGATCTGGCTCAAAGGCTTCCAGGTAGAGCCTGAGGGTCGCTCCCTCCGTACCCGTGCCGGAGAGCCGAAAGACGATTCTCGAACCATCCTCGAAACCAATGCGGATGCCCTGGTGTTCGGTGCGGTTGCCGTCGACGGGATCGGCATAGGCGAAATCGTCGGCATACGCTATTTGGTAATTGTCGAGCGTCTGGCCGGGAAGGCTGCCCAGTTTACTCCGCAGATGCACCATCAAGCCTTCGGCGGCGGGTTTGTCGATGGCTTCATAGTCGTAGCGCGTGTAGTAATTCCGGCCGAAGCTTTTCCAATGCGCCTTTACGATCATCTCCACCGACTGTTGCTTAACCGCAAGCAGGTTGAGCCAGAAAAGCACTGCCCACAGACCGTCCTTTTCCCGAATGTGATTCGAGCCGGTTCCGAAACTCTCTTCGCCGCACAGGCTGATCTTTCCCGCATCCAGAAGATTGCCGAAGAACTTCCAGCCGGTGGGGGTTTCGTAACAGGTTAGTCCTAACCGTTCCGCCACCCGGTCGGCCGCCTGGCTGGTGGGCATGGAGCGGGCCACGCCGCTGATGCCTGTCGCATAACCTTTGATCAAATGGGCATTGGCGGCCATCACCGCCAAGCTGTCGCTCGGGGTAACGAAGAAGTTTCGTCCCAGGATCATGTTTCTGTCACCGTCGCCGTCGGAGGCCGCGCCGAAATCAACGGCGTTCGGACCGCTGGTAAGGCTGACAAGTTCATGGGCATGCGCCAAATTCGGGTCGGGGTGTCCACCGCCGAAATCGACTTTCGGCTCTCCATTGATCACGGTTCCCGGCTGGGCCCCAAGCAGACCTTCAAGAATGTATTTGGCGTAGGGCCCGGTGACGGCATGCATGGCGTCGAAGCGCATGCTGAAGACGCCGGAATTGAAGAGTTGGTGGATACGTTCGAAATCAAATAGCTGCATCATCATATCGGCATAATCCTTGACCGAATCGATGATCTGGATACGGGTGTCGCCCAGGGTTAGCTCACCGGGCTGGTCCAGATCCACGGCCTGGCTCTCAATAATGGCGTATTCTGTAATCGATTTCGTCCGTTCAAAAATCGCCTCGGTCACCGATTCCGGGGCTGGCCCCCCATTCGGAGTGTTGAATTTGATGCCGAAGTCCTCATCCGGGCCGCCGGGGTTGTGGCTGGCAGAGAGGATGATCCCGCCGTTGGTCTTGTAGTTGCGGATCAGGCATGAAGCCGCCGGCGTGGAGAGCAGTCCGCCCTGGCCGAGCAGCACACGCTTGACCCCGTTTGCAGCCGCCATGCGTAGAATGATCTGAATCGCCTCCCGATTATAGAAGCGCCCATCCCCGCCGAGCGCCACGGTCCCCCCTCTCAGGTCGGTTTGGGTATCGAAGATGGCCTGGACGAAGTTTTCCAGGTAGTGCGGAACCTGAAACGCTTTGACCTTTTTTCGAAGACCGGATGTGCCGGGGCGCTGGTCACTGAAGGGTTGAGTGGTGATGGTGACTGTATCCATGATTCCGTTGATGCCGACTTTGGGTTGAGTTCGAGTCCGCTATTCAATCACACCCGGCAGGGTGAATTGAAGTGAGTGATACAGCGGATGACGAACTGAAATGGTGTTTATTTATAATCAATGAGTTACGAATGCTTCAGGGGCTGGTTGTTTTTTTTTCCTGCGAATGACGGAAACGGAACCCTGATGTGGGGGGAGGTATGGCGATGGGACGCACATAATGTACTATCAACGCCTCGACATATTATCCCTTCCTGAGTAATCTTGTCGACTTATCTACAAAACCAGCCCGCGCCAACCGGCTATCCCGGGCTGTACGATGAGGCCACAAATGACTACCCATAGGATGATCGATAAGCCTAAGGAACCTGTTTTTGGATTGGGAGAACGTCCATCGCTCCAGTTGGCGTTGTGCATCGCATTCGCTTGTTCCACATCCGCTGTCACGGCCGCCGATTGGATCATCTCCCCTGCCATCCTGGTTGAACAGGTCTACACCGACAACGCGCTACTGACTCAGGATAATGAGGAGGATGACTCCATCACCCGGGTCAGGCCCAGCCTCTCTCTCTACAAGGAGGGCGCACGGGCCTCGCTCGATTTCAACTATGCGCCTGAGTATCGGCACTATTGGCAGGACACCGAAGATAATGAAGTCGTCCATCTCCTCCGCGCCGAGGGTAATGTGGAACTCTATGAAAACACTCTCTTTTTGGATGGATGGGCGAATGCTGACAGGAGCAATGTCACCAGTAGCGGACGGGTCGGCCTCAATGGATTGACCGGCACGGCTGACGATACCGATGTCTATGCTGTCGGCCTGAGTCCCTATCTCACGGCTCGATTCGGCGGCTATAGTGTTTTGGAGGTTCGCTATACCGGGGATAGGGTGGACTACTCCGAGGATGGCCCGAGCGACAGCGTCGGGCATAGCGTGGATATCGTGCTGGGTAGCGGCAGCTATTTCACCAACCAGATTTGGGAGGTGTCGGCCTTTCAGAAGCGGGTGGATTACGAATCGTTGGATGACGACAACGAGTCATCGATCTTCAGGGCCGAGTTGGTGCAACAGTTGACCCATCAATGGGCATTGGCCTTTGCCGCCGGCTATGAGGAGTATGTCCTGGCCGTGACGGAAGACAGTGACGGTTCTCTCTGGAGTCTGGGCGCCATCTACACCCCCACGCCGAGGACGCGCATTGCCGCGGGTTTTGGCGAGCGCTCCTTTGGCGATGACTATTTTGTCGATTTCAGTCACCGATCGAGCCGGACCCTGTTTACCGCCGAATATGAGCGGGACTTTATCAGCGCGCGGGATGAGGTGGGCAGACAGACACTTTTCCAGCGTCAGGACGCGTTCGGCAATCTGGTGCGGGATCCGATACTTGAAGACGCCCGCAGCGTCACTCGAAGCGGCACTACCCCGGCTCTGACCGAGGATTTCTATGAAATACAGCGATCCATCATCGAATTCACCTACCAGACCCCCAGGACCCTGAGTGGAATCAGAGGCGCCTATACCGAACGCATCTACGACGACTCCGCCAGAGACACCGAGGATCTGGATATCGCCTTGAACTTTGTGCGCAGGCTTACCCGGCTCACTGAGGGCGTCGTCGAGATCACTTGGCATGATCACGATGAGGCGCTGTTGACCTATGATCAATGGGTGGCGTCACTGGGGCTGAGCTATCAGCTGGGTAGCGACGCTTCCGTCGCCATGAGCCTGTCCCACATGGAGAGAGACGCCGATCCGGAAGCGGGCAGTTATGAGGAGAATCACGTCAGCGTCAGTTTCAACACCCGGTTTTGACTTGAAATTCCCGGCGGCTGTCCCCACATGGTATGACGGAATCATCCGATGAGGTGATCCCCATTTATCAATATCCGTACACATAACCCGTTGGAGGCTGAAATCAACCATGACCGTTGAAGCCCACAAGGAAACCCTGGCGTTTCAGGCAGAAGTCAGCCAGGTACTCAACCTGGTAATCCGTTCTCTCTACAGCAACAAGGAGATATTTCTCCGCGAGTTGATCTCGAATGCCTCCGATGCGGCGGAGAAACTGAGATTCGAGGCCCTGACCGATGAGGCGCTGTTTGAGGATGAAACGGAATTGAAGGTCCGCGTGACCTTGGACAAAGAGGCGGGAACCGTCACTATCTCGGACAACGGCATCGGCATGAGCCGACAAGAGGTATCCGAGACCATCGGCACCATCGCCAGTTCCGGAACTCGCAAATTCTTCGAAGCCATGTCCGGGGATCAGGCCAAGGACAGCGAACTGATCGGCCAGTTCGGTGTGGGTTTCTACTCCGCCTTCATCGTTGCCGACAAGGTGACCCTGCTGACCCGCCGCGCCGGTTTGGGAGAGGAGCACGGCGTGCGCTGGCAGTCCGATGGCGAGGGCTCATACTCTATCGAAAACATCGACAAGCCGACTCGCGGCACGGATGTGATTCTGCACCTGCGCGAGGATGAAAAGGAATTTCTCGAAAACTTTCGCCTGCGCGGCATCATTTCCAAGTTTTCCGACCACATCACCATTCCGGTGGAGATGGAGAAGGAGTACTATGACAAGGACGAGGAGAAGCCGGAGACCCCGGAGTTCGAGCGTGTCAATACCGGAACGGCCTTGTGGATGCGCAATCGTTCGGAGATCTCGGAAGAGGAGTATAACGCGTTCTATAAGCACGTTTCCCACGATTTCGAGGATCCCCTGATCCATGTGCATAACCGGGTCGAGGGCAACAACGAATACACAGCGCTGTTGTTCGTACCCAAGCGGGCGCCATTCGATCTGTGGGACAGGGAGCAGACTCACGGCGTCAAGCTCTTCGTGCGCCGGGTCTTCATCATGGACGAGGCTGAAAAACTCATGCCCCGCTATCTGCGCTTCATCAAAGGAGTGGTCGATTCGGATGACCTGCCGCTCAACGTCTCCCGTGAGATTCTGCAGCACAACCGTAAGATCGATACCATTCGCCAAGCCAATGTCAAGCGGATTCTCAGCGCATTGGAGAAGCTGGCGGAAGAGGATAAAGCGCAATATCAGGCATTCTGGGACCAGTTCGGCAAGGTCATCAAGGAAGGGCCGGCGGAAGACTTTCCCAACCGGGAGCGGATTGCCGGGCTGTTACGCTTCGCCTCGACCCACAACGACACGGACGACCAGACCGTCTCACTGGCCGACTACGTCTCGCGGATGCAGGAAGGACAGGAGAAGATCTACTACATCACCGCGGATTCGCCCGCGGCGGCCCGCTACAGTCCCCATCTCGAAGTATTGAAAAAGAAGGGAATCGAAGTCTTGTTGTTCTCCGACCGGGTCGATGAATGGCTGGTTACCAGCCTGACCGAATTCGATGGCAAATCCCTGCAATCGGTTGCCAAAGGCGCGCTTGATCTGGGCGAACTGGAGGACAAGGAGGAGAAGGAGAGCAAGGAGAAACAGACCGAGGAACACAAAAACCTGCTGCAGAAAATGCTGGATGTGTTGGGTGAGTCAGTCAAGGAGATTCGAGTGAGCCAGCGGCTGACGGAATCGCCCGCCTGTCTGGTGGTGGAGGAGCATGATATGAGCGCCAACCTCGCCAGGGTCCTCAAGTCAGTGGGTCAGGATGCCCCTCAAACCAAGCCGATTATGGAGATCAACGCCACCCACCCGCTGTTGGAGCAGCTTGAAGGCGAACCGGACGAGGAGCGATTCGGCGACCTGACCAAGGTGCTTTTTGACCAGGCGCAGCTCGCGGAAGGGGGGCAGTTGGATGATCCCGCCGCCTTCGTGCGGCGGCTGAACAGTTTGATGCTGAAGCTTGCGGCAAACTGACGGCCCCACCCGAAGGCGAGTTGCGGCATGGGGGGTTCATAAACCCCCTGTATCCGCCTATTGATAGCCTCAACTGGTTCAGCCGGGCAGGGCATGGCAAACTCCACCGCGTCGAATAACTAGCTAAGGAGATTCAATATGCGTGTCATACTGCTCGGTGGACCAGGCGCCGGTAAGGGTACACAGGCCAACTACATCAAAGATAAGTACCAGATTCCGCAAATCTCCACCGGGGATATGTTGCGGGCGCACGTCAAGGCTGGTACCGAACTGGGCGCGGCGGCAAAGAAGATCATGGACGAGGGGGGACTCGTCTCGGATGAGATCATCATGGGGATGGTCAAGGCGCGCATCGCCGACGATGATTGTAAAAACGGTTATCTCTTCGATGGCTTTCCACGCACTATTCCCCAGGCGGAATCCCTGAAACAGGCCGGTGTGCCGGTCGATGCCGTGGTGGAGATCGGTGTGCCGGACGGGGAGATCATCAAACGCATGTCGGGGCGTCGCGTCCATTTGGCATCCGGCCGCACCTATCATATTCTATACAATCCCCCCAAGACAGAGGGCAAGGATGACTTGACGGGTGAAGCGCTGATTCAGCGCGATGATGATCAGGAGGAGACCGTAAAGGCGCGTCTCAAGGTCTATCATGATCAGACCGAGCCGCTGATCAACTTCTATTCAAATGAAGCTCAGAGGGGAAATTGTAAGTACATCAAAATCAACGGGGTAGGCAGTGTTGATGAGATTCGCGAACAGATTTTCCAGGGACTTGGCGAGGTAAGATAACAATTCTCGAAGCGAGAAAGGCCGCATATCCATGCGGCCTTTTGCCCCGCCATCGGGCAAGCTCCGGCGGTCGGTTACGCGCAAAAAATCCCATTCTAGACAGGCGCGAATCCAGCAGGCATTTAATAGGCTATTCTGATACTATCGGTGCCAATTCTTAACATTCACAAGGGGCAGCAACGTGGCTGTAGTAGAACTGACAAAAGATAACTTCGAGGCGACGATAACCGGAAACGATTTCGTGATTATCGATTTTTGGGCTCCCTGGTGTGGGCCATGTCGCTCCTTTGCCCCAACCTACGAAACGGTGTCGGAAGATCATCCGAAAATCGTCTTCGGCAAGGTCAATACGGAACAAGAACAGGAGTTGGCGATGCACTTCCAAGTGCGCTCCATACCCACGTTAATGATTTTCCGTGACAATATTATTATCTTCTCCCAGCCGGGCGCTCTACCCGAATCCGCTTTCCGCGAGTTGCTGAGCAAGGCCGGCGAGTTGGATATGGATGAAGTCCGCGCCCAGATTGAGGCGGAACAGCAGGGCGGTCAGAACGCCTGATTCAGAACCACCGAGGCACCCTGACACTCCTTCAAGGCGATATAATCTGGCTGCACACTCAGCCGGGTAGCGCTCATAGGGTGGACAGCGGGCAGTGGCCAGCCCTGGATGAGATGGCTTATCCAGGTTTTTTTGTGGATTTTTCTCAATTTTCGGCCTCGCCGAAGTCAATCGATAACAGACTCAAGGAGTCGCATCTTCTCATGAGACTTGTCACTTACCCATGGAGTATGAAATATCTGTTGTCCGCAAGGCCGACCATGGGGAAGGTATTGGATCTCAGCGAGGAAAACTATGCCTTGCTGATGCGCCTGGCGCCTGATCTCGCGCTGATGGCGGGCAACTACCAATCGAGTCTTGATCAGGGGATGGATCTCTATCTTGAAGCCATTGAACAGACCCCCTATACCAGTCTCGTTCATCTGACTTACTATTTCAGTCATGCGGTTGGGGATTATCCAGACCCGGATGCGATGTTAAGGGTCTATCACGACTCAAGGCAGATCGATGTGCTCGATCTACGACAATCAACGCTGCCGTTACAACGCTGGGGATTGAATCCAACCCTGGAGCAACGTTGGAGAATTAATCTGTTTCTTTCAAAATGGCTGCGCTATTGTGTCGCGCAAGGCCATTCTTTTATGCATGAAAATCAAATAGTTAATCGAGAGCTGTCAATGTCGGAATTGAGCTGATCTCCTACTGGCCGCAGGGTAATTTTATGGCTTGGAGTACTCGCCGTGATCGCCTGTTTGGGGTAAATTACTTACAATCGATAGGTATAGTGCTAAGCCACATGGGTAGGTGAAAGCGTTTTCCGGCTTTCAGTGAACGTTAAGAGGGATCTGATGAGATACAAAAATGATAAAAGTTCTACTGGTTGATGATCACGAACTGATCAGAACCGGGGTCAAGGGGCTTTTGGACAAGGCATCCGATATTGAGGTTGCCGGAGAGGCATCGACCGGTGAAGAGGCAATCGAGCTGGTCAAGAAGACATCTCCGGATGTGGTTTTGATGGATGTCAACATGCCAGGCATGGGCGGAATAGAGGCAACCCGCAGGGTGCTTCGGGTCAAGCCTGATCTGAGGGTGATTGCTCTGACCGTGCTGGATGAAGATCCTTTTCCCTCCCGACTGCACGAGGTGGGGGCGATGGGGTTTCTCACCAAGGGTTGTCCGGCCGATGAAATGCTGCGCGCCATCCGGGCGGTCTACAACGGCCACCACTATATCGCCTCGGATGTGGCCAGGAAACACACCTTGACTGAGTGGCAGGGGTATTCGGATAATCCCTTCAAGGTGCTTTCATCACGGGAGACCCAGGTATTGTTGCAAATTCTTGAAGGCCAAAAGAACCAAGAGATTTCCGATATTCTGTCGCTCAGCCCGAAAACAGTGAGTACCTATCGACAGCGTATCTACGAAAAACTGGCGCTCAAGAACGATGTCGAACTGACACGGCTGGCATATCGTCACGGTATCTTAAAAGACAGTGAAAATAATTAATGTCATCGACTATCCAATGCCGCCGCTGTCCGCGGTTGGTTGAGTTTCTCAGCCAGGTAAGAGCCGACTATCCTGACTATCACGCCGCACCGGTGGCGTCTTTTGGCGATGCCGATGCACGCCTGTTGATTGTTGGTCTGGCGCCTGGGATGCATGGCGCCAATGCCACCGGCCGCCCTTTTACCGGTGATCATGCCGGCATATTGCTTTATCAAACACTGTATGATTTCGGTTTCTCCAATCAGCCTATAGCGAGCTCCCGACAGGATGGATTGCGGCTGCGCGATTGCCGGATCACCAATGCGGTGAAGTGTCTGCCGCCGCAGAATAAGCCGGTCGGCAGTGAAATCAACACCTGCAACGGTTACCTGAGGGAAGAGCTGGGGAACATGCCCGAGAAGAGCCTGGTTGTCGGCTTGGGGTCGATCGCCCATCAGGCGATAGTCAAGGCCTTGGGACTCAGGCAAAAGCGCTTGCCCTTCTCCCATGGGAAGGAGCATGCGCTGAGCGATCAATTGCGGTTGATCGATTCCTATCACTGCAGCCGCTACAACACTCAGACCCGGCGGCTTACACCGAAGATGTTTCAGCAGGTCTTTCGCAGAGCCAGGGAGGCGCTTGATGCCGTTTGAAACGGCTCTGCGGGAAAAGCGGTTCCATGGCTCAGCAGGTCTTTGATCACGGCAGCTTCCTCAAGACGTTGACCTCCAGGCCCGGTGTCTATCGCATGATCGACCCTGACGGCATGGTGCTCTATGTCGGCAAGGCAAAGAATCTGAAGAAGCGGGTAGCCAGCTACTTTACCCGCAGTCTCAACCGGCGAATCCAACTGATGGTGTCGCAGATTGTCCAGATCGAAATCATTGTGACCCATACGGAAGCAGAAGCGCTGATCCTCGAAAACCACCTGATCAAGTCCCTAAAACCCAAATACAACATACTGCTGCGGGATGACAAGAGCTATCCCTATATCCATCTCTCCTCGGACCAGCCCTATCCGGCGCTCTCGTTCCGGCGCGGGGCGCGTAGCGGCAAAGGGCGCTTTTTCGGTCCCTACCCCAGTGCCGGATCGACCCGGGAAACCCTGCAGCTGTTGCAGAAACTGTTTCCGGTGCGTCAGTGCGAAGAGAGCTTTTTCCGCAATCGCTCCAGACCCTGCCTGCAATATCAAATCAAGCGTTGTAGCGGACCTTGTGTCAGTATGGTCACCCCTGAGGAGTACGCCGCGGATGTCGGGCATGCGGTGCTCTTTCTGGAAGGGAAGGGGCGCCGGGTGATCAACGATCTGGTGCGACGCATGGAACAGGCCTCCCACAGCCTGGCATTTGAGGAGGCGGCCCGATATCGGGATCAGATCAAGCACCTGAGACGCATTCAGGAGAGGCAGTATGTGAGCGGTGAGGGAGGGGACCTTGATATCGTGGCCCTGGCCAAGCAGGGGGGGAGCGCCTGTTTGCAGGTTTTCTATATCCGCTCAGGCCGAAACCTGGGTAACAAGTCGTTCCAACCCCAGGTGCCTCAAGAGGCGAGTGAAGAGACGGTCCTGGCGGCGTTCGTCTCCCAATACTATCTCGACAAACCGCTCCCCAACGAGATCATTCTCAGCAGACAGCCAGAGGGCAAGGCGCTACTGGAGGAGGTGCTCAGCCGGCAGGCCAAGCGCCGGGTTCGCATTACCAGCAAGGTGCGGGGAGAGCGAGCCCGCTGGTTGAAAATGGCGCAGGGAAATGCCGATCTGGCGCTGCAGGCCAGATTGAATGCCCGTGTCGAGATGGAGGATAGGCTTCTAGCGCTGCAGCAGGCGTTGAAGCTGCCGGCCGTGCCCGAACGCATGGAGTGTTTCGATATCAGCCATACCCAGGGTGAGTCGACGGTCGCATCCTGTGTGGTTTTCAATGGACAGGGACCGCTGAAGTCTGACTACCGGCGCTTTAATATCGAAGGCATCACCGCTGGCGATGACTATGCCGCCATGCGCCAGGCGCTGGAGCGTCGCTATCGCAGAATCAGGAAAGGCGAGGTGGCATTGCCGGATCTGTTGTTTATCGATGGCGGCAAGGGGCAGTTGAACGCCGTGCATGAGTGTCTGCAGGATTTGGCCATCTCCGGATTGACCCTGGTCGGGGTGGCAAAGGGTGCGGATCGCAAGGCAGGTATGGAACGGCTGTTCTTGTTGGGGAGCAATCCACCGATTATACTGCCCGCAGATTCGCCGGCTCTGCACCTTGTCCAGCAGATTCGGGATGAAGCCCATCGCTTTGCCATCACTGCCCATCGACAGCGGCGCTCCAGGGCACGTAATCGCTCGGTGCTCGAGGAGATACCGGGTATAGGCCCCAAGCGGCGTCAGCGGTTGATGCGGCAGTTCGGTGGTCTGCAAGAACTTTCCCGGGCGGGGATAGAAGATATCGCCAGTGTCGAGGGCATCAGCATGGCCTTGGCGGGGCAGATCTATCGCGCCCTTCACGATAAAGGATAGTTATTAACCCGGCAACTTAGTTGTCGGGTTAATATGACGGCAATCATTAGGCGAAACCGGTCAGTAAGGGTCTGCCTGGAGAGAATTTCCGGTTGGAGAAATCACAATGTGGAGCATTCCAAACATACTTACCCTGCTGCGGATTGTGCTGATTCCGGTATTCGTGCTGCTGTTCTACCTTCCCGTGGAGTGGGCCCGAATCAGTTGCGCAGTGGTTTTCTCGGTCGCGGCGGTGACCGACTGGTTCGACGGCTATTTGGCCAGGCGCTGGGGACAGGTCTCGCCGTTCGGCGCCTTTCTCGATCCTGTGGCGGATAAGCTGATGGTGGCTGTCGCCCTGTTGCTGCTGGTTCAATCGGAACCGACCCCGGCGCTTGCGATACCGGCCGCGGTGATCATCGGTCGGGAAATCACCATCTCGGCCCTACGCGAGTGGATGGCCGAACTCGGCGCCAGGGCCATGGTGGCAGTCTCCTTGGTAGGCAAGTTCAAGACCGCCATTCAGATGGTCGCCATCCTGCTTTTGGTATACGACAGGCCGCTCTGGGGAATACCCATCTATACGATTGGATTTGTGCTGCTCTACATGGCGGCGATTCTTACGCTCTGGTCCATGGTTGTCTATTTACGAGCGGCCTGGCCGAGCCTGTTGGGAGAAGAGCGGTTGGACGGAACCCTGGAGCGGAAATAGGCGGCGTTCCATCGATGGGTATTTTTTCTGATCATTCGACGGCGTATCGACCCCACTTGAGCTGCTAAGCTTACTATTAACCCGGCGACCAAATAGGTTGTGTTCAGCCGCTGTGTGCCAGCCTGCAGCCCTGAACACAACCTATTTGGTCGCCGGGTTAATAAATGCAGGCGGTGGATTCCCTAAAGGAGGCGTTAAGATGAGAAAAGAGAGTTTGCTACTCAGCGTTATCCTGGCGATTGCATTCAGTCCTTCAATCCATGCTCAACCTCCGGCCTATTTCGGTTACGGCGGCGCTCCCATCAATAGATCGATGGAAAGGCCCGCCTCCTTCAATAGGCAAACAAGCGTCAGATTCAAACAGGATCGGGACGAGAATGGCTATCATCTGCGAATTCTCACCCAAGGATTCTCACCAGAGGCCTTACAAGTGAAGGTGGAGGGGCGTTCCCTGGTGGTCGAGAATCAGGAGGCTCACCGGGTGGAGAATCGCAGTGAGCGTGGCTACATTTTTTCCAGCGCCTCTTCCTCAATGCGCCGTCGTTTCAGACTTCCCGGCGATGCTGATGTCGAAGCGATGCAGAGAACCGAGGAGGACGGCGTGATCGTGATTACCTTGCCTTATAAGCCGTACCGCTAGCCCGCATTTCTCACACCCCTTCTGCTGCGGCGGCCCAATGGCACGCCCTGTCTGGCTTTCACTCCGTCAGGGTGCTCGACATAGTGTCGACTATGCCTGCGTGCCCCTTCGGTCGCGAAAACCAGCCAGGGCGCACCCTTGAACCGCCTCGCGACGAACGGGTGTGGGAAATGCGGGCTAGGAAAAGGTTGACAGGCGAGGAACTGCGGCTAAAATACGCCCTTCCTGAATACAGCGGGAATAGCTCAGTTGGTAGAGCACAACCTTGCCAAGGTTGGGGTCGCGAGTTCGAGTCTCGTTTCCCGCTCCAATTCACAAACAGCCTCGGCGCTACCGGGGCTTTTTTGTTTAGCATTCGATTCAGCGCCGATAGGTGATAGAATGCTGACCCTTGGCTGAGTGGCAGAGTGGTTATGCAGCGGCCTGCAAAGCCGTGGACCTCGGTTCGATTCCGGGCTCAGCCTCCATCTGATTCTCTTTATAATCAATAAGATATGTCAATGCAGCTTGAAGAGTAAAGCCGGCTGTTTTTTAAAGTGAAGCAGCTTTTCCTGCAAGACCGGGCACAACGGTTTCGGCTAAATGAAGCATTGGATGAGCTAGCCGAGCAGGAACTCAGCAAGCGGTGTTATGCGAACATCAGAATCATCCACATCCTTATATCCACAGGGCTAGGCATAGCGACATGGACGCATTCGAGCGTCTGCGTTACTTGGATAAGAGTTTTGCAAAATTGCCTGGCCACTTTTCCGATCTGTTTGCTGAACTGACAGCAATGGTCTTGTTGGTGATCAAGTTGGGTTCTCCTAACCGCTCAATCGATGGGCGCCAAGGCTTATCCATCAGCGGTTCAGGTCCCTATTTTTCGCCTTGCATGTTTAGTCTTATCGTCTATTCTTTCCCAGACGAATAATCGTCCCCGCAAGGGATTTGTGCATGCACAGATGGAGGTGCCGGCTTTATGTTCAGGTTCAAGTTATTGGCAAGGGGCGCATCAGTCCCGCTGTTAACCCACTCCTTCCTTCTATTTCAGTCACGTTTGATAGTCGCGTAGGGCGTTGCCTGCTCTGAGGCGTGTCCGCTGGCGGCATCTCCGTTGACGTGTGGCTCGTATTGCCACGGCAACCGACGCTGCATTGAGCAAAGTGGCATTACAATGGGAGATTAAGAAACATGGGTAAAGGGAAGATTCTGGCGGTTTTGTCAAACTACGGTTACTGGGGCGTTGAGTTGACAGGCCCGATGGTTAAGCTGGAAGAGGCGGGTTACGAATTGACCTTCGTGACCCCCACGGGTGAGCGTCCGATCGCCCTGCCGCCGAGCTACGATACAAGCTACGTGGACCCTCCGCTAGGCGTGTGCGTCACCACAGAGGCCGATGCGCAGCAGGTCATGGCTATCAAGGATAGCGAAAAACTGGATAACCCGGTCAATCTGAGCGAATGGTTCCCGGAGCGGCCCTATTTCAGCGCATCGAACTTCCTGCGTGAGTGGGAAGCCTATTTTCAGAAGGTGCGCGCGTGTCATGCGGAACTTGAAGAATACGCCGGTCTGTTGCTCGTCGGCGGCAGCGGGCCGATCGTCGACATGGTCAACAACCAGCGTGTGCACGATCTGATCCTGGGATTTCACAAACTGGACAGACCGATTGCCGCCATCTGTTACGGTGTGACCTGTCTGGTCTTCGCCCGCGATTTCAATGAGCGTGATTCGATCATCCGCGGCAAGCACGTGACCGGTCACTGCATCGAATACGACTACCATGACGGCACCGGCTTCGTCGGTACCGACTTCAACATGGGGCCGCCGCCCTATGCGCTGGAGTATCTGCTGAGCGACGCCGTCGGACCCGACGGCCAGTACCACGGCAACTTCGGCAAACAGACCTCGGTGATTGTGGACTACCCCTTTATTACGGCGCGCTCGTTGCAGTGTTCCCACGAGTTCGGCGAGCAGTTGGTCAACTTGCTCGACCATGGACTGCGCCGTTATGGGTGGTAGTGGCAGGCGGGGTCGGGCCGCACTGATCGAGCAACTCCTGGCCGACGGCATCGATCATATGTTCGGCAATCCCGGCACCGTCGAACAGGGCTTCCTGGACGCCCTGCGCAACTACCCGGCCATGCGCTATATTCTGACGTTACAGGAGAGCATTGCCGTTCTGACCGCCGATGGCTACGCGCGGGCAACGCAGAAACCGGCACTGGTGCAGCTTCATAGTTCACCCGGCATCGGCAATGCCGTCGGCGCCCTGTATCAGGCCAAACGCGGCCATGCGCCGTTGCTGGTGATAGGTGGTGACGCGGGGTTGCGCTACATGAACATGGATGCGCAGATGGCCGCCGACCTGGTGGCGATCATGGAGCCGGTCACCAAATACGCCACCATGGTGCTCGATCCTCGTTCCCTGCTGCGCACCTTGCGACGAGCGATCAAGATCGCCGCGACGCCGCCGATGGGACCGGTCTACGTCTGTTTACCGGCCGACGTGCTCGATGCCGTCAACGAAGAAACGGTCTTGCCGACCTCACTGCCTTCGACCCGCGCGTGCGCCGACGGGGCGGCGGTCGAACAGGCTGCCGAATGGCTGCTGGGAGCGGCCAAGCCCATGATCTACATCGGTGACGGGGTGGCCTATGCCCAGGCCAATGATGAGCTGCGACAAGTGGCCGAATTGCTCGGCGCCGAGGTCTACGGCGTAGACCAGGGTGACGTGAACATGGACTGGACCCACCCGCTATACCAGGGCACGACCGGGCACATGTTCGGCGAACACAGTCTGCCGATTCTGCGCAGTGGCGACGTCAACCTGATCGTCGGCACCTATATGGTGCCGGAAGTCTTCCCTGAACTGGGGGATATCTTCGCGCCGGCGGCCAAGATCATCCACTTTGATCTGAACGCCTACGAGATCGCCAAGAATCACCGCGTCGATCTGGGCGTGGTCTGTGATCCCAAATGCTCTCTGGCCGCGCTGGCCGAGGCCATCGCGGCGCGGCGTTCAGAGGCTCGGGCGGCACAGATCCGGGAGCTGACGACTGAGTTGGCCGAGCGGAAGCGGGCTGAGGCCGAGGCCGACCTGGCCGCTGACGATGCCAATTGCGGCCGGCACCCGCTGCAGATGGCTGAGTTTGCACGCGCCTTGGCCGCTCAGGCCCCGGATGACCTGCTGGTGTTCGACGAGGCCTTGACCGCCTCGCCCGAGCTGACCCGTTATCTGCAGCCGCAACAAGCCGGCGGCTATTTCTGCACCCGCGGGGGTTCGTTGGGTGTGGGCATTCCCGGCGCGATCGGTGCGAAGCTGGCCCATCCCGAACGTACCGTGATCGGCTTCACCGGCGATGGCGGTTCGATGTACACGATTCAGGCCTTGTGGACAGCGGCGCGGCACAATGTCGGCGCCAAGTTTGTGATCTGTAACAACGGCTCGTACCGGCTGCTGCAACTCAATATCCAGCAGTATTGGCAGGATGTCGGTGACGAGGCCCACGACCCGCCGCTCTGTTTCGATCTCTCCGATCCGCCGATCCACTTTACCGATCTGGCGCGTTCGCTAAATGTCGACGCCGTTCGTGTCGAGAAGAGCGCGGAGATCGCACCGGCAATCGAGCGGATGTTGGCCGACGACCGGCCCTTCCTGATCGACCTGGTATTGGCTGGCGATACCCATCCAGAGTTGATCGGCGTTAAATGCGGACAATGATCGTGATCCAAGAGCTGGGTTCACCAGTCTTGGTCCGCGTCAATTAAAGGAGTGAGCATGCCATGAGACTGGCCGGACACAAGATCGGTGTTCTCTTCGAAAGCGATTTCTTCGAGAACGAAATCTTCTATTATCAGTTCCGGTTCCCGGAAGAGGGCGCCGAACTCCATCTCTTGAGCCGGCTCTGGAACCAGGACCAGATCACTTTCGAGGGCCATGAATTCAAGGCCAAGCAGGCGTGTTGGCAAAGTTTCGAGGGAATGAGCGACGAGGAGCTGGCCAGCTACTCGGCAATCATCATTCCATCCGGCATCGTCTCTGATCGCCTGCGCTACACCGAGGATATCGCCAAGCTGCCGCCAGCCTGTCTGTTTCTGGAGCGTGCCTTCGCCAACCAGGCGATCGTCAAGGGCATCATCTGTCACGGCATGTGGCTGATGGCGCCGATCGTCCATCTTGTGGCGGGGCGGCGCGCAGTCGTCCATCCCAATCTGCTCGGCGACGCCAAGGCCTACGGCATCGATTATATCGATGAGGATGTGGTGGTCGACGGTGATCTTGTCACGGCGCGGACCGGCCACCAGTGCGCCCAGTTCGCCCGAACCATCATCGAGCAGATCGCAGCCAAAGGAGAAGGGTAGATGACAATAGGCAGGGAGAGCATATCCGAACTCGTGACCGCCGAACCAGGACAGCCACACCCTTTCGGGGCCACACCCGATGCGGAAGGCGTCAATTTTGCACTGTTCTCGGAGCACGCCACCCGCGTCGTGCTGCTCATCTTCGATAGCCACAGCGCCGAGGAGGCATCACTCGAGATTGAGCTCGATCCGATCGGTCACCGCACTTTCCACGTTTGGCATGTCTACGTTCGCGGCCTCAAGCCCGGGACCCACTACGCTTACCGCGTCGATGGGCCGTCAAGCATCCATGATGGGCACCGCTTCGACCCTGAGAAGGTTTTGGTCGACCCCTATTCGTGTGGCAATACAGACACGCTGTTCGATCGCGGCGCCGCCGTCGTTCCGGGAGATAATCAGGGGCAGTCGATGCGTAGCGTCGTCATTGATACTGCAGCCTACGATTGGGAAGGGGACCAGCGCCCGGCAACACCGATGAAGGACACGGTAATCTACGAAATGCACGTTGGCGGCTTCACCCGTGCAAGCGCCTCGGGTGTCTCTCACCCAGGTACTTTCCGCAGTGTCATCGACAAGATTTCCTACCTGCAGGCGCTGGGCGTCACAGCCGTTGAACTGCTGCCGGTGTTCGAGTTCGACGCCAAGCACCCGCTACGGGTGACCGAAGATGGCCGCCGTCTTATGAACTACTGGGGCTACAGCACGATCGGCTTCTTCGCCCCCGAGTCCAGTTACTGCGTGCAGCCCGAGGAAGGCAGGCACCTCGATGAGTTCCGCGACATGGTAAAGGCGCTGCATGCGGCCGGTATCGAGGTGATTCTCGATGTGGTGTACAACCACACCGACGAAGGCAATCACCAGGGGCCGTCGTTCAGCTTTAAGGGCATCGACAACCGCGTCTACTACCACACAGTACCGTCGGATCGACAGTACTATATGGATTACACCGGCTGTGGCAATACCCTCAACTGCAATCATCCGCTGGTCGCCAAGTTCATTACCGACAGCCTTCGATTCTGGGTCGAGGAGATGCATGTCGACGGCTTCCGCTTTGACGAGGGATCGGTGCTCAGTCGCGGCGAGGACGGCGTGCCAACACTGCACGCCCATGTCCTTTGGAACATCGAGCTGGATGAGGCGCTGGCCGGCGTCAAGCTGATTGCGGAGGCCTGGGACGCGGCCGGGGCCTACCAGATCGGCGCCTTTCCCGGTTGGCGTTGGGGTGAATGGAATGGCCGTTACCGCGACTCGATCCGGCGCTTCGTCAAAGGCGACCCCGGCCTGGTCGGCGACGTTGCCGCGCGCATTGCCGGCAGCGCCGACATCTACGAGCCCAGCGGCCACACGCCGAACAACAGCATCAACTTCATTACCTGTCATGACGGCTTCACCCTGGCCGACCTGGTCTCGTACAACGGCAAGCATAATCTTGCCAACGGCGAGGAGAACCGCGACGGCGCCGACGACAATATGAGCTGGAACTGTGGCGCGGAAGGGTCCACCGGTGACGATGGCATCAACAGGCTGCGCCAGCGGCAAATAAAGAACTTCGCGGCAATTCTGCTGCTCTCGCAGGGCGTACCCATGATCCTCTCAGGCGACGAGATCGGCCGTAGCCAGGGCGGTAATAACAACGCCTATTGCCAGGACAACGAGATCAACTGGCTCAACTGGCAAACCGTCGAGACGAATGCCGAGCTGTTGCGATTTTTCAAAAACATGATTGCCCTGCGCAAGGCCAATGAATCGCTGCGCCGCGGCCGCTTCTTCGACGGCGCCACCAACGATGAGGGTGTTCCCGACGTTGCATGGCACGGCTGTCGACTCGATGCGCCCGGCTGGTTCGATCAGGGTTCTCGGGTGCTGGCCTTTACCCTGCGGCCGCTCAACGACGGCGAGGACTACATCCACGTCATGCTGAACATGGACGGCCAGCCGCTCGACTTCGAGGTTCCGGCACTCTCCGGCTCGTGCGCTTGGCGCCGCTACGCCGATACGGCGCAACAAGCGCCAGACGATATTGCCGATCCGGGTAGCGAACAACCGTTTGCCGCCACGACCTATACCCTCGCCGCCCACAGCACCGTCATTCTCGTCGGTCGCTAGGAAAGGAGATTCACACCCATGGAAATCAAAGATGCCCACTTCACTTTTTCCGACACCATCGCCGGCTATGTAAGCGGATTCGACTGGGACCGGGACACCTTTGCCATTGAGACTGCCGGCGGCGCTATCTACGAGGCCAAGCTGACGGCCAATACCTTTGCCGAATTGGTGCGTAATCTCGGCGATGGTTTCATCGACTGTACCGGCGATATGAGAAATATGCTCGGTGCGGGCCGTTTTCTCTACGCCTACGGCGTATTCTTCCCCGAACAGGGGCAACTGCGCTTTGAAGCCAAGCACCTGGTCTTCCTCGGCCGTGAGATCGGCGAGTTCCGCTTCGAGCGGCAGGACTGGTGGATCAAGCAGGTCAAGGCGTTGGGCGATTTCTATTTGCGCGCCCAGTTCGGCGATGGTCCGATCGACTTTGCGCGCTACCGGACCATGCTCAGCCTCGAAGGGGAGCAGACGGGCAACATCCGCCAGGAGACCGACACCATTTCCCGCCTGGTCTACGGGCTTGCCTCCGCTTACATGATGACCGGCGAGGAGCGTTTCCTGGAGGCCGCCGAGGCCGGTACTAACTACCTGCGCGACCACATGCGCTGTGTCGACAGTGCAGCGAACGTGGCCTTCTGGTACCACGGCATCGATCTGCTGTCGAATGGGCACGAGCGCAAGATTTTCGCCTCGGAATTTGGTGACGACTACGACGCGATCCCTGCCTACGAGCAGATCTATGCCTTGGCCGGCCCGACGCAGACCTTTCGCATCACCGGCGATCCAGCGATTCTGCAGGACATCGAGATGACCTGCAATTTGTTTGACAACTACTTTATCGATCGCAAGTTGGGTGGTTATTTCTCCCATGTCGATCCGGTCTCCTTCGATCCCCGTAGCGAGACATTGGGCCACAACCGGGCGCGCAAGAACTGGAACTCCGTCGGCGACCACGCCCCGGCCTACCTGATCAATGTCGTGCTGGCCACCGAGGAATCGCGCTATAAAGAGATGTTGCTGCGCACCGCGGATACCATCACCGAGCACTTCCAGGACTACGACAACAGCCCGTTCGTACAGGAGAAGTTTCACGAAGACTGGAGTCACGATACCACCTGGGGTTGGCAGCAGAATCGCGGCGTGGTCGGCCACAATTTAAAGATTGCCTGGAACCTGACCCGCATGTTCAGTCTGGAGGGAAAGCAAGCGTACGCCGATTTTGCCGCGCGCATCGCCGAGTTGATGCCCGGCATCGGCGGCGACCCGCAGCGTGGCGGTTGGTATGACGTCATGGAGCGCGCCAAGCGTGACGATCAGGACTTCCACCGCTTCGCCTGGCACGACCGCAAGGCCTGGTGGCAGCAGGAACAGGGCATTCTGGCCTTTATGATCCTGGCCGGCGCCGTTGGCAAGCCGGAATACCTCAAGTTGGCCCGCGAATCGGCGGCATTCTACAACGCATGGTTCCTCGACCACGACTCGGGAGGGGTCTACTTCAACGTGCTGGCCGAAGGCATGCCCTACCTGCTCGGCACCGAGCGTATGAAAGGCAGCCACTCGATGAGCGGCTACCACAGTTTCGAACTGGCCTACCTGTCTGCGGTCTACAGCAACCTGCTATTGACCAAGCAACACCTCGATCTCTACTTCAAACCCTATCCCCACGCCTTTGCCGACCGCAAGTTGCGGGTGGCGCCCGACCTGCTGCCGGCGGGAAGCATCGAACTTGAGGCGGTTTGGATCGAGGACAAGCCTTATGAGGATTTCGATCGTCAGGCATTGACGGTCAACCTGCCACAGACCAGCGAACAGGTACGGGTGCGGGCGCGGGTGACGGCCGTCGGCACGGTCGAGCATTTCTCGGCCGTGGTCGATCAGGATGGCGACATCCTGCGGGTGACGATGAGCGGTGATCTCGACCACCGCGCCATTCCCGGTTTTCGCAAGCAGTTGTCCGAAGCGGTTGCCGGCGCTCCACAGAAGTTGGCATACGTCATGGACGATCTGCAGTCGATGAACGCCGAAGGTGTGCGCACCATTGTGTTCGAGAAACAGAAGCTGTCCATCGACGCCAACGTTTATATCTGCGGCGCCAGTGACGAAATCCAGGCATTGTTCGAGCGCGATGACTTCGTCGATGAGGTAGTGCTGCTGGATAGCTACGACCCGGCGAAGATGAACTAGCCGCAACAGACTTGGAGGATATCGGTGGCTAAACAGCGTAGTGCCCGAGCGGTTTTTCTCGGCAAGGTCAAACGATTTGCGGGGGATTCCCGTGTACAGATAGCCACCGGCCTTATTCTCATTGTCACTGGGGTGCTGGAGATCTTCGAGAGCGCCTTCATCGAGATGTTCGGCTGGAGCATCGGCGCCCACCACGGGGTGATAGTTTTCGGCACAGTGCAGGTGTTGTACGCATTGACCGAAATCCTCGAGGGATTCGAGAACATCGAGCTTTCGGAGGTGAGCGAAGAAATTGAGCGCATCGAGGAAGTCATTGATGAGAGCAGCGGCAGCGATACCTGAGGCCGAGGATTGTATCCATGGTTAGAGACGGAGATACGCACAACCGTTGAGAGTGGTAAACGACCTATATTTCAGACTGTGTGAGACAGTCCGATTCAAACCGTATCGTAAAAGGATTTGACCGATGAATGACACAAAGGCCCTGACGGAAGAGGAAGTGAGACTTCTTGCCAAGGATTGGTACCACAAACTCGATATACATGCGCCCATGATGGAGTTGCTCCCCATGTTGGCCGACAAAGATCTGAAAATGATTTTCCCGGAGGCCACACTGGACGGACTCACCGGCTTCGAAGGCTGGTATCAGGGCGTCACCCGCATCTTTTTCGATGAAGTGCACACCGTGAAGTCAGTGGACGCCGAAATCGGCCCCGGCCAGGCTGATGTGAAGGTGGTGGTGCGGTGGGAAGCCAGCCGCTGGCTGCCGCCAGCCGCTCGGAGCGACCGCATCGTTCTGGATGCTTTCCAGACATGGGGCGTCAAACGGTCTGAGGACACAGGCCTCCCCGTCATTGTTTCTTACATCGTCGACGCCCTCGAATATTGCGAGGGCTCGGCCAGGTTATGAGAGTTGAAAAGGAGCGCATACAATGTACATGAGCGAAGTGATCCGGAAGTACTACGAATACGCCAACGAGGGAAACTGGGACGCATGGTGCGCCCTGTTTGCCGACGACATGGTGATGGACGAGCAGTTGGCGGGCCATGTCGACGGCTTAGCCAGGCTCAGGCCCATGATGGGCGGCATGAAGACGATGTACTCAAAGTTTCAAAACGTCCCGAAAAAAATTATTGTCAAGGACGACGAGGCCGCCGTTATTTCGCACATCTCAGCGGCCAGCGCGGCCGGCGCGCCCATTGAGGCCGATGTGATGAACTATTTCCGGATGGATGAGGGAAAGATCGTTTACATGTCCAATTTCCATGACTCCGGACCCTTTGCACCCATCTTGAATTCCGACGACGTCGCTACGACGGAGCCGAAGGCTTTTCCCATCATTCATCGTTTTCCCGGACGGTTCATGGAACTTCCCCGGGATCACGTCAATGCTTACATCATTGAGTTGGAGAACTCGGTGATGGTGATCGATACGACCCTTGCCCTTTCCAGCGCCCGTGAGTTGCGCGCCATGGCCAACTCGTTCGAAAAGCCCATTCAGGCCGTGTTGCTCACCCACGGCCACCCAGATCATTACACGGGCCTGGTGGCATTCGGAGACGTGCCGCGAATCGCCTCCCAGGGCTGTCTGGATTTTGCCCGGCAGGAAGACATGGTGAAGGCTGACACCGCTTCCGGCTTCCTGGGAGAAGACTATCCCCCGACGCGTATTTTTCCCGACAAGATCATTGAAGACGGTTATACGTGCGTCTACGATGGCGTCACATTCACATTTCAAGACCTGGGGCCGGCCGAATCCCCCAGCGACGGGATGTGGATCATCGAAAAGAAGGATGGGGTTAAACATGCTTTCATCGGCGATGTGATGGCTTCGGATTGCCACTGCTTCTTCCGCGACGGGCACACGGTCCAGTGGAACCAGGTACTGGAACGCCTACGGACACAATTTGACGACTCGGTCCGCTTCTACATCGGGCATGGCGAGTCGCCGGTCGGCAAGGAAATGATCAACTGGCAGCTTGGCTACAATCGCGCCTTCCTGGATGCCGTGGAGGATCTCGAAGACAAGACCGTCCCGGTCAGTCAAGCAAGCCAGGATGCAGTACTCACGAAGGTGAAGGCGTATTTACCCAACGAAGCCACACTGTTTCTGCTGGCTTATGAACTGGGCGAGACCATCGCTCTACACTTTCCCAACAAGGGTTTCGGTGTGGGGCAAGGAAGGCAGTTTTATCTGGAGCAGCTTGGCCTGATCGGCCAAGGGAAGATCGACCAGTTGATCCAGTTGCACTACCATCCCGACGCCGCCATCGTTACATTCGACGGCATACACCATGGTCGTCCGGCAATAAAAGAGTATGTGATGGATACCCTCCGGCGCCATCAAAAGGTGACATCCTTGGTGAATGAATACTTCACCGAGAGCGAGGACGTGATTTTATTCCGGGCTACCGTGACAAGCGAGGGTCGGGGGACGATCGATGCCCAAGATGCCTTCTTCATGAAAGATGGACAGATACTCCGGCATATCGCGCTGACCCTTGTTCCCGACGCCGATTACGAAGCGCTCGGCACGAGATGGAAGGACGACGGCCCATCCGCCGAAGAGCTTCAAGGCAAGGCGCTTGGCGAGGGCCTGGGAAGACTGTTCTATCAGGAGCAACTCGAGCTGATAGGAAGCGGCCAAATCGACAAACTTGTCGAGGATCACTACCATCCTGACGCCGTTATTGTGACGTTCGACGGCATACACCACGGCCGGCCTGCGATTAAAAATTATGTCATGGATACCCTCAACCGGCATCAGAAGGTGACCTATCTGGCGACGGAATTCTTTGCCGAAAGCGAAGACGTAATCATCTTCAGGGCGACGGTGAAGAGCGAGGGGCGGGGAACGATCAATGCCCAGGACGCCTTCCTCATGAAAGACGGCAAGATATTCCGACACATTGCCTTGACGCTTGTACCCGATGCGGACTACGAGAAGCTCGGAACCCGCTGGAAAGACTAGTACCCCTTCAGCATGATAATGATGGGTTCAGTTGGTCTGTCAGCGTCCAGGACAAGGCGCGCCTCGCCGTGAATGGCCTGAGTCCTTTACAAGAGGCGCAACGCGGTCATGGATGCTGACAGAGCAACCCTTCGGGCGCTCCTGTGGTGTCCCGCGGCGGCGTTGCAGTGCTTGACAAGGACTCAGGCCATTGCCTGCGCACTGCGCCTTGCCGCGAAACACCACACTAGGACGTCCGCCACCGCGTATGATCCGCTCGGAGGCGAGGATAGTCCGTACGGTGGTTCAGGGATCGGCTCCCGAACCATCAGAGGAGTGAAATGACCATGTTAACAGACCCGAAGCAGTTGGTTATAAAGGTGTATGAAGCCCTAGCTAAGGGCGATAGGCAAAGACTCCAGGATCTCATGGCGCCGGAGGTTCAATGGTCCGACAACGCTCCCCCGGAAATGAGGGGAGGAGGCACGTTTTTCGGCATTGACGCGATCATCAAGTATGTCGCGAGCAATATTGGCGAGACCACAACGTTCAAGATTGAACGAGAGTGGATGATGTCTGAGGAGAACAGAGTGGTTGTTCTGATCCACGAAACGGCCAGGGTTCAGCGCACCAAGCGGATGTTTGAGATCTTCTCGATCCACGTCTTCACATTTGTGGACGGCAAGGTCGTCAAGTTCGAGAATTTCTTTGACCCGACACCCATCTTGAAGGCAACGTATGACATCACTTACACCGAGGCCGAAGCGTTGGCGGAATGAGTAGACTGGCATTTTGCCTACCGGTTGGCTTTGCGCTTTAGCCCGCCATTTAAGAACAACAGCCTGAAAACCAAACTGTGAACCGGTTTTCAAAGGAGGTGTACCGATGGGTAGTATGCAATTGCGTTCCGAGCCCGCGACGCTCTCAAACGGCGATGTCAGAGATATGTTGAAAAAGTGCGCCTTCTACAGCAAATCGTACCCCTGGAGTAGCGATTACGCCAACGAAGAAGGCGACTTCAAGAACGACTTCCGTGAAAACGGGGACGCTACAGTCACCGACCTGGCGACAGGTCTCATGTGGCAGAAAGGGAATGCCCCTGACTATGCCCGACAGGATGAAGCGCAACCTTATATTGACCGACTTAATCGTGAGCACTTTGCCGGTTATGGAGATTGGCGTCTCCCAACTCTCGAAGAACTGGCGTCGCTAATGACGCGGGAACCCCTGAATGACGGCTTATTCGTCAGCCCTGTCTTCTCCAACCGAATGTGGTTTTGGAGTTGCGACCGGGGCGGGGAAGGCACTGGGCGAGATTGGGCGGGAGCAGGGTTTGCCTGGGCGATCAATTTTGATTACGGCTGTGTGTTCTGCCTGGAAGTGAACAATGCACAGGACATCAGAGCCGTGCGGACGACGGCCTTCCCTCTTCAGCAAGCGTTTTACTCCGATGTGGATGCAGGAGGCAAGATCGAGGCAAAGGCGAATGCGGTTAAACTGCGGTCAGAACCGGTCGACTTCACCAATCGCTCCCTGGAGGAGGTTGGGGAGGTTATAAGGGCCAACCGGTTCTACTGTAAGGGTTACGATTGGAATCAAGACTTCTGCAACGACGCCGGAGGCTTCCAGAATGATTTCCTGGATAATTTTGATGGGACTGTCACGGACAGGGCGACCGGACTCATGTGGCAAAGAGGGCACCGGCAGGCTTACGGACGATGGTCTGATGCGAAAGAGCATATATGCGCCCTGAACAGAGAGCGCTGGTGCGGCTATTCGGACTGGCGGTTGCCGACGATAGAGGAACTATCGTCGATCATAACCCAGCCAAAATCCGATGGCGGCTTGTGCATTGATCCCGTGTTCTCGAACAGGATGTGGGTATGGAGCTGTGATGTGAAGGACGCTAAGGCCGGTCTTGTCTGGAACGCCAATTTCCTCTACGGGAGTGTTTATTGGATTGACCCTGAGAATGGACAGGATGTTCGCGCTGTGCGAACTGCGGTGATTCCACCCGGCCGGGCTTTCCTGAGGGACCATCTGGCGCGCCTTGCGTCGGGCGATATCGATGACCTTTTAGGCGAACATTATCGGGAGGATGCCGAACTGGCAACCATCGATGGCGTGGTGAGGGGAAAGAAAGCAATCGCTCGATTCCTGTCGGCAGGTCTTGCCCCGGAAACCGGCAGAATACAAGGGGTTTCCTTGGAGAGATTCGCAGGCTCTAAAGATATCATTTTATACACGGCGGGTGTCATGACAGAGAAAGCCGGCTCCATCAGGCTTGAAGGGGCATTCTACCTGAAAAATGGGAAGATCCTGCGTCACGTCGCTAGCACTCCTTCAAAGTGTCAGTCGTAGGTCAGGTTGACGCGGAGCGGCTACCTGACTCAAGGGGGGTGTCACGTAGCTGCGCAACGTGACCTACGGGTTTCTAAACAGAGGGTTTCTTATTCCCCTGGTGGGAAAAGTACGGATGAGCGAAGCAGCCACAGGTTATCGATAGGAGGGTCGAGTAGATGGAAACCGAGAAGCGAATGAGCGAAGAGAACTTCGTTGGAAAGTGGTCTGTTACTGATGTCACGGAGGCCTTGAAGAACCAGGATGAGGGCGACATCCAGGAGACGGTAACGGCCCTCGAGCAGGGGGACACGGCCGCGACGGATATGCTTTTAAGTTCTCCGACGGTAGAAGGCGGCGCGTCGACGACCGAAGTCGAGATACAGAGGTCGGGTATGATGCTGATGACGATTACCCAGTCCCTGCAGCCGAATGTTCCTGTGACGGTAGGGATAGAGATGACGATTACCTGGGAACTTGATGGCGGGACGCTGATAACGCAAGCTGTGCTCGATCAGATCCAAGCGCAGGGACGGATCTCACCAGACGTCGATCTTACTTCGGAGCAGACAGAGGAGATGACGAGACAGCTGCCGGAAATCGAGGCCAACGTTGTTCAGAATCTGAAGGACAATCCGCAAATGAATAGGGTAAATAAGGTAAAGGTCTTGATATGCGGCAAGCGGTATTTCCTGACGCGAGCGGACGAAGGCGCGCTGATGCTGCACGAGAGAGTTTAGGGCCGCGGAAAAAAAGATTTAACCCAAAATGCGCCGGATTGTTGCCTGCCTTCGAGGCGTAGCGAAGGGCGCGTAGCCGGGCCTACGTAACCGAAGCTACAACAAAGAAGGCGGGCAAGAAGACAAGTAGTTTGGGTTAAATCTTTTTTTCCGAGGCCCTTAGCCCCGGTGGACCGGAATACAGTTGTCAACGGTGATCTGGAGACAGGCGAGCCTCGACCATTGTCGCTGGTTCGCCCGTAAGATCATACCCGCCGCTGTTTCCCTGCGGCGGACACAATGGAGGGATATGACTATGCCCATGCAGATAATGTCGCACGTGGCGTTGGCCTGCAAAGACCCGGTTGCCACGGAGGCATTCTATACGAACTACCTGGGTTTTCGGCGCGTACGGGCCTTTCCGGTTGATGAGAACGAGCAAATCGTTTTCATCAAGATGCAAGACTGCGCCTTCTACCTTGAGCTGTTCCAGGCCAGGGAGGATTCGCCGCTGCCGGCGCCGACGCATGACGGGCCCTGGTATCCGACGATCCGCCACCTGGCCTTCAAGGTAGACAGCGTCGACGCCAAGTTGGCGGAGATGGGCCGCGCGGCGCATGTCATGCAAGGGCCGATGGATTTTGACGACGCCATTCCCGGCTGGCGTACTGTCTGGGTGTCCGATCCGGATGGAAACATCGTTGAGATCAGCGAGGGTTTTCTGGATTCAGGGTAAGGACCTGTTCCCGCGACTACTGGCATCAGCTGCGTGTATAGGAGGGCGGCGCCAGCGAGCCGAGGGGTTCAATGTATACGGCCCTGCCGTGCCTATGCCCAACCTCGATATGAGGAGCTGACCGGCTGGAAATCCCCTGCTGCGGAGGAACCCGAAATCAAGGGGCCGACCCTGGAGCAACCGGAAGCTGATCCAACCCGGGTTAATAAAAAGGCTCTTCCCCTGATCGAATGGGCAAGAGAAAGCGCATGAATGGGCCGCCAATTCACGTTTCTACCGATGACCGGAATGGTCGTATTTTTTTCCTGCCCACTCGATGTGGTGAAGAGCCAATAAAAATAACACATGGGTGGGATTTGTTGATGTAGGGTTATCCCATGAAGCTCCATATCCTGAGTGACCTGCATATCGAGTTCGGTGATTTCGAACCGCCGGCAACCGATGCCGATGTGGTGGTGTTGGCGGGTGATATCGGCGTGGGCGTGGAGGGCCTGCGCTGGGCCGAGGACTGTTTTCCGGATACGCCGGTGATCTACGTACCAGGCAACCATGAGTTCTATCATCACGATATCGCTTTGATCGATGAGCTGAAATCTGCTGCGCCGGACCCTATCCATCTGCTTAGCGATGGTGAGGTCGAGATCGGCGGTGTCCGTTTTCTGGGCAGTGTTCTGTGGACGGATTTTGCCCTCTTTGGGGAGGGGGAGAGGTTTTTCGCCACCCAGTGTGCGCGGCAGGGGATGAACGATTTTGCGATTATTCAAAATGGCGGTCGGCGTTTCACTCCCGAGGATGCCGTCAAGCTGCACCAGACAAGCCGGCGCTGGCTGGAAAGCCGTATGAGAGAACCCTTTGCCGGTAAGACAGTGGTTGTGACCCACCACGCCCCGTCATCGCACTCGGTGCCGCAACGCTATGCCCGGGATCTTCTGGCTCCGGCCTTCGCCAGTAATCTTGAGGCGCTGATGGGTAGCGACCGGGCGGCACTCTGGGTCCACGGGCATACACACGATTCATTCGACTATGAGATCTCCGGCACCCGGGTGGTTTGCAACCCTCGTGGTTACGCCCCGAGTGCGTTGAATTCTGATTTCAGGCCAGACTGGGTCGTGGAGATCTGAGCGATGTGGAGCTTATGGGCGCTAAATGAGGTGCGTTTCGACATCCAATCTGAATTTGCTGCTTTTCTCGACATGGATGGGTGTTTTTCGACATACTCCGGGCTAACTCAATTTAACGGCATACTGGTGACATCGATTCGACAGATGGCATCTCATCCCATGTTTTACCCATTAATATTCTGCCATTCTGTTTTTTTGCGCGCTTCCTGCCATCTGCACCCCAGCCACCCCATTGCTTGAAGAAGAAAGCCACGTTTTGCTGTTCACATTGGTGTTGAACATGGATCGCCCATTCTGGTTTCATGGGGCGAGCATTCGGTCCGGACTCGCCACCGACAATAACCCAATGAATTCCAAGCAGATCAATCTTTCCCAGGTCTTCAAGTAGTGGCTCCACAGATAGGAAGCGGATGTGTGTCGGGATATTTCTGAGTTCATCAATTCTTGGCAGCCCATCTTTTCTGTTTTCCACTGACACGCCAAGCCAGGCGTTTTTTGGTGCTTCGTATGATTGGAAGAATTTAGATAACCTTTCTGCCCGCTTAGTCAGTATCTGATAGGTATGTTGAGGTGTCTGCTTGATTACCTCAAAGGCCTGTCTGATAAAGGCATCAGGTACCTCTTCATGAAAGAGGTCGCTCATTGAATTGACAAAGTATATCGTTGGCTTCATGCGTCTTAGTGGTTCATTTAAGCGCTCGGGTAACAGTGAAAGCCCAAAGCCATTTTCGTATCCCTTTACTCCCATAGCCTCAAGTCGTCGTGCCATCGTTTCGGCATAACAGTGTTTGCACCCAGGAGATACTTTGGTGCATCCGGTTACCGGATTCCAAGTCTGTTCGGTCCACTCAATGGTGGATTGTGTTGTCATGGTTGTATCCTTTGTAGGCGCTCGCGCTTGTCAAAGTGCACGGGTTTCATCGGGCGCTTGTTACGAGCGTCAAGATTTATGACTTTACCTTCATCTGACAGGTCCTTGAAAGCCTGCTGCAGATCGGATTCAAACCAGTTTGTTTCTTCCAACATATCTGCCAGATCTTCAGCCTGAAATATTTGTGGCGACTCTGAAAGCCTATCTAACCAGTAGTCCTTTACCACCTCGATATCGATTGCATCCTCGCTGGTTACAGTGTCGGCTTCAGCTGGGAAGAGTTCCTTCTGTCCCGTCGCTTCGATCCGTCTTTTTTGTTTTGTCTCAGCACGTACTTGTTTTTGTACAATCTCCATTTTTTCTGAGGCATCCATGAATTTCACGATCCCCAACGGGTGACGAGTGAGATACACAAGGTGATATTTTGTCCTATCTTTGACACTATCCAGAACGCTTACATAGGCTGATCGCAGCCTGTCATTATTTTTGGCTGGGATGGATTTGAGGCTGTCTCGATATAGCTGTATCAGGTGCTTTTCTCTTTCCTTGGGAGACATGCCTGATGTATCAGGGGCCTTGCTGAATATCGCCTTCATATCCTCCTGAAATGGTTCTTGGATAAGGGCGCGGTTCAGGAAGTCATACATAAAGTTGATCAAGTATTCGGACCGCTGGCGTTGCAATAAAGGTGTTAGTATGGGTACCTCAATAGTATTCTTCCAGCCTTTTGGGTCAATGAAGAAGAACGCAAAATCCCTAGGACCGCACCAACTCAGTATCTCGCTACGCAAACTGTGGAACTCACCATTTATGGCTTCCGTCGTGATGCCATCCAGTTGGATTTTTTTCAGATAGGTATCAAGCTTTTTATAGGCTTGTTTATCCTTCTCAACGAACAAGGCCCTGAATCCGACGGAGTTGCCAAGCTTGCGTAGGCTGTCGCGACATTTTTGCATGACCTTCAATGAAAGCACGATTGATGTACCAGCCAGGTTTTTGTCTGTTTCCTTCCAAGGGCCTGAAAAGCAGTCGATGTAGCATATCCGCCTTTCATATTGACCAATTATCATGAATAGTCTTTCGAGATAGCTTTCGAGCAGAAAATGTTTGATGCCACTGTGTTCCCTGCCTTTATAGTGTTCTGATTCCTTCATCCTGACTACCTGTCCGTTGTATGCATATGTTTGCTGGTTTCGTAGGAACGCATTTACCCCATGACCACACCCGGGATCTATATGCGCTCTGCCAAATAATTGATCGGCTGCATTGTTTGATTGACGGGAAGTAGTGTAACTGTCCCATCCTTGTTTTGCTTGATTTTCCAGGCAGTCCGCAGGATTGCCTTGAGGTAGCAATGCATCACCCCTTTGGAGCTGATGCCGATACCGTCAGCAATTTCAATCAGCTTGGGCGTACAACCACGCCGCTGGTGGTAACTTCGAATGAACGGGTAGGTAGCTTGCTGGCATTCGGTCAGCACTAAGGTTCTCCAAAAGTTCTCTCTATTCGGACTATAGATAAGAAATGGAGAAGTTGCAACTAACTTTCTGGTTGAAAAGGAATTTTGTCCTTTAAACCGTTAAGAGAATCCCAAACCTTGTAATAATTTTCTGAGCTTCTATCCCAATTTTTTTGCCAAAATTAGGGTAGGTGGTTGTTTATATTGAAGTTTGAAAAATAATTCGCTTAGTCGTTGTTTGAAAAGGGAAAGTTGGGTAAGATGTTGCGCCTCATTCTTGCGGGAATGGCGAAATTGGTAGACGCAAGGGACTTAATCGATAATTTGGGTGCCAAAGAGGAGACTCTTTGAGTAGAACTGCTCAAATTCAGGGAAACCTCAGCACATCATGGTGGTGGCAATCCTGAGCCAAGCCTGAGAAACCAGGAAGGTGCAGAGACTTTACGGGCGGAACCCCAGCACGTCCTGGTGGGGGTTAAGAGAAAGTCCAGACTACAAACAGCAAAATTGCTGGCAGTGAAAACTGTGGTGGTAAGAAAATCCCTCGGTGGAGACACCATCCGGGTTCAAGTCCCGGTTCCCGCACCATCTTTGCCTTGCCATAGTTGATTTGCGTTTATTCGCTGACAATCAACCACACTAGCAAATCAATTCCCTCCCCGAGCTTTGGCGAGCTCTCAAGATGAGCCCTGATGGACCGATATATATATAGCTAGTGTCTGCCCAGAAACAACAGTGCTCGTCATTCCGGTGTATGCCGGAATCCAGTAACTTGTTGAATTCTCTGGATCCCGGCATGCGCCGGGATGACGTGGCTTTAAAAGAATATGCGTTTCTGGACGGAGACTAGGCTAGATGAACGCTACGGTATGACCCTATCGTTTTATTATTTGAAGCCGGATTCTATGATCAAGAAAATCAATCAGGAACAGGTCAGGCCGGGGATGTACGTGCATAAGCTCGAATGCGCCTGGCTGGATCATCCGTTTGCCAGAAATCACTTCAAAATCAATGACCTTGCTGATATCCGCAAACTTCGGGAGAGCAGGGTCAAAGGTATCTACATCGATACGGAAAAAGGCGTCGATGTCGATGCCGGCCAGACAGAGGCCGTAAAGAGCGACTCTGCCAGGGAGGGTTCCGTGGTAGCGGCAACGCCTCAAACCGATACAGCGCCGGCTGTCTCGGTTGCCGAGGAGCGAGGGCGGGCCGAGGTGGTGAAGGATGAAGCGGGGCGGGTCATTAGCGACATCATGTCCGACATCCGGCTTGGCAAGCAGGTTGACGCAGAGCGAGTCAGTCCGGTGGTGGAGCAGATGGTCGGTTCCATTTTTCGCAATCAGGATGCGCTGTTGGGCCTCAGTCGTATCCGCCAAATGGATCGATACACCTTTGAGCACTCGGTCAGTGTCTCGGTATTGCTGATCGCCTTCGCCAAGGCATTGGGACTCAGCGAGTCGGTTCTGCATGAGATAGGGATCGGCGGCATATTGCATGATATCGGTAAAATGCGTGTGCCTGACAAGATCCTCAACAAACCGGGTCGTTTGACGGACCAGGAGTTTTCCGTCATGCGGGAGCATGTGAATTTCAGCCGCAATCTGCTCGGTGGCGCAGCTACAATTCCTGAGTCGGCTCTGCAAGTGGCGATGCAGCATCATGAACGTATGGATGGCAGTGGCTATCCCGGAAAACTGACCGGGGATGAGATCAGCCTATATGGCAAAATGTCCGCCATTGTCGATATCTACGATGCCATTACCTCGGACCGGGTTTACCATAAAGGCCAACCCCCCAGCCTGGTGTTGCGCAGATTGGTGGAGTGGAGTGGCGCCCACGTGGACTCAGCATTGGTGCAGCACTTTATTCAATGTGTCGGCATCTATCCGGTGGGGTCCCTGGTGGCCTTGGAGAGCGGCCGCCTGGCGATCGTCGTGGCTGCCTCCGAGCAGGATCTTCTGACACCGACGGTGAATGTGATCTACGATACCTTAAAGCGCCGTTTTCTGACGCCGAGGGTTCTCGACCTCGCCAACCTGCCGGAAGGTTCCCAGGAACGGATCCTGTATGCCGTGCCGCCTGAAAAATACGGCATTCGCGTGGAGGTCTTTTTGGATTGAGCGGATACGTCAATGCAAGTCGATTTTCTCAGCAGTGTCGATGAATTGAATGCCTGGGAATGGAATCGGCTGGTCGTCGACGACAATCCCTTTCTTAAACATGAGTTTCATGCGGCGATGGAGCACCACGATTGTGTCGGTCGCCGATTCGGCTGGATACCCCGGCATCTCATCGTGCGCGATGCCGGGCGGATCATTGGCCTCTCTCCGTTGTATATCAAGAGCAACTCATACGGGGAGTTTGTATTCGATCACGCCTGGGCGGACGCCTACCGACGCAGCGGCTTGCACTACTATCCCAAGCTGATCAGTGCGATCCCTTATACGCCCGCTTCCGGCGAGCGTCTGCTGATCGATGCGGATGCGAACCTTGCGCAAGTGCGCAAGCTGATGGTCGACGCTACGATAGGGCTGGCCAAGGAGCTGGGCCTCTCATCCATACACTGGCTCTTCACCCGTCAGGAAGAGGGGAAGCAGATCAGAGGGATGGGCGTGATGGAGCGCCTGGGGGTTCAATTCCATTGGCAAAATCCAGGCTATGAGGATTTCGAGCACTTTCTTTCTCAGTTGACCGCCAAGCGCAGAAAGAACATCAGGCATGAACGCAGGAAAGTGTTCAATAGAGGCATCAGATTCCGTTTGCTGCATGGCCGGGAAGTGGCAATGCATGAGTGGCATCTGTTCGCCAGGTTCTACAACAAGACCTTTGAAGAGCGCTATAGCCTGCCGACCCTGAATGCGGGTTTCTTTCAGGAGGTGGGCGAGCGGATGGATGAACAGGTCATACTCGTACTGGCCTACGATGCCGATGTCTGTATTGCCGGCGCCTTGTTGTTTCGCAGTCGGTCGGTACTCTACGGACGTCACTGGGGGACAGTGCAACGCTACGACGGTCTTCATTTCGAGACCTGTTACTATCAAGGCATCGAGTACGCCATCAAGCAGGGCCTGCAACGCTTCGAACCCGGCGCCCAGGGAGAACACAAGATCTGGCGGGGATTCCTTCCGGCAATCACATGCTCCTATCATTGGATCGCCGATCCCCAATTCAGCATGGGAATCGGGGATTTTCTCTCCCGGGAGCGTGCGGCGATTCTGGATTACAAAAACACGCTTCTGGCTAACTCACCTTTCAGATAGCCACAATTCCGGCACTGCATGGAAAAAAATTGCAAATTTTTTGGGGTCTCTAGTGGGTATATTTGTGGGTATATGAGAATATTATGTTTTTCAATAACATGATTGGCATTTCCGCGTGTATTTTACTCATATTTAGGTATCATTTCAAAGCGTGAAGACCGGGTGAAAAATCAACTAACTCATTGAATATATTAGCTTAATTGGAGTTTACAAATCACATGATTCTTATTCGCGCCAATAGTTGACTAATTTACTTTGTTAATCTAGTCTAATTACCGAGTGATTTTGTGGGAAATTCTAAAACCTCCTGGAGAATAACGATGAGATTGTCTACAAAAGGTCGATATGCCGTGACGGCGATGCTGGATCTCGCCCTGAACGGTAAGGACGGTCCGGTAACCTTGGCGGAGATATCTGAAAACCAGGGTATCTCCCTCTCTTATCTCGAGCAGCTGTTCGCGGCGCTGAGAAGCAAGAGCCTGGTGCGTGGCGTCAGAGGTCCTGGCGGTGGTTACTATCTTGGCAAGAGTTCCGATGAGATCTCTATTGCCAACATTATTTGCGCGGTTGACGAGTGGGTTGAATTCACCCGCTGCGGCGGCAGGCAGAACTGCAGTGGCGGTGCGCGTTGTCTGACCCATACCCTATGGGATGACTTGAGTAGCGAAATCTTCAATTTTCTTGCGAAGATCTCGCTGGGTGACCTGGTCAGGCGAAATGTGGGGAAAAGGGAGGAGGGCGAGCGCCAGGAGGAGAGTGATGAATCCGTGAATGTCGTTGCCGATTCCGACTCCGACTCTCAAGCGGCCTGAGCGGTTCTGCTTCTCGTAATAGAAGGGGTGGTGGTCCTTGGCTGACCACCATCCCAGGCTATCTGCTTTGCGCCTGGCTAATAGATTCAATTCTCCAACTCAAAGTTGATTGTCCGCGAATGAACGCAAATTAACGCGAATTTGAGAATAATCCATCCAGTACCTTGCCTTGATGGTTTTCAATCGTGACGAAATTTCTCTGCACGCGTTCCCAGGTGAAATATCCAGGCTTAGGGCGTTTGGCGGGGGGATTATGATTGGTTTTGCAAATCGGCTATGATTGTCGGTTTGAATAGCCAATCATCGTCCGTGCACTCACTTACATCTATCGAAGACTTTATCCGCTGGGGCGCCAGTCGGTTTGCCGAGGCGGGGCTGTTTTTCGGACACGGCACCGAGAATGCCTTGGATGAGGCGGCGGCGCTGGTATTGCATGCTCTCCATCTTCCTCCCGATCTGCCGGCGAGTTGGTTCAACAGCCGGGTTACCTCGGTGGAGCGGGAGCGGATCCTCGATCTGATTCAGCGCCGAATCGCGTTACGCATCCCCCTGCCTTATCTTACCGGGGAGGCCTGGTTCGCCGGGATGCGGTTTCATGTCAACGAGGCTGTATTGATTCCCCGTTCGCCGATTGCGGAACTGATCGAAAACCGATTCACCCCCTGGATCGATCCGACCCGGGTTGCCCGTATCCTGGATCTCTGTTGCGGGAGTGGTTGCATCGGCATCGCCGCTGCCGCCTATCTTCCCGAGAGCCGGGTGGATCTGGTCGATATCTCTGCCGATGCGTTGCAGGTCGCACGGAATAATGCCAAGACACACCGGCTGCAGGAGAGGGTCGAGATCCGCCAGTCCGATCTGTTCGAAGCCCTGCCGGCCGAAAAATATGACCTCATACTCTCCAACCCCCCGTATGTCGGCGCCCGGGAGATGGCGGCGTTGCCGGCGGAGTACCGTCATGAGCCGGATTTGGCCCTGCGGGCGAATGATGATGGGTTGGAGGTTGTCAAAAGGTTATTGAGACAGGTCCCGGATTTCCTCGCTCCCAGGGGGCTATTGATTGTCGAGGTCGGGAACAGCGCCGAATCGTTGCTAGAGCACTATCCCGATATCCCATTCGTCTGGCCCGAATTCGAGCAGGGTGGCGAGGGAGTGTTTCTGCTGAGTGCGGAGGATTTGGCGGAATATGCGCACCGATTCAATCACCGGACAGTTCGAGAGAGCGTGGACAAGCAATGAGTTTACAGCGTGCCCGCAGTGCCGAAGAGTATGTGGAGTGGGTCAAGCAGGCCGTCTTTGAAGTCGGCGACCTGAGGGATTGCTATGACTTCCAGATGGAGGAGTTGGGTAGCTATCCGGCCTTCCTGGAGCCGTTGGAACAGGGTATAAAGACAATCTATCAGTCAATGGTGGATGGTGAGTATCACTTCGGCCGAGAGGATCTCTCCTTTATGGAGCTGGTGAATCGTCATGGTGACGATATTCCCTTTGCGATCCTGCTACGCCAGATTAACGAGACTCATCGTAAAGGCATTGACGTGGATGATGACTGAAATCTTGCCTGACCGGGCATGACAGAGAGAACAGAGACTATGGACCATTCGACACAATTCGATCTAGGGCTGATTGCCAAGTATGACCAGAGCGGCCCTCGCTACACTTCCTATCCTACTGCCGTGCAGTTTCATGAAGGCTTCGACGAGGCCGAGTACAGACGGGTTGCGTTGCAGAGCAATGACTCAGGCAGGCCGCTATCGCTCTATTTCCATATTCCGTTTTGCGATACCGTCTGTTTCTACTGTGCATGCAACAAGGTCGCCACGAAAGATCGTAGTATGGCCGCCGGATATCTTGCCCGGGTCCATGAAGAACTCAGAATGCAGTCTGAACTGTTCGATTCGTCGCGGGTAGTGACCCAGCTCCACTGGGGCGGCGGCACCCCCACCTTTATCAGCCACGATGAAATGCGCGAACTGGTCAGACAGACCGGCGACTGTTTCACCCTGCTGGACGATGATAGCGGGGAATACTCCATAGAAATAGATCCCAGGGAGGCCAAAGGCGATACCATCAAGTTACTCAGGGAGCTGGGATTCAATCGTATGAGCCTGGGGGTGCAGGATTTCGATCAGCGGGTGCAGAAGGCCGTCAATCGCATTCAAAGCAAGGAAGAGACCTTGGCGGTGCTGCAGACTGCCAGGGACGAAGGTTTCCGTTCGATCAGCATCGATCTCATCTACGGGCTTCCCTTTCAGGGACTGGAGAGCTTCTCCAGCACCCTGGATCAGATCCTGGAGGTCGATCCCGACCGGCTCTCGATCTTCAACTATGCCCATCTGCCGGAACGATTCAAGCCCCAGCGGCGCATCAATGAAGAGGAGCTGCCGCCGCCGCAGGAGAAACTGGATATCCTGCAGATGACCATTGAGAAGCTGTCGCAAGCCGGCTATGTCTATATCGGCATGGACCATTTCGCCAAGCCGAACGATGAGCTGGTATTGGCCCAGCAAGACGGCACCCTGTATCGCAACTTTCAGGGTTATTCGACCCATGCGGATTGCGACCTGATCGGTTTGGGATCGACCTCGATCGGCATGGTGGGCCCGAGTTATGCGCAAAACATGCGTAGTCTGGATGAGTATTACCAGCGCATCGATAGTGGCAAACTGGCCGTTTTCAGAGGCGTGGAGCTGACCCGGGACGATCTGATACGCCGCGATGTGATTACCCGGTTGATCTGCCACTACGTGCTTTCTATGCCCGATGTGGAACAGACCTGGGGTTTGAACTTTGCAGAGTACTTCTCAAGCGAGCTAGGGCGGTTGCAGGAGATGGTGACTGACGGTTTGATCGCTATCGGCGATGAGGAGATCAAGGTATTGCCGAGAGGGCGTCTGCTGATCCGCAATATCTGCATGCAGTTTGATGTCTACCTGAGCAGCAAGGTCTCACAAGGCAGTTTTTCGAAGGTTATTTAGAGCCCCCGCCAAGAAACGCACATTTTTTAAAACCGCGTCATCCCGGCGTATGCTGGGATCCAGGAAATTCAACGACTTACTAGTACTCTTTCAGAGTGATATTGCCGGGTTCAGTCGTAGGTCAGGTTGACGCGGAGCGGCTACCTGACTCAATGGGGGTGTCACGTAGCTGCACAACGTGACCTACGGGTTTCTAAACGGTCTAAATAAAAATGGTCTAAACAGACATCTGGTCTAAACAGACATCCACTTATTTGTTGTTCAGGGACAGCGCCTGGAGGGCCTTTTTGTTTCCCTGAGCAGCGGCGCGCTGTAGCCAGTGCATGGCTTGGCGATCATTCTTCTCCACGCCCAATCCGTTATGGAAAAGGTATCCCAGGGTGTATTGGGCCTTGTCATTGCCGGCGGCGGCAAGGGGGAAGAGCAGTTGGAAGACCTTCTTATACTGCTTTGCGTTGTAGGCCCGATGGGCCTCTTGCAGGGTGGCGGCCGTCTCATCCGGGGTAGCGGATTCCTGGGTGGTGGAGCAGCCGCCGAGGGCGATCAGGCCGGGGAGCAGGCTGAAAAGCAGAAAATAGGGTCTGAGGCGGGAGCTTGGTTGCATGGGATCAGCCTACCAGTTGATTGAGGTCGAAAATGGGTAACAGTATGGCCAGGACGATGACCAGCACGATGCCGCCCATGACCAGGATCAGAATCGGTTCGAACAGTCCCTGGATGGTCGAAACCAGGGTCTCGATCTCCCGCTCCTGGATGTCCGCCGAGCGTTCCAGCATGCCTTCCAGATTGCCGCTCGACTCGCCGCTGGCCAGCAGGCTGAGTGTCATGGGAGGAAAGTAGCCGGTCTTTTCCAAGGCTTGATAGAGACTGCTGCCCTCGCGGACACGGGAGGCCGCCTCTTCCACGGCGCTACGCATCGGCAGATTGGTCAATACCTGGGCGGCGATACGCATCGAGTCGAGAATCGGCACGCTGCTGGCGGCCATGATGCTGAGGGTCCGGGAGAAGCGTGCGGCATTGGCGGTGCGGACCAGGCGGCCCACGAGGGGGATTCGCAGCATGGTTCGATGCCACCAGCGCTTGGGTCCGGGCTTTCTCAACAAATAATTGAAGAACAGTCCAGCTATCAGCAGGGCGAGAAATATCGGTACCCCATAGGTGCGAAACAGGTCGCTGATCGACATCAATGCCCTGGTGATCCAGGGTAGCTCTGCCGACATATTGTCGAACACCCGGGTCACCTGCGGCACGATATAGGTCAGCAGGCCGCCGACGATGAGTAGGGAGACGATGGTCAGGAGCGCTGGGTAGAAGAGGGCGAAGATGGTCTTCTGGCGCATCTGCTGGCGCTGCTCGGTGTAGTCCGCCAGGCGCTCGAGCACCACTTCTAGGTGGCCCGACTCCTCTCCCGAAGAGACGGTCTGAATATAGAGTTCCGGGAAAGTCTTGGGAAATTCGCTCAAACCGTCCGCCAGGGTGCGGCCCTCCAGGACCTTTGCCCGGACAGCCAGCAGGGTGCGTTCCACATGGCGTTTGTCGGTCTGTTGCGAGGTGGTCTTGAGGACATGCTCCAGGGGCAGCCCGGCGCGCAACAGGGTGGCCATCTGACGTGTGATCAGGGCCAGTTCCATGGCATTGATGCGACGCTGAAACAGGGTGCTCTTTTTTTCCGTGGCGTTTCCGCTGGCGGAGTCGATCGTCAGCGGGGTGAGGCCGGACTCCCGCAATTGCTGACGCACCTGCCTGGGGCTGTCGCCCTCCAGCACCCCGCGACGCTCTTTCCCTGTCGGGTCGAGTGCTACGTATTCAAAGGCGTCCAAGGCTGATCAATCCTCCTGGGTAACGCGAATGATTTCGTCGATGCTGGTATCGCCCTTGAGGACTCGCTGCATGCCGTCCTGGCGAATACTGTCACTGGATTGCCTGGCATGCTCAAGCATTTCTATTTCACCGCTGCCCTTATGAATCAGATTGCGCAAGGTCTCGTCGATGGTGATCAGCTCATAAATGCCGGTCCTGCCCATGTAGCCATGGCTATGGCACTTCTCGCAGCCGACGGACGAATAGAGTGTCAGTTCGCCCGCTGAAGGCTGCTCCAGCAGTTTTCGCTCCTCCTCGGTAGCGGTGTAGGGGGCCTTGCAATGGGGGCAGAGTGTGCGCACCAGACGTTGGGCGAGCACACCGATCAGGCTGGAGGAGAGGAGAAAAGGCTCCACCCCCATATCGCGCAGGCGGGTGATGCTGCCGATGGCGGTATTGGTATGCAGACTCGACATCACCAGATGGCCGGTCAAGCTGGCCTGGACGGCGATCTGCGCCGTCTCCAGATCGCGGATCTCGCCCACCATCACCACATCCGGGTCCTGGCGCAGGATGGCCCGCAATCCGCGAGCGAAGGTCAGGTCGACCTTGTTGTTGACCTGGGTCTGACCGATGCCGTCGAGGTAGTACTCGATGGGGTCTTCCACGGTGACGATGTTGCGGCTCTGAGTGTTGAGCCGGCTGAGCGCCGCATACAGGGTGGTGGTCTTACCTGAGCCTGTGGGGCCGGTGACCAGGAAGATGCCGTGCGGCCGCTTGATCACACCGGGGTCGATCTGCTCCAGCAGCACTCTGGACATGCCCAGATGCTCCAGATCCAAGCGGCCCGCCTGTTTGTCGAGCAGCCGCAGCACCACCCGTTCGCCATAACTGGAGGGCAGGGTGGAGACCCGCACGTCAACCGGCCGGTTGCCCACCTTCAGAGAAATACGGCCATCCTGGGGGATACGCTTTTCGGCGATATCCAGATGGGCCATGACCTTGATGCGTGAGACCAGAAACGGCGCCACGGTGCGGGGTGGGGTCAGCACCTCGCGCAATAAGCCGTCGACGCGAAAACGCACCACCAGTCGATTCTCGTAGGGTTCGATGTGGATGTCGGATGCCTGCTCCTTGATGGCCTCGGTAAACAGGGCGTTGATCAGCCGGATAATCGGTGCGTCGTCATCGCTTCCAAGCAGGTCTTCGGGTTGATTCAGGGCGCGTGCGGCATGGTCCAGATCGATGTCGTCACCCATGGTCTCCATGATCTGGCTGGATTGCTTGGAGCCTGATTCATAGATAAGCGAGAGTTGCTTTTCCAGGGTCTCTTCGTCGACCTGGGTGTAGATCAGAGGCTGGCCGAACAGGCGGCGCACTTCGCTGAGCACGGCGAGGGAGACGCCGGGTTTGTGCAGCAGTCTGAAGCGGTCCTCGGCCTCGTCCATGATGACGGCCACCCCATGGCGTCGGGCGTAGGCATAGGGTAGCTGCTCGGGGGTCTTGCCCATATCGTTCGGTATAGAGATCTCCGAAGAGGCCTCATCGACGGCCTGGATGGGTCGTGTCGTATTGTCAGACATGCGATCGCCTGTCCCGTTTACCGATCCGGCCCCTGTTCGACGTCGTCGAAGGGCGGGGCGAGGGTGCCGAAGCGGGGTGGCAGCACCGGTGTCTCCTCGTCAGACATCAAATCGACCCCATCGAGTTTCATTTCCAGTTGCTGTGCTCGGAAGAAGTTGTACTTATCGCTGGCTATCTGGGTGCTGACGGCGGCGTCCCGGAGCACCACCGGCCGTATAAAGACCATCAGATTGCGTTTGATTTTGGTGGTCTTATTGGCGCGGAACAGGGCCCCCAGGATAGGGATTTCACCCAACAGGGGCACCTTCTCTTCGATCTGTTGAAGATCCTCCCGTATCAGGCCGCCGAGGACGATGGTGTTGCCGTCATCCACCATGACCACGGTCTTGAAGTTGCGTTTGTTGGTGACGATGTCACTGGTCCCGGTACTGGCGGATGCATTGATGCTGGAGATCTCCTGCTCGATCTCCAATTGAATGGAGTTGCCCTCGTTGATCTGCGGCTTCACCTTCAGGGTCAGGCCCACATCTTCCCGTTGCACCGTCTGAAAGGGGTTCACGGAGTTGCTGGTGCCGCCGGTTGAGCTGTAGGAGCCGGTGACGAAGGGTACGTTCTGACCGATCACGATCTCAGCTTCCTGATTGTCGAGGGTGGTGATGCTCGGGGTGGAGAGAATATTGGTTGTGGTGTCACTCTCCAGGGCCTGGATCAGCGCCGCAAAGTTGATCCGGTTACTGTCGAACTTCCCTAAACCGATGGATGTGCCAGGGCCCAGGGGGATACCTTGCCCGGTCTCGACGGCGCTGTAGACATCGCTGATCGAGGGAGAGCCGAGGTTGATGACACCGACCGGGCCGCTGCCGCCCGGTGTGCCGTCGGCCACCCACTGCACGCCGAGCTTCTTTGCCTTGTCGTAGGAGACCTCGGCAATGATCGCCTCGACCAGGACCTGGGCGCGGCGGATGTCGAGCTTGCGGATGATCGCCTGCAGGGAGCGGAAAATATCAGGCGGGGCGGTGATGATCAGGGCGTTCGAGGCCTCGTCGGCCTGGATGTTGATCGGCAACTTGGGTTTTCCCTTGCCGGCCGCGCCCCCGCCCTGCTTGCCGTTGTCCATGTTTGCGCTGACACCGGTAAGCACGGTCACCAGGTCTACGGCATTGGCGTATTTCAGATACACGACCTGTGCGTTCCCTTCATTGTCAAAGGGGGTATCCAGATGTTCGACCACCACCCGGGCGCGCAATCGCGAAGTGGGAGAGCCGCTGATCAGGATGCTGTTGGTGCGTTCATCGGCCACCAGTTTCGTTGCCGATCTACGCCCCCCTTTGGCGGCGGGGGCCTGCAACCCATTGAGGATTCGCACCACTTCAGCAGCCGAGGCATGTTGCAGGGTGATCACCTCGATCGAACTATCGCTCACACGATCGATCTTTTGGATGATCTTCATCAGCCGGTCCACGTTTTGCCGGCGGTCGGAGATGATCAACACGTTGGTGTCCGGGTAGGCGGCGAGATGGCCCTCCTGGGGAATCAATGGGCGGAGGATAGGCACCAATTGCGCAGAGGTGACGTTCTTGACCTGGATGATACGGGTGACGATCTGATCTCCCGGCAGTTCCCCGATGGCGTCGATGGTGGGAATGCCTCCCTGTTTGGCCTTTACGTCCGGCACCACTTTGATCACATCTCCGCTCGGAATGGTGGAGAAGCCGTGGACCTCCAGGATGGAGAGAAAGACTTGGTAGAACTCCTCGCTCTCCATGGGGTGGGCGGAGATGACGGTCACTTTTCCCTTTACCCTGGGGTCGATCACGAAATTCTTGCCGGTGTGCTCCGACACCGTCTTGATCAAGGCCTCGATATCGGCATTGTTCAGGTTGAGGGTAATCTGTTCCGCATGGCTCGGTAGACTCCACGAGAGGCTGAGGAGAACGGCGGCGAATAGCACCAGGACCAAGTGAGAGATCCGGCGAGGAGGCGTGTGCTCTCTTTCCATGCATGGGGTTGCCAAGTTACTGATCATCGATTCGGTTCCGTCACCGCCTTCTCCGGCATCTGGGTCGTCCGGTGGCGGGTAGTGCGTGACCGGACAGGAAGTTTGTAATGAAAGTCTTTATCCATCATGGATTTATGTTGAATATATAATGCGTTATATAATAGCAGATATCATGGCGTTGGCATACAGGGATGGATAAGACTCCATGGGTTTCCCAGTGCCTACAGGCTGCCACTGTAGTTGAGTCTGATACTGCCGTCCGGTTGGCTTTTACCAATCGCCTTGAGTGCGCCGCCGAGACCGGGATCTGCCCCTGCACCGGGTTTGATGGCGCCACTGAGGCTGAAGTTTCCGTCGGATGTGAGACTGAGTTCCCCATCCACGGCAGTCGTTCCTCCCATGTCTTTGATTTTGGCCTTGACATCGCCGTTGTCGTTACTGGTCAAGTCGGCTTCCAAGTCACCCGCCTTGAGCGAGATGGGGCTTAGCAGCGCGGAATCCAGCCATCTGACGCGACCCTCTGCCGAGGTGATCCGTTGCCCTTCGATCCTGAGGTGCTGAAGTTCGATATCGATTTTCCCATCGATCCCGATCTGGCTGAGATTCATCAATCGGGGCAGGTTATCGGCTCGGATCCGACCCTTGATATCCGCTAACCGGTAGTCATCTCCGGCGCCTATGGCGATATGGCCGCCCAGGCGTTGGTCGAGATATTTGAGTTGGAGATCGAAACCGATCCTGCCGCGAAGCAGTGCGCTGGGCGCAAAGCGCCATTTCACTCTGTCCAACATGATCCCCTGGTAGTTGACGACTTCCGCCTTGCCTCGCCACAGCGTGCCTTTGATGCGGCCGTATGAGAAGGGCGGTTTGCCGGTGTCTGGCAGGGTCCAGCCCAGGACGTGTTGCGCAGGGAGTTCAGCCAGCATGAACAGCAGATAGCCGCCCAGCCCCACGAGTAGATAACTCCACCAGCGCATCAACCCTCTCCTCCGCGCTGCAGGACCAGCCGTGCATTGACCAATCCGGGTTTCTCTTGCCTGTCGATATTGAGAGATTCGATCTCTATGCCATACGCCTGGGTCAATTGGCTCAGCCATAACATCAAGGTGTCGAATGGGGCCTGTTCGACCCATAACTGCACCGCCTTGTCGCCCTGGGGCTTGATGCGCTGGATCTGTTGACGCAAGCGGATCTTCTTCGCCGTTCTGTCGACCACTGTCAGTAGCGCCTCGTTGCTGGCGCCGGCGCTGCCTTTCTGTTGGCTGCGGAGCCGTTGCACAAGGCCGAGGTTGTCCTGCATCCAATTCAGCGTGGTCTGCTGGCTCTTGACCAGCAGCGCCTTTGTCTCCAGGGATTGTGTAAAGGGACGCCATAGCAGCAGATAGAGGAGCAGTATCAGGACAGCAGCGGCGCCCAGGATCAGTGCCATATGTTCTTGCTGGGTTTTCGATTGCCACCACTGCTTCATCGTTTCACTCCACTGATCCTGAGGTGTGAACTGACTTGGTCGCCCGAGGCGTTGGCGGATCGGATCTCGACACCCAGTCGTTTCGCCTCGATCGTCTTCTTCAGCGTTTCCAGCGCCTGTAATTCCTTGATGGTCAACTGCAGATTGAGCTGCCCGTCCCGGAAGCTGACGCCTTCCAAGGTGGTGTCGGGGCTGTTTTTGATCACCGAGGCCGCGGGTACGAAGAGACTGGCGAATTGGGCGAAACTCCCGGCCTGGCCGCTCTGCATCGCCTTGAGCTGTTGCTCCATCTGGATCTTGGGGTCGACAATCCTTTTGACATTCGGGAAGGCCTGCTGGAAGGTCTGCCTGATCTGGGCTTGGAGTTCGTTGCTCTGGCGCTGGTAGTCGAAGTGGTCACGCAGGGTGAGCGCCATCGACAGCCCGATGAAGACAAACGCCAGCACGGCGGCGGGGAGCCAGCGTCTCCATTGCAGGGTCATCTTGTCGACGCGCAGGTAGTCGCCCTGAAGGAGATTGATCTGCTGCTTCTCGGCAAGGTTGCTCGCTAGCAGGTCGGTCAATTGAGCCCTGGAGTCGACAGCCAGGGGCCTGATATCACAGTCGGGCAGAACCTCAGTGAGGTCAATCAGCGAGGGCGAGCCGGTCAGCTGGTGGAACTCAACCTGCTCGGGAGCGTTTTCGCTGGTCTGTTGCAGGGCAAGCTTGAGGTACATCTCCCCGTTGTCGGCGTCCACGCAGAAGCCTTGGTGGGGATGGGTGTGCGCTAGTAGGAGCCGATTGTCCTGATAGAGGGTCCAACAGCCGTCGTGCAGGGGGAGACAGAGCAGGTCCGGATAGATCCCCATCGGCTCGATGCCGGCCGATTCCAGCCTCTCCAGCCAGTGAGCGAGCTTCTCTCGGGCGATGACGATTACCGGGGTGGTGTTTTCGCCGTCGATATCGCCGGCGGCGAAGTGGAGCCGGTCGATATCCTCGGTGAGTTCGTTCTCTAGTGAGAACGGGATGGCCTGCAGCAGGCGCTGACGGTTTCGGGTTGGGATCCTGACCGCCGTGATCAGAACCTCGGTGGCGGGAATGATCACCAGGGTGCGCCGGCCCTTAGCCGATTTGGCCGCCTCTGACAGGGGACCTTCGGCGGGTTCGGCATCGCTGCTCCCCCGGATCAGCCAGCTGACTTGATCGCAGCTTTGATCGTGACATTGTATGACCAGGGTTTCAGCCATCAATAAGCCCCGATAGTGCGTGAAACGACGACGACATCCTTCTCGCTTTTGTGCAACAGGCTGACCAGCCTCTGGCTGCTGTTTTCCATACGAACTACCGTCTCCAACTGAAAAAAATGGCTGTCTACTGAGACCAATGGCCCCATCTTTTCAGATTCTACTTTATTTTTATCCAAAATATCGTTAAGCCGAGTGAAAAATGTTTGGGTCTCTGTGAATGGCTCCTCTTCCCGTTCGCTCAGCAGCAGTTCCGCACCCGCTTCGTCGAGCCCGTCGAACAGGGCCTGGATGAGCAATTTATCCGCTGTGTTGACATTGATGGCGCTCCTTTCCGGCAGCGCGGTGATGTAGGGGGCGAGCTTTTCAAACGCCTCTTGATCCACCCCTTTGATCAGCCTGAGTTCAGTCGGGCTCGCCATCCGGCCGTTGGCGGTGCGATAGGGGGGATCAAGGCTGAGATACTCCATGTCTTCCGCGCCGTTCGGGAACAGGGCATTGACATTCCCATCCAGCCAGTCCGCGGTAGCCTGGGCAATCGACTCCGGCAGTTCAAGGCGTGCCAGCAGGCGTTGGAAGATGGCCAGCGCTGAAGCGGCCAGTTTCTTGTCCTCGTCTTTCGTCTCCTTGTCCTGGTAGAGGTTGTTGAGGTTGAACCTGGCTTGCAGATCGGTGGTGATGGCCCGCACTTCACCTCCTTCGAGCGGTGTGGGGGGAAGCTCCTTGGCCCAATCTTCATCCAGGCCGTCATAGTCCTCCTTCTTCTTTCTGTTTTTCAGATCCCGGATCAGCATGCCGCGAGACCATGCCTCGCTGCCCAGGGTGTAGAAATATCCCTGATCGGCGGTCTGGATGTTGCCGGTCCTGCGAATGCTGAGCTGCAGATCATGGGTCATGGCCACTGCCGCGATAGAGGCCATGGAGACGATGATTATCGCGGTGATGAGGGCCACGCCCTGCTCATGGGTACGGGTTTTCGAGTTGTTCTGCGGCATCTGAATCCTACTCTTTCACGGCGGTGTCCAGTTGTGAGGCGCGAAACAGACGGCGTATTCTGCCCCAGTCCTTGAGTTCCATGATCAATTCCACGGCAATGGGCAAGCCGGGGGGTTGATCTGATTCCGCACCGGTTAGGTCAAGTGGCCATTCGCTCTGCTTTTTCATCGTCTTATCGTAAAAGAAGAACTCCACGGAGGCGATCTCATCGATCAGCTTCTGCCGGTTCGGTTTACTGTCCTGAGCCCTGTCCAGGGTAGGCCAGGTGAGTCGATAGAGGTTGTTTTCTTCGTACTGATAACCCACCCGCTGCAAGTTGCTGCGCGGTAGCTTCATCGGATTGGGGTAGCCGCCGCGGGTCATTTGCAACATGATCCCGCTAAAGCCGCCGCTCATGAAGGCGGGTTCCTCATCACCGTGTTCGTTGCGAATCGGCCGGTTCACCGCCTGTTCGATGTCCCTTTGCATGAGATTGAGCCCCAGTTGGAGTTTAGACATCCTTCGGTTGTAGAGGCTGGTTTGATGTTCGGTGTCGAGCACTACCTTGAGGCCGGCGTAGGCGAAGGTGGCGAGGATGGCGAAGATGGTGATGGCGATCAGTAGCTCAAGCAGGGTAAATCCCCGGAGCGGTCTGCTGATGGCGGTATGAGGAGATGGGTGTGCCATGGACTGGTATAGGACACTACACTAGATCGGTTGTGACAGGAAACTTACCAGGCGGGTGACGGCTTGTTCAGCCCCTCTCTCCCGGTAGATGGCGATTTCAATCTGTCTGACCCGTTCGTCCGGTGTTTTGGTAATGGTTCTGACCCAGTGCCATTTGTGCAGCCCCATCTCTGCGTCCCCCTGCTGCTTGCCTGTCGACGGCCACTGGTTATTGATCTGCAGTTCGGTCATCTGGTTCATGGCCAGCCAATGGGCCAGGGTCTTGTCTCTCAAGTAGGCCACATTCACCGACTGGTTGGCCGATACAGTGATAATCGAGGCGAAAGCGATGGTGAGTATGGCCAGGGCGATGAGGATTTCCAGCAGGGTAAACCCCCTGCTTCGCCGCTTCTGGCCCGGCGAGCCGGGGAGTGGGGAGGTTTCAATAGGGTGAGACATGGTCCAGGGAGAGTTCTCCGATATCATTGCCTGACAGCCTGTAGTAGCTGTCGCTCTGATCGGAACTGATCTTCAAATCAAACGCTGTCATTTCACCGCTGTTCAGCAGGATGATCTCCGGGGTTCTCTTCTCCTCGTCGTCGCCGCCCTGGTAGTCGGTCTGAATGCTCAGTTCGACGCCTTCCGGCAGCTTTCGCAGGCGGAACAGGTTGTCGGTCATCGTCTGCCAATCGCCCTCAACCAGGCTGAGAAAACCGTAACTGTCCTCGGTGATATCCACCCCGATCAGGGTAGAGCTCAACAGCGCCTCTTCCCCGGCCAGTTCGATCAGGCTGGAGAGGCGTTGCGCTTCGGTCTTGAGCAGTTCGCCCGGTGAATTACGCCCTAGGGAGAGTGCCACGTAGTTGAGCAGTACGCCGATGATGACGACCACCACCATAATCTCTATGAGGGTGAATCCCCGCACGATGAGGGTGAATCCCCGCACGCTTCGAGGCGAAGACGGTAAGCGGATGACCCTGGCGGTTTTCGGTTTCATTGAGCGGAGAGGCATCGGTAAAGCAGGGCATGCCGACCAAGCACTCACTCCAGATTCCAGTTTCCGATGTCATCCTCTGTCGATTGCAGATCGAGTCCGGCGGTGTAAATGTCGATCGACCCGTGCGTACCGGGATTGAGGAAGAGATAGGGATTGCCCCAGGGATCGGCGGGCAGACGATCCAGATAGCCCCCTTCTTTCCAGTTGCGTGGCTCCGGGGAATCGGTGGGCGCCGCAACCAGGGCCTCGAGTCCTTGGTCGGTGGTGGGATAGAGCATATTGTCCAGGCGGTAGAGATTGAGCGCCGCCTCCAGCGCCCGGATGTCGCTTTTGGCCTTGGTGATGCGGGCCTGTTCGGGTCTGTCCATGATCTTCGGCACCACGATGGCAGCCAGTATGCTCAGAATTACCACCACGACCATCACTTCGATAAGAGTGAAGCCATTGAATTTTCTAAATAATTTCACTCCGGGGAGGGATGCTCCCTGTCGTTGCCGGATGGTCGGTCGTGAGGTTGCTGCATTGATGGTCATAACTTGGAACCCTTAAATTTCGTCCGTTAAAATAGTGTCGAGGGGGGGCATTATCGGGGGAATACGGGGCGGAATCCAGATTCCTGATGTAAATTCAAGCCAATGGGGTGATTCGCTTCACCTTTCCTTATAGTATATCCGCTGAATACATGCCGTTTTCCAAGTTGTCATCGCAAACTCAATTGCATAAGAAACGATGACGCCTGATGCATGCTGTCGATTGCCGCCTCGTCATCGCTCGGCACTACATTAGGATAGTGTAGTCAACAAAAGTATGTAGAAAGTTCATTGTTTTTCCTGGCGAATTCATCATAGAGGGTCAACTGCTTGAATATCGGCATTGTCGGTTACGCCTTTTCCGCCTCGCTTTTCCTGCTTTTCAGTGTGTTGCTGCTGACGAGCTGGCGTGGCCGCATTGAGGGGACCTTTCTACTCATAGCCTCGGTGACATCGGCTTGCTGGGCGTTGACCGCCGTGGCATTCCAGATCCAGGAATCGGCCCTGACCATCACCACCTATCAGTTGTTCGAGATTGCCAAGAACCTAGCCTGGTTCAGTTTTTTGTTTCGGTTGTTAAGGACGCTCAAGGAGGCTGCCGGCGGCACCGGCGGGGTGTTGGTGTATGCCCCGTCGATCATCGTAAGCGTTTCCGCGGTGCTGATCGGGGTGGAGCTGCTGGCGCAGTCTTTTCCGCTTGTCAGATCCTGGGGCGGTACGGCTAGTCTGCAATTGGTGGGGCATCTTGGTTTCGCATTGGCTGGCCTGGTCCTGATCGAACAGCTCTATCGCAGCACCCGGCCGGAGATGCGCTGGGCCGTCAAGTATCTCTATTTCGGCATGGGCACCTTGTTTGCCTATGATCTGTTTCTCTATGCGGATGCTCTGATGTTCAAGCAGGTGGATGCGACACTCTGGCAGGCCAGGGGATTCACCAGCGCCCTGGTGGTGCCGTTTGTGGCGATTGCCGCCACCAGAAACCCCAACTGGTCGGTGCGTGTCTTTGTCTCGAGGCAAGTGGTGTTTCACGCCACGACGCTGCTTGTCGCCGGGACCTATCTGGTGTTAATGGCGGCAGTCGGCTATTACATTCGGTTTTACGGCGGTACCTGGGGTAAGGCGACACAGGTCGTATTTGTCTTTACGGGGGTGTGCTTTCTTGCGGTTGCACTATTTTCGGGCACCCTGCGCGCAAAATTGAAAGTCTTTGTTAACAAGCACTTTTTCAGCTACAAATATGATTGGCGTGACGAGTGGTTGAGGGTGGTGCAGACCCTCTCGGACGGCCGGGGGGGCGATGAGATCAGAACCCGGGTTATCCAATCCATCTCCGATTCAGTCGATGCCGGGGGAGGCTATCTGTGGATGGAGGACGGCAATGGCCGCTATCAATGCACCAGCCGGTGGCAGGCGCCCGAGTTGGACCTCGCCATAGAGGCGACAGGGGAATTGGTCACCTATTTTAGCCGCAGTGACTGGATCATAGACATCGATGAGTTGGTTTCATTCCCCGGGCGATATGACAATCTGGAAATCGGCAAGCAACTGATCAGTGTCCAGGATGCCTGGTTGATTGTACCTATCAAGCATCACGAGGACCTGATCGGCTTTGTTTTACTGATACGCCCCCAGTCATTCCGGTCGATCAATTGGGAGGACAGGGATCTTATCAAGGCCGCGGCTAAACAGGCCGGTAGCTATCTAGCCTTGCTGCAGACCTCTGAGGCGTTGAGTCAAGCCAATCAGTTTGAAGCCTTCAACAGACTTTCCGCATTCGTCGTGCATGATCTGAAAAATCTGATAGCGCAGTTGGAACTGGTGGCGAAAAACGCGGAGAGGCACAGGAACAATCCGGCGTTTATGGATGATGCGGTTAAAACCATTGGCAATGCAGTGAACAAAATGGGACGATTGCTGGCGCAGTTGAGGCAGGGAAGGTTCGAATCAACCAAGACAAAGCAGTTCTTTATCGAGGAGTCTGTCGCACAAGCGGTCAATGAACTCTATGTATACTCACCGAAACCCAATCTGACGATCAATGATAACTTTCTGAAAATTATCGCGGATAAGGATCGATTTACCGCGGTAATGATTCATATGATAAAAAACGCCCAGGAAGCGTCGGCGGAAAATGGCCGGGTCAGGGTGACGGTGGATCGGATCGATGACAACGCGAGAATCGCCATCGAAGACAATGGTACGGGAATGGATGAGACATTCATCAAGGAAAAGCTGTTTCGGCCGTTCCAGACCACGAAAGGCAATGCGGGAATGGGAATAGGCGTCTATGAGACGAGGGAGTATGTCAACTCGCTAAACGGCAGCCTGACCGTGGAGAGTGAGATCGGTGTCGGAACCAAATTTACGATTTCGATACCGTTGAATTCATCAACTGAATCGTACACTAGTGTACTGTCTCATACTAATGCGTGATATCAGCGTGACGCCAGGCCATTGGCCGCTAGGCGCGTGGCGCAGGGAATGGCGCGCCCTTTCCAAGCCACGCAACAACGCGGACGATGGCCTGGCGTCGCGCCCGGAGGGAGGCATGCCAAGGCCCCAATCCTGCGTTGCGCCGTTTGACAAGGGCCTGCCATTGCCTGCGCGTCGCGCCTTGTACCCCAAGGGCACTTCCTTCGGGGCGTCTTGGGACCTTGGCGTGCCTCTGATATCACGCATTAGTATGAGACAGTACACTAAAACTGCTGAGGCGTAATTGTGAGTAAAGGCACCAATCAACTCAAACCACTGATTATTGTTGAAGATGACCCGGGTCTTCAGAGCCAACTGAAATGGAGTTTTGACGGCTATGAAATACATATCGCCGGTGACCGGGTAAGCGCTGTCAATCTGCTGAGAAAAACCTCGGCACCGGTGGTGACATTGGATCTCGGTTTGCCCCCTGATCCGACGAATGTCAGTGAAGGATTCGCCACCCTGCAGGAAATCCTGAATCTGATTCCGCAGACGAAGGTGATTGTCGTGACGGGCAATGATGACCGAGTGAATGCCTTGAAGGCCATCGATTTGGGCGCCTATGATTTTTATCAGAAACCGATCGATCCCGATGTGCTTCGAGTGATCATCGAACGCGCCTTTCACGTGCATGGATTGGAAGAGGAAAACCGCGGATTGAGTAAATTCCAGCGCAACTCCCCATTGGACGGCGTTGTTGCGAACAGCCCTGAAATGCTGGAAGTCTGCCGGGTGATTGAAAAAATCAGCCCGACCAGCATCACTGCCCTGCTGCTGGGAGAGAGTGGAACGGGAAAGGAGATCCTGGCGCGGGCGATACATGGATTGAGCGACCGGAAAGATCAGCGATTCGCTGCCATCAATTGTGCGTCAATCCCGGAAAATCTCCTCGAGAGCGAACTCTACGGCTATGAGAAAGGCGCGTTCACCGGGGCTGCGAAAAGGACCATCGGCAAGATAGAAAGCGCCAATGGGGGAACCCTGTTCCTTGATGAAATCGGCGACATGCCGATTGGATTGCAGGCGAAAATGCTACGATTCCTGCAGGAGAGGGTCATCGAGAGGGTTGGCGGCAGAGAGGAGATTCCGGTTGATATAAGAGTGGTGTGCGCCACCAACCAGGATTTGCAGGAGAAGATCGAAAGCGGGGAGTTCCGAGAGGATCTCTACTACCGGATCAGTGAAATCATTATCAATATCCCTCCTCTGAGGGAGCGTGCGGGCGATGCCGTCCTGTTGGCTTGGTCGTTTCTGACGAAATATGCGAAACAGGGTTCATCCAGGGTTACGGGTTTTACCAAGGAGGCATTGGCCGCTATCGAAGAGTATCGGTGGCCGGGAAATGTGCGGGAATTGGAGAATAGAATCAAACGCGCGATCGTCATGGCGGATGATCAGCTGATCACTCACGAAGAGCTTCAGCTAAGTCAGAACAACGAAGAGGCGATGCCTATCAATTTGCGGGAAGTCAGGGAGCGGGCAGAGGCGAGGGCCATCATCAGGGCAATGAGTTATGTGGGGGGGAATGTTTCCAAGGCTGCTGATTTATTGGGTGTGAGCAGACCGACTTTATACGATCTGGTCAATAAATACGGCCTCAAATAGTGGGTTACAGATCATTCGAAATTGTGTGATTTCCGGCGGCAAGCCGCAACAGCACTCGGATTGGTGACACAGAAAATGCAACATACTATCTCCTTTTTTGATTTACGCGCCAGGTATGTCGTGGCAGGTCTGCTGGTGGTGTTGATATTGGCTTCGGCATGTTCCGGTGGGTTGAGCGAGCCTGAGATGTTGGCGCAAGCCGAAGCCACCTTCAATGACGGCAAGTATTCCAGGGCGGTCATTGAGCTTAAGAATATCCTTCAGGCGAATCCGCAACAGACCGATGCAAGAAAGCTATTGGCAAGATCTTATGTGATGATCGGAGACGGTGCCTCTGCTGAAAAGGAGATAGACAGGCTCACGGCATCCGCTGAACCGGCGGCGGATTTAAAGTTGTTATTACTCTCATCCTGGAAATTGCAGGGAAAACACCAGCAGATTCTTGATGAGTATGAAAAAGGGGCCTTGCAGGATTTCGACCGCCTCCAGGTCTTAGGGATTGTATCGAATTCATACATTAATCTTAGACAGCCCGACAAAGGCGAGGTCCTGGCAAGGGAGATGTTGGCATTGGACCGGGAGAGCGTCGATGCCCTGATCGTGATGGCAAAAGCGGTAAGTGTCAGGGATCAGGACGATGCGGCGCTTGAATACATGGATAAGGCGATTGCCGTGGACCCCGGCAATCAGGAGGTATGGCGGGTAAAGGGCGTGATCGAGGCAAAGCTGCATGACTTGGATCAGGCTATTGAGTCACTGACCAAAGCCGTCACGCTGATACAAGCGAGTGGATCCAAGCTGAATCTCTTTATGACAAAGGTCTCCCTGATTCAGGTACTGCTGCAAAAGGGTGATTACGAAGCGAGCGGGCGATATATCGAGGAGTTGAAGACCAGCTATAAAAGCAACCCCTACGTCGATTATATTTCCGGCCTTCATGCTTATCTGCTGGAGCAATACGAGACGGCTAAGACAGAGTTGTCCAAGGTGCATGCCGTGCTGCCGAATCATCTGCCCACCATGCTGCTTCTCGGCGCCATCCATTTCGCGGAAAACAACTTCGAGCAGGCAAACCTTCTTTTGACCCGTTACGTCAATCAGGTGCCGACTCATCTACAAGCCAGGAAACTGCTCGGTGAAATCAAACTGCGATTGAACAAGCCCGGAGAAACCCTGTCACTGCTGAAGCCGGCAGACAACCAGACGAATGATGTCGAGATACTGACAATGATCGGTACCGCCGCCAGCCAATCCGGTGACTATCTCCAAGGGGTGGAGTATTTGAAGCGGGCGGCCAAGTACAGTCCCGAGAATACGCGCATTCGCGAGGAACTCGCTAAGCTCTATCTCAGGCAGGGGGCGGTTGACGAGGCGATTTCCGAATTGGAGAAAGAGGGCTCTGAACAGAGCGGTAAGCGAGACAATCTGCTGATTATCTCCTATATGAAAAAGCAGGATTATACAGCCGCCCGAAAGATCTCGGATCAGGTGTTGGGACGCGCAGGCCCTGCGGCGGAAGACTACTACATTCGCGCCTTGATCGAGCTCAGTACAGGGCACAGAGTGGATGCCAGGAACTATCTGGCTAAATCCGTCGAAATGGATGCCGAGTACATTCCGGGACTGATCGCCTTGGCGCGGATGGACCTGGAGGATGGCCGGCTGAGCGCGGGTAGCGACAGACTCAATCTGGTGCTTGCCAAACAACCGGATAATATCAACGCCATGATGTTGCTGGCACAGATCAGCGAGCGCTCCGGTCAACAGGGCCAGGCGCTGGAATGGCTCGAGAAAGCTGCAAAATTGAATGTGAAGAGTCTATTGCCGCAAGCTATACTGGCTAAATATTATCTCAGAATAAAGCAACCTGAGAAAGCGGCGGCCTATCTTGATGACACTAGGCTACGGGACAGCGGGAATCCGGCTATTCTGTCATTGCTTGCCGAGTTGGATCAGCAAATGGGCCGGTACCGGGAAGCGGAAGCGTCAATCAAAAAGATAATCGAACTGAATAGAGAAGATGAGAAGGCATATCGTCAACTTGCCATTATACAGAGTAAAGCGGGCGACTCGCGCGCGGCTAGGTCGACGCTGACCGAATTCAATAAGCAAACACCCCTATCAACCCAAGGCAAGCTACTGCTGTTCAAATTGGAAATGAAAGACCAACGATACGACAAGGCAGCATCCATCGCCAAACAGATGATGGCGAATGGTAAGACGAAATATACCGGTGTGTTGCTGATGGCGACTGTTTCAGAGGCGACTGGTAAACGCCAGATGGCAATTTCCTTGCTGAAGCAGCATATTACCCCGGATGTGCCATTCTTTTTAGTGCAGAAATTGTCGGACCTGTATGTGAAGAACGGGGATCTCGAATCGGTCTCCGCTTTACTGAAAAACAGGATTCAGTCGCACGAGGATGATCAGCAGTCAAAGACCGCGTTGGCAATGGTCTATCAGGCACATGACAGGGTTCCTGAGGCGGTCGCGTTGTATGACGATCTGCTTGCCGCGGATGCGGACAACATCGTTGCGCTGAATAACTTAGCCTTGCTTGTTTTCGACCGCGATCCGAAAAGGGCCCTGAATCTGGCGGAGAAGGCCTTCAACAGGGCGGGTAATTCGTCCGTGGCGGTAATCGATACCTATGCCTGGCTGACCCACCAGTTGGGCGATACGGATAAGGCCATCGGCCTGTTGGTTCCTATCCTGGATAGAACTTCGGATCCATCCATTCTCTATCACTATGCCGCTATGCTGGTTGCATCCGGCAGGAAGGGCGAGGCGAAAGATATCCTGGGAAAGGCTTTCGAGAGTAATAGCCCGTTTCCCGAGTCTGACGAAGCTAAACTGCTTTTAAGTGAGATATCTACCGGTAACGGTTAGAATGCTTGATTACCGATATTATTGAATAACAGGAAAGTGACATGTTATCAAAAGGTTACGAGAAAATAACATACTTGTTCATCGCCTTGGGCGCGATTGTCGCAGCGGGCTGTTCGAGTCCGCCGGAGATGACATCATCCGTGAACTCGTCATCCGCATCGGCGGGAGGTCCCTCATCACCGATGTATGTGATCGGGCCGGGAGACACCTTGAATGTCTTCGTTTGGGGAGATAGCGAGTTATCGACGGATGTGGTCGTCCGGCCTGACGGCCTGATCACTACGCCATTAGTGGAAGATCTGCCTGCGAGCGGTCAGACGCCAACGGAACTGGCTCGAAATCTCGAACAAAGACTCTCGAAATTCGTAAAAAATCCGAAAGTGACGGTCAGTGTCAGAGAGTTTGTCGGGCGCTACACGGAACAGGTGCGCGTGGTAGGGCAGGCCTCGCAACCGCAATCGGTCCCCTACCGGGAGGGTATGACGCTGCTCGATGTGGTCATCGCTGTCGGAGGATTAACGGAGTTCGCGGCGGGAAACAAGGCAACCGTCGTCAGACAGGTGAACGGCAAGACGACCCAGTATCGCGTCAGACTGGACGACCTGATCCGGGATGGCGATATTTCGGCGAATGTCAGGATGTTGCCGGGGGATGTCCTGATCATTCCCGAAACATGGTTCTGATCCGGCTCTATCAACTAAACTATATTCGATTAGCCGCCGTTCGGAAGTGATCTAAATGAGCAGCATAGAAAAAGCGATTGAGCGATTAGCCAAATCCAAGCTGAAGCAAACCAAGCCGGATGGCCTTGCTGACGGCTTGCCCAAGGCTGCGCCTCGGGATCAGACGGAAGAGACCACCGAATCGATATCGGTATTTGAGCAAGCGACTGCGGACAGCGAGGAGTTCACGGCCGGCGACGGCGGCGAGGGAGTGACCGCCATTGAGGATGCACCGGAGAGAGCGCCCAAAAAGATACAGCTCGACTATGAATCTCTCGCCAAAGTCGGCTATATCGTCCCCGATTCGGGAAACAAGCAGCTTTCCGAGGAGTACCGAATCATCAAACGTCCGCTCATCATGAATGCCCTGGGCAAAGGCGCGGCGCCTATAGAGCATGGTAATCTCATTTCCATCTCCAGTTCATTACCCGCCGAAGGCAAAACATTCACCGCCCTCAATCTTGCCTTGAGCATGGCCACTGAACTCGACTCGACGGTACTCCTTATTGATGGCGATGTCCTGAAGTCATCCATGAGCAAGCTGCTGGGGATCGAACGGGAGAGAGGCCTGATCGATCTATTGGAAGACAGGCGTTGCAAGGTCAGTGATGTGATCATCCATACCCAGATTCCCAGGCTGAAGGTGATCTCCGCCGGTAACCGTTCGGAAAAATCGACTGAACTATTGGCGAGCAAGGAGATGGAGCGATTGCTCAATGAACTTGCCGAAAGATATCGGGACAGGATCATCATTTTCGATTCACCGCCCGTCCTTGCGACCAGTGAAGCCGTGGTGCTGAATCTCCATATGGGACAGATACTGCTGGTGGTTGAAGCGGGGCAGACCCCGGTGGATGCCATTAAGGACGCACTCTCACGGTTGGACGACGAAAAGGCGATCGGATTGGTGCTGAATAAGAGCAGGGAGGGCACGAGCAAGAACTATTACGGGACCTATTATTGAGAAATTGACGAGTCCTTGTGGGGATTGGCTTCCCCTTTTTATGTAAAAAATGTGAAAATATTCCCAAAATTAGACATTCATTATGGATCTTTTTCCCTACTTCCATGCTGGTTTTTACTCATTTCCCTGCCATGCCGGATATAATTCGTCAACCATAACTAGCTGATTATAAGTTGCTTTTTTTTGTCTCCACCGGTTTGTTCAAATCATTTATCGTCAGAGCCATACTTGTCTGAACCCGTACCGGCTGATCTTGTGAATCACCGTTTTAGACTGGATAATGGCCTACCTTCAAAACGCAAATACGACTCAATCTTGGCTGAGCAAAAGAAAACATGAAAATAGGCCTGTTAAAAGAATCGGTGGTGGATGAGAATCGAGTTGCCCTTTCACCGGATATCGTAAAAAAATTGTGCGGCAAGGGCTTTGAGATCAAGGTCTCGACCGGCGCCGGCGACAACGCCCGCTTTTCCGATGATCTGTATCGCGAGGCCGGCGCCACCATTGTTCCTCCGTCCGAGGCCTTGGATGCCGATATCCTGGTCAGAGTGCGTAAACCCTCGCAGAGTGAGGTGGCCGAGCTGCCCCGCGGCTCTATCCTGATCTCCCATATCGAATCCTGCGGATTGGACGACTCTCTCAAGACCCTACTGGATAAGGAGGTCGTCTATCTCGCCATGGAGAGGATACCTCGAATCTCCAGGGCTCAGGCGATGGACGCCCTCTCTTCGCAGAGCAACATCGCGGGGTATCGGGCAGTCATTGAAGCCGCCGTCCAATATGGTCGGTTCCTGCCATTGATGATGACCTCCGCGGGATCCGCCAAGCCGGCAAGGCTCGTCGTATTGGGCGCCGGTGTCGCGGGCCTGCAGGCGATCGCCACCGCCAGGCGGCTTGGGGCCGATGTCCTCGCCTATGATGTCCGTCCGGAAACCAAGGAACAGATAGAATCCTTGGGCGCGAAGGCGATTGAGCTGGATATCGGTGAGAGTGGTTCGGGAGAGGGCGGCTATGCCAAGGAGCTCTCCGATGAAGCCAAGGCCAGACAGCAACAGGCCCTGGCCGATGAGTTGAGTAAGGCGCATGTCATCATCACCACCGCCTTGATTCCCTGCCGTCCCGCCCCGGTGTTGATCACGGAAGAGGTGATCAAGAATATGCGCGAGGGTTCAGTGGTGATCGACTTGGCCGCGGCCACAGGGGGCAACTGTCCCTTGACCGAGGCGGACAAGGTGGTTGTGAAGCATGGTGTGACGCTTGTCGGGCACACCAACTACCCCTCCATGGTGCCGTCTGACGCGAGCGCCTTCTATGGCGGGAACATTATGAATCTGCTGAATATCATGGTGGATAAAACCGATGCTGGCTTGGTATTGAAGGATCTTGAAGAGGACGAGATCACTTCGGCAATGCGCCTCAGGGCTGAGAGTTGAGGCTTCGACCCAGCGCTATGTCACCGCCCACCGTTACGACCAACTATTAAAGAGTGATCCTATGCCTGACACACTGGTTGCATTATATGTTTTCGTTCTCTCCTGTTTTATCGGTTACTGGGTTATCTGGGGGGTAACGCCTTCGCTGCATACCCCGTTGGTGGCCCTTACCAATGCTATTTCGGGGATCATCATCGTCGGCGCCCTGTTAGTGACCGGTCTCGAGTCAGCGGGGACGGCGGCCGAACTTTTCGGTTTTGTTGCCGTGTTGCTGGCCTCGATCAACGTCTTTGGCGGGTTTTTGGTAACCAACCGGATGTTGGCCATGTTCAAGAAAAAAGATAAGTGAGAGCCTGACCGATGGAGATTTCAGCAAACACCCAAGCGATTGCATACCTCATCTCTGCGATCCTGTTTATTCTGGCCCTTAAAGGGCTGACTCATCCCGCCTCGGCGCGCCGTGGAAATTACCTCGCTATGACCGGTATGGGGATTGCCATTGTTGCTACGCTTTTGGGCAGCGAAGTACAGTCATATGGCTTTATCGTGGCCGGTGTCATCCCCGGTGCGCTGATAGGCACGGTCCTCGCGGCCCGGGTGCAAATGACCGCCATGCCACAGTTGGTGGCGGCGCTGCACAGCTTCGTGGGTATGGCAGCGGTGCTGGTGGCCATCGGTACCTATCTCAACCATGCTGCCGCGGGTACGCTCAACCCGGTTATGATGGGTGAGTTGTCCGTCGGTATCATCATCGGTGCGATCACCTTTTCCGGATCCGTGGTGGCCTTTGCCAAGTTGCAGGGGCTGGTCAGCGGGGCGCCCGTCAAGTTCAAGGGACAACATGCCTTGAATGCCGGAATGGGGATTGCCACGGTTGTGCTCGGTATTCATTTCGGTATGACCGAGAGCATGATTTCCCTGGTGCTGATGACGTTGTTGGCGTTTATCCTGGGCTTCACCCTGATCATTCCGATCGGCGGCGCCGATATGCCGGTGATCATCTCCATGCTCAACAGCTATTCAGGATGGGCGGCGGCCGCCACCGGGTTCACCCTAGGCAATCTGTTGCTGATCATCGTTGGCGCTTTGGTCGGTTTTTCTGGCGCGATCTTGTCATTTATCATGTGTCGGGCGATGAACCGCTCGATCATCAACGTCGTATTCGGCGGCTTCGGCAGCGATAGTGGTGGCGAAACCAGCGCCGTCAGTCAAGCCGCCCAGAAGGGGGTTAAGTCCGCCTCGGTGGAAGACGCCATCTACTGGATGGAGGATGCCAACAAAGTGATCATCGTCCCCGGTTACGGCATGGCGGTGGCCCAGGCCCAACACGCCTTGAAGGAGATGATGGAGCTGTTGGAAGCGAGAGATGTGGCGGTGAAATTCGCTATTCACCCGGTGGCGGGGCGAATGCCCGGCCATATGAACGTCCTGCTCGCCGAAGCGGATATTCCCTATGATCATGTCATGGAGATGGATGAGATCAATCCGGAATTTCCCACCGCCGACGTGACCTTGGTGGTGGGCGCCAATGATGTGGTCAACCCGGCGGCCAAGTCGGATTCCTCCAGCCCGATATACGGCATGCCGATTCTGGATGCCGCCAAATCCCGTCAGGTCTATTTCCTCAAACGGTCGATGAATCCCGGTTACTCCGGTGTGGACAACCTGCTCTTCTATCAGGACAACACGTCATTGATTTTCGGCGATGCCAAGGACACCATCGAGGGTATGGTCACTTCACTCAAGGGCGGCGGTCACTAAGCGACGATCTTACTATTACCTGAATCCGTTGGGTTCAGGTATTAACCCCGCGCAATCAAATAGATCCACCTCTCTTGTCCCCTCTCCCCCAAGGAGAGGGGACAAGAGGTAAATATATTTGCGCTAATTCGCGGACTGATTACACTTGTATACCCCGTGGAAGAATTTTTCTATGCCGGGAAGACTATTTAGCACTTGTCTGGAAACGCTGAAAAAATAACGCAAAGCACGCAGAGAAACGCAATGAGCGCAAAGCTAATAGATTGACATCTCTAAATTCTTCGCGTCCTTTGCGTTTCATGGCGATCTTTGCGTTATAAGGTGCTGTTTATGAACGGACACTATCCAAACTGAACCTGTGTTGAATTGGCCTGACCGATCCCTCACTGCCGATAGCCAGCCCAAAGATAACCGTGAGCGTTGAGACCGACGATTTTCCCGATCCCCAAGAGATCAAGCATTGCATGCTGGAGGACCGGCATCGTATTTCCCAACGACTACGAGGTTTGCGAAAACGGGCAAACAGCGGGGAAGCGTTTTCCCATGGGTTGCTGAAACTCCACCAGACAATAAAGGCGTCTCAAACGAGACTGGAGCAACGCAGCGAGCAGATGCCATCGGTCTCTTTTCCCGATGAGTTACCCATCAGCTCGCGTTTGGATGAAATTCAACGACTGATTCTGGCGCATCAGGTGGTTATCCTGTGTGGTGAAACAGGCTCTGGAAAATCGACCCAGTTGCCCAAAATATGCCTTAGCCTGGGCCTTGGCATATCGGGGTATATCGGGCATACCCAGCCACGGCGTGTCGCCGCCCGATCCCTGGCGGCTCGGGTGGCGAGTGAGTTGGGTTCGAGAACAGGCCAGGCCGTCGGTTACAAGGTGCGCTTCAGTGATCGTGTAGGACCCTATACACACATTAAGCTGATGACCGACGGTATTCTCCTTGCGGAGGTTCAGCAGGACCCCTATCTGAACCAGTATGACACCCTGATTATCGATGAGGCCCATGAGCGAAGTCTGAATATCGATTTCATCCTGGGTTATCTCAAGCAACTGTTGCCGAAGCGTCCTGATCTGAAACTGATCATTACCTCCGCCACCATCGATCCGCAACGTTTTTCAGAACATTTCAGCGATGCCCCGATCATTGAAGTCTCAGGACGAACCTATCCGGTGGAGATGCGCTATCGGCCCCCTGAAGAGGGGGGAGAGAACGAGCGTGACGATCCTCTGCAGCAAGCCATCGTGGACGCGGTGGATGAACTCTCTCTCATGGACCGGGGCGACATGCTGGTCTTTCTGAGTGGAGAGCGGGAGATCCGCGAGACCGCGGAGACGCTGCGTAAACACAGGCTCCCGGCCACTGAAGTGGTGCCGCTGTATGCACGACTCAGCGTGGCCGAGCAGAACAAGGTATTCAAACCGCATACCTGCAGGCGTATCGTTTTGGCCACCAATGTGGCCGAAACATCGCTGACCGTGCCGGGTATTCGCTATGTCATCGATAGCGGATTCGCCCGCATCAGTCGCTATAGCCATCGCAGCAAGGTACAGCGTCTACCCGTTGAGCGCATTTCCCAGGCCTCGGCCGATCAACGAAAAGGACGCTGTGGGCGCATCTCATCCGGGGTCTGCATACGCCTCTATGCGGAAGAGGATTTCGAGGCCCGGCGCCCGTTTACCGAAGCGGAAATTCAACGCACCAACCTAGCGTCGGTGATCCTGCAGATGAAACTGCTCGGGCTCGGTGAAATCAGTCATTTTCCCTTTATCGATCCGCCGGATCCGCGCCTCATCAAGGACGGTTACCGGGTGCTGGAGGAGATAGGCGCGGTCGCGGGGGATAAGCGGGTGACCCGTTTGGGCCGGCAACTTGCCCGTCTTCCCGTTGACCCTCGCATCGGCCGCATGCTGTTTGCGTCCGCCCACGCCCACTGTTTGAAGGAAGTGATGGTGATCGCGGCGGCGCTCAGTGTGCAGGATCCACGAGACCGTCCCCTTGAGAAGCAGCAGCAGGCGGATGAGACACATGCCCGGCACCGTCATGAACAGTCAGACTTTCTCGGCTATCTCTCGCTGTGGACCGAGGTGGAGCAGCAGCGTCGGCATTTGTCGAAGCATAAGTTCCATAGATGGTGTAAGCAGCAGTTTCTCTCCTGGAACCGGGTGCAAGAGTGGCACGATATTCATCAGCAGTTGCGAGGCCATTTACATGAAATGGGCTTTCGAGAGAACCAGGCAGAGGCCGGTTACGAAGCGATCCACCGGGCGCTGTTGAGCGGTCTGTTGAGTCACATCGGACTGAAGCGTAAAACCCAAGACTATCTGGGAGCGCGCAATAGCCGTTTTTTTATCTTTCCCGGTTCCGGGCTGTTCAAGAAGCAGCCGAAGTGGGTGATGGCGGCGGAACTGGTCGAGACAAGTAAACTGTATGCGAGAACCGTGGCAGCCGTACAGCCGGAGTGGGTTGAAAAGGTGGCCGGACATTTGCTTACACGCAACTACTCCGAGCCACATTGGGAAAAGAAGCGTGGCCAAGTGGCCGGGTATGAAAAAGTCATCCTGTTCGGCATTACCCTGATCCCCAGGCGTAAGATCAATTTCTCCCCCATCGACCCGGTCGTTTCCCGAGAAATATTTATTCGTTCCGCCCTTGTGGATGGCGACTTTCACACCCGTGCGCCGTTTTGGCGTCATAATCAGCAACTGATCGACGGCATTCGGGATCTGGAAGCAAAATCCCGACGCCGGGACATTCTGGTGGACGAAGCGCGAATCCACAGTTTTTACGATCAGCGGATACCAGAGGGGATATCGACAACGCCCGGGTTTGAAAAATGGTTGCGTGGACAAGCCAAGGAGCATCCGAAACAGCTCTATATGGGTGAAGCCGATCTGATGCGGGAAGCGTCGTTGCGGGTCTCCAGCCGGCAGTTCCCGGATAGCCTCGATATCAACGGCATGCTACTGCCGTTGGCGTATCGATTCGAACCGGGAAATGCCGAGGATGGGGTAACCTTGGTTGTACCTCAGGATGTGCTGAATCAGATTACTGAAGCCCGCCTGCAATGGCTGGTGCCGGGACTGCTAAGGGAGCGGGTGATCTCCCTGATCAGAGGATTGCCGAAATCGCTACGCCGTTCGTTTGTTCCGGTACCGGATTACGCCGACGCCTGTCTGGCGGGTCTGCAACCTGGCGACCGCCCTTTGGCGCAGGTATTGGGCGAGCGGCTGAAACAACTCAGTGGTGTGCATATTCCCGAGGATGCCTGGGTGGAGAGTGAAATCCCCAATCATCTGCGTATGCGTTTGCGCGTGGTCGATCAAACGGGCGCAAGCCTGGAAGAGGGCCACGATCTACAGGGCATGAAACGCCGGCATGCCAAACAGGCAGAAGCGGAGCACCGCCATCTCACCTCGCCAGAGCTTGAGCGTACAGGGATCAAGGATTGGGATTTCCCCCCTTTGCCGCAGCGTCTGAGCATCAATCAGGGGGGTATCCTATTGCGAGGTTTCCCCGCCCTGGTGGACGAGGGGGAGAGTGTGGCGATTCGGTTGCTCGACGCGGAAAGCAACGCCAAAGTCGTGCATAAGGGGGGTGTGCGGCGGTTGCTGATGCTTAAGATGCCCAGAGAGATACGCTATCTGCGCAAGCACTTACTCCAGCTTGAGCGGATGCGTCTGCTTTACGCCAAGGTCCCTGCGGCGCCGCAAGGTTTGAGTCATCAACGGCATCACGATATCGAGGAAGAGCTGGTCAGCCTGATTCTCGATCAGACCTTTCTCAATCATCAACCGGAGATCCGGGAGGCGTCATGTTTCGAAGAGCGGATTGGAAGCCGGCGGGGAGGGCTGTTGCAGCAGGCAAACAAGGTTTGTGAACAGTTGCTGGAGATACTGGATTACTATCATCGGGTGAGGAAAGCCATCGCTTCCGTCACTCAGGTAAATTGGATGAGTTCAGTGACGGATATGCAAAATCAGTTGGATTGTCTGGTTTACCAGGGGTTTCTCCAGCAGGTGCCCGAGGATCGGCTGGCAGCGTATCCGCGATACTTGCAAGGCTTGCTGAAACGAGTCGAAAAGCTGAGCCATGCCGCCGCCAGGGATCAGCAACGGATGCGTGAAATGGGTGAATTACAGCAAAAATGGCAACAGTGGGATAGCCAATGCAGGCAACAGGGCCGCTTCGACGAACGCATAGAGGAGATACGCTGGGCGCTTGAGGAGTTGCGGATATCACTGTTTGCCCAGGAGTTGGGAACGGCCTATCCGGTCTCTATCAAACGCCTGGAAAAGCGTTGTCGGCAGATGGGTTTATGAGTCCTGTCAAACAGCCGCTGTGTTGGTGTGAGTGGTGCTCTATGTTATTGTTCCAGCATGATATTACGAATCTATTCTTGACCGAGTGAGTAACAGAAAGAGGGTGAATCGGTGGCTGATTGACGGTTCTGTCGGTGGTTGGCAAGTGATTAATTAGGGAGAAAAAAGATGGTGATGTGTTATTGCGGGTCTGGAGACGCATACGAGAGCTGTTGCGGGCCAATACTGGACGGTGCGGCCCAAGCGGAGACGGCGGAGGCGTTGATGCGCGCCCGCTATACGGCCTTTGCGGTCAACAGGGCAGAGTTCCTCCATGAGTCCCTGCATCCGGAGCATCGTCATGACCACGATATCGAGGCGACCAGGCGCTGGTCCGAGAATGCCCAATGGCTGGGCCTGCAAGTGGTCAGCATGGAAGGTGGATCCACCGAGGACGAAGAGGGAAGCGTGGAATTCATCGCCACCTACAAGGAGCAGGGGGTGACCCGGCCGCATCATGAAATCAGCCGTTTCGTGAAACAGGATGGGCGTTGGTTCTTTGTCGACGGCCGGTTGGTGGCGCCAAAGACCGAGAAACGAAAACAACCGAAAGTCGGAAGAAACGATCCCTGTTCCTGCGGGAGCGGCAGGAAATACAAGAAGTGTTGTGGTGGATGATGAAGGGGATTCGGATCGGCATGCCGATGGGCCTGATGATTTCAAGTTTCGCGCGGTTTCGCCGACAAGGTCCATAGCCGAGAGCCTATGGAGCAGCTTCGAATGATGCCGGGATCAGAGAGAGTGAGACGCAGAATAGGGAGGTTGCTCCTGCTGGGAGTATGCCTTTGTCTGGCGTTGCCGGCAGAGGCGGAAATCTTTAAATATCGGGGCTCTGACGGCAGCATCCATTTCACCGATAAACCCATGAGGGGCAATTATCGCCTGCTCTGGCGCAGCGGCAAAAAGCGATCCCGCAATACTGGCTGGAGCATGGCGCGGATGCAGGAAAACAGGGCCAAGGTCACGCCACTGATAGAGCGTGTCGCCAAGCAGCTCCGCCTTCATCCCGGATTGCTGCATGCCGTGGTGCGGGTCGAGTCAGCCTACGATCCCAGGGCCGTCTCGAAAAAAGGCGCCCGAGGGTTGATGCAACTGATGCCCGCCACCGCGGACCGCTATGGGGTCAGTGACTCCTATGACCCGCGGCAAAACCTGCAGGGTGGGGCTCGATATCTGAAAGATCTGCTGAAGCTGTTCGAGTTCGATATCAAACTCGCCCTGGCGGCCTACAATGCCGGTGAAAACGCGGTGTTCAAATACGGGAACAAGATTCCCCCCTTTCCTGAGACTCAGAACTACGTCAAGAAGGTCCTGAACGAGTTTGAGCGCAATCGGTTGGCGATGCTGAACTGAGCGGTTGAGTCTGCCTGACGCTTCCCTTGATCGAGTGGGGTACTCGCCTCAGGGCGGGATCGGTGGGATAAAGGTAAAGGTGCGGCAGGGCCGCACCCTACAGCGACTCAGCCCGTAGGGTGCGGCCCTGCCGCACCGCCACATCCGTTTATCGTAGCGCCGTGGGCCGGGACACTCTTGATTTATTAACCCGGCACACGACGGCTGAACATGGCCTATTAGGGTGCTGGGTTAATAGTGCAACGCAGACAATCCAAACATCCGAGAATCGTTGATCAGGTCCTGGTCGGTAAAGGTCATGGGCCGATGAACGCATCAATACTTGTGAATTATAGGGAAAAAGGGTTCTGTTTTTTTCCTAGACTACATAGATAAACCAGATCAAAATAACCTGACCCACATTTCATGCCGCCGCTTGCGGCAGGTGCGCATCGGGGCGGTAAGCGGGTCGGCCTTCGCGGTAAAAAAGATGTGGGAAATGTATAAGCCCTGAACTCGACATATTTAGTTGCCGGGTTAATAACAACCAAAGCGAGCGTCCGATGGAAGCCAATCGATTTCTAACCGTTCACTACTTAGACGGCAAGAGCGAGACCTTCACATTCGCCAGGCAGGCTACTGATCAATACGATCAAATGAACAAACTGCACGCGGCAATGACCACCGATCGTATCGTCATCGAGGCGGACGGTCGTCTTCACATCATTCCCCTGAGTTCAGTCAAGCGGTTGGAATTCTCGCCTGTGCCTGGGAAATTGCCGGAAGGGATCATCAAAGGGGCGACCCTGAATGTTTCTTGACTATTTTGCGTTATTTCTTGTGCTTTTCGTGGTGGTCTTCTTTTTCTACGCCATTATCGTTATCCATGACATTCCCTATGAAATAGCGAAGCACCGCAACCACCCACACCAGGATGCTATTCATGTCGCGGGGTGGATCAGCCTGTTTACCTTGCACACAATCTGGCCTTTTCTCTGGATATGGTCGACCTTGTACCGGGAGGATCGTGGCTGGGGTTTCAAGAAAGGCTCGGCAGCGGATAGCAAAGCAATGGCGGATGGCCGGATCGATACGCTTCAGGAACAGGTCGAAGCACTTACATCACAGGTAAGGGTGTTAAAGGCGGCATTCGATCGTCAGGCGTCAGAAAAGGGGTGATTGAAATTGGACCTTCTGCTAATTCTTACATACACAGCTATCTGTGTGGTTATTTTCAAGGTATTTCGTATTCCATTGAACAAGTGGAGCGTGCCCACCGCCATACTTGGAGGGATAGTCCTTCTCGGTATGATCCTGATGCTGATGAATTACAACCACCCCTATGGGAAATATGCCAAGGAGTATTTTGTCAGCGTACCTATCGTGCCTGCCGTGAAAGGCATAGTGGTTTCTGTAGAAGCGGAACCCAATATCAGGCTGAAACAAGGCGATGTGCTATTTCGGATCGACCCTAAGCCGTTCGAGCTAAAAGTTGCAAAAAAGCGGGCACAACTGGTTGAGGCGGAACAACAGTTCAAACAGTCCAAAGCCCAATTCGAAGCTGCTGAGGCCAGGGTGAAAAAAGCGAAGGCTGATCGAAACAGGAGCAAACAGTCGTATGATCGCTATGCCAAGGGCAACAAGAAGGGTGGAGCGAAAATTTTTTCCGAACAGGAAGTGGAAAACCGCCGGCAGCTCTACTTTGCCGCCCAGGCCGGTCTGGAGGCGACAGAAGCTGATCTGCTTCGGATACGTTTGGCCTATGAATCACAAATAGACGGGGTTAATACCCGTGTGGCTCAATTGCATGCCGAGCTGGATTCCGCTGAATATGACCTCGAACGTTCAATAGTGCGTGCCCCTGCCGATGGCACAGTGACCCAGTTTGCCGTCCGTCCCGGGGTTATGGTGGCCAGCCTGCCTCTACGCCCGGCTGCCGTATTCATACCTGACCAGCGCAGGATAATGGTAGGCAGCTTCTGGCAGAACTCACTGTTGCGAATGAAGAGAGGTTACCAAGCTGAGGTTATTATCGATGCCGTACCAGGTCATGTTTTCAAGGGGGCCCTCAAGCAGGTGTTGCCAGCCATGGCGGAAGGGGATATTCAGGCTACGGGCAATCTTATCTCCGCCAGAAAGCTGGCTGAGCATGGCAGGGCACTGGCATTGATCGAACTGGAGGAAGATCTGGACAATTATGGTCTGCCGCGTGGTGTGCAGGGCAAGATGGCTATCTTCTCCGATCACGATGTGATGCACGTTTCTCTAATCAGGCGGGTATTACTGCGTATGGTTGGATGGTTGAATTACGCCTTTCCGATCAAATAGGATTATAGGTTGGCTTGATAAAATAGCGCATGGATCACTGAAACAACAAATCTGAGGTATAGGTCATGTCTGATACTGATAAAGATATGGGTGTTATTGCGGCATTGCTTGATCGATTCGAAAAATTCAGACTACCGAGAGCCGTCGCACTCAAGGAACAGGTTGATCGGGGCGAAAAACTCAGTGGAGCCGATATTTCATTTCTTGAACGTGTGTTAGGGGATGCTAAAGAACTGCAACCCCTGGCTATGAGACATCCGGAATACCAGAATTTGATTGCACAGGCCATTCATCTCTATAACGAAATCACCAAAAAGGCCTTGGATAACGAGAGCAGGCCTGGCGCATAAACCATTTATTAACCCGGCGACCAAATAGTGTACTTTCAGCCGCAGTGTGCCTGCCTGCAGCAAGGCATCAAAACGCCGTTGTAGCCGCCCTACAGCAAGTTTTGATAACGCAGCCTGCAGGCAGGCACACTGCGGCTGAAAGTACACTATTTGGTCGCCGGGTTAATAGTCACCAGGAGTGAGTGCATTGCCGATAGCGAGTTCAGGAGAGGTGAAACAAAAAATGGCAATGGTTGCTGCGAAGGGATACTGAGTGCGGCGTCAACCGGCATGCCAATCGAGTATCAATTCGTCGATGACCAGGACATCGTCGTCGGCGATGTCGATAATACGGAAACCGCTCCAATAGCAGTCCGGCTGGGAGGCCTCGGTACACCAAACGGCTTCCGCGCCGAATGAAATCTTGGAGATCTCTTCGTTGGCGCCGGGAAGCGACATATCAAGCTGATAGACCGATCCGGTTATGATGGGTTCTTCGCTCAACAGCATCAGGCCTTCGGCGCTGATATTGACCACCCGGCCGATCTGGCTGCCGGTGATCTGGTCAGAGACCTCCAGCACCTCATCCGCAATCTTGCGCGGGGCATTACGTTGTTCTTGCATGATCCCTAGCGGACTCCTTTACCTTCGTTGTCTCCATCCTCGATGATTTCACTGGCAATGTCTTCCGTGGTTTTCAGTGAGCGTTGCAGCATTCGCCGGATGGCGTGCAGCGTTCTCTCCACGAACGGGTCGCTGCTATCCTCGAGAATCGTCGATTCGCCTTTCAGGATCTCCTGCGCCAGGGTTCTAAGGGGCTTGATGGCGGTCTGTACGCCAGCCCGGTCCACGAACATGCAGGAGGCCGTCAGCGGGCTCAGCCATGACAGCTTGACCTTACGCAATTCCCCACTCTGCGAGTCGCGGATCTCGAACCAGGTCCCGAAGCGGATTTTACGCAATTTCTCCATCATCGCCTCTTCATCCTCAGGCACCTGCTGCTCCCCATCCTGAGTTTGCCCGGACTCCGCCGTGATCGGTTTGCTCGGCACTGCCTCCAATGGGGGTTTGTCGGTGATCGGCACCACGGTTTTGGAAGCCTTGGTCGATTCAGCCGCCTTGCCCGCGGCGATGCTCGCCGTCTCGGCGCTGCTGAGCAAGCCGAACAGAACCTGGCTCTTCTCCTGATGGAATCCACCCAGGGATGCCAAGCCATCCTCAATGGATTTACGTAGATCAGGCAGGGACTTTTCCAACTCCTCGCGCTCTTTCTCGTCTTTGGGCTCAAAGGTCCAGGCGATTTCATCGGCAATGCGCAGGGCCTCTTTCCAGTCTTCGCTCATCTCGCCGTCGGGATGGCGCAGCAGCACGAATATGAGCTTATCCACCCAGGTCTGTTCGAGAAACGCCTTCACCGGTTGGGGCAGGTTTTCGCTGAATGATCGGGCTTTCATCTCCTGTGAGGCGCGTTGCCGGGCAATGTTGAGCTTTTCCCTGCCTTTTATGGAATCTTGTGCGCGTTTTTCGAGAATGTCGGACTTGCGCCTGAATTCGTCCATGCGCTTTTTGAATGTTGCCAACAAGGTGCCGAACAGACTGACGTTGTCCGAGAACTCCTTCAACACCCGGTCGATGACGTTCTGCATATCGGGGTAGATACCCCGCTTGAGATTGCGTTCATCGATCCAGTGGCTGCCCGCTTCAACCAGGGCGTCGAGCAGTTGCCTGGCTTCGTGGTTGCTGTCGGTCAGCAGTTTGCGATCGATGATCGCCACTTTCAGATAGGGGGTGTGCAGATGACTGATCAGCGCCTTGGCGACCGCGGGCAGGACGGGGTCGTTCAACATATATTCGAACAGCATGCCGACCAGATCGATGGTATCCTCGTCTGCGGCCTCCAGCCGGTCTGCGCCGACCTCGGCGTAGAGTTTATGCCGCTCTTCGGCGAGGGTGTGTTTGACGCGGATCAGGAATTGTTCGTCGATTTCGATATTCGAGATGACACTGGCGGCTGCGTTGGCATCGGGAATGAGTTCGGAACGTTGCACCGGCTGGATATTGTCCAGCGCGCTGACCAGGTTTTCCCGGGTGGCGGGAGGTGCGCTGCCCACTGGGCGACCGGCTGCCTGCGCCGCTGCCGCTTTTGCCCGACTCTTTTCCGGCGAGACGCGACGCCTGTTGGCCATCATGTCGAGAATCGACCCGAACAGCTCCTCTCCGAGTTCCTCCTGGGTTTGTTCGGAGACGCCTTCGAGCGCTTCTTCCTCTTCCGCTCGACTCCTCTCCCTGGCTTCGGGCGATTTCTGGATAGACGGCCTCAGGTGTGGCAGAACACCGGCTTCTTTCAAGCTGTTGTTGAAATCATCGTAGATTGAACCCAGTTGTTTCAGGACATACTTATCGAACAGGACGAGGATGATCACCTTGATGTGCGATTCGAGGCCCAAGGCGTCGATCGCTTCATTGAAGGCATGGGCAAGATGGTGGGGGCCGGAAGGTATCTGCTTGTGTTTGACGCTGCGCCCGCCGCTCACCACGCTGAGGCGCTGTCCCAGGGCATAGAGCTGGGAGCGATGATGTCCCACGGTCTTGCTGATCATGTTCTCGAGCGCAGTAGAGACATCCATGGATTCATGATCCACCAGTTCCAGTTCGGTATCCTCCTCATCCTCCGGGCTGGAAAAACTGTTTATTTCAGGTTGATCCCGCCAAAACTTGTCAAACCCCTCATTCACCAATTCGCGAAATTCATGTTCTACCAGGCCGTGCCGGTTGCGGATCATGGCCATGGCTTCAAAGAAACGGTTCTGTACTTCGTTGGTTTCGGCCTTTTGGGCAAAGCTGGTGAGCGCCTTGTCGGAGTTGTTGAACAACTCTGTCAAGAGGGCGTTGATATAGACGATGACCGTGTCCCTGCAGCGGTTCAGCAAAGGCTGGAATTGGCTCTGGTACTTATTTTTTCTATCCCGGGTCGACACGGTTGGTGGGTCCTTCAGTGGTTCGTTTGGTAAAAAAAAGCGAAAAGGGATGACATCACTGACTCAACTGCATTAACTAGGTTTTTGGCGCCTATCTTCCAAGAGTAGCATGAAGAATCCCTAAGATGAACATAATCTTAGCGCGTCTTCCGCTGTATCAGAAAGGTAATTTTCAACAAATCGGCTAGTACTCCTTCAACATGATAATGATGGGTTCAGCGCTCCTGTGGTGTTTCGCGGCAAGGCGCAGTGCGCAGGCAATGGCCTGAGTCCTTGTCAAGCACTGCAACGCCGCCGCGGGACACCACAGGAGCGCCCGAAGGGTTGGTCTGTCAGCGTCCATGACCGCGTTGCGCCTCTTGTAAAGGACTCAGCCATTCACTGCGAGGCGCGCCTTGTCCTGAACGCTGACAGACCAACTGAACCCATCATTATCATGTTGAAGGAGTACTACCGTTCCCGGCCTGTTTCATCTGGGCTGATCCCTGTTCAGTCGTCACCGATAATCTTTTCATCATGTTCGGTCGGAGAGAGTAGGATTTCGCCCTGTCCGACGCTGTTGGCAAATATCATGCGATAGGTGGCGCCGTCGTCGGCGGTATGAGAGGCACGCAGGTTTCGCACCTTTTCCCGCGCAGGCCGATATTTCTCCTCTTCATCGAGATATTCTATTTTGTTGTCGGCAGAGATCTTGAAAATGAAGAAAGGCATGGCTTTTACTCCGGATTCCAGCGGTCAAGCTTTTCTCAAAAGTGCCGCTAACTATTGATACAGGGCGGGATATTAACCGAATATGGTACAGAAGAATATTCCAATATCCTTTGAATATCAGTGTATTAAGCCCTCGGTGTAACTGTGACGGCCGGTCCGTGAGGTGGAAGTCATGACTCCGCAACAACTTGTGATTGAAATTGAGCAATTGGTCTCTCTGCCAGATGTCTGTGTCAAGGTCAACAGGCTGATCGATGCGCCGAACTATTCCGCCGCGACCCTGGGTGATCTGATAGCCCAGGACACGGATCTCTCGGCCCGTCTGTTGCGTCTGGTGAACAGCGCCTTTTTCAATATGAAAGCGCCGGTGGAGACCATCTCCAGGGCGATTACCGTCGTCGGCACCCATGAATTGCGTAATCTGGTGATGGCCACCACGGCGGCGAGGGTGTTTACCGGTATCCCTGGAGATTTAGTGGATATGGCCGAGTATTGGCGCTACTCCATCACCACCGGGGTAATGGCGGGAGAACTTGCCAAACGCTGCAACGTGCTGCATGCCGAACGCCTGTTTGTGATGGGTGTGCTGCATGACATCGGCAGACTCGCGATCTATCTCAAGATGCCGCAGGAGGCGAGGGATATCCTGCTGATCACCGGCGGTGACGATACCCTGCTCCCGGAAACAGAGTACGACATCCTCGGATTTACCCATATGGAGGTCGGTGAGGCCTTGTTGAGAAAGTGGAAATTGCCTGAGAGCATCATCAGCGTGGTCGCCTACCACCACCGGCCGGCGGCTGCCACGGCATTCCAACTCGAGACCGCCCTGTTGCACCTGGCGTCTGCCTTGGCTTATGCCGAAATCAGCGGCGCTGATCTGGAAGAGGTGTGTGAGCGGATCGACTCGGGGATTTGGCTGACCACCGGCCTGCAGGGTAACGAGATCGAGCCCCTGCTGGAAGAGACGCCGCATCAGGTCTTGGAGATCATGGATGTGGTGTTGGCGCCAAAGGTGAGACCGCAGCAAAGCCAGCCTAACTAGTATAGGACACTACACTAGGCTTCATCCGGACGGAAAAACGCTCGCTAAGACGCAAAGATCGCCAAGGAAATATAAATATTGAGTCCTAATCGGGTTAGAATGCGGCCTCATGTTGAGGCTCTATCAATCCAACCAGCTTGAGGCACTCGCAGCGCGTCTCGCCACGTTGCTTGCGGAGGGTAACGGCTTGCCCCTTCAAGCGGAACAGGTGGTGGTTCAGCATCCGGGCATGGGGCGCTGGCTGTCATTGCAGATCGCCGGCCACCTGGGTATTTGCGCCAACCTGGAATTCCCCCTGCCTGCCACCTTTGTCTGGCAACTTTTTCACACACTGCTGCCGGCGGTTGCGCAACAGGATCGCTACCAACCCAAACGCCTGACCTGGCGTATTCACGCACTGTTGGCGGAGAGCGAGCAAAAACCCGCCTATCGGCCGGTAGCCGACTATTTGCGCGAGGGAGGCGAAGTGCGGCGCTTTCAGTTGGCACAGCGACTGGCGGCCCTCTTCGACCGCTATTTGATCTACCGGCCGGATTGGATTGTGCGGTGGCAACAGGGGAAAGCTGCCACGGAGGGCGATGAGTGGCAGGCCGATCTCTGGCGTCGGCTGACCCAGGAGGATGCCGTCCACTGGGTGGCTCTGCAACAGCAACTATCGCGCTTGTCACCCGCAGCCTACACCGATGGATTGCCGCCAAGGGTCTTTATCTTCGGTGTGCCCACATTGTCGCCGGGTTACCTGTCGATCATGGGTCATATCGCATCCTATATCGATGTGCATCTGTTTCTGCTCAATCCCTGTGCCATGCATTGGGCCGATATCGTCTCACCCGCAGAACAGGCGCGTCTGCAGTTGAAGTCCTTGGGGGAGGAACTCTACCTGGAAGTCGGCAATCCGCTGCTGGCCTCCATGGGAAGACAGGGAAGGGATTTCTTTGCCGCCATCAATGAGATGGACCCAGGCGGCGAAGAGCTGTTTGAAGCGCAACCGAACGAATGTCTCCTGCATCGGCTGCAAAATCAGCTTTTGCATCTGCAACCGCCCCAGTCCGGTTGTGCGCCGGACAACTCCCTTTCCCTGCATCTCTGTCACAGCCCGATGCGGGAGGTGGAGGTGCTTTATGATCAATTGCTGGCAATGTTGCAAGCGATGCCCGGCCTTGCCCCGGCGGATATCCTGGTGATGGCGCCGGATATCGATCGCTATGCACCGTTGATCGAGGCCCTCTTCTCAGAGCCAGGCAGCCGGCCTGGGATACCCTTCAGGGTCAGTGACGTCAGCCTGCAACAGAGCAACCCATTGGCTGCCGCCTTATTGGAGATCCTGCGACTGCCGGGTTCTCGATACGGTGTCAGCGAATTGCTCAATCTGCTGGAGCTGGCTGCCGTCCGTCGCCGTTTCGATCTGGACGAGGCGGGGCTCGAACAGGTCACCCAATGGATTGTCCAGGCAGGGATTCGCTGGGGGCGTGACGGGGAGAGCAAGGCCTCCCTCGGACTTCCCCCAGAAGCGCGCAATACCTGGCAAACGGGTCTTGGGCAACTGATGCTGGGTTACGCCATGCCCAGTGACGGTGATGAACTCTGGCGCCACATCTACCCGCTGGATAGCGCCGAGGGTTCCGCCAGCCGCTGGCTAGGGAGTCTGTTGGCCTTCTGTGATGCGGTATTCAGTCTCGACCTTCGTCTCCAGGCTTTCCATTCGCCTCAGGCATGGACGGCGCTTCTGATCGATCTCACGGCGCAGTTCTTCTCGGCGGATGAGGCGAGTGAACCACTCCTCGCGTCAGTCAGGGAGACGATCCATCAAATGGCGCAAGAGGCGCAAGAGGCGGGTTTTCACCACCCGGTCTCGGTGTCGGTTATTCAGCATCGGCTGCAGGAGATGTTTGCCTGTTCAGGCGATCGGGGGTTCCTCGGTGGCGGTGTCAACTTCTGTGCCCTGGCGCCGATGCGTAGTCTGCCGTTTCGCGTGATCTGCCTGATCGGCATGAACGATGAGACCTTTCCACGGCAGCAACCTGAACTGGGCTTCGATCTGATGGCCGGTGAGTTTCGTTTTGGCGATCGTTCCCGGCGAGTGGATGATCGTTACCTTTTCCTGGAGACCTTGATTTCGGCGCGAGACCGTCTCTATCTCAGTTATGTCGGGCGAAGTCAGCGTGACAACAGTCTGATCCCACCCTCTGTGGCAGTCGATGAACTGCGCGATACACTACGGCAGATGGTTGGCGAGGCGGGACTGGCGCAGCTTACCTTCGTCCATCCCCTGCAGCCGTTCTCTCCCGACTATTTTCGCCAGGATAGCGGTCTGTTCAGCTATTCACCCGAGATGCGCGAGGCGGCGATGCGGGTCGGGCGCGGCGTGCAGGATGATAGACCTCTCGTCAGGCAACCGCTTGCGGAAAATGGGGACGTCATCGAGATCGATCTGCAGCGGTTAGTCCACTTTTTTACCAATCCACAGCGCGGTTTCGCACATCACAGACTCGATCTCAGCCTTGAATCGGCCGAACTGCTGCCTGAGGACCGGGAGCCCTTTGTGCTCGAACGGTTCGAGCAATCGGATCTGGAGCATGGGTTGGTGGAGTCGCTGCTTCAGGGAGAGCCACCCGAAATCCTCCACGAGCGATTGGGCGCCCGCGGATACTTGCCCCATGGCAGAGCAGGTGAACAGACCTTCCAGCAGATGCTAAGCCGTGCCACGGAGATGGCAGGGCGTATCCAGTCCCTTGGGGATGAACGGTCGCTACCACCCCTGGCGATCGATCTGTCCATCGCGGACCAGGATCTGGCCGGCCATCTGCACGGCGTCAGTGAGCAGGGCCTGCTGGCGTACAGCACTGACAGACTCTTTCCCTATCTTCTGATCAAATACTGGATTCGCCACTTGGTGTTGAATTGCCTCAACCCCCCGGGTGTGGCGCGGCAGACATCGCTGCTGGAGCCAGGCAGAACCGGGCGGTACAGGCCGGTTGAACGGGCCGGGTCACACCTTGAGATATGGTTGCGGCACTATCGCCAGGGCCTGCGCGTCTCACTGCCGTTCTACCCCGCAACATCCTGGACCTATGTGGAGAAACTGCGACAGGGAGACGGGGAAAAGGCCCTCAAGGCGGCCCATGAGAAATGGTACGGCAGTCACTATCATCCGGGTGATGTGGACAAGCTTTACAACCGCCTGCTCAATCCGCAGCGCTCCTTTCCGGCTCAGGCGTTCAGCGAAACCAGTCAAGCGTTGTTGCAGCCCCTGATGGATCACCTGGAGTGGCAATAGTGGGCATGCGGATCGAATCAGTCCCGTTGAACGGGTTCAATCTGGTGGAGGCCAGTGCTGGCACCGGCAAGACCCACACCCTGACCGGTCTCTATCTGCGCCTGTTGCTGGAGCAGGGATACGGGCCGGATGCGATCCTGGTCGTGACCTATACCAAGGCAGCCACGGCTGAGTTGAAGACACGTATCCGGCAACGTTTGCTGCAGGCCAGATCCCTGTTCGAGGGGGGGGATTCAAGCGATCCCCTGTTACTCGCCCTGTATGAACGACTGCAAGACAAGGAGAGCGTACGCAAACGTCTGGATCTGGCCATTGCCGGTTTTGACCGGGTGGCGATCCATACCATCCATGGCTTTTGTCAACGTGTATTGACCGAACACGCCTTTGAAACCGGGCAGGCATTCCAAACGGATCTGGCGCCGGACCAAGGCGATCGACTACTGCAGATTGCGGACGATTTCTGGCGTCGGGAGATGGATGGGCTGCCACCGTTGTTTGTGCAGGCCTTCCGTGAGTGGATCGTTACCCCCGAAGCACTGTTGTCGCGTTTACGCCCCGCCTTGGGCAAGCCTTATCTCCGTGTCAGGGCTGCGGACTGGCCTGAGTCACTCCCGGAACTCGAACGACAGGCGCTTCGATTGCAAGCAGAGGTCAGGTTGTTGTGGGAGCAGGAGCGCAGCGCCATTCAGTCGTTACTCAGTGACGGCCAGGTGTTGAAGGGCAGCGTCTATCGGCAAGGATGGGTCGAAAGCTGGTGTGAGAAAATGGATCGGTGGCTCCTCGCAACCCCCTATCAAAGACCCTTCGACAAGGTAGAGCGGTTTACGCCGTCGTCTATCGAGGGTGCCGTGAAGAAAGGCCAGGCAGCGCCGCAACACCCGTTTTTTCCACGACTGGCGGACTATCTGGCATCGGTCAATCGATCTGTCGAGGCCTATGAAAAGGCAGTTGTCGTCCTGCAAAAACGCTGCTATGACTTTCTCCTCAGTGAATTGCCCAGACGGCAGGCGGAAGCCGGGGAGTGGTCTTATGACGATCTGCTTCTGCAACTGCAGCAGGCCCTGCAAACCGACCCTCTAGGGCGCTTGGCCGGGGTGCTGCGCAAACGCTACCCGGCGGCCCTGGTCGACGAGTTTCAGGATACCGATCCGGTGCAGTACCGAATCCTTCGCCAGATCTACCACGACAGCGATTTGCCGGTATTCCTGGTTGGGGACCCGAAACAGGCCATCTACAGTTTTCGCGGCGCCGATATCTTTGCCTATCTGCGGGCCAGGGACGGGAGTGGGGCGAGGCGCCACACCCTGGATACCAACTGGCGCTCGACCCCTGGTCTGGTGCAGGCGGTGAATGCCCTGTTCAGTCAGGCGGCGCAGCCATTCTACGATCGTCGAATCGCTTTTCAACCGGTGATGCCGGCAATACGCAGCCTGGAGCCCTTTGTGTCAAAGGGGGATGACGAATCCTCGCTGCGGATCTGGCAACTACCTTATGATCAAAGCCACCCCCTTGAGACGGTCCGTCAGGCAGTGGCGGATGCGACTGCCGGGGAGATCGCGCGGTTGTTGTCCCAAGCCTCGAAAGGTCAGGCTCGGATAGGCGAGCGGCCCTTACGGGGCAGTGATATCGCAGTGCTGGTGCGTAAGCATGAGCAGGCTGCGCGTATCGCTCGGGCGCTGCGGGATCGGGGCATTCACGCGGTGCGGGGCAGTCAGCAAAGTGTCTATTGGTCCGATGAGTCAGAGCAGTTGGAACGACTGCTGATTGCCTTGCTGGAGCCCCATCGGGGTAGCCTGATACGTGCGGCGCTGGCAACACCGCTGTTGGGTTGGGATGCCGCTGAGATCGATGCGCTGAATCGTCAACAGGCGATGCCGGGCGATCTCTACAACCGTTTTTTCGTCTACCATCGTCTCTGGCAGGGTGCCGGCTTTATCGTCATGCTCAGACGCTTGACCCTTGAGCTGGGTGTGGAAAACCGGCTGCTCGACTATCGGGATGGCGAGCGCCGGCTGACCAATTTCTATCATTTGACGGAGCTGCTGCATCAGCACGACACGACAGGCCGGCCAGGTATGCAGGGATTGGTTAAGTGGTTTGGGCGTCAGCGTCAATCCGCCTCCCAGGATGAGGAGCGGCTGGTGCGTCTGGAGAGCGATGGAGAGCTGGTGAAGATCGATACCTTGCACCACAGCAAGGGATTGGAGTACGGCATCGTATTCTGTCCCTATCTGTGGGATGAAATCCCAGACAAGGCCGATGACCGGCCGTTTCTGTTCCATGACCCGGGGCAAGATCATGCGGCGGTGTTGGAACTGGGTTCGGAAGATTTCCGGGCCAACCAGCGTTTCTACCGGGAAGAGGCGATGGCGGAGAACCTCCGCCTGCTGTATGTGGCCTTGACCCGTCCTCGCTATCGCTGCTATCTCCCCTGGGGGCTGGTGAAGCAGAGTGCGAACTCCGCCCTTGGCTGGTTGTTGCACAGCGGCCGGGGTGAGGATCTGGCGGACGGGCTGGAGACCTGGCGAGAGCGGGCCAAGGCCCTGAACCAGGAGAGGCTGGAGCAGGCCTTGCGGCAACTGCTCGTGGATGCCCAGGGCGCGATCAGTCTCGCTCCCTTGCCGGGTGAGGATGAGATAGGACAATTGTCCCTGACACTGCCACCGGAACTGCTTCCGTCCAGGCAGTTCTCAGCCCCTATCCCATTCACCCGAAGGGTGGCCAGCTTCTCGTCGCTGGTGGCCGGCCAGCAGGAGGATCGACCGGATTACGATGCCCCGTTGGCCGTGCTGAGTCAGCCGCAAACGATGCAGGATGGTTTGACCGTACATAGCTTTCCCCGCGGATCCCGCCCAGGTAGCTGTCTGCATGCCATCCTGGAGGCGCTCGATTTCGTCCGATCCGAACGGCAGCAGCTCGAAGTTTTGGTGCGGGAGAAGTTGCTGCTGCATGCGATCGACAGTCGTTGGACCTCTCTGGTGGTGGATTGGATGAATCAAATATTGCAGACGCCGCTCAATGAACAGGGTCTGAGCTTGAGCATGATCGGAACCGAGCAACGGCGCAACGAGATGGCGTTTCATTTTCCGGTTCACGCCCTAGAGCCGAAAGCGATAAAAGGTATTGCGCAGCGCTATCGTTTTTCAGCAACCGAAGGGCTCCTGGATGGACTTGACAAATTGCGATCTGACGTCGTGGATGGATTTATCAAGGGTTATATCGACTTGGTGTTTGAGGCAGAAGGACGTTTCTATCTGGCCGACTACAAATCGAACTGGCTCGGCAACAGCCACAGCGATTATCATCGGCAGGCGATGCAGGCGGCCATGACCAGCCACCACTATGGGTTGCAATACCTTCTCTACTCCCTGGCGCTGCATCGCTATCTCCGGTTGCGGCAACCGGGCTATGCGTATGAGCGCCACTTCGGCGGCGTCTACTACCTGTTTCTGCGCGGTATGCAGCCGCAGACCGGCTGTCGATTCGGCGTGGTGGCGGAGCGGCCGTCCCAAGATTTCATCGAGGCCCTGGACAGATTGGTCAAAGAGGGCGCCGATGTTTCATACTGACGATCTGTTACGTGATCTGCACCGGTGCAATCGGCTTGACGACCTCGATCTGCACCTTGCCGAGTTTCTGCTTGCCCAGGCAACGAGGCCCTCTCAATCCCTTGCCCTGGCGATCGCGCTGACCACCCATGCGACCAGCGAGGGCCATGTCTGTCTCGACCTGAAAGCGATCGCCGATGAGAGCGTTTTCTCCACCTCGGATCGGGTCGTTCGTGCGCCAGGGTTGCAGACCTGGAGGCGCGAGTTGCTGGAGAGCGGCGTTGTCGGTCATCCGGGGGAGTGGCAGCCGTTGATTCTCGATGGATCCGACAGACTCTATCTGCATCGCTATTGGGACTATGAGCAGCGGTTGGGCCAGGGACTGCTGCGCCGGGCCGAGGCCGTTCCCGGGTCCATCGACCTGGGGCTATTGAAAGCGGGCCTGCAGACGCTTTTCCGACCGCCGTCCGGGCAGGGGACCGACTGGCAAAAGATCGCCGCCGCTTCGGCGGTGCTGCATCGACTCTGTGTCATCTCCGGTGGCCCTGGCACCGGCAAGACGACGATCGTGGTGCGTCTCCTGGCGCTGTTGCGCCAGCAACCCGGAGGCGATGGGTTGCGTATCGCCCTTGCGGCGCCGACGGGAATGGCGGCGTCGCGCCTGCAGCAGGCTATTCGCCAATCCAAGGCATCCCTTCCCCTGTCGGCGCGACAACTGCGAGCCATTCCGGAGGAGGCATCGACCCTGCATCGCCTGCTCGGCGTCTGCCGGCATGGCACCGGCTTTCGCCATCATCGAGAGAATCCCCTGTTGCTCGATGCGGTGATAGTGGATGAGGCATCCATGGTCGATGTGGCCTTGATGGCAAAACTCCTGGATGCCCTGCCGGAGCAGGCGAGATTGATCCTGCTTGGGGATCGTGACCAGCTCGCCTCGGTGGAGGCAGGGGCGGTGCTGGGCGATATCTGTGTCGGTTGTGAGGGCCCTGACCGGCCGTTTGCCCGACGATTGGAGCAGATCACCGGGCAAGCCGTGGATGTCGTGACAAAATCCGCGGGACGCCTCAGCAATAGCGTGGTGCTGCTGAGGCAGAGTTACCGGTTTGACGCCGATAGCCGGATCGGCCAATTGGCCAGGGCGGTTAATCAGGGTGACGCGCAGGCGGCGCTGGCGCTGCTGCGCGGGAGAGAAGCCGAGGGTATTGGATGGCTGGCGCCGGAGACCTCAACGGCTAGCGTGGCCGCCAGTCGCTACGCGGCGCTGTTTCGCCAACTGGCGGCCGGGGCATCCGCCGATAGGTTGTTCTCGACGTTGTACGATTTTCGCCTCCTGTGCGCTGTGCGCGAGGGGCCTTACGGGGTGAAACAGCTCAACCAGGCGATTACCCGTGAGCTGATCCAGGCGGGCCATGTGGCGGATAACAGGGAGTGGTATCCTGGGCGTCCGGTAATGCTGACACGCAACGACTACCAGCTCAATCTCTACAATGGGGAGACCGGGATAGTCCTGCCCCATCCAGACAGCGCCGGAGAACTGGCGGTCGCCTTCAGGGGGACTGACGGTGAGATCCGTTGGGTCTCTCACGCCGCACTGCCCCATTGCGAGACCGTCTATGCATTGACGGTACACAAGAGTCAGGGCTCGGAGTTCCGGGATGTGATGCTTCAACTCCCCGATCAGCCTGCCGCCGTGCTCTGCCGTGAACTGCTCTATACCGCCGTCACCCGATCGAAACAGAGGTTTACCCTGGTCGGCATGGAGTCAGTCTTAGCGCACACCGTAGCGCGGCGATTGAAACGCGCCAGTGGCCTGGCCGATCTGCTAGATGTCTAAAAAAAGCGCTTCCCCAGATAAAAAGCTTTTCGCCATTTGCCGTTATTTTCTGAGCACATAAAAAATAACTGGGCTGGATAACTCCCGGTTGTGGTAGGGTATGGGCTGCGTTATTTTTGCTCCAAGCAAAAGTGCTAAGTAATTCCAATAATAAACAGTGTGTTATTTGGTATTCGCAGAATCCACTTAAAGAAGATGTTTAAAGCGGATTAAGACTCCGATTAACTCATATACCTGAATCCGTGAGTTCATGGCGGACGGCTTGTGTGATCCATGTCCATGAACTCACGGATTCAGGTCATAGCGAATGGTCAAGGCGGGCTTGGTGATCGATGTGATGATCGGGCCGGTCAAACTGAATTTAGCGATCAAAACGAAGGAGACGAAACGTCATGATCAACCCCGTAGGTTCCGCAGAACTACAACCTTTGTTTGTCTACGACCCGGAAACCCATCATCAACTCTCCCACGAGGCCGAATCCCTGCCATCGGTGGTGATCAGTTCACAGGCCGCCGGCAACGCGGTGATGATGGGCGCCGGTTACTTCAGTCCGCTGAAAGGTTTCATGACGGTAGCTGACGCCATGGGCGCTGCCGAAAACATGACCCTGACCGACGGTAGCTTCTTCCCGGTTCCCGTGCTCTGTCTCTTGGAGCATGCCGATGCCATCGGCGATGCCCGGCGCATTGCGCTGCGGGATCCGAATGTGGAGGGCAATCCGGTGCTGGCGATCATGGACGTCGAGGCCGTTGAAACGGTCAGTGATGAGCAGATGGCGGTGATGACCGACAAGGTCTATCGCACCGACGATAGGGAGCACCCAGGCGTGGCGGCTTTCAACGGTCAGGGACGGATTGCCTTGTCCGGCCCGATCCAGGTTCTCAACTTCTCCTATTTTCAGTCCGATTTCCCCGACACTTTCCGCACCGCCGTGGAGATCCGTAACGAGATCAAGGAGCGTGGCTGGAAAAAGGTCGTTGCCTTCCAGACCCGGAATCCGATGCATCTGGCCCATGAAGAACTCTGTCACATGGCCATGAACCGACTCGGTTGCGACGGTCTGGTCATCCATATGCTGCTGGGCAAACTGAAGCCGGGGGATATTCCAGCTCCGGTGCGCGATGCCGCCATTCGCAAGATGGTGGAACTCTATTTCCCGCCGAATAGCGCAATGGTTACCGGCTACGGTTTTGACATGCTCTATGCCGGTCCCCGGGAGGCCGTGCTGCATACCTATTTTCGTCAGAACATGGGCGCCACGCACTTCATTATTGGCCGCGACCATGCTGGCGTGGGTGATTATTACGGCGCTTTCGATGCCCAGACCATCTTCGAAGAGGAGGTGCCCGCCGGCGCCCTGGAGATCGAAATCTTCAAGGCCGACCATACCGCCTATTCCAACAAGCTGAAAAAGGTGGTGATGATGTGCGAGGCGCCGGATCACAGCAAGGAGGATTTTGTTCTGCTCTCCGGCACCAAAGTACGGGAAATGCTTGGACAAGGCATTGCGCCGCCAAAGGAGTTCTCTCGCCCGGAAGTGGCTCAAATCCTAATGGATTACTATCAATCAATCAAATAACAGATTGATATTTAAGGAATAAACAAAGCCCGCCATGTTGCGGGCTTTGTTTTTAGGCCTTGTTGAAAGGTTCTTAACATTGAAAAGCAATGCAAAGATCGTTTTCATCAATCCGCCCTACGAGCGGATTGCGGATGGTTATGAATTCGTCAAGCAGATAACCAACAATTCACCCTCCCTCGGTTTGTTGCACCTAGCCGCTTCCTGACTGGCTGCATCCTAAGTTATCAGGTTGACGGAGTACTAGTGTGGTGTAACGTATAAACTGTACCCATCAGCGAGACGCTAAGCCGTTAGCTGCTAGGCGCGTTGCGCCGGGAATGGCGCGCCCTTTCCAAGCCACGCAACAACGCAGATGACGGCTTAGCGTCTCGCCCGAAGGGAGGCCCGTCAATGCCTCAATCCTGCGTTGCAGCGCTTGACAAGGGCGCTGCCATTGCCTGCGCGTTGCGCCTGGTCTTGAGGCATTGACGGGCCTCTGATTGGTACAGTTTATACGTTACACCACACTAGAATGCGACATCATGAACCTCACGGTGGAGCAGGCGGTGGAGAACGTGATTGTCGCACGGCCCGCATATGTCGGCATCACGCTCTTTACCGTCGGGGTATGGAATGCAGCGGCAATTGCACGACAGATAAAGCAGCAACTGCCCGGGACGGTTGTGATTGTCGGCGGTCCTCGTGTCTCTTCCCTGGGTCGGGAGACCATGGCGCGTTTCAGTCAATTCGACTATGCCGTGGTTGGGGAAGGGGAGAGGACGTTGGTGGAGTTGCTTCAGTGTCTCGAGAGCGGAGGGGACCCCAGCGATGTGCCCGGCTTGATCTATCGGGACGGGCTGTTTGTCGCGCACACAGGGGAGAGGGAGATCAGCCGTGATCTCGATCAACTCCCGATGCCTGCCTGGGATCTGCTACCCGATTTTTCCCGGGCCTACAGACCGGCTATTTACGGCTACCCACGCGGTCCCGTTGCCACGATTGCCGCCTCGAGGGGTTGCCCGTTTCATTGTAAATTCCGTGACACCTCAACCTTCGGAGACAGGGTGCGATACTATTCGCCGGCGAAGGTGGTGGAGATGATGCGGCACCTGCGGGAGAACTATGGCGTCAGACATATCATGTTCGTCGATGACCTCTTTCTCGCCAGTCGAAAACGCGCCACGGAATTCTGTGAACAGACGATCATGAACCTTACCAAGTTCACCCCCTATCCGGGATGACCACTGGGAAAAGATGAATGGCATGAACTTTCTCTGGTCGCCGCAAGGGGTGAGCCTCGAGGCGCTCGATCGTCACTACCGGGATATCTTACTATCGTTCTATCGACGCCCGTCGATCAGTATCCATTATGTAAAGCTCTCCATATACCACCCCCGCCACTTCATCCGACTCATGAAATTCGCATTCGACTATCTCCTCTGCCGTGTTCGACGGCATGCCCCAGAACCGTTGGGTTCACAAAAGCAGCGGGATTCCGAGCTTTGATTTACGGAACTCGATAACAGGCTTATGCCGGAGTGAATATATAGAGAACATCTGATTGACCCGATCAGGCGGTTGAAGCTGTATGTAGGTCATTACCTATTCGATTGTCAGCAAAATCCTATATTCACGGAGCAGAGATCATGATTTACTCTAATCCACTTCAGAACAAAAGATAGCCGTCTATATTATTGGCCAGGCTAGCGCTTGATGAAGAGACGGCAAGCGAGTGATGAAGTAGGTATTCAATATAGCAAAGTGATAGAGCTGCAAGGATGGTACTGAATAGAGTCGATCTGGAAAACACGCTATTGTCGCTGGGCGATTATGTTATGCTGCTAGACATGAGTTGCCGGAAAGTGATTTGGCAAACGGATAAATTCAAAAAGAGATTTGCCACGCTGGATGTCGGTTCTCCGATAGAGAAAGTATTCAGCTATTTTCACGGGCTGTCGAAAGCGATTCACAAAATCGATATAACATCGGTTTATACCAAGCCGGAATTGTTCGCAATCAGAGGCAATAACAATGCGAGGTATAAGGTGGCTATCACCAGTATCGGCAATTCAAAAATCGCCTTGCGCATACACAAGGACTTTGCCGAGGAAGATTCACGGATGCCCCCTCTGCATGACAGACGGCGGCCTTTGCGTGACAGGCGGCGGCCGGTATTGACTTCCAAGCGTTCCGCGGTTTGTGAAATGGCGACCACCCTGGCCCATGAAATCAACCAGCCGATAGGGACCATTTCGAATCTGCTGCATGGCGTACGGATGCGACTCGACAGCTGCAGAGGTATAGAGCCGTCGGTGTTCAATGCAATCGACAAATCGATCGAGCAGACGAAATATACATCGGATATCGTTACAAGGATAAGCGAGTTCAGCCAATCCAGAAAGCCGAAATATGCTAAGATCCGGGTTGCATCGCTGATAAAAAAATGCGTCTCGTTATTAGAGTGGGAAATACGAAAAAACCAAGTCGAGGTACGACTCGATTTTTATCAGGAGACGGTTGAAATACACGCCGATGAGCTTATGTTGCGGCAGGTTATCGTAAACCTGATAAAAAATGCGGTTGAGGCGATGCGTGGTGTTCCGGATTCTGCGCGAATGATCGAGATTGTGATTCAGCAAAAAAATACGGACATAGAGATAGCCATAAAAGATCAGGGTGTCGGCATATCCGATGATGAGGCGGAAACGCTATTCGTTCCCTTTGTATCGAACAAGTCGACAGGGATGGGTGTCGGCCTGAACATTTGCCGGTCATTTATTGAATTGCACAATGGAAAGTTGTGGCTTACCTCTAATGAAGGGCACGGATGCGCATCTCATATATTACTGCCGATAAAACAGCAGGGATGGTAATCATGTCAAAACCGACTGTCTATATTATCGATGATAACAGGGATTTCAGAGAATCCACCTCTTGGATGTTGGTAGGGGCCGGATATAGTGTTGAGGAGTATGGCGATCCGGAAATGGCGCTCACCCATTTACGTATGCTCAAGTGCCGGAAACGGTGTTGCTGCTTGCTTGATATAAGAATGCCTACCATGACGGGCCTGGAATTCCATGAACAACTGGCAACGAATCAAATTTATATTCCGATCATCTATATGACGGGCCACGGGGATATATCGCTGGCGGTAGAGGCAATGTCAATGGGTGCGGTCACCTTTCTGGAAAAGCCATTGGATAGCGAGGAGTTGTGGTTCGCGCTTGATACGGCCCTTTCAATTCAATCGATGTCTCGGCGACGCAGTGATACTCCTCGATTAAACATGAAAGAACGCATGTACCAGAAGAGGTTTGCAGCCTTAACCCCGAGAGAAGATGAGATATTGCAGGAAATCGTCGCTGGAAAAATGAATAAGGTTATTGCGATGGATCTGGGCATCAGCGTTAAGACGGTGGAGCTGCATAGGTCCCGCGTGATGACTAAAATGAAAGCCGTGACGCCCGCGGATCTTGTAAAGATGTTTCTGACAAAGCGTGTTTAATACCTGTGATGAATTATCAATACGAAATAGTGGAATCTGGCCCCGTTTACCGGGGGTTTCTGAAAATCAACCGTTATCTCCTCAAACATGATCTCTATATGGGAGGCGAGAGTGTGCCGTTGATACGAGAGCGTCTTGAGCAGCTTCGGGCGGTTTCGGTGTTACTCTATGATCCCCGCCTGGATAAAGTGGTGCTTGTGGAGCAGTTTCGTATCGGCGCAGTGGGTCAAGAGGCGGTGCCATGGGTCCTGGAGACGGTTGGCGGGTTCATGCCGGCCGACGAGAGTGACGAGTCAGTAGCACGCAGGGAAGCGATCGAGGAGGCCAACTGCGAGATAGCACGTCTCGAGCCGATTTGTGGATTCATGGTGAGTCCCGGCATATCGGTTGATCGAATTGCGCTCTTTTGCGGTGAAGTCGATGCCTCGAATGCGCAAGGCGTGCACGGACTCGATCATGAGGGTGAGGATATCCGGGTGGTGGTGATGGATGCCGAGGAGGCGATCGGAGAGCTCTATACCGGGCGGGCTAACTCCACCAGTATCATTATTGCCTTGCAGTGGTTGGCCATGAATAGGGAAGTCATTCGGCAAAAGTGGTTATTCTAGCTGGTGTCTGCCTGGAAACGGGATTGATTCATGAAAACCACACTAGTACTCTTTCAAGGTGATATTGTCGGGTTCAGTCGTAGGTCAGGTTGACGCGGAGCGGCTACCTGACTCAATGGGGGTGTCACGTAGCTGCGCAACGTGACCTACGGGTTTCTAAATGGGTTCTAAACTGGGCAGCGCTAAAGACTAAACAGACATCCACTCAAAATTACCTGAGATTTGAATGGGTATGAGATGGGCGTTCTACTGGGTGGCTCCCTACGGGCGAGCCGGGAAGCGCTCGCCCGCGGTGTTGCGCCTCTTGACAAGGGCTTGCCATTGCCTGCGAGGCGCGCCTAGCCCGGATATTTCACCCGGCCGCTGATAATGTGAATTAAGCTTTTGATTTAAAATGTAATGTTTAGAATATTAGCAAAGTGCAGAGTGTTACCAGGCAACGCTGAACGCGCCCTCGTACCGATCTCGTCGTCCAGGGACGGTATTTCCTCATTCATCAATAGCTTAGGCTATTGACTCAATCGGAAATCCGCCCCTGAACGACGAGCTCTGCACGATCATCACGTCCCCGGGTGAAACATCCGGGCTAGCGCTCAACCGCTTCCCGGTTCGCTGAACCCGACAATATCACCTTGAAAGAGTACTAGATTGGATTGGCACCCATCCATCGATGATAACAACATCGAGATAAGCCCATTTGCGTTAATTCGCGGGCCCATGACGCTTGATATTACGTGAAAATAGGTCACGCTTTACTTTTTTTGCCTACTCAAATAGGGGAAGAGCCCCCAAAGATAACCCGCCTGAAGGCGGGTTCAAAATGATTATACCTGGTATTTATACCAGATAGTGAATGGATGTCAGGGCTTGATGTATGTGTATCCCTCAGCTTGTAACTTGGCGACTTCGGCCACGCCGCTGGGGACGATGTCTGTTTCACTGACGTTGTATAAATCAGATTCGAGATCAACCTTTCGGCCCTTGATAGTATTAGCGCATACCTTGAATTCGACACCTTGACTCTTGAGACCGTCAACCTTGGCTGTCATCAGATCGGTCGCATTGGCATGTTTGAATTTCTTCAGCCGTTCAAGAGCGTCAGGCTCCAGCAGCAGAGTCAGGCCGTTACCGTGTAATACCACTCGTAGCTGCAAATTCTCAGCACCCACGGCATTGATATGGTTCTGGATGTTGCGTAGGGCGCCGGCCTGTTGTTTGGGGTTGTCGTAGTTGATGTGATAGACGACTTTTTGGGGAGCATATCCGCCCGCCAAGACACTACCGGTGATGCACAGTGATAGGAAACAGACTGCCAATAACAATCCGGGTGCTTTATTCATTACAATCACCTCCAACAATAGTTTGGTTTTCTAATATTAACCCGGCAACTAAGTATGTCGTGTTCAGCCGCTGTGTGCCTGCCTACAGCTTGCGCATCAAAACGCCGCTGTAGCACTCCTACAGCAAGTTTTGATAACGCAGTCTGTAGGCAGGCACACAGCGGCCTGTCTTTTTATATCAATTGGTTAGGGGCTTCAAGCATGCGCTTGCTCGGCGTTGTGGCTCTTGACAAGGGAATCATCCTTGCCGGCGAGCCACGTCTTGATCAAGCGCATGCTTGAAGCCCTGAACACGACATACTTAGTTGCCGGGTTAATAACTTGGTCTTCGGTGTACAACCGTCTCCGGTCTGGCCGTTCCGGCCATGTCCTGCACCGTTCGGGACAAAACTAGACTTTTATGTAAGCCCAGCCTTCCATTTGGCGTTGCACGACATGGGCGACGCCCGACTTCGTCGTGCTTGCCTCCGGCAACAAGGTAACCTCAATACCTTGTTCTACCCGCAGTCTCCGTACCGTGTTCAGACAGGCAACAAAAGCGAGGTTCGGATATTCGTTGGCCAGCCGTGTAATCCGGGTTTTGTGTGTACTGAGGCGTTGCCGCAATAAAGCCAATCCCTCGCTATGCGCTACGATCTCTACACGTAGGCTATTGCCACTCGTTCGGTGCTCCGCCAGGAGTCTTTCAATCTCATCCAATAGGTCACCGGCAACCTGCATGTCTGCATCGAGAAGATGTAAGACAATTCGCGTCTCTTGACTCTCCCCTAATGCCGGCTGTTGACCTCGACCATCAGGGTCGAGCATGGCCAAGCGCCTATTTTCTATCGGCTCCTGGAACAGATATTGCCCCGTCAGAAACACGCTAACCGCCACTGCAAGCATAATGCTCGCCACAGCGAATAAGGGCAGCTTGTTTGTGCGGTAGTTCCACCAGTGGCGCTTGTCGTTCGGTTCAGGCGTTTCCTGATAGGCTGTCTTTACTAACTGTTTTACAGACCGCAATTTGCACAATTCATCCGTCGCTGCCTTATCAGACTGTAATCGGGAAAGCAGCTCAACTTGTTGTTCAACCGGGTATTCGTCATCCGCAAGGGCGTTAAGCATCTCCTCGGAATAGTGTTTCATTTGACCCTCCTGAGATTCGGCCGCCCAGTCGCTTCAGCGTTATGGTTGAGCAATTTATCCTTCAGCTTGCTGCGTGCCCGAGTGAGTCGGCTCATCACCGTACCGATGGGGATATCGAGGGTTTCCGCTACTTGTATATAGGAGTACCCCATTAAATCCACCAGTGTGAGAACAATGCGCTGATCGTACTTTAGACTGGCAACCGCATGGCGGATTTGACTTATTCTGTCTTCCTGTAGCGCTAGACTTTCGACAGAGTCAGGCGATGCTAAATTGAGTGTTTCCACATCAACAGATTCTCTCAGACTGCGCATTCGATTATGGTGCAGGTTAACCATGATCTTGACAATCCACTGGCGCGCCTTGTTGTTGTCCTTCAGTTGTTCAACGTGTTCCATCGCCAATAAGCAGGTCTCTTGCACCAACTCATCAGCCGTATGCCGGTTGTGGCACCAGGACCATGCCAAGCGGTGTAACATGGCGTATTCGTGTAATAGGATTTTTTCCAGACGCCTGCGGCGCCATATCGCCAGGGTCAAATTTCAAATCCTCCAGTCGCTGTTATAGGTAAGACGGACAACGGCACCATTTTATTCCATGTCATTGAACTTCAAATCCATGCTATCAAAGGAGTAATTTTAACTGTTTGATTCGGAATAGATTAATTCCAATAGGGCTAATCATATGATTTGATGAAAGGTTATCTTCATTGGAACCACGAGGTTTTGGGTGAACGTCAAAGCGTGCTTGAACAGATACAGGCTGTTTTAATTGAATCCCCTTCACCTCAACCCTCTTTCGGAGGGAGAGGGAGTTAGGACGTTGCCAACCCATAAATTAATCGGCTCTTCCCCAAATCGAGTGGGTATTCATCCAGTGTGAATCAGCTACTATCCGCAGAGCGGGTAGTAGATGAAAGCCCCCTAGGGCTACCTCTCACTTTTCCGCTCCTGCACTCTGCCGTCCTGGTCTTCCACGACTGGCCAGGTATGCAAAATTTCTCTCGCCAAGCTCGCAAAGTACGCCAAGAAGACGTTGTCTGAGGTTCCTTTGCGGCCAATTAACGACGCTATTGATGACTGAAACAGTCGTGTTTGGCACAATCTATCCATGATTCTACCTGAAACAGTTTCTGCGGCTTTATCGACGTTTATACTCATTGCCTTGGCCGAGATTGGCGACAAAAGCCAACTGGTGTGTATGACGCTTGCGGCTCGCTACCGGTATTGGCCTGTACTGCTGGGCGCGGTGGCGGCATTTCTGGTATTGAATGCGCTGGCGGTATTGTTCGGAGCGGGTGTGGCCGCATGGGTACCGGAACGGCTGACCGCGGGCGTAGTGGCGGTGATGTTCGGTTTCTTTGGCATCCATACCCTGCTTAAACGGGGTGAAGACGAATCAGATGAGGTGAAGGAAATACCGGGACATGGCATCTTTTACACGACGCTGCTTTTGATTCTGGTGGCGGAATTCGGTGACAAGACCCAGATCGCAGTGGCGGGCCTGGCTGGCAGCATGCCGCCTTGGCCCGTGTGGCTGGGAGCATCGGCGGCTCTCATGATGGTCTCGGCGCTTGGGGTCTGGGCAGGGCACAGGCTGTTGCAACGCATGCCCCTCTACTGGCTGCACAGGATCAGTGGGGTGGCTTTTCTGTTGTTCGCCTTTGTGGCGGCAAGGCAAGCGCTGGTCTAAGATGACTTTAAGCTGAATGGCACTTACTTAAGATCAAAACCACCGTCATCCCGGCGAATGCCGGGATCCAGAATCACCAACAGGCGTCATTTCCCTGGATTCCATCCTTAGGTCCGTAAACGGTGCATCCATGCACCACTTCTCCGGCATTCGCCGGAATGACGCGGTTACTGGAATGACGAGTAAGATCCAGGCATATTCACCTTAAGTAAGCGCCATTCACTTTAAGCTGTTTCTCTCCAGGGATACAGCGTCTGGATTGGATCGAAAGTGGGGGTTAGCATTGGCTGATGTTGTGTCTGAAACCACCGGAACAATCTACCTGGACACCCACTTCAGATTTTGAAGGGGTGTCCAGATAATTCCCTCCATATACACCAAACCCCTGCTTTAACGTAGGATGTGGTGAGGTACGAACCGCATCAATGGTGTGGCGATACGAACCCCGTCAATGGTATCACTGATCTGGCTAGACTATCCCGGACACACAACCTCAAGTAATCTTGAGACCTAACCGGAAAGTGTGTACCGATGAGTAATCAGAAGAAACAGAACCCCTATACATCAGAGTTTAAAGAGTCAGCGGTCAAACTGGCAATAGAGAGCGATCA
>JAHXHS010000009.1 GCA_025656455.1 Candidatus Thiodiazotropha sp. (ex Epidulcina cf. delphinae) | reverse complement strand
GCGAGTCATATTTTCTTCCAAGAAAAAATCATATGATACAGCGCATTATCGAATTATATTAACCTTAATTGAGAACGCCCCCTAGTACTCCTATCTATTCGCAAATGAAACAAGTACTGTTTATTGGTATTTGAATTATGTGATCCAATCAAACTTTGGTGGTTCTGGGATTAGTAGAAGTGAGGCAAAAAATAAGATCGAGAAAAATATCAGGGAACTAAAGGCAGTATTTTTGACAATATCAAAACGGATTTAGTGAATTTTCAAGGACTCCATACATGGTGCGTGTCGGGATTGACGAGTCATTCGAATGTATTATGCGCAACACTAATAATCAAGTTGGTATTGAGTAGCTTTGAGCGGATTGATGATGGCGTGAAGGAGTATGGCTTTGCATTTTGCCTGGTTAAACATTCAGGCGCACAGTGTCCCTATGAACCCCCGGAACCGGGGTGATTATCAGCCGTTGCCACAGCTCCCATATCGGCCATTTTGCAGGGTTCACCAGCTCCGCTTCGGCGGGGTTGCCGTGTCGCTGGATAAGAGGCCGTTACAACTTCTCTTCCCTCACGACCAATAACTCATTAGGCGCCTCCACACCGATTCTCATTCGGCTGTCTGTGGTCATCACGACAATAGGCCCATCTGAGAATAGCTCTTTAACCGTCATCTCCGGTGGAAGGTCTTCTTTCGGTTGAATAATGAGACAATCGCCTTGATTTCGCTGAGGGGTAAGCATGATAGGAGCTCCTTTCCTGTTTATGGTTGGTCCTGTTTAAGGATATCAAATGTGGCCGGTTCCGGAAGAATAGAACGATATCAGTTGGCCGTATAGACTTGAATAATGAGATTTTCGAACATTTTCGGAGCATTTGCCAGAAAAAAAGACGCTCATCTGCAGTATGGCTAAGCGTGTTATTCTCTATCTAATTGATATTGTGAGGTTTTATTTGTAATGATGGGTATTTGGCCGGGAAGGCTGTTGCGGCCGCGCAGCTTCACATCACAGGTGTACAAGCTCTTCGGCGCGGCAGGGACGCGAATAGAAGTACCCCTGTCCTTGATCACAACCGTTGTCACGTAATATCTCAAGTTGTTCCTGTGTTTCGTGCCTTCGGCGGCGACCCTCATGCCCAGGGCGCTTCCGAGGGCGATGGTCGCCTTGACGATTTCAAAATCACCGGGATCCCTGAGCATGTCGGCGATGAATTCCCGGTCTATTTTCAACTTCTGCAAATTGAACTGGCGTAAATAGACCAATGAAGAGTAACCGGTGCCGAAATCGTCGATAGCGAAGCTAAGGCCTGCGGCCACGAGTTCCTCCATTGCGATGCGGGCGCCCTCGTCCAATTGAAACAGGACCGACTCGGTAAATTCGAACTCCAGGGCGCTCAATGGCACACCGCTTTGGCGTACGATATCGGTCAGGCAGCGGAGTTCCGGTTCACCGAGTACCTGCATCGCTGAAATATTGACGGCAATTCGACCAAACTGCACACCCGCGTCGAGCCACTGCCTTGCCTGGGTGCAGGCGGAGCGTAATACATACTCGCCTATCCGGTTGATGACGCCCCGCTTCTCGGCGATCGGAATGAATTCGGAGGGCGTTATCACGCCCCATTTCCTGTGCCTCCAGCGCGCCAGGGCTTCAAAGCCGCTCAGGCGGCCGTCGCTGAGATCGTGCTGTGACTGGTAGACCACATAGATTTCACCCTCGTCGAGGGCCTGGGTAATATGATTGACCAATTCCACCTCGAACTGCAGCTTGCGGGTCATCACGTCCTGGTAGAAGACAAACTGCCCACGCCCCATCTCTTTGGCGCGATAGAGGGCGAGATCGGCATTCGCCAGAATCGTGTCGCAACTCTCATTGGCCCGTTCCACCAACTGCACGCCGATGCTGACCCCAACGGATACCCGGTGGTCGAGGACCGTGAAAGGGCTGTCGATCGCTTTGATGATCCGTTGCGCCAACAGGGAGACATCCGCTGCGTCAGCGATATGTTTCTGAACCAGCACGAATTCGTCACCACCCATGCGCGCTAGAATGTCCTCATCCCGTATGGTCTGGGATAACCGTTGCACTACCTGGGTCAGGAGTTCATCGCCTGCCGGGTGCCCCAGGCTGTCGTTGACATCCTTGAAATGATCCAGGTCCAGCAGGTGGACAGCAAAGGTGCCGCCGTAGCGTCTCAGTTGGGCGTTGGCCTCCTTCAACCGCTCTTTGAGCAGTAACCGGTTTGGCAGTCCTGTGAGCGTATCGTGAAAGGCCAGATGCTCGATCTTTTCTTCAGCCTTGCGCTCTTCCTTGCCGGGAAGAAACGGTCATCCGCGTCACGAAAGTAAACACCCAGCAATACCAGACTCTGATCCGGCAGTGCGCGGATCTCCCGGAGCAGTCGCGTCATGGGCCAATGCCCGGCATAGCGGATCCGCAACCGCTGTTCAAGGCCGGCCAATTCGCGCTGAATATCCAGCGCCCATGCCTTGCCGGTGGGCAGATGGTCGTTATTAACCCGGCACCCTAATAGGTTGCCGGGTTAATAATTACCAGCAGCTCCCTGGTCTGCGGATGCAGTCGCAGCGCCAATTCCACGGTGGCCCGGGCATCGAAGATTTCCGCTACGCCGGTAAAGGCTGGTATTCCCTGAAGTTGCTCTGGCTCGAAGTTGTTGACGCCGCAAAAGACCACGGGCACGCCTGGAAACAATTCATCCCGGTAGGTACGGAGAAAATCGTAGGCGTTATTGTCCGATGCAATAATCAGATCGAATCTCATCTTCCCATAGGCGTTCTTGAGCAGCGCCAGCAATTGGGAACGATAGGCGTCGGTATAGGGCACCCGCTTGGTGTCCATGTTTTCGACATGCAGTTCGATATTGTTTTCAGCAGGCCTCAACACCGCCTTGATGGCGGCATAGATCTCCTCATCCCACTTCAGGCTTTGATGGTAGGAGTTCAGCAGGAGAAGATGTCTGGTGGGTGTGTCGTTCGCTATGCCGGTTAGCGGGAGGGACCAGGCTGCCGCCAGGATCAGGATGAAAAAAAGATAGCCTGGAGTCTGTCTCTGCAGAAGAGAGCGGTGGGTTTGACTGTCTACGGCGTAGCTCATGGCTCCTGCGACAATAACTGGGTTTCAGGGTCAGTATTTTCAATGTCTGTCCATGATATATATCTCTCTGGTTTTACTAATTCATTGAAAAATAAGCTGTTTGTGGCTAATCGGCCTTTAATCATGATGTCTATTACAATGATTATCGGCTTGGTGTGAGGGTATCTTTAGAGGATTGGCGCCGTTGGCGTGAAAAGCCGTCTCCTTGAACGGCGTCTATGTTCCAGTGAGCATGGTATATTTCCGCCATGCTCTATTCACTCGATGATCTCCCACGACTATTCAGTCCCGATATTCTGGATGAGGCTGGCCGCATCCTGTATCGCGGGAAGGTGGCGTCCCCTTCGGTCTCCCGCAATGGCGAGATCATTACGTCACTGGTCAAGCGTAACGGGCAGCGTGACTACCGGGTCTATGTTCGCTTGGAACGGCCTGTCGATGCGTCGATATCCATCCATGGCGAATGCAGTTGCTCCCGACCTGGGAATTGTGAGCATGTGGCGGCTGTGCTGCTGTCGGGATTGGATAATGAGTCGAATGCGACAGTTGGCGACCTGGGTCAATCGAGGCCCTGGCGTATCGATAGGGTTGCCAAGGCGGGTGTTGATTCGAGTCGTGTTCAGCAGCGACTGCTCTATCTACTGTACGCCAACCCGCGACAGGATGGCCCTATTATGCTTGAGACGGTCTGCGCCCGGCTATTGAAGTCCGGGGGATTCGCCGGCCGGAAGCGATACCGGCCCGATTCGGCTGCGCGGGGTAGACCGCCAAGCTTTCTGCAGCCCGTTGATCTCAGGTTGCTGGCCGAATTGGGTGCTGTGACGACGGATCCGCAGACAGGCATGCATTGTCTGCATGACGCCGGCAGTGACGATCTGCTCAAAGGCCTGTTGGATACAGGGCGCTGTCTGCTGGGTGACAGCGATTTGTTGCTGCGGCGTGGTCAGATTCGCGACCTGAGTCTGGTTTGGACGGTCGACGAGGCTGGCAATCAATATTCAACGCTTTGTGCTGAGCCTGAAACGCCGGTGGTGTTTCTGCTGGGGCGGCGTCCCTGGTATATCGACCCCGCCACCGGGGAGTGCGGAAGACTAGAGACGGATCTACCGGGCGGGTTGCTCGCTGAGCTGTTTGCAGGGATCCGTGTCGAACCCGGCAGTGAGGAGCGGGTCGAGGCTGGGTTGGCAAAGCGCTATCCCGGTGTGGCGTTGCCGCCGTTGCGCCGGTTTGAGATCGAAGCCTATCCGGCGCTGAGGCCGGTTCCCTGCCTGGGGTTCTTCTCAGAGGCTACCGAGGATCCATGGTTCGAAACCGCGCGTATGGATTTTTTGCGTTTGACGTTCGACTATGCCGGTGTTCGCCTCGGTGGTGATCAGGCGGCCCAGGTATTGGTCGACGGGAGAGTAATCAGGATTCGGCGGGACCGGGAGTTCGAAACCCGGTGTGCCGGTCGGCTGGTTGAGGCAGGGTTGCTATTGAATGGGTTGTGGGGCGATGAGCCGCCTGGCAAATGCTTTGTCGTCGATGGCGATCCTGAACGCTGGTTAGCGTTTCAGGCCGATACCCTGCCCCGCTTGCGGGCAGCGGGTTGGCATATCGAGTTCGACGAGAGTTTCGCATACCGCCTGGCCCCGATAGAGGGATGGTATGGCGAGATCCGGCCCCAGCATGACAACGCCTGGTTCGACACCAGCCTGGGCGTGGTGGTGGAGGGTGAGCGCATCAATTTGTTGCCGCCGCTGGTGGCGTTGATTGAGGACGCTCCCAAGCTATTCCGCCAAGACCGGCTGTGGGAGCGTGATCCCCGGCAACAACTGATGGTGCCGTTGGAGGATGGACGGATCTTGCCGGTGCCGGTGGATCGTGTGCGCATCATTCTGAGTACCCTGTACGAACTCTATGGCGACAGCGCTCTCGACCAGTATGGTCAGATGCGCCTCAGTCGAATACAGCTTGCCCGGCTGGCCGAGCTGGATGATGAGGATGCCGCGCTGCGAGTCGACTGGCGTGGCGCCGAGGCGCAGCAGGCGCTTGTGGAGCGGCTTAGGGGGGTTGACCATATTCCACCGGTAGATCCGCCTGAGGCGTTGCATACCCGGTTGCGTGACTATCAACGGCAGGGCTTGTCCTGGTTGCAGTTTCTGCGCGAATACGAGCTGGCCGGTGTCCTGGCGGATGATATGGGTCTCGGTAAAACGGTGCAGACCCTGGCGCATTTGCTGCTCGAGAAGGCGCAGGGCCGCATGGACAGGCCCAGCCTGGTGGTGGCGCCGACCAGTCTGATGGTCAACTGGCGGCGTGAGGCAACTCGGTTTGCCCCGGGATTACGGCTGCTGACCCTGCACGGCCCGAAGCGAAGCAGGTATTTCAACAGCTTGGCGGATTACGATCTGGTATTGACCAGCTATCCCCTGCTGGTGCGTGATCAGGCGGTGCTGCTGCAACAGCCTTACCACCTGTTGATCCTGGATGAGGCCCAGGTCATCAAGAACCCCAAGACCCGCGCCAGCCGCCTGGTGCGCCAATTGGAGGCGCGTCATCGCCTCTGCCTGACCGGGACCCCCCTGGAGAATCACCTGGGTGAGTTGTGGTCGTTGTTCGATTTCCTGTTGCCAGGCCTGCTGGGTAGCGTCAAACAGTTTGCCCGGGTGCTGCGGCATCCGATAGAGAAACAGGCCGACGAAGCGGCCGCCCAGCAGCTTGCACAACGGGTGCGCCCCTTCATGCTGAGGCGCACCAAGCAGCAAGTCGCCAGGGATTTGCCGCCGAAGACGGAGATCGTGCAGGGCGTCGAATTGGCAGGCGCGCAACGCGATCTGTACGAGAGTATCCGGCTTGCGATGCATGCCAAGGTGCGCAGAGCAGTGGCGGAGCAGGGGATGGAGCGCAGCCATATCATCGTCCTCGATGCCTTGTTGAAGCTGCGTCAGGTCTGTTGCGACCCGCGCCTGGTCAAGTTGGAGAGCGCCGGCAAGGTCAAACAATCGGCCAAGCTGGCGTTGCTGATGGATCTGTTGCCGGAGATGATCGAGGAGGGACGGCGCATCCTGCTGTTCTCGCAATTCACCGGGATGCTGAAACTGATCGAGGAGGCGGTGGGCAAGGCAGGCATCAAATACGTCAAATTGACCGGCCGCACCCGTGATCGCGCCACCCCGGTGGAGCGCTTTCAGGCGGGCCGGGCGCCGCTGTTTTTGATCAGTCTCAAGGCTGGCGGGGTGGGTCTCAATCTTACCGCGGCCGATACCGTCATCCACTATGATCCCTGGTGGAATCCAGCGGTGGAGCGGCAGGCGACCGACCGTGCCCATCGCATCGGCCAGGACAACCCGGTGTTCGTCTACAAACTGATCATGGCGGGTACGGTCGAGGAGAAGATACAGGCCATGCAGCAACGAAAACAGGCCCTTGCCGACACCCTCTTCGATCCTAATGGCGGGATGCAGGCGGCTTGGAGCGATGAGGATCTGGAGACACTGTTCGGGCCGCTGGCATGAATCCGAGAGAGAAACAGATCCGCGAGGTCGTGGACCGGCTGCTGTTCGAGCAGGGCGTCTACCTTCCCATCGAGCTGTTGTTGGCCGAGGGCAGGCTGTTGTATGCCGATTACGAGGCCTGGCGCGAAGGGGAGTGTGACTATCTTGAGGATCTGCTGTTCGGCGATGCCGAACAGAGCCATGAAATGATGCAGCAGGCCGAGGCCTATGCCAGGGCGCTTGGCCTGACGCCGGAACCCCAACGCTACCTCAGTTGGGGGATAGGGCAGGGAAAAGGCCTGCGTTTCAGCCCGATGAGCGGACCGGAGAGCTGCTTTCAAACCGGCTATCGCAAAGGCGGCGATGCGCCGCAAATGGATCTGTTGATGGAGTCTCCGGGCGCGACCCTGGCGAATGGCATCATCCAGGCACTGCTCCAGCGGGATGAGACAGAAGCCGGGCGGCTGCTCGAACGGCTGTTCGAGGTCGATCCCGGTCATCATCAACTGGGCGGGTTTGAGCAGCTGGTGGCGTCTGCCGGCCGGGGGACGCCGATTGATGACATTGCGCGCGAACTGCAGTACATGCAACAGGAGTTGGGTCCCCTGGCGGAGGAGATATTGGGATCTGCGGCCCGTCATTTTCTGGCGCCGCAGTGGCGACGCCTGTCTCAGGCGTTGACTCAAGTCGAGTTCGATCCATGCAAACCAGAACTGCACGGCAGCTATACCTCGTTGCAGGCAGAGGATTGGCGGCAGGTGAAAGCGAGTGTCGAAGCGGCGTCCCGCTGGCGGGAACAGCCGCTGCTGTTGCGCCGGCACGCTCGCGCCTGCGGTCGTCTGCATCTGGATTTGCAAGCATTGACCGGCTGGTTCCTGCTGTGCTGGCGCTTTCCTGAACAGGCCTCATTCATCGCCAATGAGGCCGAGCCTGAATGGCGGCGCAGTTGGCAGCGTTTTCTTGAGTTGGACCCGGAACTGCCGGACAGGGATTTTCCCGCCTGGCTCCTTATCGACCATCCCGGTTTGGCGAGGCGGCTGGTGGCGGAGCGTTGTTTTGATGATATCGATCCGCCAGAGGATTTCCAGGTAACCGCTGAGCTGGTGCAGGCAGCGGCCACAAAGCTTGTCGGTGCCGATATGATGGTATTGAGAAAGCGCTTGCAGCAGTGTAATCCTGGGCTGTTTGCCTACTATCTACGGCCTTGAGCTGATCGATGAGCGTCCAGTTTGAAAGGAAGAAACGGGTCAAGGACGCCAATGCCTCCTCACTGAGGTGGCCCTTGCCGTCGAGATCATTACGGCGTGTCAGATCACCTTCAGCGAGGTGGTGTTTGTAAGTGCGTACATTCTGTGCCAACCCCCTTGCGACAGACCAGATACCGCCAGTATCAGGTGTCTCAAGCAGTATGGCGTGGGACATCAGGCGTGCAACCCGCCCGTTACCATCCAGAAAAGGGTGTATTCTGAGCAGCCGATGATGGGAAGCGGCTGTCGAGATTATGGTTTCTAATTTACCAAGGTTTCCATGCGCTTGTGTAAACCCAATCATGGCATAAATCATTGGGCTGACGCCGCCAAGCGCTTGCTATAGCACGGAAACTAGTGTGGTGTAACGTATAAACTGTACCAATCAGAGGCCCGTTAATGCCTCAAGACCAGGCGCAGCGCGCAGGCAATGGCAGCGCCCTTGTCAAGCGCTGCAACGCAGGATTGAGGCATTGACGGGCCTCCCTTCGGGCGAGGCGCTAAGCCGTCATCTGCGTTGTTGCGTTGCTTGGAAAGGGCGCGCCATTCCCGGCGCAACGCGCCTAGCAGCTAACGGCTTAGCGTCTCGCTGATTGGTGCAGTTTATACGTTACACCACACTAGCGGCGTACTCACATTTTCTAAACCTCACGTACCGTTCAAGTACGCAACGGCTTAGAAAATGCTCCGTGCGCCACTAGTTTCCGCACGCTAGCAAGCCTCAGCTCCAATAATTTATGCAACAACTGGGTAAAAAGACCTGAATCACCAGCTTCAGTATTTCGGGTTGTTGCATCAGATGGGGGTTGACATGGACTAAGCCATGGCTTAGTTTAGGGCTGTGTAAGCGGTAAGTTAAGGTCATACATGGTGGATGTCTTGAAACTAAGGAGTCGGCTAGGTCTTAGCCAAGCCCAATTCGGGAATCTGTTTGGTGTTCATCCTATGACGGTGAGCAAATGGGAACGTGATATTCTTAAACCAACTCCCTATCAGATTGCCCTAATGACTGAGTTCGAGAAGTCAGCCCGATCCAAAGAGGTTCGAGATACGATTGGCTCTGTGCTCATTGGTGCAGGAATAGCCGCCGCATTGTTTTTATTGCTCAAGCATTCGCAGAATAAGTAATTTGGGGAATTATTATGTTAGCAGTCGGTTCAGAGTTATCAGTACCACGGCAGTTTTATCTGCATAAAGGAGCTTACCTCGGCAATGGTTGGGTACTGCACAACCATCCCGAGCGGGGTGAGGAAGTTGTTACCATGGATCAATTTGCGGGTGGCAGAGAAATTACGGTGTCAAAGCACGGTGTGGAAAATGTAGCGGATTTTCTCTTTAGAGTTAGAGAAACGTTGTCAAACTCTGGAAGTTATGACTTCTTTCGTAGCAACTGCGAACATACTGTTAATAAGTTGCGTACTGGCGTAGCAAAGAGCCCCCAAATACTCGTTTGGGGCTGTATTGGTTTAATTGCGGCATATTCGTTGCTGCGCTCAAGGTAGGCACGATTAAGGCGTCGAGCGCAACATATGGATATGAAAAGCAGATATTCTCTTTTTAACCGACAAAAAGTGCTAGTTGCATTGTTGCACGCGTTGGGAGGGAAAATTAGTAACCTGGATTTTCAGAAACTGCTGCTTCTTTATTGCCGCGAAATTGAGGTGGAGCCAAGCTACGAATTCGTGCCTTACAAGTTTGGTGCTTTTTCATTCACCTCCTATGCCGATCGCCGTAGACTGATGGAACGTGGTCTGTTGGCAGATGATGATGACGCATGGGTATTGACGGATGCTGGCTGTGAGATTGCGGAGGGAATCACTGCGGATTCAGGGGCGGTATATGATTTCGCCCGGCAGTACCAGGACTTGCGTGGCAATGAACTAATTGCAGATACATATCGTCGTTATCCTTGGTATGGCATCAACAGCCAAATTGCCGATAAAGTGCTGCGCAGCGATGCAAAGACCGTAAAAAAAATTAAGGCGGCCCGGCCTGCAAAAAGTAAACCAGGGCTTACCACTATTGGTTATGAAGGTCGCACCCTGGAGGCATACCTTAATATTTTACTGAAAGATGGGGTGACTGTGCTCTGTGATGTGCGTCGCAATGCTTTGAGTCGAAAGTATGGTTTTTCAAAAGGAACGCTTTCCAAAAGCTGCGAAGGCGTAGGTATCCGCTATGAACATCTCCCTGAACTCGGTATTGATTCAAGGCTGCGGAAAGATCTGTCTACACAGGAATCCTACGACCGTTTGTTCGGTCAGTATGAGCGCGACATATTGCCCAATCAGAGTGATGTGCTCGCAACCATTGCCGATTGGGTAGAGCAGGGAGAACGGGTGGCGCTGACCTGTTATGAGCACATACCTGGCCAGTGCCATCGGCACTGCGTGTCAGAGGCATTGGAGCAATCGTTAGGAAATAAATATATCGCAAAACACCTGTAAGGAGCATGGATGTCAAAGGAACGGATTCTGATTACAGTTAAGACTTACCCAACTCTGTCTAGAAGTTATGGTGAGACGGTGTGCACGGCCGGTATACGGGTGGATGGTTCATGGGTACGTTTGTATCCCGTACCTTTTCGGCGGCTGGATGAAAAGGAGCAGTATAGGAAATTTGATTGGGTCGAATGCAGGTTGCAACAGAATAAGAAAGATCCCCGACCAGAATCCTTTAGGCCACTGGACCATGCTGAGTTAATTCCTGTTGGTCACATGGATACAGCCAATGATTGGTGGGAGCGCCGCCAGTTAATACTGAATGAGGCCAGGGTCTATACAAGACTGGCGGAGTTGATTTCGGGGGCCAAGGACAACCAATTGTCTCTGGCTGTATTTAAGCCGGCGAAGATTCTCGACTTTGTATGGGAGGAAGAGGACAGGGAATGGGATGCTGATAAACTTCGACAGATGCGGGAAATGCACAAGCAGATGGATATGTTCGAGGATAATGCATGGCGTGAAACTTTCCAGATTATCCCGAAATTGCCCTACATTTTTTCCTGGGAACCACGCAACAGTTCCACTTCGTGGCACCTAACCCATGGATTGTTATCGGTGTTTTTCCCATACCGCATAAGTTTCAGGATGAACTGTTTTCTTGATGTGTCAAAGAATAGAGAGTGGCCATTTTTCGCAACGACAAGGGCGAGAGGGTGCGGCAACGGTCACTCCGGTTGTTGCTATTTTGCTCTATCTGGTATTCGAGATTGCGGGACTTTTGTGTGAAGCAATCCTTCACAGTCCCGCATTGCCATGCAAATTGGGCAACGAGTGTCCTGGTAAGTTATTGAAAAATATAATCTATAGATGGCCTGGTCCGTACTGAAAATCCCCGTGTCGGCAATTTGGTTCTGTCCCGGGCCAGTAATGCCATTCCAACTTTTACAGCAAACGCATTAATCGGTGGCTTTAGCATCCGCTGATCAGTGCCCTCCGCCCATCAACACCTTCTGGTGGTTCCGGTAGATGGGATTGTCTTGCGGAAAATACTCCAGCATCACGGCAACATAGCGGTCGAAGGGGTTGTCCACCAAGCCGATCTGTTTTCTGCTGGCGGTGGGTAGGTCGTAGCTGTTGAAGCGGATCGGAAAGGGAACCGGATAATCGGTGCCGAAAAGGATCTTGTCATGCACATCCCTCTGTTCGGAGAGATGGCGCAACGCTCTGGCTCGCAGGGGGGCCGTGATGGCCGATATGTCGGCATAGAGATTGTCGTGCTCTTTCAGCATTTCCAGGAGTCTGAAGTAATCTTCATCGAAATAGCGGGGATCCTTGGACAGGTTTCGCCAAAAGCGCAGTTTGTGGTTGATGCGTCCCAGCCCCATGTGCGCGGCAATGACAGTAATGCCGGTCGCCAGGGGGAGGTCGAGCATGTCGATGCGTTCGAAACGGGGATGGGAGTGGATGCTGTACTCGCTGCCGATGTGGACGATCAGCGGCAGCCTGTGTTGTTTGAGCTTTTCGTAATAGGGAATCAATCGCTCGTCATTCAGATCGACTCCCCAGTAGTTCTGCAGAAACTTGGCCCCTTTGGCGCCTTTTTCCACCTGCTCGTCGATCAACTCCAGGGCATTGAGACGCCGGGGATTGATGGAGAAGAAGGGGATGAACCGGTCGGGATAGCTGTTGGCCACCGCTAGTACATCATCGCTCATGGCGCAGACTGTCTTGTCCCGGTCGATCTCTTTTCCCTGCTCGTCAAAGCGTGCATCCACACCGAACAGACAGGCCCTTTCGACATACCGGGATTCATCGATGGCGCGGGCCATGGTTTCGATGTAGGCCTGGTATGGCCTGGCCATCAATTGCACCGGATCGGCGCCAAGGCTGTTAGCGAAAAAGCGTACCGCAACCTTGTCGAACAGCCGGTCGAAGGCGACTTCGGGGCTGAGAAGATGGGTATGGATATCGATCGTCTTCATGCTGCTGTTGTACCTCGTTATCCCTTCACTCTGTTTCTGTTTCATCCGATACGCTTAGGGTGCGGCTGGGCCGCTCCCTACAACAGGTCAAGCGTTTGCGCGCTAGGCCTCTAACGCGATCTGTTTGGCCCGGCTGAAGTCGCTCTTGCCGCTGCCCAGCTTGGGAATGGCGTCGACCTCGATCAGGGCCGTGGGTCTCATCAACGGATTGAGTGTGGATTGTTCGATGAGTTCCTTCAGTTGATCCCGTTCGATGTCGCCGGTAAAAAGCAGCGCCACCTTTTCCCCTTTTTTACCGTCCGGCAGGGCGGTGGCGAGGATTTCACTCGTTTCCGGGAGGCGTTTATTGATCGCTCCCTCGATGGCGCCGAGGCTGATCATTTCCCCGCCGATCTTGGCAAAGCGTGAGTAACGATCGACGATGGTGAGGAAGCCGTCCTCGTCGAGATGGCCTTTGTCGCCGGTCTTGTACCAGCGCTTGCCCGCCAGTTCAACGATGGCGGTGGCGGTCTTTTGCGGTTCGTTCAAATATCCCAGCATCACCTGGGTGCCGCCGAACAGGATCAGACCATCTTCGCCGATCGGCAGGGGCTGCAGGGTCTCCGGGTCGACGATGCGGAAACTGCCTCCCGGCAGGGGCATGCCTACCGTACCCGGTTTGCCCCCCTGTTGCACCCGCCAGTTCCTCGGATCGATTCTGTCCGGGATATTGACGCCGGCGACGGGAGTCGTCTCGGTCGTGCCGTAGCCCTCATGGATCTCTTTATTGAATTTCAGTTTGAAGCTGTCTCTGACTTCGGGATTCAGCTTCTCAGCGCCGGCCACCACCACCCGCAGGGATTGCATCATCAACGGGTGGATGCGCCGGTTGCGGACAAACAGTCGCAGAAAGGTGGAGGTGCCGCAAAACACGGTCGCCTGATGACGGGCGATGGCCTTGGCGATGGTCAGGGCATCGGTGGGATCGGGGTGGCAGACAGCCGGTATCCCCTCGACCATCGGCATCAGTCCGGTCACGGTCAGGCCGAAGGCGTGAAACAGAGGCAGTGTCGCCATCACCACATCCTCGTGGCGGGTGTCGAGGACATCTGAGACCTGGCGGATATTGGCCATGATGTTGCGGTGGCTGAGCACCACGCCCTTGGGTTCTCCCTCGCTGCCGCTGGAGAACAGGATCGCCGCTGGCTGCTCGAGTTCGATCGATCGGCCGAACAGGGTATAGAGCAGCCGGGCCGGCAAGAGGATCGAGGAGGCCATGATCAGTAATTTGCTGAAGCCGCTGATCTCCTCCTTCAAATCTTCGAGGTGGAACACAGTCACTTGCGCCAGCAGTTCGCTGAGATCGATCCTTTTTTGTTGCAGCTTTTTGAGGAAGCGCCGAGAAGTGTAGATGGTTTTGATATCCGCTTTTCTGACAGCCGACTGGAGCGCAGTCAGGGTGGCGGTGTAGTTCAGATTGACCACCGTTTTACCCCGCAACAGGGCAGCCATGTTGGTGATCGCGCCGGCGCTGCTGGTCGGTAGCAGCAAACCGATATTGGATTCCGGGCTGCGTTGCCCGATCAATCGGGAGAAGGCGATCACCCCTGTCATCGTTTTATATCCCGAAAGGGTCGTGTCACCCTGGGCATCGGCCAGGCAGCGTTCGTTGCCGCGTCGTTTGGCGGTGCGCAACCAGGCGAGCGGAATCGGGTCCAGGCCGCGGGTATGCTGTTCCCAGGCATCGATGGAGAGTTCGAAGACATGGTGCTTCAGTTCATGGGCGGGTGTCTTCATGGGCAGTGGTCGGCCGAAGGCGACGATCACGTCGCCCCGCAGACCGGTGTTGCGCTCCTGCCGCAGCTTCTCGCTGGAGCGGGAGAAACGGCTGCCCCACAGGCCGCGCAGATAGAAGGGAAGGATCACCCCTTCCACGCCCTCCACGGCCTTCTCATAGCCATGCTTGAACTCGCCAAGCTGCCCATTGCGGCTGATCGAGCCCTCTGGAAACAGACAGACCACCTCGCCGTCCCGCAGCAGTTGGTTGATCTGCTCCAGGGCCTGCTTGCTGTGGCCGCCGGCAATCGGAATCACCCCGAACAGATCCAGAAACCATCTCAGATACCAGCGTTGGTAGATCTCCCGGTGCATGACGAAGCGAACCGGACGGGGGCAGGCGATCTGGATCATCGCCCAGTCAAGCCAACTGATATGGTTGCCGAGCAGCAGCACCCCGCCCTGTCCTGGCAGGTTCTCGAATCCCAGTACTTCGATCCGGTGGGTGCCGGCGAACAGCCGGCCAATGACATAGCGCACCAGTGACTGGGGTAGTTGGTAGAGGGTGTAGAGCGCACCCGCTATGGCGGTCAGGGTCAGGAGATGGAACAGACCGATGCTGTCGATGCCCTGGATGGCAAACAGCACGGTCAAGCCGAGGAAGCCGAGCATGACCAGGTTCTGAACCCAGTTGTTCCCTGCCAGGATGGTGCCCAGCTCCCTCTCCTTGGCGTGGAATTGTATCAGTGAGTTCAACGGCACGATGAACATCCCCCCGGAGATGCCCAATACCAGGAAATCGATCACCAACAGACCGGTGGAGTTGAGTTGTGGGAGGAACAGCAATGCGGCGACGATACCCAGGGCGCCGAGGGGAACCAGGCCGGTCTCAATGTGGTGCCTGGAGGCTTTGCCGGCAATCAGGGAGCCGATGATGATGCCAATGCCGGAGCAGGCCATCATCCCTTGGATGATGACGGTATTGGTCTGCGCCATCGTCTCCTTGGCAAAGGCGGGGAAGGCGGCCAGCACTACCTGGGATATCCCCCAGAACACGGAGAGACCGACAATCGAGAGCCAGATCACCCGGTTGCTCTGCAGTTTGCCGAGGTTGTTTCTCAAGGCGCGGCCGGCCCCGTATGCCCGCCAGTCGAAAGCTAGCTCGGGCGCCTCTGCCGGTGTCGGTTGAAGCCGCAAGGTGAGCAATAACTCGACCAGGGCGCAGGCCACCAATACCCAACCGACAGGAGCGACGGCTTGCAGTATCTCCTGTGCGCTGCTGAAGTCGACCACCGCCAGTCGCTGTTCGAACAGCATGGAGTAGACAAAGATTCCGGCGAGGATGGCGACGATGGTGACGGCCTGCACCGTGGCGTTGGCGGTTGCCAGGCGCTTGCTGCCCACAAGCTCTTTGATGTAGCCGTATTTTGCCGGTGAATAGAAGGCGCTCTGCACGGCCAGCAAAAAGGTCAGGGCAAAGGAGAGCTGAAACCAGCCGAGATAGTAAGAGAGGGTGATCAGCAGGGTCAGGCCCACTGCCACCCCGGCGCTCACCTGCATCACCCGTGGTTTGCGGTGCTTGTCTGATAGGAAGCCCGCCGGGGTAAAGAGGAGCGCGAAGGGTAGCAGGATAAGCGCGTTCACCACTGCGGTCAGCATGATCTGAGTCTGGCCGTCGTAGATCTTGAATACCGTATTCTGGATCAGGATCTTGTGGCCCAGATCGATGAAGGCGTTGAGAAAGATAATCAGAATAAACGGGATGAACCCGGCGAGTCTTAACAACTTTTCCATGACGGATTGGCCTGTACTGATTGATGTGAACGGAAGGTTAGACCAGTGTATCCTTACGTACTACTATGATAGGCAAGGTCTTATTATGCACATCTTTTGGTATTGAATTGTGATACCTTTGTGGGTATTGCATTTGATTAGCGGTCTGCCGGAGCAGGTGAATGACATCGCCTCTTCAGCTGCTGTCGCTTACGCATGATTGATCCTGGATGAGGTTATGCCATGGCTCAGACCACCCAATTGATCGAGGCGTTGAAGAAAGCGCTCAAGGCCCATGGCCTTACCTATGCCGATGCGGCGCGCACATTGAATCTGTCAGAGGCCAGTGTTAAGCGTCTCTTCTCTCAGAAGAGTTTCTCTCTCCAGCGATTGGAGCAGATCTGTCAAATGATCAATATGGAGATCAGCGACCTGGTGCAGATGATGAATGAGGATGCCTCTGCGCCGATCTCGGGCTTGTCGCTGGAGCAGGAACAGGAGATCGTCGCGGACCTGGAGCTGCTACTGGTTGCCGTCTGCGTGCTGAATCGCTGGAGCTTGAATGAGATCGTCGACTACTTCGCTATCTCAGAAGTACGCTGTATAGGGTATCTGACCAGGCTCGACCGGCTGAAGATGATCGAGCTGCTGCCGAAAAACCGGGTCAAGCTATTGGTGGCCCCAGGTTTTAAATGGCGGGAAGACGGTCCCATCCAACGCTTCTTTCTGCAGAAACTGCAATCGGACTTTTTCAGTTCCCGGTTCGATCAGGTCAGTGAGCGGCTTATCGTCCTGAATGGCATGTTGGCTGCGAGTTCGTTTGCGGTATTTCAACGTAAAATGGAGCATCTTGCCCGGGAGTTCGATGAGCTCTCCAGTGACGATGCGGCATTACCTTTGCGGGAGCGGGATGGCACGAGCGTGGTTTTGGCGATGCGTCCATGGCGGTATGGGCTTTTTCGTCACTTTAGGAAAAAAGGCGGCGGAATAGTCTCATCGTGAAGTTCCTTGCAATCCTGGTTTAGGAAGGTCGGATTAAGCCGCGAATGGGTTCGATGTAAGAAACAGCTCAATTCAAGTATGTGATTAGCGAGGCTTTGCGGTGATTGGCGTCCATTTGCGGCTAATCTTATCTCCGGCTCGATTTAGACGGTAAATCTAATTTGGCAAATCGACATTAATGGCGAGAAGCGGTATTTGTATAATTTTATTCGCCATTTTTGGCGAAATATAGAAATATATTTATTCAAAAAAATCGCTATAATTGACGATATAAATAGTTTGTTGATGCTTAAGTCGTTATATTTGGCGAATATGAAAATATCTAATTTAGCGACGGATGAAACGGTGCTTGCGGAGATCGGTCTGCGTATCCTACGTCGCCGGCTCGATCTGCAGTTGACCCAGGCGGAGCTGGCTGAGCAGGCGGGGATTGCCAAGCGGACGGTGGAGCGGATCGAGGCTGGGGCTTCGGCGCAGATGTCGAGCATGATCCGGGTTCTGCGTGTATTGGAGCTGTTGCCGGGGCTGGATAGCCTGATTCCGCAACAATCGCAACGACCGATGGAGCTGCTGAAGCGGAAGGGTAAAGTCCGTCAGCGTGCATCCTCCCGTCGTAAAAAGAAGCACTCCGATGAACCATGGCGCTGGGGTGAGGAGCGATGAGCACGCTTGCCGAGGTCCGGCTATGGGGACGGACTATTGGCGCGGTTTCGTTGGGCGATGGCGATGATGTGGCGCGGTTTGAATACGACCAGGCGTTTGCCCGAAGCGGCATCGAGATCGCCCCGTTGAGCATGCCGTTGTCGAATCGGGTCTACAGCTTTCCCGAACTGTCCCGCGAGACCTTCCACGGATTGCCGGGACTATTGGCGGATTCGTTGCCTGACAGGTTCGGGAATGCCTTGATCGATGCCTGGCTGGCCACTCAAGGCAGGCCGAGCCACAGTTTCAATGCCGTGGAGCGCCTCTGTTATACGGGCAGGCGGGGCATGGGGGCGCTGGAGTTTGCGCCCGTGACCGGTCCCAGGGCCAGGCAGTCGAGTCAAATAGAAATCGACAAGCTGGTTGAGCTGGCGTCACGGGTGCTTAGCCATCGGAACCGATTGCAGGCCTCTTTTGCCGACACCGATAAGGAGCAGGCGCTCACCGATATCCTGTGTGTCGGCACATCGGCGGGCGGGGCCAGGGCAAAGGCGGTGATTGCCTGGAATCCACTCACCCATGAGGTCCGTTCCGGTCAGGTGTCGGCAGGGGAGGGGTTTGAGTACTGGCTGTTGAAATTCGACGGGGTAAGGGGAAACCGGGACAAGGAGCTGGACGACCCGCAGGGTTACGGCGCCATTGAATATGCCTACTATCTGATGGCGAAGCGTTGCGGTATCGATATCAATGCGTGCAGACTGTTCGAGGAGGGTGGCCGACGCCATTTCATGACCCGGCGTTTCGATCGCCTCAGCGGCGGTGAAAAACGGCATATGCAGTCGTTGTGTGCATTGGCGCACTATGACTTCAATATGGCGGGCGCCTATAGCTATGAACAGGCGCTGCTGGTGATGCGCCGGCTCGGTTTGCCGATGCAGGCGATCGAGGAGCAGTTTCGCCGTATCGCGTTTAATGTCATCGCGCGCAACCAGGACGACCATGTCAAGAACATCGCGTTCTTGATGGATAAGTCCGGGAACTGGTCGCTGTCACCCGCATTCGATATGACCTATAGCTTCAATCCTGAAGGGCGTTGGACGGCGACGCATCAGATGACCCTGAACGGTAAACGGGATGCATTCACGATGGATGATTTCAAGGCCTGCGCCAAGGCGGCATCGATGAAACGCGGTCGGGCCAAGGCCATTGTCGGTGAGGTGCTGGAAACGGTCTCCCGCTGGAAGCTGTTTGCCGAACAGGCAGGCGTGCCGGCAAGGGTGCGGAATCAGGTCCAGAGTACGCTCCGGTTAAAAGGTTTTTGATGACCCGTGCAATTTCGTATGTCCTGTAGAGCCTGTTCCTTTCCGGCTTGAACGATGTGGTGTTTTATTAACCCGGCACCCCGATATGGATTGACCTGTTAACTATTGCTACTTGTTTTCCTATTTTATTCAATAGGCTAGGCTCTGTCATGCACTGCATGCCGTTGTTCGTATTGTTGATCGTTTTCACCACGAAGAACACGAAGTATGGGATGAAGCGGTTCGTTCTATGACCCCTTCGTGCTCTTCGTGGTGACACCACACATGCATCAGTGCATTGCTAATAGGGATTCAATACCTCGCCATTTGGGCTGAGACGCTTGAGCAGGTCAATCCATGATGTCGCCGGGCTAATCGTTGCTCGCTATGCACCCTAGCGTGGGTGAAACATCCGGGTCGATGTGCTTTGATGTCGCTAGGAACCAATAGCAAAACCGTCAGTCCGAGATCAAACTGTCTATTGCTGGGATGTGCGGCAACATCCACGGTCCGGCTTGAGCAACCAAGAGGCACTCTATCAGCGGTATATATGCGGCATCTTATTTACATTCTATTTTGGATGCTGATCCCGTTCACCGCTCATGGGCTGGATGTCATCATCGAGATTGATGGGTTGGAGTCCCGGCTTAAGGATAATGTTCTGGCTTACCTCTCTGTGGAGCGAGAGAAGGGGCGCGACACCCTGAATGAAGCGCGCCTGCGTCTGCTGCACGACAGGGCAGAGATGGAGATCCATGCCGCATTGCGGCCTTTCGGTTATTTCAAACCGACCCTATCCGCTTCAATGCAAAAGACCGAGCAAGGTTTCCAATTGGCCTATAGTGTTCAACCCGGTCCCCCGGTAAAGCTGGCAGCGGTCGATTTTCAAATCCTGGGTGAAGGGGCCGACGATCCGCTGGTTGAAAGCCGCTTTCCCCTGGCGGCTGGAGATGTGCTCGATCAGACGCGCTATGAACAGGCAAAGCAGACACTGTTGGCCAACACGATAGCGCGTGGTTACCTGGATGCCCGCTACATCCGCCACCGGCTCGAAGTGGATCTGCAACGCTATCGCGCGACACTTTCCCTGCATCTGGACACGGGTATGCGCCTGCGATTCGGCGAAGTAAGAATCAATCAGGATGTGATGAATCCGGAGTTTCTTGCACGCTATGTCAGCTTTAACACAGGCGACCCGTTCAGTCAGGAGGCGCTGCTGACCTTGCAGGGCGATCTGATCGATAGCGAGTATTTCAAACAGGTCGAAGTGGTTACCCGGCGGGACGAGAGAGAGGGGAGCCAGGTACCGATCGATGTGAACCTGAAAGCCAACAAACGCAACCGCTACCGTATCGGCTTGGGCTATTCTACCGATATGGGGCCGCGACTCACCCTGGATTGGAAAAACCGTCGCAGAGGGCGCAACGGGCATCGTATGCGCAGTGAGTTGCAGATTGCACAACCCCTCAGCAGTTTAAGCAGTGAGTATATCATTCCCTTGGAGCGTCCCACCGTGGACTATGTCAGCCTGGGGGCCTCTTTGGAGCATTTCAATTCTGATACTCATCAAGGCAACCGCGCCCTGCTCAGCGCTATCCATTCGGTAAGCCTCGACCGGGGCTGGCGGCGCAGTCTGGGGCTCGAATACAGCTATGAAGACTTCAAAGTGGGTGATCAGGAGGATAGTTCGCGTCTACTGGTTCCTAGCGTGGGCTGGCTGCGTATAAAGAGCGATGGAAAGACGTTGATCCAGCGTGGCAAACGCCTGGAGTTTCGTATTGAAGGGGCGACTGAGTCCCTGCTTTCGAGCACCAGCTATCTTCAGCTCTATGCCACCGGTAAGTTTATTCAGGCGCTTGGGGAGGGTGACTGGCGTCTGCTGAGTCGCCTGGAACTGGGCGCGACCTGGGCCGATGAGCTGGAGGAGCTGCCGCCCAGTAAACGTTTTTTCGCCGGCGGCGACAACACGGTGCGTGGCTTCGGCTATCAGGATCTGGGGCCGAGGGATGAGAACGATGAGGTGATCGGCGGGCGTTATCTCGCCATCGGCAGCCTGGAGCTGGACCGCCATATCAGCGGCAAGTGGAGCGGCGCGCTGTTTGTCGACGCGGGCAACGCCTTTGATGCGGATTACGATGCCGAGACGGCCTATGGGGTCGGTTTCGGTGTGCGCTGGCGGTCGCCGGTCGGCCCGGTGCGATTCGATATCGCCTCTGGTTCGGATGGCGATGAACGCCAGTTGCGTCTGCATGTCGTGGTGGGTCCCGAGCTATGAGTAGGGGTGCTGTCAAGCGAGTCACGAGCTACCTTCTGGTGGCCTTGCTGATGCTGTTGTTGGTGGCGGCGTCGTTGCTGTTCTATTTTTCGTCCACCCATGACGGCACTCGCCGGCTTTTCTACCTGGCCCAGAGACTGGCGCCTGGTGAACTGCAGGTTGACATCCTGGAGGGGCGACTGATCGGACCGCTTGAGCTGACCGGGTTGAGTTACCGTCAGGCGGATGGCCTGGTATTGGAGAGTGAACGCCTCTATCTGGACTGGCGGCCGGCTCAACTGTTACGCTTGAGACTGTCTATTCATGAACTGGCCCTGCAGACGACCCGCCTCCGTCTGCCGGCGTCAGAGCAAACGCCCCAGGAGGTTCCGGCTGAGCCGTTCCGGGGCGTGACACTGCCTCTGGCCGTGACCGTGGATCGTTTTTCCTCAGCAGATTTCGAGATGGTTCAGGCAGGGGATGCGCAACCGCTGAGGGTTGATCGTCTGCTGTTGAGCGCTGCCACCGAAGGCGATCGTCTGACGATCTCGGAGCTGGTCGCCGAGGCGTTTTCCACCAACCTGACCCTGGATGGCTCGGTGGGTCTTGATGAGACGCTGCCGATGGCCATCAACCTCTCCTGGCGTTACCTGATCGAGGGTGGGCCCAGCTTGTCAGGCAAGGGTGAATTGAGCGGGGATCTGCGACGGATCGATCTGCGTCAGCAACTGGCCTCACCCCTCTCAGGTGTGTTGCAAGCCCATCTTTCCGAGGTGCAAAGCGCACCGAACTGGGAAGCGGAGATGGTGTTGGAGCAGGTCACCCTGGCTGAGTTCACCAAGGATTTCCCTGCCCTGCTGGGTGGCCGGTTGAATGCTGAGGGTGATTTCGCATCCGCACATCTCGACAGCGCACTGCAACTGCAAGAGCCGAGTCTTGGTGAACTGCAGACCGAGTTGCAGGCAACTTACGAAGCGGGTGTTGTCAAGGTCGGAAAGCTGCGGCTGAGCAATGCGGATGGGCTCAATCTTCTGGGCAGGGGGGGCTACCATCTGCAGGACGGTGATTTGTCCGCCGACCTGCAGTGGGAGGGGCTGCGTTGGCCGTTGACCGGGAAGACGCCAGACATCACCAGCGATCGAGGGACGCTTAACCTGCAGGGAAAACTCGAGGCGTATCGCTATCGTCTGGCCATGCAGGCAACCAGGCCCGAGTTGGGGCCGTTCCAGGTCGATGCCTCTGGCGCTGGGACTATTGAGCGCGTTGATCTTGAAGCGCTGCGGATCGCGCTGCAGAAGGGCAGGGTCGAGGGTAGCGGTGAGGTTGCCTGGTCACCGAGTCCGAGTTGGCGAATGGCGCTTTCGGGCGAAGGTGTCAATCCTGTGTTCCTGCACCGGGACTTTCCAGGCGATCTGGCATTCACCCTCTCCACACATGGCGAGGTTATTCAGGGGGAGCTTGCCGCCGAACTGCATCTGCAAAAGTTATCCGGCTCATTGAGAGACTATCCGCTGGATGCTAAAGGGTTGTTGGATTTCAGCCATGGCGAGCTGAATGTGCATGAGTTGGAGCTGGTTACAGGGAAGAATCATATTCAGATAAATGGCAATCTGGGAGATCGCCTCGCCATGGACTGGGCGGTGGATGCGCCTGAGCTGGCTTCTCTCTGGCCAGGGTTGTCGGGTTTACTGCAGGCGAAGGGTAAGCTGGGTGGTACGACTGAACAACCCAATGTCGAGGCAACCATCAAGGCTGGCGAGCTGGCATATCAGGGCTACCGAATTGAGCGACTGGATGGAGAGATCGGGCTCGATCTGGCGGGGGAGCGACCGCTACGATTATTACTCAACTCCGGCGGCCTGAGCGGGGCCGGCAAGCAGTGGCGATCACTCAATATCGATATCAAAGGGAGTATTCCACGGCATCAACTGACGCTCGATCTCGTGGGGGAGCAGGCGCCACAACTCTCCCTGGCTGGCGAGTCGGGACTCAGTGATAACGACGTCTGGCAGGGTCAACTGCAGCGACTGCGGTTGGTGACGACTGAAGTCGGTGATTGGCAACTTGAATCAGCCGTAAACTATCGTTTTGGACCCAATGATCAGTCACTTGAACCCTTCTGTCTGAGTTCTGGGGAAGCAAGGGTTTGCGGCCGCTTCACCGGTAGCTCCGAAGGCGGATGGACATCGAACCTGCAGGCCGGTGATCTCTCTCTCGCGCTACTGCAGCAGTGGTTACCGGCAGAGACCCGGATCGCAGGCAAGGCAGGCCTGCAGGTTGATCTTTCCGCAGATACAAATGGGCGGATAGTGGGTAAGGCTGAACTGCGGATCCCGCAAGGCGGACTCAGCTTCGAGTTGGGTGGCGGGCAGCAACAGGTGGACTTTTCTGGCGGCGAGGCAAAAGCGGTCATTGCCCGGGATGGCGCCCAGGCAAGCCTGAACCTGCCACTCCAGGGCCTGGGGGGCTTTGGTGCGGAGCTGGACCTGCCGGGATTGAATCCGGCCAATCTGGATAGCGAAAAACAACGCCTGAAAGGCCGAATCAAAGGTGGCATTGAAGACTTGGCCCTGCTTTCAGCGATCTCGCCACAGTTGCAAAACAGTCGTGGAAAACTGCTGGCTGACTTCGATCTGGCGGGGAGTCTGGCTGAGCCACGTGTGAGCGGTGATGCGAAGATCGAGCAAGGCGCGGTCGATATCCCGGTGCTGGGGATTGAGCTGCGTGAACTCGAACTGCGTATTCAAGCGCCGGACCTGGATACCCTCTCCCTGGTGGGCAGTGTGCGTTCCGGAAAGGGCAAGCTTTCGCTGCAGGGAACGACGCGCTTGGATGCCTCGAACGGTTTTCCCTCGCAATTCAAGATCGAAGGTAAGGAGTGGGTGGCGGTGAATGTGCCAGAAGCCGAAGTGCATCTCTCACCCAATCTCACCTTTGCGCACAACGCCCAGCGTAGCGAATTACAGGGTGAAATACATCTGCCCTATGCGCGTATCCGCCCCCGGGAAATACCGGAATCGGCGGTCTCCGACAGCTCTGACCTGGTCGTGGTGGGGGGTGAGGATGCAGAGGAGCCGCAACAGGATCCTCCCCTGCATGCGAAAATTCGTCTCAGCCTCGGCAAGCGGGTCAGTTTCGACGGTTTCGGTTTGCGGGGCAAGTTCAGCGGCGGCCTGCTGGTGATCGATGAACCGGGTCGACCGGTTATCGGCAGAGGGCGTCTGGGCATCACCGAGGGTGTCTACCAGGCCTACGGACAAGATTTAAAAATCGAGCGGGGGTTCGCCCTGTTTGCCGATTCCCCGGTCGATAATCCGGGCCTCGATGTGCGCGCCGTGCGGGAGATCGGGGCGGTGACCGCAGGGATGCGCGTGACCGGGACGATGAAGAAGCCGAAACTCAAACTCTTTTCCACGCCCGCCATGTCAGAGACCGATGTTATCTCCTATCTGATCACCGGCCGTCCGGCGGGCGAATCCTCTGGAAAGACAGTGGGCGTGTTTGCCGCCCTGCAGGCGAGCGGGGCGAGCAATGTGGCTTCAGAGCTGGGACGGCAACTGGGCTTGGAGGAATTGCGGCTGGATACCGGCAACTCCCTGGAGGAGGCTGCCCTGGTGGCCGGCACCTACCTGTCGCCCAGGCTCTATGTGCAGTATGTCAACGAACTGGCCACCAGCGAGACCAAGGTTCGCATGCGCTACGATCTGACGGATCGTTGGCAACTTGAAGCGGAAACCGGGCGCACCCAGGCGGGGGATTTCTTCTATACCTTTGATCGCTAGTACGACTAGGGGGTGTTCTCAATCATCGTTCGCGGCGTGATTCTGGCCCTTTTCCGCGCTGGCGGCGTTGCGATTCGTTGCAATAGAATGACTATTACGCCTCATCGCGCCTTGCCAGCACGAAAAATGACTCAGAATCACGCTCACTCAGGTAATTGAGAACACCCCCTAGTTGCCGCTATGTACAGTAGGTCAGGTTGACGCGGAGCGGCTACTTGACTCAATGGGGGTGTCACGTAGCTGCGCAACGTGACCTACTAGTTACTGCTGCGTACAGCGTCAAAATCATCCGCGATAAGTAGATTGGTCAAAAAGAATGCCTTGGCCTTGACGCTTTTCAGACGCCGTTTCTTTTCCACCCGGAGCGGGCATTCGTGGGGTTGCCAGTCACAGGCGATGCCGCTGACGATCTGATGGGTGCATTCGCTGCAGATGGGGGGTTTCTTTGAGCCGGTCATGGTCGTAAACTCAATCGGTTGTGTATATTAAAAACTAGCATAATATCAGTACATTACAAGCGAATATTGAAGGTGGTTAACTGGTTTGGTATGTAAGTTAACAACCTAGATCGAAAGTCCATTTGCAGTATCAGGTTCGCTTCGCACGCTTAACACTCGGGCGGTCGCCGGAATCCGGGCAACAACCTTTGTGGCTCAATAAGTTAGTCGGCAGAAGCCTGTCAATATTTACCTTAATTTACCTATGTTAGACTTTAGGATAGGGAATTTTTTCCCAATAATGGACCGCTATTGTCTTTTTATTCTCGAAATGTACATTCGGTCACATTTTTTTTGTCACATGATCGCCTTTCGTGATTGTGTATACTCATTCCTATGTGACCTGGTTCATCCAGGTCCCGACCGAACCATCTGGTTGTCTGCCGTTTCCCGGCGACTCATCAAGCGAGCTTACCTGCGGCTATGTTTCAGGACTATTTCGGGATAGCTGAAGATCCCTTTTCCATAACGCCAGATCCGAAATATCTCTATCTGAGCGAGAGGCATCGTAACGGCTTCGCCCATCTTCTGTACGGTGTAACGGAGGGTGGGGGATTCATGCAGCTCACCGGTGAGGTTGGGACGGGCAAGACCCTGCTCTGCCGCAAGTTGCTGGCCGAGCTGCCCGAAGCGGTCGATGTGGCGTTTATCTTCAATCCCCGCATGAGCCCTCTGGAACTGGTGGCAGCTATCTGCGATGAGCTCAAGATTCTCTATCCTACCGGCTGTAGCAGCATCAAGGAGGTGGTCGATTTCCTGAATGCCTATCTACTGGAGAGTCACGGCCAGGGCAGACGGACCGTGGTGATCATCGATGAGGCGCAGAATCTGAGTTACGAGTCCCTGGAGCAGGTCCGGTTGTTGACCAACCTGGAGACCCCGGCGCAGAAACTGTTGCAGATCATTCTCGTCGGTCAGCCTGAGTTGAGGAGCCTGTTGCAGCGAGCGGAACTGCGCCAGTTGGCGCAGCGGGTAACGGCCCGCTATCACCTGACCCCGCTCTCCCGCTCGGAGACCCGGGCCTATGTGTTGCACCGTTTGAAGGTTGCCGGTATCGATCGCCCTCTGTTTACTCCGGGCGCCCTACGGCTGTTATACAAACTCAGCGGGGGCGTGCCCCGGGTAATCAATATTCTCTGCAACCGGGGGATGTTGTTGGGATTCGGAAAGAACACCGCCAGGATCACCCGGAGAATGATAAAACAGGTCTCCGACGAGCTAAGCGGGATCGGAGAAGAGACCGCCCGCAAGCCCTCCTGGGTAGGGGTGACGGCCGTCATTGTGTCGATAGCCCTGGCTGGTCTGTTCCTATCGGAGCCGGTTTTGTTTCCAGGACGCTCAGCGAAGTTGTCATCGGTGGAGGCGCAGACAGAACACAGGTTGGAGAAGGAGGTCGAGTCTGATGTGCAATCCGTCGATGCTGAAGCCGAGAACCCAGGGGCTGTGGAGGCTGCCGGTGAAACGCATGTGGCCGGCCCGCCGGCGCAGGCGTCAGGGATGGAGGTGATTTCCGAGACCGGGGATCCCAGTGAACCGGACCTGGTGGGGATGGCCGCGGATGAGATAAATGCACCGTCAGCGGCGCCACGGCAGCCGCAGCCACCGGAATCGCCACCGAGCCTGGCGGGAATGATGGGGAATGAACACAACATCTTCGCCACCCTGTTCGGGTATTGGCAAACCGTCTATCCCATGGACGGCGAATCACGCTCATCCTGTGACAAGGCGGAGGAGGTGGGGCTGAGTTGTATCTATGGGCGGGGCTCCTGGGATAGCCTGGCGTACTACAATCGGCCGGCCGTGTTGGAATTGATCATGGATGACGGTCAGCGCTACCACGTCGTTGCAACGGCTTTGAGTGATGATGCCGTGATGTTGGATTTGAACGGTCGGCGATTCTCCTTCTCTCGCGCGGATATCGAGCGGCTCTGGACAGGGAGCTACATCGTCTTGTGGCGGCCGCCCAAGATCAAGACCGGGAGTTTGGGCCTGGGTCAGGTCGGCTCGGATGTGGGATGGCTGATATCCATGCTCGACCGGGTCGAGGGGGTTCAGTCCGCCTATGATCCGCTCAATGCAACCTTCGACCGGCAGTTACAGCAAAGGGTGATGCGGTTTCAACGAAGCCATGAGCTGTTGGCGGACGGCATCGTCGGCAAGCAGACATTGATCCGGCTGAATGGCGCAGTGAGCGATTCCACTAAACCGTCGCTGCGTCGCGTGGGGGGCTGACATGTCATCCATACTCGATGCGCTGGAGAGGGCCTCGCGGGAGCGGCAGCCGGGCAAGCGGGATATTCTACCCGGCGCCAATCCACGCGAGCACAAGGGCAGCGAGTGGCGGCCTTGGCTGTTGGCGATGCTGTTTGCCTTGATGGTGGCGGTGGTGGGTTACCGGTTCATCTTTATCCCCGCCGGGGAGTCAGGGACTGTGCAGATACCGGCTGCCGCACCGGCTGGGGAGGGACGAGGGGCAGGGTCTGATTTGTCGCCGCCGAAGCGGAATCTTCAGCTAGGGAGTGGATCCGGCACGGTATCATTGAACAGCGATGTCGCTGAAGATCGCATAAGACGCAGCGGTCGCCCCAATCCTGCTCCTTTGATCACAGAGGCGGTGCTCAGCCAAGCGACACAGGAGAAGAGAAGGGAGCGCGCCAAGTCACAGGACGAGGTGGTGTTGCCTGATATCCTGCCGCCTGAGGACGGTTTGCACGGAAAAGTTGAATCAACCGCAACGACTGTTTCGCCAGGCTGGGAGAGTAAGAGCGCAACCCTCACTGACGATGCGGCAAAGGAAGGGGGCCGTCTGCGGATTGACAAGAGACCGGCTGAACCTGTTCAGGCTGCGGTGGGGCAGCAGCCGGAGGTTTCCGAAACGGTGAGTCAGATACCCCTGGTTTGGGAACTCTCCCAAGGATTGCGTGAAGCGTTAGGAGCGTTGAAGATCAGTATCCATGTCTACAGCGAGGATCCTGGTCAGCGTTTCGTCATTATCGATATGCGACGTTACAGTGAAGGCGACATCCTGCCCGGGAAAGGTTACCGTTTAGAGAGCATCGACCAGGATGGCATTGTGATCGATTATGGCGACGGGTTGGTGCGTCTGCAGCGGGAATGATGAACTCAGCACACGACGGCTGAACATGGCCTATTAGGGTGCCGGGTTAATAAATCGACTCGGCATCGATATGAATGAAATGGTGGCGATTCGCCTATCCCACCCACGCGATCAGGGGAAGAGCCAAAACTTTACAGGGTCAATGGCCTTGCAGGACATGAAACAGGATTGGGAAATCGGCATGCAGGATAGGAAACAGTCTCAAGTGAAGATCGGGTTGGCTCTCGGGAGTGGCGCGGCGCGCGGTTGGTCGCATATCGGCATTATTCAGGGCCTGTCCGAAATGGGTATTGAACCGGACATCGTCAGCGGGAGTTCCATCGGCGCTCTCGTGGGGGCTGCCTATACGGCCGATAAGCTGGATCTGCTGGAGGCCTGGACCCGTTCCCTTACCTGGAAAGAGATCATTAAGTTTCTTGACCCGAGTCTGCTGGGAGGCGGCTTGATCCAAGGGGAGAAGCTGACCGGTTTCGTAAATCGTTACGTCGAGGAGCTGGCGTTCGAAGGTCTGACGCGGCAGCTCGGCGTCGTGGCCACTGACTTGGAGAGCGGCCGTGAGATCTGGTTTCGCCAAGGGCCGGTGATGGAGGCGGTGAGGGCCTCCATCAGTCTGCCCGGACTCTTTACCCCCCTGCAACACGAAGGGCGTTGGCTGGTGGATGGCGGTCTCGCCAACCCCGTCCCTGTCTCTCTCTGTCGGGCCATGGGCGCGGATCTGGTGATCGCGGTTAATCTCAATGGCGACATACTCGGCAAGCATCTGCGCCGTGACGATGCCCCTGACGACAAACCGGTACAGGCCAGGGAGGGAGATCTCTGGAGCCGAATCGCCGGGCAGATGAAGAGCACCCTGAGTGCACGGAAAAAGGACCTGTTTTCACGCTTGCTCGGCCTGAATCGGGATATTCCGGGGCTTTACGATGTCCTGGCCAGCTCCATCAACATTATGCAGGATCGCATTACCCGTAGCCGCATGGCCGGGGATCCGCCGGACGTGATCCTGGCGCCACGCCTGTCAAGGCTGGGGCTGATGGAGTTCGATGAGGCCGAGATGGCGATTGCCGAGGGACACCGGGAGGTCGAGCGTATGCGTCCTGCCCTGGAGCGACTGCTTCCGCCCTTACGGTAACGGAATCAATGACGAGGCACTACAAGGATCTTAGGGCTCGCTTGCCTGCAGATCCGGCAAGGCGTTTGGTAAGATGGAGGCTGGCTATGAACAGCGGTATGATGCCTTGCCGTAGGCTAGGCTGGCACACTGCGGCTGAACACGACATATTTGGTTGCCGGGTTAATACGTTGAAAAGACCCATATAAGACAGATGGATAGGAGCGTCATTTGGCTAACTCACTACACGATCAACTGCTCAAGGCAGGCTTGGTGGACGAAAAAAAGGTCAACAAAGCAAAGAAGGCCAAGCAACGTAAGGAAAAGGCGCAGCGCCATGCTAAGCAGAAGCCGGAGGATGAAGCCGCGCGCCTGGCCAGACTGGCCAAGGTCAGGGATGCGGAACGGGATCGGCAGCTGAACCGGGAGAAGCAGGAAGCGGCGAATCGTAAAGCGATCACTGCCCAGATAAGGCAGTTGGTGGAGATGAATCGGCTGTCGCTGGAGGAGGGTGAGGTCGCCTACCATTTCAGTGATGCCGGCAAGGTTCAACGGCTCTTTGTCGCGGAAAAGCCGCATCGGCAACTCAGCAGCGGCCGACTGGCGATCGTGAAGCTGGATAATCGATATGAAATTGTCCCAGGGGGAGTGGCCGAGAAGATCAGCTTGAGAGATGCCGCTTGCGTTATCGTACTGAACAAAACCGAAGGGAGCGACGATACAGACGATCCCTATGCGGACTTCAAGGTGCCTGATGATCTGATGTGGTGACCCCGGAGAGCGGTAGTTGGGGCTATGCCTGAGTCAGCGGTATTGCACGCGGGCCGCGCAGTCGGTTGGCGGGTCCTGGCATAGCCCCCGCTTGGGGGCTTTCATTATACAATCCACTCTGGGGGCAGTAGCAATCAAATGCATGATAACAGACCCTAAATCAGGTTCGACGTTCCTGCTGCCCGGCCGGTTGTTTATCAGTGGCTAATGGAGGCCTTTTCCACCAGCATCGGATACTTGTAGCCGGCGCCGAAGTCGTGGTCGAGGACCAGGGTGCCGGTAACGGTTACCTGGTCGCCCACATTGGCGGTCTCCTTGCTGGTGATCGTAATGTCATCGGTGCCGTCGGCCTCGCTGCCCGTTCCGTCCTGCAGATGCAGGAAGTTTCTCTGCAGGATCTCATTGTTAACTTTAACGACCTTCCCTTGTAGCTTTACCAGTTTGCCGTTCAGCGAGGTTTTCTCTTTGTAGAGATTCTCCACGGTGGTGCTGATGGCTTCATCGGCCTGCAGGGAAATGACGAAAAGGCTGAAAAAAAGCCCGACGATGGTGTTGATGAGGGCTTGGTTCATGTGCCTCTCCTGTAATTGGGTTATTTGAAATGAGCAGTGAGTATATCATTGCTAAAATTACCTGACACCATGAAGGCGTATTTGGTTTCAACGCCAAGCAACGGCGCGGACCGGGGAAACGCCGCAACATGGATTAAGCTTGAACCCATGGATTCAGGGTAAACCATAAGCATTAGAGTATTAGAATATTCCCCTGGAGAAATAGAGATGGGCGCAGGTGTTATTCCTTTTGCCGTCAACGACGGTAGTGTTTCCTTTTTGTTTCAAACGACCTTTACCGGTAGAAAGGTGGGCTATCTGATTGATTTCGGCGGTGGCGTCGGGGCAGGCGAAAATGACCGGGAGGCTGCCATACGGGAATTCGTGGAAGAGACCGAGACCCTGTACTTCTCCGATGATGTGCGGCAGGCAAGCAGGAGCGTCGAAAGAGTCAGGCATCAGATCCCGATCGTTGAGGCGCTATTTGACGAGACGCTGGCGGCTCACCCGGATTGGTGGTGTCGGCGTGCGCCGGGAAACCCGCTGCGGCCGAAACGGTGGAAGACCTTCTTTATCGAATTCCCGCACCGGGATATCCGGGCCTTGAATCGGCAATGGGAAGCCGACAAGGTCGGCCGGTTTAAAAAGCGGCGCGAACTGGTTTGGGTGCAGGCGGAGGAGCTGCTCGCTATCTATGAAAATGCCCCCGGCAGGTTATGGAAACGTGTCCGGCAGTTGGAAAATGCGCCAGAGGTGATTCAATCCATCCTGCGGAACAGTATATCCTGATGCTTAGGGCTGCGGCAAAAATAAATGATCCCAAACTGCTTGTCTTATTCCCTGCCTTCGTTGTTGTAGCTTCGGTTGCATAGTCCCGGCTATGCGCCCTACGCTACGCCTAGAAGGCAAGCAATAATCCGGCGCATTTTGGGATCATTTATTTTTGCCGCAGCCCTTAATTCGCGGACAATCAGCTTTGCGTTGAAGCGTTGAACCCCGATATAGAGCGGTCAGCCGCCCTTTTTATTAACCCGGCGACCAAATAGTGTACTTTCAGCCGCAGTGTGCCTGCCTGCAGCAAGGCATCAAAACGCCGTTGTAGCCGCCCTACAGCAAGTTTTGATAACGCAGCCTGCAGGCAGGCACACTGCGGCCTGTCTATTAAATATCAATGTGTTAGGGGCTACAAGAATGCCCTTGCTCTTCGTTGTGACTCTTGACAAGGGAATCACCATTGCCTGCGAGCCACGCCTTGATCAAGGGCATTCTTGTAGCCCTGAAAGTACACTATTTGGTCGCCGGGTTAATAGGATGATTGATACGAACCTCCAACGGCGTTGAGCCGTGCAGGTGCAGATCCCGTTGCGGGAAGGGGATATCGATGCCGGCCTCATTGAATTTACGGTTGATCGTTTCATGCAGGGCCGTGATGGTGGCCAATCGGTTGTCCATGGAGCCAAGGTAGGCTCGCAGCAGCAGGGTCAGGGCGTTGTCGCCGAAGGCCTCGAAGGTGGCCACCGGCTTAGGTTCCTGCAACACGTTCTCGTTCTCCTCGGCAGCCTCGAGCATCAGTCCCATGGCCTGACTGACGTCGCTGCCGTAAGCGACGCCGACAGTGACGATCACCCGGTTCACCTTGTCGGTCAATGTCCAGTTGATGACCCGGCCGGTAATGAACGCCTTGTTGGGGATCAACATCTCCTGTTTGTCATAGTTGATGATGGTGGTGGCGCGAATGCGAATGCGTGAAACCACGCCCGTGGTGGTGTCCAGGGTGACGACATCGCCTACCCTGATCGGTCGTTCGAACAGGAGGATGATGCCGCTGATGAAGTTGGCGACTATCTCCTGCAGGCCGAAACCCAGACCCACCCCCAGCGCAGCCACCAGCCATTGGATGCTCGACCATTGGAAGCCGATGCTGCTGAAGGCCATGATGATGCCGATGCCGGCAATCAGATATTGGAGCAGGGTGGTCAAGGCATAGCGGGCGCCCGCTTCAAGGGGGAGGCGTTGCAGCAGGGTGATTTCGAGGACACCGGGAAGGTTCTTGGCGGCCAGAATAGTGACGATCAGAATGATGGCGCCGATCACAATGTCACGCAGTGTCAAGGGCGTTTCAGTGACGATGCCGTCCACCAGATGACTGGTGTTGAATGGCAACTGGATATCGTTGAGAAACTCCAATGCCGGGAGCAGGTCGGCCCAGATCAGCCAGGCGCCGACCACTGAACCGAACAGGTAGCCGAAGCGAACCAGCCGCTTGGCCTGCTCGCCCAGGGCGTCGAAGTTCAACTCGGGAATCTCCGCGGTAATCACTGTACTTTCGTCCTCGCTCTGTTGTTGCTCCTGTTCCCTTTGGGCGCGAAGCTCCTGACGGCGTTGCAGGGCGTTTTCGTAACGCAATCTGCGCTCCGCAATGAAGAGATAGCGTAACAGCAGCTCTTTGAGGGTGAAGAGCCCGACGAAAAACCAGAACGTCAACTCAACGCGCTCGAGCAGACGCAGCGAAAGCGTCATGTACCCAAGCCCTGTTGAGACGATGAGGCCGATGCCGATCAACAACAACAAGGGGAACCAGAGGAAATGCAGTTGTACCAACAGGGCATGGGGGTTCGCGCTGCTCCAATGCAGCATCAATGATCCTTGCTTATGCAGCAGACGGTAGGTGAACAACAGAACGATGATCATCAATGCAATGATCGTCGCCTTGCCGATGATCTGTGCCTCGGGGGCCAGGGTATTCCCCGCTGCCAGGGCGACAAGAAAGCGTATCGGCGCGGCTGTGGGAATGATCCATCGCAACTCCCTGGCCACGGATTGGCAGATCCCGCTGTTCCAGCGCAGATGGCGGATACCGACCCCTTCAGGCAGGCAGACCTGGTAGAGCAGCAGGGCGGCTGCCAGGGTGATGCCCACCCTGATCAGGGAGCTGGCGATTGCCAGGGTGAAGGGCGTCGCGGATGGAAGTGTCTTGAGCAGTAACCCCAGTCCGATCATCAATACCGGTAAGGCGGCGATCTTCACCAGGGTGTGGAACAGCGCCAGCAGGGTGATGTGGATCGAATCGGTTCGTATCTTCCGCGTAGACCTGGCCAGGAGAGGGATTTGCAGCTTGGCGTAGCGCCGTTTCCAGATCACCAGGATGAAGATCATCAGCACAAAAAAAGCGGTATGCAAGTTGTGTCTACCGGCTTTCAGGATATCGGAGCCCAGATCCAGCCATTTTTCGGGTGATGTCAGCCACGCCAGACTGGAAGCCAATTGAGCCGGATTGAGGATATCGAGGAGTCCCCCGCTTGAAATCCAGATCAATTGATCGTTGATGTAGGCGACATAGGACTCGGAGACTTCCAGCAACTGTCGTTCGGCCAGGTCGAGGGCGGTGAGTTTGGCGATGTAACGGCCGTATACCTTTTGTAATTCATTCAGCGCTTCACGCCTTGCGCCGACCAGGCTGAAGGCCTGCTTTTTCAGCTCATCGGCCTCACGGGCGGATAGGTCGGTTATCAGGGCGCTGGTGATTTGCCCGACATGGTTGGGAAGATTGCCGCGTTGCAGGAGTAACTCTTCGATATCGATCTGCCGGTCTGTGGCAAGATTGATCTCATGTTTACGCTCTGCGGAAGAGCGGCTGTAGCTCCTCAGCGAAGGCAGCGCCTGACGCCGGCGGGAGAGCATCTTACCGATCGCCTGACTGGTTCCGACCACTTCGACGCGCTGTTTGCTGTGTTCGAAGTCGTTCTGTATCTGTTGCAGTTTTTGCTGGATGGTCGTGAGCTGTTGTGTCACACGCTTTTCCCAATACACGAGTTGTTCAAGCTCGGAGCGTGTTTCGGCATTTTCCTGAGCGATCGCCTGCAGTGGCTGGGGAAGGTTCGCGGTCTGCTCCCGCAACTGCTCAGCCACCTGCCTGGCCTGTTTGGCTTGATTTTCTCGGATCCGGGCGGCGGCTTGGTTGAGTGATTCCAGGGTCGATTGCAGCCGGCTGACCCGGTCTACAGCGGCATCCCGTTTGGCCTGGGCCAGGTTGGTCAGCAGACTCTGATTCCCCAGGCGTAGTTTGAGTAGATCGATCTGTGCCTGGCGGAGCGCCTGTCTGCCTTGTAGGGACATCATCCTGGCCTGACTGAGACGCTTGGGCTCGCCGCCAGGGAGGCTGTCGAGATCCGATTCGATCTGTGCCAGGGTGCTGCCGTGTGCGGTGAGTTCAGCATTGATCTGTTTGCTGCCCGCCAGCAGTTTTGACAGTACCTCCATCTGACGCTTTTGCTGATCGCGGGCCTGGGCGAGGTTCAGATCTTCCTGGCTGATGCGTAGCTCCAGCGCAGCCAGGTCGGACTTTTCAATAAAGTCGGATAACAAGTTGTTTTGCGCGGCAAGCGCTTCCATGCTGGAGCGCAGCGCTTGAATCTGTTGCGGCGCATCCTGCACCAGGGCCTGTAACTGTGAGATTTCGTTCCGCGCCTTGCCGGCTTGCAGCAGCCACTTCTTCGCCTGCTCAAGCATCTCCTTGGCCTTGTCCATCTGCGCCTGGTCAAGGGTCTCGTCACTGGCGGCGGCGGTTTTGGCGAATTCGATCTGCTCAAGGCTGAGCACCAGTGCGGTTTCGGGTGCTTCGCTCCGCGCTTGCGTGGCAACGCTGAAAACGCAGAACAGCAGCAAGAGAGTGAGCAAGCTATCGGTTCGCGGGTGTTGGCGGAAGTGGAACCTATGGGGCATGGAGGTCACATGTGGTTGATGGTTCTTTGGTGATACGGGTCTAGGGGCCGCTCTCTTGTAAATCGTAACTGATGACATGGCGGTTATCGGTTGAGACCGGTTCGCCAAGTCCTATCTTGCCGCTACCCAATAGGGGGATGGTCTCACGCCGTAAGTAGAGCGACTGCTGGTTTTGGGTGGTCACGTAGGTGCCGTTGGTGCTGATGTCCGAAAGGACGTATTTTCCCCGACTGAATTCAAGGATTGCGTGAGTTCTCGAGGCGGTGGTGGTCGAGACCACCAACTCATTACATGGGTCACGCCCGATGCGCATGCTACCTTGTGTGGGAGGCATGCGATGGATTTTGCCTGCATAGGTAAGGACCAGGGTTTTGGCTAGCTGGTTTTGGGTGACTGGTGAGGTATGCATGAAGGTGACGTCCATGCGCCACAACAGATCGTAGATAACCATTCTCTGCTGTTTGCCTTTGATTTTTACCTTGTCGAAGCGGCGTACCAATCTTCTGTGTTCATCAGAGAGGTTTTGCACGACCTGCTCGGTGGTGATGATCTGTCGGGCCTGGGCAATGGATGCCATGCGCGCCGCCACATTGACTGAATCGCCATACATCCTGCCCTCTTCAACAATCGCAGGCCCATAGTGAAGCCCTAACCTAGCGGATACGGGCATGCCACACCTTTCCGAGTAGGCATCGACGCATTCCTGGATTCGGCATGCGCCTGCCGCCGCAGCATCGGGGCTGTCATAGCAGCTCATCACCTCATCGCCGATTATCTCAACCACATGGCCGCCGGTCTCCTTTACGACACGGGATATGTCATTCTCCAGTTCGGTGATCAACTGTTTGGCGCGGCTGTCGCCGAGACTTTCATACATCCGGGTGCTGTCGACGATGTCGGCAAAGATAATGGCGAATTCCTGATAGCGGATATTTGGCATGATGGTATCGTGGGCATTCTCGCAAAGCAGCTATTGTGGAATCCTATTAGGGTGCCGGGTTAATAATCCTCAGTTCCTGAAACAAACTTCGCCATCGCGAGTCCGGCCAAGACGATGGTTGAATCGATGATGGTCACCTAAACAGTAAGAGGTGGTGAAGCCAAACCAGTTCCAGAACAATGGCTGATGAAACCAATGGCCAAGCTTGGCAGTGTAACAAAGGCTACCCATTTGAAGTAGTCCAGGCCAGAGGCATTGCGCAGCAACGGCAGGATGATCGCCAAGGCATGATTCTTCATGGCCGTTCTCCTTGTATGCTATGTGTCGGCATGCGTTGTTCCGTGTTTTCGAGTCCTGTCATCAAACGATCATAGAGGATGTCGACAAGCCCAGGATGGTCGCCCACCAGACGGCTGATGCGTATATTCAATCCTGGGTGGCGTTGTTGGGCATCGGCGCAGATCCTTGCGATATCGCCGTTGTCGCCTGCATGACGGCCGGGGGAGAGAAACAGCAACGAGAGGATGATAGGGATCTCGCGGGCGGTTGGAACGGTGCGTTCCAGCAACGGCTCCAATAGCTCCCCGTTAAAATCGTACTCAGGGCTGTTGCGCCGCTCCATCACAGCCTCTTCCAGGCCGACCCCGGGGGGCAGCATGTCGCGCATCTGTTCGGCTACACGCCTGCGTACTTCCGTCACGGATGGCAGCGGAGAACCGTGGTCTACCAGAATCACTCTCTGCACCTGTGTTTCGTGCAGCATGTCGGAAAACTGATCGCAGAGGATCTTCGCCAGCCGGGGTTCGCCGGTGGGGAGGGGGTAGAGGACATCGGCTAGGCGCAGGCTGAATGCCCCGAACTCCGCTTGAAGCGAACTCACCTGGTCGGGGATGAATGAGGTGAGCGCCCGGCCGACACCGAAGAATAGCGGCACTGCCAGGAATTCCCGTTTGCCGTCGGCCAGTTTTCGCCGCAGGAAAGGTGCGAATGTATCCGCCGCCCTGCCGGCAAGCCTGTGAACGGGTATCCGATCGGCGTGCTGCAGGGAGACGGGATAGACCTTCTGGCCGCTGAGATGGCTGAGTTCGCCAGCCAGGCGTCGCAGGTAGCGCGTCGCCTCGGCGCGGCTGGAGCCGTTATCAAGCAACAGCAGTGTCGGTCTCTTCATGGCCCAGGAGTCCAATGGTGTTCTGACGCGGTCAGACAAGGTTTGTTCGGGTCGTTCGGGAAATTCGCCTAGCCGGTATTCTGTTACCGAGAGCGTCAAGGTGCAAATGGCAGATCGGAGGATCTCCAACCGGTTGAGATCTGTCATTGGCTGGCATCGAGTTGACTGATGTAGTATTGGGCGTCTATTCCCGGTAGTGGTCAATACCCATGAACCTGCGCGATCTTAAATACCTCATTGCCGTGGCCGAGACCGAGCACTTCGGTCATGCCGCCGTCCAGTGTTTCGTCAGTCAGCCGACACTCAGTGGCCAGATCAAGAAACTCGAGCGGGAGCTAGGCGTCACCATTTTCGAGCGCACCAATCGTTCGGTCTCGATTACGCCGATCGGTGTGGAAATCGTCAAGCACGCCAAGCTGATCCTGGAGCAGGCCGATGTGATCAGGCAACTGGCGCAGGCCCAGCGGGACCCGATGGCAGGCGCCCTGCGGGTGGGTGCCATTCCCACCCTCAGTCCCTATCTGATCCCGCTGATTTTAATGCCCCTCAAGCGTCAATATCCGCAGATGCGCATGATACTCTCTGAAGAGATCACCGACATGTTGATCCAGCGCTTGCTGGATCACCAGATCGATGTGGCGATTCTGGCGACTGCGGTAAAAGAGCCGGAGTTGGAAGTGATGCCTTTGTTCGAGGAGCCATTTTGGCTGGCCCACCCGCTCAATCACGAACTCTACGACAAAGACGAGATCGGCCGTCGGGACCTGAGCCGGCTCAATCTGCTGTTGCTGGCGGACGGGCACTGCCTGACCAACCAGGTGATGGATGTCTGTCGCATCAAAGAGGGAGCGATGGACAACGACATGGCGGATCTGCGGGCGGCCAGCCTGGAAACCCTGCTACAGTTGGTGGGAGCGGGATTCGGCTGTACCCTGGTGCCTGCCTTGGCGGTGCGGGGAAGCTGGACCACCGATTCCGGGATTATCGCCCGCAAGCTACATCTGAAAGATGCCTATCGTCGGGTTCAGTTCGTCTACCGAAAGACGTTTCCACGCAAGCAGGCGCTTCATGCCTTGGCCGGCGTCATCCGCGCGCAGTTGCCGAATACGGTGCGTGAGCTTTGATTGCCTGGCCTGACAGTCGGTGGTCTGCAGCGTGCCTCCAGTGGAGCTGTTCGCTCGCTAAACCACCGCTATGCACAAGGTGGGTTAATCCATATTTGCGTTTATTCGCGGACAACCAATCCTAAGTAGTGTCCGTCCAGAAACAAGACAATTTCTCTCGCAAAGACGCCAAGATCGCCAAGGAAAAATAAATACAATAAAAAAACAATAAGTTATAACTTTGCGATCTTGACGTCTTTGCGAGAGTTTTTCTTTCCGGACGGACACTAAGTAGGTAAGTTTTTTACATATTCCAGATGGAGTGCTCCCATGCAGCAGCAAAATAGTCAGGCGGGTGAGACTTTTCGCAAGCGCCTGATCGCCACCGCCAAAGGATCCCGCGGGGCCAAGGATATGAGCCGAAGCGAGGCGAGAGAGGCATTGGCCTTCCTGATGTCCGCCGAGGCTCATCCCGCCCAGGTGGGCGCCTTCCTCACGGCCATGCGATTCAAGGGGGCGCGGGTGGAGGAGATGAAGGGTTTTCTCGATGCCATGGAGGCGAGCGCAGCCCTGATATCCCCCAAGGTCGATGGCCTGCTGAATTGCAATGGCCCCTACGATGGTCGCAAGAACGCCCTCCATCTCAGCCTGGCGGCGGCCATCGTGACCGTCGCCGCCGGGGTGCCGGTGGTGATGCACTCCAATAGCGGATTGCCGCCCAAGGACGGTGTCACCACGGCCCGCTTGCTCGAGGCGTTGGGCATTCCCGCCTATCGTGAGCCTGGGCAGGTGACAAAGGACATCGAGGAGCGAGGTTTCGGTCACCTGCATGCTGGTTGCTATCTACATGGCGTCGAGCGGCTGAAACCGATTCGGCAGACGCTCTTTTATCGCTCATTTCTGCATGCTTGTGAGGTTATGATCAATCCTGCCGGCGCCAGCTTTTCCATGATTGGCGCGGCGCACAAGAGCTTTTTGCAGCGTTTCGCAACGGCGGCGGGAGAGCGAGGTCAGCAACGAGTGGTGGCGGTGCAGGGTGTGGACGGATGCGACGAACTGCCGATGAAGCCTGTCGCGGTTGCCGACTACCAGGACGGGGTACTGTCGCAATATACCCTTGATCCCGCCGATTTCGGTTTTACCCATCAACAGCACCACCCTTGCGCATCGCCTGAGGCGACGGCGTTGGCGGTCGAGCATGCGTTGACTGGAAAAGATGACAGACATCTGAAAGGCATTATCTATAATGCAGGCGTACGATTATATATCAGTGGCCGTGCCGATGAGATTACCGAGGGTATAAAAATGGCGGGTGAAACCATTGAGTCTGGAATGGCGGCTAAGAAACTGACGGAATTGCAACATTGAAAGCCGATGAATATGATTCTATTGAAATTGCTGAAATTTGTAACTTGGTGTGGATTGCTGGTTTTTGCGTTTGCGCTAGACGCTTTTGCCGCGGATGATATTTATCGATGGCGCGATGAGACAGGAAAGATCCATTTTGGCGACAGACCGCCCGCCGATGCTGAATCCGAGTCGGTGACAGTCAAGCCCAATGTCTACCATTCGCCAAGCGTCGAAAGATTGGAGGAAGGGTTCACGGGCGGCAAAAAAGTGGTTATGTATAGCGCAAGCTGGTGCGGCTATTGTAAAAAAGCCCGTCGTTATTTCAAAAAAAACGCTATCTCGTTTGAAGAATATGATGTAGAGACAAGCATGAGGGGGAAGCGGGATTACAAAAAGCTGGGGAGAGGCGGGGTTCCAATCATCTTGGTAGGTAAGCATAGGCTGAACGGTTTTTCCGAAGCAAGCTTCAGTAAAATATATCGAAAATGAAAAAGCTGCTCGATACGCTTGATTCGCTGACAGACACCCCTTTGGCGCCGAACGGTAAGACCCAGGTTAAAGGGTTTGGCCTGATTTCATGTAGCAATACCGTTCATATCCGCCATGTGCCGTTCGATACCCCTTGTATCATCCTCGTGCTCTCGGGGCGAAAGGTGATGTTCGAAAACGGCAGGAAGATTGTCTGTGACGCCGGTGGCGTGCTCTGTGTGCCCTCACCAAGGAGTTACGATCTGCGTAACGAACCCGACCCAAACACCGGCCGTTACCGGGCGTTGGTCATACCCTTCCAACGCCCTCACCTGGAGCGGCTTTGCCAGGCGCATGATCTCGCCGGGCATAGGCCTGAAGAGGTTCCATGTATTCTTCATTTTAAAAACAATCCACTGTCGATCGCTGCGATTGAGCACTACCTGGCATCTGGCGCAGATAATTACTTACTGGATCACAGACTGCTCGAAGTGCTGCTGATTCTTGTGCGTGAGGATAATCGATTGCTCGCCTATGTGTTTGCCGCAAAAGACTGGAGTCAGCGGGTGCGCGCAGTGCTGGCGACGGATCTGTCACGAAAATGGGAGATTGCCGAGATTTGCCATCGCCTGGCTACGAGTGAAAGCACCCTGCGCCGTCATCTGAAGCGCGAACAAACGGGTTTTCGTGATCTATTGAGTGAACAACGCTTGACGAGCGCCTTGATGCTGTTACTGCAAACCTCGTTGCCTGTTACCCGGATTGCCTATGATTGTGGTTACCAGTCTGTCTCCCGCTTTAGCAGTAATTTTAGTAAGCGTTTCGGTCTTCCTCCCTCGGCATTCCGCGATGCGTTGAACGAAAGCGAACACACATTGACCGTTAGCGGACAGCCGATCGTGGATTGAACATGCGATCATGTCTCCATGAATCCACCATCAGGAGACGATGATGAAAAACACCATGGCAGTGCTATTCAGCGCAACACTTATGGCGCAAGTTGCCAACGCAGGCGGATTTCAGGTGTCGAGCCCGCAGATAGAGGCCGGCAAGCAGATCGGCCATGAACAGGTACTCAACGGTTTTGGCTGCAAGGGCGGGAATCTCTCACCCGCTCTACAATGGCAGGGCATACCTGAGGGAACCAAGAGTCTTGCCGTAACCATGTACGACCCTGATGCGCCGACCGGCAGTGGTTGGTGGCACTGGGTTGTGTTCAATATCCCCGCCGATGTCTCAAGCCTCGTAAAAGGCGCGGGCAGCGATGCCGGGAAATTACCCAAAGGCACTATTCAGAGTCGCACCGACTTTGGCAAGCCGGGCTACGGCGGCCCCTGCCCGCCCCAGGGAGATGATCCGCACCGCTACCAGATCACGGTGTATGCGTTAAAGGCAGATCGGCTCCCGCTTGACGAAAATGCACCGGCAGCGATGGTAGGCTTCTATCTGCATCAGAATCTGCTCAGTAAAACTGTATTATCGGCGCACTATTCAAGATGATCAGGTCGCATTAGAGGCTGTTAACTCAAGTTTCGGAGTTCAAATTTAACGCGTTCCCATGTTCTATATAGGAACGCACAATGTGAACAGGCGTAGGGTGCGGCCTTGCCGCACCGCACCATGCTGGGTTGCGCTCCTGTTTGCTATAATGGATTTCTTCACTTCGCGGCCCCCTCACCCAATACCTTGGGTTCCAGGGCTTCAAGTTACGGTGCGGCAGGGCCGCACCCTACGAAACTAACCCGAACGTAGGTTAGTAACACTCATTTGATGACACTGCCGGTGGCCCTCCAATAAGCTTCTCCAGCCATCGATTGGTTGTTTTATTGTATTTAGCGAATCGTTAGACTGGCCATAGGAACGAATCGGTCAAGGGGATTAGGAGGTGCCGTGAACATGGATGCATTATCTGGAAGCGATGGTAAAAAAGCGCGTTTGCTCTTTTGGGGAGAAGACCTGGCGCTCTCTCACGTGGTGCGCCCCCTGGTGCTTGCCGATGCCGTCCGCGACAAATATGAGGTCATATTCGTCACGGGCGAAAGATATGCCCATTTGGTGGAAGGCTATGGATTGACGCCGCGTAAGACATGGACCCTCTCCACTGATACCTTCATGGAGCGCCTGAGCAAGGGGCGGGACGGATGGCTGGCGGAGGAGATATCCCGCCAGGTGAAGGATGAGCTGGCGCTGATCGAGGAGTTGTCCCCGGATCTGATCATCGGCGACCTGAGATGGTCGCTGGGGACCAGCGCCGAGTTGACCAAGACCCCCTATGTCTCGCTGGTCGATGCCTACTGGGGGCCCTATTGCACCCTGCCTCCGCCAACACCTGAATTTCCTTTTGTCAGGGTGCTGGGCGTCAAGCTGAGCTCCCTGCTGATGCCCCTGCTTGCCCCCGCCATCTTCAAACAACTGGCCAAACCCTTTAATGCGGTGAGAAGAGAGTATGGCCTGAAGGAGCTCGCGGAGTATCGGGAAGTGGCGACACATGCCGATTGGGTTGCCTACCCGGATCTGCCGGCGCTTGCGCCTACGGCAGATCCACCGGACAATCATCGTTACCTGGGGCCGGTGCAGTGGTCGCCGACCTCGCAGCATCCGCCCTGGTGGGACCGACTTCCCAGCGATAAACCGCTGATCTATGTGGCGATGGGATCGACGGGCAGGGTGGGGGTGGTGGATAGTATCATCGAAGTACTGGGGGAGATGCCGGTGACGGTCATGCTCTCCACTTCAGGGAGATTGAGCGACAAAGACTACCCCGCCAACTTCTACACTACCGACTACCTGCCCGGCATGGAGGCGTGTGAGCGTAGCGCTCTGGTGATCTGCAACGGGGGCGCGGGAACCGTGTATCAGGCTATTGCCGGTGAAACGCCGATACTCGGCATACCCACCAACGCGGATCAATACTACGTTATCGATGCGTTAACAAGGCAGGGGGCCGGATTGTATATCCGTTCCACCCATGTCAGCAAACGGGGCATCAGCGCTGCAGTGGAGAGGCTGTTGACGGAACGGCGATTCGTAGAGCGGATCGGTGAATTGAATAGAGAGTTATCCCAATTCAATGCGGCAGACCGGTTTGCCGATGTCATTGAATCGGCCCTGTAGTAATCATGGCTGCCCCCTATTCGAGCTTTCGAGTGGGCGAAAAAATCAAGCGGGTTAATATCAATGAGGTAGTAGTCGCATGAGGCGAAGGCCTTTGCTCCGGTGGGTGTTTCTCATCGCCACGCTCACCCTGGCCGCCTGCGCGCGAGGTCCCGTCGACCATCAGCAGACCCTGTTGGTGTTCGGCACCCTGCTGGAGATCAAGGCCTTCACCGATAAACCGGATGCATTTCACCGCGCCGTCGCTGATCTCGATCAGACCTTTCAACGCATGCACCGGGTGTGGCATGCCTGGAAAGGCGAAGGGGAACTGGTGCGGCTCAACCGGGCCTTTGCCGCAGGGGAGACATTGCAGATCTCCACGGAACTGGCTGAACTGCTGCGCCAGTCGCAACACTATGCTGAGCTGAGCGACGGGCTGTTTAATCCGGCCATCGGCCACCTGGTCGGGCTTTGGGGCTTTCATAGTGACGAACCCCCAGGCGGCCCGCCGCCGGATAGGGAAAGTATCCAGGGCCTGGTGGATGCTGCCCCCTCGATGGCGGATATTCAGTTCAACGCCAACCGGCTCTCATCAGCGAATCCGTCGGTGGCGATCGACCTGGGGGCCTTTGCCAAGGGCTACGCCTTGAATCTCGCCATTCGGCGGTTGAGCGACTTCGGTCTCGCCCATGCCATCGTCAACGCCGGGGGGGATCTCTGTGTCTCGGGAAGCCATGGGGATCGCCCCTGGAGAATCGGTATCCGCCATCCTCAGGGAGACGGGGTGATCGCTGCGATCGATGTCGCGGATGGTGAGTGTGTGCTCACTTCCGGGAATTATGAGCGCTATCGTGAGTATGACGGGATCCGCTATGCCCACATTCTCGATCCGCGCAACGGCTATCCGGTGGAGCATGTGGCCTCTGCAACCGTCATCAGCCATGATGGCGCATTGGCGGATGCCGCCGCCACCGCCCTCAGCGTAGCCGGACCAAGCAGGTGGAGAGAGATCGCAGCACGGATGGGGCTCTCCCAGGTGATGCTGGTGGATGAGCAGGGCAAGGTCTATCTCACCCCCGTGATGCAGCAGCGCATCGAGTTTCAGCGGACGCTACCCGAGATGATCATCGGCGTGCCGGGGAGTGATGGTTCAATGTAGGTAAACCACCGCCTTTGGGGATTACGTTACACCACACTAGATAGGGCATTTCCCCGCAACCTCGACCACTGCTGAGGTCAGGATCTTCAGATCCTCTTTTGAGATGATGAAAGGAGGCATCAGATAGACCAGCTTGCCGAAGGGGCGCACCCAGACGCCGGCATCGACGAAAAGGGGCTGGATCTGCTTCATCACCACCGGTTTTTTCATCTCTACCACACCGATCGCGCCCAGCACCCGGACCTCTTCTACCTGCGGCAATTCCCGGCAGGGGGCCAATCCCTTTTGTAATCCGCTCTGTATGGCCTTGACCCTCTCCTGCCAGGGGGAGTCGAGAAGCAGGCGCAGGCTCGCCAGTGCGGCGCTGCAGGCCAAGGGATTGGCCATGAAGGTGGGGCCGTGCATGAAGAGTCCCGGATCGCCCTGGCTGATGGTGTTGCTGATCGCCTCGGTGGTCAGGGTTGCCGCGAGGCTCATGTAGCCGCCGGTGAGTGACTTGCCGACACACATGATGTCGGGTATCACATCGGCATGCTCGCAAGCAAAGAGCTTGCCGGTGCGGCCGAAGCCGGTGGCGATTTCGTCATGGATCAGCAGCACCCCGTACCGGTCGCAGAGCCGGCGGACTTCCTGCAGATACTCCACTGAGTAGAAGCGCATGCCTCCCGTTGCCTGGACAATGGGCTCCAGGATGACGGCGGCGATTTTGTTGTGGTACTGGCTGAGTTTGTCCGCCAGCGACTTGGCGCCGTTGCTCTTGCAGGGATGGCCGAAGTAACAGCGTGGGGCATCGGCGAAGTACTGCTTGGGCAGGATGTCTGAAAAGAGGCTGTGCATGCCGGTGTCCGGGTCACACACGGACATGGCGCCGAAGGTGTCGCCGTGATAGCCCTTGCGGATGGTCAGGAAACGCTGTTTGTCAGGCTGGCCCTTGTCATGCCAGTACTGGATCGCCATCTTCATTGCCACCTCCACCGAGACCGAGCCTGAGTCGGCGAAAAACACCGATTGCAGGGGAGGGGGGGTGATTTCCACAAGCATCGCCGCCAGTTCAGCGGCGGGCCGGTGGGTGAGGCCGCCGAACATGACGTGGGCCATTTCGTTCAACTGCTGTGTTACGGCCTGGTTCATTGCCGGGTGGTTGTAGCCGTGGATGGCGCACCACCAGGAGGACATGCCGTCGATCAGTTCACGGCCATCGGCCAGGCGCAGGCGCACCCCGTTGGCGGAGACAACGGGATAAACGGGTAAATCGGCGCCGATGGCGCTGTAGGGATGCCATACGTGGTGTTTGTCGAAACCCATCCAGTCATTGCTTTCGCTCATGGCCTTGATCGTACGTTGACTCGGGATCGAGAGATTACCAGATAACAACCGGGGATGTTGTGGTGTTTTTTTGCAGGTTTATGTGTTACCAATGAGAGCTAAAAAGCGACTGTCTAACTCCGGCTGAACCTTGAGAGAGGAGAATAGCGATGGATAAACCCGTGGTGGCGGCAAAGCAGCCTATCGGCGTGGATCTGGTGGCGGGAAGAGAGTACTGGTGGTGCGCCTGCGGGCGTTCGGCCGAGCAGCCGTTCTGTGACGGTTCCCACCGAGGGACCGGCATCGAGCCCGTGGGATTCAAGGCGGAAAAAAATGGCGAGGCCTGGCTCTGTCGATGCAAGCGGAGTCAGACGCCGCCATATTGCGACGGCAGTCACAAGCAGGTGGAGGATTAGGTTACACGGCCTGTAGGGGTAATCCTACCTTGCCCCCTCACGGATCAACCAGGTCGCAGGCTCATATCGGTGGTTTCAGGATCGCCTGTCCCTAACTCCCCTGAGGTTTCGTATTCGATACGGTTTCTACCCTTTGCCTTGGCCATATAGAGAGCCTGGTCGGCGTTTGCCAGGAGATGGCATCCCAACTCTTTGTGGTGCGATTTGCCGAGCATGGGCAGGGCTTCGCTGACACCGATGGAGACGCTTAGGCGCAGCTCAGCGCCATCATCCAGCGGTATCGGATTTGAGTTCACCTCAAGACGGATGCGCTCGGCCAACATCAGTGCCTCGCTCAGGCAGGTCTGAGGCAGCAGCAGGGCGAACTCCTCACCGCCGAAGCGGGTGGCGACATCACTGGCGCGCAGTTGGGAGCGGATACGGTTCGCTAGTTCCCGTAATGCTTGGTCGCCGACTTGGTGGCCATGGTTGTCATTGATGCGTTTGAAGTGGTCAGCGTCGATGAACAGACAACTGAGCGGTTGGCGATAGCGACTGGCGCGGGCCAGTTCTTCATCCAGGCGCCGATCCAGGTAGCGTCGGTTATGGAGTTCGGTGAGCGGATCGGTAAGACCGCTGATCAGCAGGCGTTCCCGATTGACGGCGTTTTCCAGGCAAACGCCGCAGATGGTGGCGAGACGGGCCAGGAAATCGGTGGCATGCCGGCGGGTGAAGCGGGTGCTCACGTCACTGCCCAGGTTAATGCTGCCTGCCAAGCGGTTGCCGCAGAACAGCGGCAGGATGGCGATGCTCCTGAGGTGATGATCCTCACAAAACAGGTTGTCGTACTCCGGGCTGAGATAGGGGCCCAGCCACGGACTCCGCAGGCGACTGAAACGGGGATTGACCGCCACCATGTCGTCGACAAAATGGAGAAAGGGAAAGGCGCCCTCGTCGATACCGTTATTGCTCAGCAGATGGCGAATCTCATGATCGGGATCGCACAGCAGTAGCTGGATACTCTTGATTTCAAAGGAGGACTTCAGGCCGTCGGTCATACCGTACAGCAGTTCCGGCAGGGATTCGGCGCTCAAAAGCTCCAGCTCACGGGCATGGAAGCGCTTCAGTGTCTCCTGGTTGTCCTGCGCCTTTTGCGTTAGCTCGCTCAGGCGCTGGCGTAAGATTCGATTTTCTTCTTTCAGGTCCATGGCACTGTACAGGTGCTGTTTGGTCCGCTGTATCGGCATACCGGCACAGTTCTTGAGCTGGGTGAGCCGGGCTGTGTCTGCGGCGATGTGGCAAACTCAAGAGAATGGTCCGCGTTCATTTGCGGATTTATAATGTTGCTGAACCTTGGCAGGTCAGAACCCGCCATCCACCCGCCAGCGCTGATAATTCGGTTCAGTGAGATAACCGCGGCTGGTGATGTAGTTGATAACCTTGCGCAGGCGGTAAAAGCGCACCACCGAGTCGACACGGATGATCTCTTTGCCTTGCTCATCGAAAAAGATCAGCGATGGCGTGTAGAAAAGCCCCAGCGCTTTGGCCCATTGCCGGGCATTGCTCTTATCGCCGTTGGGTGTAATGACCGGGGTCTGATCACGAATATCGAGCTGCACGTTGTCGAATGCCTGTAACAGCTCGTTGATGGCCGGGTCGCGCAGGGGTTGGCTATGCAACACGTCACAGGCGTGGCAGTTTCCCTGTTCGAAATAGACCAGCAGCGGGCGCTGTCCGGGAAAGCGGCTGCGATCCAGGTTGTGCGGCGGCGGAATAAAGAAATCCTCTTCATTCAAATCGCCGGGTTCGAAAGCGGTGCCCGAATCGCCCCGCGCCAGATAGTCGGGGAAGGATTCACTCCGATAGTGCCCGTCGGCGACATACTCCAGGGCGGCGCGAAACTGGTAGGGCGGGTAGTAGCCGCGCAGTCGCAAGGCCTCCTTCCCTTGTTCATCGTAGAAAATGAGCGATGGCGTGAAATTGGTCTTCTCGCGCAGGGAATAGTCCCGTTGGGTAAGCACCTCGCCGTCGAGGGTCGTGACCTCCTCCGTACTCCAGATATTGATGGGGATGATGTCGAAATGCCTGCGTGTGTAGGTGGCGATATCACTGAGCCCGAAATTCACCTCGAGCAGCATTTTACAGTAGGCGCAACGTTTCTGGCCGAAATAGACGATAATGCCGCGCTTGTCCTTGTCCACGGCCTCTTGCAGGTCGGATGGCAACTCGAGAAAACTCTTTTTGAACCAGTCGGGATGCTGGAGCAGTTCTTCCAGGGGGAAATCATCGAAGGCATAGACGTCCTCTTCGGATTCGATGCCGAAGGCCTGCTGGAAAACAGTCGCCGACAGTACCGTGTATAAGGCGAGGAGGCCTGTTGAGAATCGGTTGGTCATAGGCATTGGCTCACCACACCAGCATAGCCGACTCGGTACAAAAGCAAAACATCCAATAGCAAAGCATCGATGTTTTGGTTATTGTGCAAACAGGTGTGATTCTCGTGTGTCGTATGTCAAATCAGTCAGATGGCGCAAATTAATCCATGGGGAGGAAAGCATGAAAAAGAACTATCTCGGCATCACTGTTTTGACACTCGTGGCCCTGTCGCTGCAGGCGGCCGAGGAGGGGGATCCGGCAACTTACTGTAAGCAAGCGGCTAAGCTCTACGAGGCGGATGATATCGCCGGCGCAGTTGAAGAGGCCAAATGGTGCCTGGAGTCCCTGGAACAGATTCAGCAGGCGCGCAAGAGTGACAGATTCGCCAAACAGGTGGCTGGTTGGAAACGGGGTGAGATTTCCCAGCAGAAGGCAATGGGCCTCTCCAATATCGAGACCCAGTACACCAAGGAGGGCAAGATCATCAAAGTCAGCTACACTAGCGGTGGCGGCGGTATGGCGGCCATGTTCAGCCAGATGGGACTGGCGGCAGGGGGCGGCAAGAAGATCCGAATCGGCCGTTATACCGGGATGGTGATGGAAAAGGGGTCACGCAAAGAGATCGTGATCAGCCTCAAAATGACGCCGGGCATGATCAATCTCTCCAGCAGCAATGCCAGCCTGGACGAACTGAGTGCTTTTGCCAAGGTCTTTCCGGTGGCGGATATCGATCAGTAACCGTCCAGGGGCCTGGCGTCACGCTGATATCAGCAATTAGTATGAGACACCACACTAGCACCCCAAGGGTACTTCCCTCGGGGCGATTTGGAGGACACTAGAGAAAGTCGGACCAGGTCTCGGAGAGATCGCCGAATACCAGGAAATGCGGGTTCAGCAGGGAGTCCTTGGTGTTGTAATTGAGGGGCTGCAGATCCAGGGTGGTGACACGGCCGCCCGCCGCCTCGACCACCGCCTGGGCGGCGGCGGTGTCCCATTCAGAGGTGGGGCCCAGGCGCGGATAGATGTCGGCTTTACCCTCTGCGACCAGGCAGAGTTTGAGCGAACTGCCCATGCTGACCAGCTCGTGATCCCCCATTTTTTCCAGAAAACGCAGCAGTGAGTCACCCGCATGGGAACGACTGCCCGCCACCCGCGTCGGCTGCCGGCGTTGGTCCGCTACCCGGATAGCCTGTGGCGGATCGTCCCCCTCCTGTTTCCAGGCGCCATCACCCTGAATCCCGTAATAGATCGTCTTTAGCACCGGCGCATAGACCACCCCGAGGATAGGCTTCCCGTTCTCGATCAGGGCAATGTTGACGGTAAATTCACCATTCCGTTTAACAAACTCCCGGGTGCCGTCCAGGGGGTCGATCAGCCAGTACCGTCGCCATGCCTGACGCTCGGCATAGGGGATTGTCGAGGACTCCTCCGAGAGCACCGGAATCTCCGGTGTGAGTCCTTCCAGGGTTGAGACAATGAGTTGGTGGGCGGCCAGGTCCGCGGCGGTGAGGGGGGAGTTGTCCTGTTTCTCCTCCACTTCGAATTCAGTGTCATAGATCTGTAGGATGGCATCACCCGCCTGGTGGGCCAATTGCAGCAGTTCATCGAGGGAAACAGGCATGCTCATGATAAAAAATCCCTTGTCATATAGAGGGCCGCGATTGAGCGGGCCTCGGTCAAGTCCGGTTGATCGATCAGGTTTTCCCAGTCTGAGAGTTGCCAGGGCACTACTTCGATCGGTTCAGGTTCATCACCCGGTTGTTTGTCGGGAAATAAATTCCGCGCAAGGATAACATGGGTCTGGTGCCGGATGTAGGCGGGTGCGATAGTGAATGTCTTCAACAGGGTCAGCTCCCGGGCCCCATAGCCGACCTCTTCACGCATTTCACGGTTTGCGGCCTGTAGCGGGCCTTCTCCCGCCTCCATGCGTCCCTTGGGCAGGCCGAGCTGATAGTCCTGGCTGCCGGCGGAGTACTCACGGATCAGCAACACCGTGTCATCGTCCAGCATCGGCACCACCAGGACCGACCCTGTTTCACCGCCCAGCAGCCGCTCATATAGCCGCTGTTGGCCGTTACTGAACTCCAGGCCGATCTGCTCCACGCGGAACAGGCGTGTTTCGGCGATCAATTGTTGTGACAGGATATTGGGTTTTTTCGCCATTATTTTCAGTTGTCTTGGATGAGATTGAAATCGAGTTCCGTGAAAAGCCTGCCTTGAAACCAGCCGTCCCAGCGTATGACGCCTTTTGACTCGGAGGTGCGCTCGGCGTCGAGCGGGAGCGGACGGAGGGCGGAGAACCTGATCATGGCCGCCGGGTAGTGTACCGCTATGGTTAAGCGCATCGGATAGTAGCCATCGAGGAATCGCCGCATGTAGGGGCCGTTGCGCAGTTGAAAGGCGCCATCACCCATCGGGTGCAGTGACCGGCTGTCGGCTTGCAGGCAGAGTTCAGCGTCTTGGCGAATGTCGCGTAATTCAACTTTGGCATCCATCACCCGGCTCGCCCCAATGTTGCGTGAGGAGAGTAGTTGAATATTGCGGATTCGCCGCGGATGGTAGACGATCTCTAGTAGAGGCACAGGATCCAGGTGACGATGACACTGTTCCAACGTCACCCAACCATCCTCGAGGCTGGCGGCGGTGATCCGAATCAGGTTTTCGTGATGGTGGACCGGCTTCGCCGGTGGGGTGTCCAGAAACGAAAGCTCACCCTCGCTGACTGCTGCGGTCCGCGCTTCCAGATCCTCTTCCGGGAAAAAGGGCGGCTCCTCGGCAGCGGCGGCCATGAACGAAAGACCGAGTAGAATCGATAAATGGATCAAATACATAGGTGTAACTGTATACGATGATCGACTGGAACCAAATCGATAGTGTCATGCTGGATATGGACGGAACCCTGTTGGACCTCCATTTCGACAACCATTTCTGGCTGGAGCATGTGCCGTTCAGGTATGCCGAGGCAAAAGGCATACCGTTGGCGCAGGCAAGGGAAGCGTTGCTGGCGCGCTACAGAAGCGAGGAGGGGACCCTGGAGTGGTATTGTCTGGACCACTGGAGCCGGGAGCTTGAACTGGATATCGCCCTGCTCAAGGAGGAGGTGGATCATCTGATCGCCGTGCATCCCCATGTCATCGACTTTCTTGACCAGTTGATGTGCGCCGGTAAGGAGCGGATCCTGGTGACCAATGCCCACCAGAAGGCATTGGCGTTGAAGATGGACAGGACCCGACTGGCCGGGTTCTTTAATCAGGTCATATCCTCCCACCAGTTGGGCCTGCCCAAGGAGCATCCCGAATTCTGGCACCGGCTGCAGAATCTTCATCCGTTCGACAGAGACCGTACCCTGTTTGTTGACGACAGCCCGGCAGTGCTGGCGTCAGCCGAGCAATACGGCATGCGCTGGTTGCTGGCGATGCTCAAGCCGGACTCCAAGGGGCCGGCGCGGGAGCCCGGCGACTATCCGGCGATCCACGATTTCTCCGAGATTACAGGGGGGTTGCGTTGTATGATTTGATATCGCTGAATATTATGGATTAAGGAAATTGGTCCGCAAATGAACGCGAATTAAGGGCTGCGGCAAAAATAAATGATCCCAAACTGCTTGTCTTATTCCCTGCCTTCGTTGTTGTAGCTTCGGTTGCATAGTCCCGGCTATGCGCCCTACGCTACGCCTAGAAGGCAAGCAATAATCCGGCGCATTTTGGGATAATTTATTTTTGCCGCAGCCCTAACGCAAATGGTTTTATCTCGTCAATGATGCGCTTAAGCGTCTGTTTGAATCCGTTGTCATCGTAGTGATTCGGGTCAGAGGGGCCTTCGTATGTGGTATAGATGACAGTAGCACATTAACCCAGCACACGACGGCCTATCTTTCTTTTAACTCAAGTTTCGGAGTTCAAATTTAACGCGTTCCCATGTTCTATGTGGGAACGCACAATGTGAACAGGGCGTAGGGTGCGGCCCTGCCGCACCATGCTGGGTTGCGCTCCTGTTTGCTATGACGGATTTCTTCACTTCGCGGCCCCCTGACCCAATACCTTGGGTTCCAGGGCTTCAAGTTACGGTGCGGCAGGGCCGCACCCTACGAAGCTCGTAGAACATGGGAACAAGATGAACTCCGAAACTTGAGTTTTAACCAATGGGTTAGGGGCTTCAAGCATGCCCTTGCACCACGTTGTGGTTCTTGCCAAGGGGATGGCCATTGACTGCGAGCCACGCCTTGATCAGGGGCATGCTTGAAGCCCTGAACATGGCCGCCTATTAGGGTGCTGGGTTAATAGTCGTGCGACGGCAATTGCCAAGGCGGCAGTCCCGCCGCCATCAGAAAACCTTCGCTTGCCATCCCTGAAGGGTCGTGTGGCATGTGGCGCTGTGATGATAACGGGAAGAGTCCCCCTAATCACCTCGAACCAACTCTAGCTTTCAGCGGACTCTATGCCTTTTCGGGCATTCAGTTTCTCCCTGGTTGAGATCCAATTATAGATCAGTGGTGCGGGTTGCAAAAGGAGAGAATAGCAGCGCTGAATTGTCGTATCGTTCCCAACAGTTCCTCACAACGAGGATGGCTATTTGCGACATTCGAACAAGGTATGACAGAGACCGAGATTGTCGTAGGTTTGGCTGAGGGTTAGCCCTGCCGCATCGATACATGCCTGTAGCTCCTGCGAGTTGTACATCTTGGAGTTGCCGCTGGCCAATGCGGTGAAATAGAGCGAGGTGTTGACCAGGGAGTAGGCGGAAGTTACATGTCTCTGCCTGTCCCAGCAGGTCTCAAGGATGTAGACCGTTGAGTTGACGTCCATCGCCTCAGCAATGCGGCGCAGGATGCTGATGATCTCCTGTTTGCCGAAACAGGAGAGAAATTGGCTTAGCCAGTAGATGTCGATCCCATGTGGAAAGCCGTTACCTTCATCGAGCAGGTCCATTGCCAGTGGCTGGACCCGTGAACTCAGGCCTGCCGATTCGACATGGTTGACGGCGTTCTGCAGCTGATCCGGCAGATCGACCATGGTGATCTCGATGTCAGGGTTGTATTCTGCCGCCAACAGGGTGAATTTGCCGATATTGGTGCCGATGTCCAGCATTGTCCTCGGCTGATTGCGGAAGATGATCGGCAGTGAGTCAGGGTAGGCCGAGTCGGAATAGAAGTGGTCGAAGCAGTACCAGCTATTTTTGACCTTTTCCGGCAGATGCGGCAGTGCTTGGTAGAGTGTCTCCCACTGTTTGCCGAACACCTTCAGTCCAGCCGGTTTGCCTGCCTTGATCGCCTCGTCCAGATAGAACATCCCCTGGTAGTTGACGTAGTGGTTGTAGTCCATGTTGATCTGGGTCATGGTGTCATTAAGCAGGAAGTGACCGATCTTGCTGAGCGTGAACAGTCCGTCATCCGTCATCTCGGCCACATCGCAGCTGAGACCGCTTTCCAGTAATGTCTCAACACCATACAGGCTGAGTTCCAGGTTGTCGGCTATCGTCTGAGCACTGACACCCTCAGTCCCGCCCTGTTCGAGCTGCTGCAGAATGCCAAGGTCGCGCATGGTTCGCGCCGCCTGAAAGATCAGTGGGCCGAAGGCGATCTTATGGGCTTCATGGATTGCCTCATAGGCAGATATTTTTTTCTTCCTGAAGGGATTTTTCATCGATGTGGGCCTGAAAAAACAATGGGGAACTTTGACCTGACCGGAGGGAATCCGATGATCGTGCCGAGCTCGTCGCTCAGGGGCGGAAATACGAGTGGCGTCCTTGTCATTCGTCTTTCTGGACAGCCTTTGGCTGTCAGGTTGCGCCTTCGGTTGAGTCAATAGCCAAAGCCATTGATGATTGAGGCAGGCAGTGCCGCCCTCAGCGGCGAGATTGGCGCGAGGGTGCGTTCAGGTTTGTCCGATAATACTTTTCACTTGGTAAATACTCTAAACATTACACAATAAATCAAAAGGTTAATTCATACTGGCCAGTCTGGGGAAACGCCTGTTGTTTTATGGATCTGAATGCAAAGGGCTTGCCCGATGGCTCCGATATGATTGATATCACTCGCTCCTTCCTATTTGCGTGGGAACGAAAGATCGTGAGGTGTAACTGCAAAATCCGCATCCGTGAAGGATAATCGTACCTACGCCTAAAATCCAGGGATATTGGCCGCCATCTCTTCGGTCATCACGAATTCCCGCCATGCTTTGCCCCATCCAATGCCTGGCCGGTCTTTGGCCGCCGCAGTACTAGTACTCCGTCAACCTGATAACTTAGGATGCAGCCAGTCAGGAAGCGGCTAGCTGCTAGGCGTGCGAGTGCAGGACTAGCCGTCGCTAATTCAAGGGAGCACAACAACGCAGATGGCCGCTTCCTGGCTGGCCCAAAGGGTGCGCCCCACATCATCCAATGCGGCGTTGCAGTCCTTGAAAAGGGCATGCCATTCCATCCTTCGGTCCGTAAACGGCACATCCATGTGCCACTTCTCCCTGCGCACTGCGCCTTGCCTTGGATGATGTGGGGCACACTGCATCCTAAGGTATCAGGTTGACGGAGTACTAGTGTGGTGTAACGTATAAACTGTACCCATCAGCGAGACGCTAAGCCGTTAGCTGCTAGGCGCGTTGCGCCGGGAATGGCGCGCCCTTTCCAAGCAACGCAACAACGCAGATGACGGCTTAGCGTCTCGCCCGAAGGGAGGCCCGTCAATGCCTCAATCCTGCGTTGCAGCGCTTAACAAGGGCGCTGCCATTGTCTGCGCGCTGCGCCTGGTCTTGAGGCATTGACGGGCCTCTGATTGGTACAGTTTATACGTTACACCACACTAGCTTCATGTTGAATGAAGAGGCTTCTATGGACTGAGAAATAAGCAGCCTGTACACTTCGTATTGGTTCTACCATGTTTTTTGGACAGGGAATTCAAATGGCCTCTGGATCTAGACCGGCCTCGACCGGTCTGCGTTTTGATCAGTGGATTGATGACGGTACCTCCTGCCGCCTGGCTTCGCCATGCCCGGGAACCCTTGGCTTGGCAAAAGCGCAGTCGTTGAATCTCAAGGGTCCGATACTGGTCGGAAAAGCGAGACGGAATCCCGGATACAATTTCGATGGCACGCCGGCCGAGGACATGCAGTTCGCGGATAGTCCCGCCAAATCGGCCGCTATCCGATCAGACCCGGTATTTTCCAAATCCAACAAATGGCTCAACGATGCCATGGAGATGCTGATGAAGTCGCTCTCCGTGGGAGATATGGAAGGCGTTGCGCTGGAGATGCAGAAGCGGTTTTCCAAGGGTGTCGGGGGCGTTTACCGGAGCGATGTGCTGAACCGGGAGATTGCCAACAATAGCGCATTCGTCGTTTACCACAGGGCCTTCATATCAAAACTGCAAAGAGGTATGAAAAGCGTTGCTTACGATCCGAGGAAAATCACTCGGATCAGCATGGATCTCCTTAACTTCTCCTCATTTTGGGACAAGGTCTCCGGATTGGGCATTACCGTTCATCAGGTATGGAGCGTCAAAGCAGAGCTTTACAATTTCCGCTTGGATGGCTGTACGGGCTATTGGAGTGGTGATTTGCTGTACACGTTTTACGATCATTTCGGGTTGGACTGGGAGGATATTTTAAAGAACGGTAACCGCATTATTCCACAATATCATACCGGAGACTTCTTCAAGGCCTGGTATATTCTTCAACATTATCGTAATGCTAAACCGTTTATCACGGAAATGAAAAGAAAGGTGTTTATTGCGGGGAGGCTTTAGTCCGGCATGCGGGTGCTTCAAAGTTGCATTCAGTCTGACCGCGAATTTTTCTGGCATTTGAGGGGCCTGAGGAGACGGTCGCTTGTCAGCTTATTGTTCGCCTGTCTACTGTTTTCGTGTGACGCTAATCTTTCTTCAAAGCGAGGTGCGGAAAAGATGCAGCTTAAGGCGTTGAGCCCCAATACCTATGAATTTTCAAATGATACAGGCAAATACAGAGTCGATTATTTCTACCTAGACACAGTATACAGGGCGGACCCCGGGTTCAGAGAAGCGTTACGCGCACTGGTGGAGAAAGCGCATGCCAAGGTGCCGCCGGCGTATGACGTCTCATCGATCTATGTGTATCGCAAAACAGAGATGCTCAATCAGGATTTTAGCGGAAACGCTGATGCATTGCGCGGTGTTTACGATAACGACCTCGTCAGCTATAGCCGATGGAATCAGCAAGCTATCGATGTTTTCTATCTCATAGACGAAGGAAATGTCGTTTTCGACTTGATTTCCAATGAAGCGGTCTCAGTGCCCTGGGAGTTTGACTGACTGACCATCTGTTCGCCTTGTAGAGGCCAATCACCTCGGCTTCGTCTATGTTGCCGTTGATTTCTATGCCGATGTTCATTATCAATTGAGGTTTGTATCGAGGCAATAATCTGGTTGCCGGGTTAATAAATTCGGGGAGTTACTGGATTCCGGCATACGCCGGAATGACGAAAAACGAATTAATCAGCGGGTCCTTGGTTGTCAGGGAGCGAATCTGGCATCGGGACTAATCCTCATCCGTGGTCACACCCGTGATCATGTAGCCGCCGGACTTTTCGTCAGCATCGAGTCTCAGTAACTTGCGGGCTTGGGCTTCTTCGAGCAGTTTGCTGAAGGTTCTGAACCCGTGATATCTCTCGTTGAATCCCGGTTTACGGCGTTTCAGGGTCTGCTTGACCATCGAACTCCACACCTTTTCCGTTTCGCCCCGCTCCTGGAACAGGTCTTCCACCGTGGCGACCACCAGATCCAGTGCCGCCTGTTTTTTCTTCTCCTCCTCGCTCACGACCTGTTTCACCTGCTTCTTCTTCGAACTCTTTTTTGCGGAACTCTTGCGTCGAGCACGTGAGGGTTTTTCAGCCTCCCGCACCAGATCGTCATAGAAGATGAACTCATCACAGTTGGCTGTGAGCAGGTCCGATGTGGACTGTTTTACGCCAACACCGATCACGACCTTATTGTTTTCACGCAACTTACTGACGAGAGGCGAAAAATCCGAATCGCCACTGATGATCACAAAGGTATCGAGGTGCAGCTTGGTGTAGCAGAGATCCAAGGCGTCCACTACCATGCGGATATCCGCTGAATTCTTACCCGACTGGCGTACATGGGGAATCTCGATTAATTCAAAAGCCGCTTCATGCATGGCAGCCTTGAACTCCTTGTATCGGTCCCAGTCGCAATAGGCCTTCTTCACCACGATATTGCCTTTGAGGAGTAATCGCTCCAGGACCTTCTGGATCTTAAACGCCGCATAATTGGCATCGCGCACACCGAGCGCAACGTTCTCGAAGTCGCAGAATACAGCCATATTTTGAGTTTGAGTCGATTCAGTCATGGGGGGTTATTCGGAATTAATATGAATTTCAGTTGTGAGAGTTTAGACGGATACTCACATAAAATCACTCAAAATTTATGGAGTGTCTGTGTTGTTGTCCTGGCAAATCCCGTAGGGTGCGGCCCTGCCGCACCATTGCGTTCGTTCAGCTGTTATACCTCTGCGAGCGTCACTGCATTGCTCAGTAAAATTGGTGGGCCTGAAAATATGTTGTACTCAAGTATCCAGGTCCACATGATCGGTTCTCTCTGTGCTTCTCGTTCGTAACAGTACGGGCTTGGGTTTGCTGGTCTTGCAGCTTGCTAGTGAATATCTGTTTTGAAGGCGTGTTTGTAAGCTAGAAAAGGATCACCGCGCTCGTGATTTGATTGAGATTTTGAGTTGGGTGTCTTGTTAGTACAGGGTTGTATTGTGACGGGGATCGGTGAGTCCAGCGGTTTTGCCGTTTTCGTCGTAATGGAACTGGGTGACCCGATTGCTCGGCTGGGTGATGGCGAGCAGCTGGTAGAGCCCGTAGGTCACGTTGCGCAGCTACGTGACATCACCATAAAGTCAGGTAGCCGCTCCGCGTCAACCTGACCTACGACCACATTGCCCTGAAAAAGAACTGTGTGGACCTGTTATTGCATCAATTTGGGTGGGTGTCCTGGCTATTTCGAAACAGGGATTGCTGACGGCCAATCCAAAACCGGCATGAATAGCCTCCTTGGCTACTTGGGCTAGCTTGGCAGTTCCCCAACGATCCACATCCACCATGAGCCAAAGCTCATCGTCGCCATCCAGATCATATGTCTTATGGTACTCATGAAGCCGCTCCAAGACATGCTCCGGTGAGGAGTGGTTCTCTTCACCGGTAGGTAACACTTTCACCTGTACGCGACGGGAGTTGAATAGTGAAAAATATTGCTTCTCAGTGACCTTTCCCTCCGTTGCTATCACCACCAACCGAGTATCTCTTAGATGAGCAGTACTCCTATCCAGTGGACGCTTCCTGCGTGCAATCAGTGCCATGTCAGAACCCTAGTGTTTTTCCTTTGTCGAACTGAATAAAGGTACAGGTTTAATGAATGGAATGCCGCCGAAGCGTCCGTTTAAATATCCCTTTTCGATCTTCAAGTCAGATCGAACCTTCAAATCAGATAACGAATAGAGCTTTGTTCCACCTTCACTATCTTTCTGCAAGAACCAAACCTCATCCCGTCGCAGCAGATTAAGGTCCAGCAAATGCGTGTCATGGGTCGTGAAGATCAACTGACCTCGCTGAGAGTCACTACACTGTTCCAAATAACTTTCAATGAACAAGCGAGAAAGGAGTGGATGAAGCTTTCGATCTAACTCATCGATCACATATACCTTTTCGCCAGCGCGGACATCGGCCAGAATGGGTAAAATATCCATGAGACGCTGAGTACCTGCCGACTCTTCCTCAAAATCGAATCTGACTTGTAAGCCGTCTTTGCCGTTATGTACTGTCTTTAGACGCACCATAACCGGCTTGCCGGTGCCGTCAGTGCAGATTGAAAAAGAGCCGCCCTCCATCGTTGTAAAGCTGATAATTGCCCCTTTCTTGATATCCGTTTCAATTTCGTTTCTGAATTCTTCAGAAATTCCCGGCATATGCTTATCGTAGTCAATCTCTTCCTCTACGGCCTCGACACTCTCTATCCCTGTACCTGCCTTGTTAAGGAACTCCCCAATAAATTTAACGAAGTCTTCCTCCAAGTTGGAGCGGACTTCAATAGGCTGAAATCTCGCTGATGCCGAGATGATGGTTAACACCTCCTTGAACCAGTTGTACAACGGCTCAAGCTTCTCAACATTGCGATCCACTGCCTCAGTCAGGAACAGCTGATTAGGCCGTGTCCCCTTGGCAATGAACTCAAGGAACTGCTGCTCCTTTTTGATACGGCCAGCCAAAGAGGGGCCTGGCTCGACGGTAACCTTGCCATTTTCATCGCTTAGCCTTTCGAAAAGCATCACTTCTCGAACATTTGGCCTTGCGTACAACCATTCTTCATGAACCCGTTCGCTGTCTACGACAAAGCCGTAGGTGTACTCGACTGACAGATAGTGGATGACAAACTCGAACCGCGATGTTGCTTCCCGGAGGTTCTTGTCAAGGCGAAAAGGCGAGACACGGATAGACTGCCCACTCTTGGTCCCCTTTACCACAAGCAACTGGGCAAAGCTGAGTGCTTCAACCAGCTTGGTTTTTCCATGAGCGTTGGCGCCATACAGCACAGCAGTACGCAGCACGCTGGGTTTTCGCCCGGTCTCAGTCAGCACCAGATGGTCGGAGTGCTCCTCATCAGGCGACGCCACCATAGAAAAATGTGACTCTTCCGCAAAACAGGCAAAATTCTCAAAGGTGAACTGAAGCAGCATCTTTATTGAGTCCAAATAATGTTTTCACACTGACTTGCACACCCGGATATGGCCGAATTACTATCACCTTGTCGTTGAGCACTTTAGCTCTGCCCCGCACGGACTCTTTTAAGTCCTATGCTAACCGCAATATTTCACCAATAAAAAGGGCAAAACCTTGTGTTTTAGACATAATTCAGTTGCTTATACTGATATCAAAAAGGTTTTGCCCGTGACAAACTGTTCAAAAGCCCGTAGGTCACGTTGCGCAGCTACGTGACCTCACCATTAAGTCAGGTAGCCGCTCCGCGCCAACCTGACCTACGGCTCAAAACAGACTTCGAATTGGTGCTGTTTATTAGGCGTTTTTATCAGCAATCTGCTCATCGGATACACTGTCGAATTTCACGGCAATCTCGTTTTCATTCCGGATCGCTTCTTCTAACTCCTCTGGCAAGAACAGGTCTTTTGTAACGTGCAAATTGGCTTTATACAGGTGGCACCGGCCGGGCTCGGAGGGTGACCTGTCAATAAATTCCGACAACTCTTTATTCTCGCCGATTAAATCATGGGATATTTTGTTTTGAATATTTCTATGGACAACGAAAGCGTGTCCCAAACCTACTAGTTTCAGCTTGGTGAGCCCCTTTTTCTTCAGATCTCTTAATTCTTGCAATTCTTCGGAATTCATTGGTGTGACCCTTGTGATTGATACATCTTCATCGTTGATATCTACTGATATGAGCTTGACTGTTAATTCTTTGATTATCCTAAATAATTGGCCGGGAAAACAAGGCTTTTGCAAAAATCCGTCCATGCCGGCCGTAAAACACGCCTTTTTATATCCAGAGTCTGCCGTCAGGGCCATTATTGGAAAATACGATTGGCTTTCTCTGATTTTTCTTGCGGCCTCTATGCCGTTCATCCTCGGCATTTCAATATCCATTAAACACAAGTCATATTTTTCGCCATTCCTACGGGCATACTCCACAGCTTCAATGCCGTTTGAGGCCATATCGAACGCAAAGCCCCAGTTGTTCATTAATTCGGCACTCAATATCTGAATCACCCGGTTGTCTTCAGCTATCAATATGTTCATTGCCAACTCCATGCAGCCGAGATTCGCGCCATTTTATGATGTCTAACGCCCAGGCATCTATCCGCTACGCCCAACATGGCAGATAGGCACGGCATGCCTGACAACAGAAATCTAATAGGAGGTTGTTTCCGACAGATCTGCCGAGGAAGAGGCGATCAGGCCTGCGACGTTCGGATGGTGTCGCCTGAATGGCCGGCCTGGGGTGAGTAAAGGTGGCTCCATGGCCCATTTTGGCCTCCCTATCTCTTTGATTACACCCGATAATAACTATTTTTTAGCCTTCATGTCGAATGCTTGCAGCGAAACATTGTGTAGCTGTTATTCTCTATCTTGTTACCGACGCCTCTCCGAAAGCCTCTCCAGCATCCGTTCCATTCGAACCAGCCTCTGTTCCATCTCGGCGGTGCGGGTGTCGATGCGGTGCACTTCGCCGGCTTCTCCCTCGCCGCTGTCCCGGGAAAACTGCTCATGCTCCCGCTGCAGGGTCTCCAATACGATGCCGATCATCATGTTGAGAAATACAAAGGCGACGATGAAGATGAACGATAAATAGAAGGACCAGCTAAGCGGGTGGACGGTCATGGTTTCGTACATGACGTCGGTCCAGTCTTCGAAGGTGGCGACGCGGAACAGGGTCAGCATGGCAATGGTGATATTGCCCCACAATTCCCGGTTTATGTCACTGAAGAACATGCTGCCCATGGCGGCGTAGATATAGAAAATGATGAACATCAGCAGGGAGACATAACCCATTCGCGGGATGGCGGTGACAAAGGCGTTCATCAATACCCGCAACTCGGGAATGATGGAGATCAGCCGTAATACCCGGAAGATCCGCAACAGGCGCCCCAGCAGGGCGGCTTCGCTGTCGTCCACGGGGATCAGACTGGCGGTGACGATGAGGAAATCGAAAATATTCCAGCCCTTGCTGAAGAAGCGCTTCAGGCTCTGTTCGGCAATCATGCGGATGATGATCTCGGCAAGAAAAAAGAGCGTGATCCCGACATCCAGGATGCGTAGAACCTGTGCGACTGATTGCGGGATCGGATAGGTCTTGGCGCCGATCATGAGCGCCGAAATCACGATCACCAGAATCACGAAGGTTTCAAAATATCTGTTTTCTCGAAGCTGGATGAATCGCGCTTGCAGTTGGGCGGCTTTCGGGGTCATGGTTCGATTGAGTCGTGAGTGTCTGTTATAAAAAAGGCGTGAATTATACCCGATGCGTAACGGATCCGTATGTTATTCGGTTCAGGCATCGTGAAGGTCTGGGTACGTTGTCTCTATTGAGCTGAATTGCCTCGCGGGAATGGATGTTTGTTGGTGTGCGGATTAGTACTCCGTCAACCTGATAACTTAGGATGCAGCCAGTCAGGAAGCGGCTAGCTGCTAGGCGTGCGAGCGCAGGACTAGCCGTCGCTAATTCAAGGGAGCACAACAACGCAGATGGCCGCTTCCTGGCTGGCCCAAAGGGTGCGCCCCACATCATCCAATGCGGCGTTGCAGTCCTTGAAAAGGGCATGCCATTCCATCCTTCGGTCCGTAAACGGCACATCCATGTGCCACTTCTCTCTGCGGACTGCGCCTTGCCTTGGATGATGTGGGGCACACTGCATCCTAAGTTATCAGGTTGACGGAGTACTAGTTGGTATCCGTCCGGAAACAGCGGCATTCGTCATCCCGGCGTATGCCGGGATCCAGGGAATTCAACGACTTACTAGATCCCGGCATGCGCCGGGATGACGCGACTTTAAAAGCTGCGCGTTTCTGGATGGGGGCCAGCTATCTGCCCCAGGTCTTGAAGCGCTTTTTGCAGTAGGCCAGTAGTTCGGCGTAGTTACGGAAATAGAGCTCGAATCCATCCTCGGCTGGGGCGTCGAATTCGCACCATTCATTATCGTAGTCGCGGCAGATCTGCGGCCGCTGATCGTAGATGCCGCAGTCACCGCCGGGGAGTAGATGTTCGCAACCGCCAGTGATCAACAGGAACCAGCCGTCTTCATCTTTATAGATCTCAACGCCTGCATGGGAGACCTGCCAGAGCAGGTGTTCGAAGTCCGCCTTGGAGCGGGGAGCGACACCGATCGCTTCGGTGGTGTAGCTGCAGCACTTGGAGTTGCTGCATTGCCGGCATTTGTCGTCCGCCACGCTTACTCGGTGTTGGTCTGCGGCGGTTTGGGGCCATGCCGACGGCGCCGTCGTTTGGGCTTGTCTTCGCTCTTCGTTTTATGCCCCTTGTGATGATGTCCCTTGCCGTGACCCTTGTGCCCATCCTTGCCGCGGCGGGGCTGGCGGGAGCCCTTTTCCGGGTAGATGCGGCTTCTGGGGTCTACCTCCGCCAGCAGATCGGGGGCGACTGTCTGTGCGGCAATCGGATGGCCCACATAGGCCTCGATATCGGGCAGGGAGAAGGCAAAGGTCTCACAGGCGAAGCTGATGGCTTCACCACTGGCGCCGGCGCGGGCGGTGCGGCCGATGCGGTGGACATAGTCCTCCGCGTCTTCAGGCAGGTCGAAGTTGATGACATGGGTGACATCGGGGATGTGCAGGCCGCGGGCCGCTACGTCGGTGGCTACCAGCACGGGAAGCTCGCCGTTCTGGAAGCCTTTCAGCAGGCTGAGGCGCTTTTTCTGCGGCACATCGCCGGAGAGCACGGCGGTGTCGACGCCGTTTCCCTGTAGAAACCCCCAGACCCTGTCGGCGACACGCTTAGTGTTGACGAAGACGATGGTCCGGGCGTTGTCCATACCCTGCAGCAGGCCGATCAGCAGCGGGATTTTCTCCTCGTTGGCGGTCATGTAGCAGGTCTCGGTGACCTTCTCGGCGGTGACCCGTTCCGGCTCCACCTCGATGCTCTGTGGATTGTTCATGTGCTCGTAGGCGAGTTCCTTCACCCGGTAGGAGAGGGTGGCGGAGAAGAGCATGCCGAGGCGTTTCTCCGGCGGTGGACAGCGCCGCAGCATGTAGCGGATGTCTTTGATGAAGCCGAGGTCGAACATGCGATCGGCCTCGTCCAGCACGATGACCTGGATCTCCCGCAGGTCATAGATGTGCTGTTTGTGATAGTCGATCAGGCGGCCCGGGGTGCCGATGAGGATATCGACCCCTTCTTCCAGCCGCTTGCGTTGCTGGTCGTATCCGGTTCCGCCGAAGACCGCGGCGGTGGTGAATTCGGTATATTTGGTCAGGGCCTGGGCGTCGTTGTAGATCTGCACGGCCAGCTCCCGGGTGGGGGCTACGATCAGGGTGCGGGGTTGATTGGGTCTACGGGTCTCACTGGCCGGATGATGCAACAGATAGTGAAGCACGGCGATCAGAAAGGCCGCGGTCTTGCCGGTGCCGGTCTGTGCCTGTCCCGCCAGGTCCTTGCCGGCAAGGGCGATCGGCAGGGCCTCCGCCTGGATGGGGGTGCAGAATTCGAAGCCGGCCTCCTCAATGCCCGACAGCAATGGCTCGGGTAAGTCGAAATCGGCAAAACGGGTGTCAGTCAGGTGTTTATTACTCATGGGGCGGAAGGATACAGTATATTAATGTGGACTACGATGTTCCCCTGATCGAGTGGGTGGAAAAACCCCCTTGCGTGCACTATCGATGGCGTAATGGCTCCGCTAAACTGACACCCAGAAATTCAAGGGTGTTTTGTTGCCTTCCTGGCCACGAAACGCATTTCAGATCATACAATCGGTCGTTCGCTTGCGCCGAGCCTTACCCACGGACTTTCCTGAGGAGGCAAAAAATAGGCGTCATCAGTCTGCACATTCCCGTACAATCCTCACGTCATGAACATCTATCTGATTTCAGTGGGAAAGCGGATGCCTCGCTGGGTGGTCGAGGGCTATCAGGAGTATGCGCGGCGAATGCCGGCTGAGTGCGCCCTGCGCCTGATCGAGTTAGATCCCGGTTTTCGCGGCAGGAAGGCGGATATTTCACGCACCTTGCGCGGCGAGGGCGAGCGGATGCGCAAGGCTGTTCCCAAGGACTGCCGAGTCCTGGCCCTGGATGTGAACGGGTCCGCCTGGAGTACTGAGCAGCTTTCCGGCAAACTCGAGACTTGGATGGGGGATGGCCGGGATATGGCCCTGCTGGTGGGAGGGCCGGAGGGATTGGCTCCTGACTGTCTGCAACAGGCGGAGGGGCGTTGGTCCCTCTCGCCGCTGACCCTGCCGCACCCTCTGGTGAGAGTGGTGGTGGCGGAACAGCTCTATCGCGCCTGGAGTCTGTTACGCAACCATCCGTACCATCGGGCTGGCTAGCCTGCATTTCTCACCAGACGGACCGGATGCACTGAAAATGTTATGACATTTGACAGGTTTGGCTTCGGAAAATGATGGCAGTGCTGGGCAGGGGTGGTTGTTCGTGACGCGGAATCCTTTAATCTATCTTGCCTCCCGCTCGCCTCGCAGGAGGGAGTTGCTGTGGCAGATCGGTGTCAGTCACTCACTGGCCGATATCGAGGTGGACGAGCGTGTTCGCCCAGGCGAATCACCTGGGGCCTACGTGCTGCGCCTGGCGGTGGAGAAGGTCCGGGCAGGCCTGCAGCGGACCCATGAGAGGGAGCGATTGCCGGTATTGGCGGCGGATACCGCAGTCGTTATCGGCGCTGGGATACTCGGTAAACCCAGGGATCGGGAGCAGGGGTTGACGATGCTGAGGCGGTTGTCGGGCCATACCCACGAGGTCTATAGCGCGGTCGCGCTGGGTTCGCAAAGGATCGAGACCCGGCTCAGTCTCAGTCGCGTCACCTTCCGGCCGATAAGCGAGATTGAGATTGAGGCCTACTGGAATTCCGGTGAGCCGGCCGACAAGGCCGGGGGGTATGCGATACAGGGGCTCGGCGCCCTGTTCGTCAAGGAGCTGCAAGGCAGTTATTCGGGGGTGATGGGGTTGCCTCTGTTCGAGACCGCGGAATTACTTCGCGGGGAAGGGATCGAACTAGTGTAGGACACTACATTAGTACTCCTTCAACATGATAATGATGGGTTCAGTTGGTCTGTCAGCGTTCAGGACAAGGCGCGCCTCGCGGTGAATGGCCTGAGTCCTTTACAAGAGGCGCAACGCGGTCATGGACGCTGACAGACCAACCCTTCGGGCGCTCCTGTGGTGTCCCGCGGCGGCGTTGCAGTGCTTGACAAGGACTCAGGCCATTGCCTGCGCACTGCGCCTTGCCGCGAAACACCACAGGAGCGCTGAACCCATCATTATCATGTTGAAGGAGTACTAGTGAACCCGGAGAGCGCAGTTAGCCGGTAATCCTTGGTGGTTGATGCCTGCTGAGTCTGCCTACCCCGCCCATTTTACTAATGATAATGAAGAAATGAACACGATTGATGTATGAGTGAAGAGATTTTAATCAATGTGACTCCCCCCGAGACTCGTGTGGCCGTGATCGAAAACGGCGCGGTGCAGGAGATCATCATCGAACGCTCCGGTAAACGGGGTCTGGTGGGGAATATCTATAAGGGCAAGGTCTGCCGCGTCCTGCCTGGGATGCAGGCAGCGTTTGTGGATATCGGCCTTGAACGGGCGGCGTTTCTGCACGTGTCGGATATTGGTGAAACGACGGACAAACCGAAGACGGACAACATCTACGAGCTGTTGCGCGAGGGCGAGCATGTCATCGTGCAGGTCCTGAAAGACCCGATCGGCACCAAAGGCGCCCGATTGACCACCAATATCTCCATCCCTTCGCGGCACCTGGTGTTCATGCCCTCTTTGGGGAATATGGGCATCTCCCAGCGGATCGAGGCCGAGGACGAGCGTCAGCGCTTACGCGAACTGCTGAACCAGGTGGTTGAAACAGGGGAAATTTCGGGAGGCTATATCGCCCGCACGGCGGCCGAGGGGGTGGATGAGGAGTCTTTGAAGGCGGACATGCGTTTTCTGGCGCGTCTCTGGGCCTCGATTCAGGAGCGTAGCAAACTGGCGAGGGAGATCGAGTTGATCCACGAAGACCTGTCGCTGCCGCTGCGTTCCCTACGGGATCTGGTCGGTCCCGACGTGGAGAAGGTACGTATCGATTCCAAGGAGTCTCATCAAAAGGCCATCACCTTTGCCCAGAAGTTCATCCCGGACATCAAACACTGCATCGAGTACTATCCTGGCGAACGGCCGTTGTTCGACCTGTACGGTGTCGAGGATGAGATCCAAAAGGCCTTGGAGCGCAAGGTCCAGCTCAAATCGGGTGGGCATCTGGTAATCGACCAGACCGAGGCGATGACCACCATCGACGTCAATACGGGCGCCTTCGTCGGTCATCGGAATCTGGAGGAGACCATTTTCAAGACCAATCTGGAGGCGGCTCAGGCGATCTGCCGGCAACTGCGGTTGCGCAACCTGGGCGGCATCATCATTATCGATTTTATCGATATGCTCGATCCAGAGCATCGGCGCCAGGTATTGCGCGCCCTTGAGAAGTGCCTGGCCCATGACCATGCCAGGACGCATATCACCGAGGTCTCATCCCTGGGCCTGGTGGAGATGACCCGCAAACGGATTCGGGAGTCCCTGGAGCATGTGTTGTGCGAATCCTGTCCCTGTTGCGGCGGCCGGGGCTCCATCAAGACCGCTGAGACCACCTGTTACGAGATCTTTCGAGAGATCCTGCGGGAATCCCGGCAGTTCGACGTGGAGTCCCTGTTGGTGTTGGCTTCTCAAGAGGTGATAGACCGGTTGCTGGACGAGGAGTCGACCCATCTGGCGGAACTGGAGCAGTTTATCGGCCATCCCATCAAGCTGCAGGCGGAGCTGCTCTATAGTCAGGAGCACTACGACGTGGTGCTGGTCTGATTCTCCCGGCAAACGTCATTACGCCATGTTGAAAGCCGCCAAATACCTGCATGCCAAGTTCTGGCAGGCACTCGCCTGGCTGGTGATCCTGTTGGCGGTTTTAATCACCGGGCTGAGGCTATGGCTCCCAGGCATCGACCTTGAGCCCTATCAGCAGGAGATCGAGCGGGTTGCCGAGGGGGCTGCCGGGATGCCGCTGAGTATCGGCGCCATGCAGGCCCAGCTGATGGGAGCCCGTCTTGCGCTGAGATTTACCGATGTCAAAGTGCTCAATCGGCAAGGCTCAGAGCCATTGCTCCATGCCCCTGAAGTATTTGTCGATATCCGATTGTTGAGAAGCCTGTTCTCCGGCCGATTGCAATTGGGGAGCGCCAAGGTGGTCGGTACCAAACTTAAGTTGCAGCGATTGCCGGACGGTGCGGTAACCCTGCAGGGCCTGGGTGAAGTCAGCGATGACAACCCGGCGGCGGTTGCCGCTGTTTTACTGGGGCACAACCATCTGCGGCTGTTCGATACCGAGATCCAAATCGAGAGCGCCGTGCCTGGTCGATCGCCGCTCAGGCTCTCCGGGGTAACCGTGGATCTGCTCAATAGCGGTCTGCGCCATCAACTCTCTGTAGTCAGCCACCTCGGTCGTGAAGGCCGGGAGAGGGTTCGCTTGATCGCCGACCTGCAACAGCCCCACGCGGACGCCTTGGCCATGAGCGGCCGGTTCTATCTCAAATGCAGTGACCTGGTATTGGGCGGGCGCCTGTCTGAGTGGTTGCCGCCCGGCTACCGGGTCGATGAGGGGGGCATAGGGGTGGAAGTATGGGGCGAACTGCGCCAGGGGGCGATAGCTCATTTGCGCGGGGCCGGCGAATTGAGCGATCTGCGTATCTCCGGCCCCGCGCAGGTGGCGCCTTTCGAATTGCCCCGTCTCTCCGGGAAGTTCGACTGGCGCCGTCAGGACAATGGCTGGCTGTTCGATCTGGATGATCTGCAAATACGCCACGAGGGTGAGACCTGGCCGAGCGGGAGACTCGGGCTTGCGTGGCGAAGCAGAGGCGCCAGTGAGAAGCTTTTTCATATCCAGGCGGAGTATCTGTCACTGAAGGGCGTCAGCGACTTTCTCGCTATCCTGGAGCTGCCCGATCCCGATTTGCATAACGCCCTTGTCGGACTCTCCCCCGAAGGGCGTCTCACTGATTTGGATTTCACCTTGCGCCAGGGGGACGGGGCGGTGATCGGGTGGCGGCTCAAGGGTGCGGTGAGTGGTTATTCCAACCGGCCCTGGGAGACGGTGCCGGGCCTGAACGGCCTGAAGCTGGTCTTCGACGGCGACCAATCGGGGGGCTGGCTGAAGATCGACAGCAGCAATCTGCTGGTCGATTTCCCGCAACTGTTCCGCCAGCCCCTGCAGGCGACCCGGGCGATGGGGGATTTTGAATGGGGTTTCGACATCGAATCCGGTCTGCATTTGCAAAGCGATCGCCTGCAGATGAGTAATCGGGATGTGCAGACCCTCTCCCGTATCGATCTGCAGATACCGATTTCGGGCAAGGATCTGTTTGTCGATATCCAATCCGACTTCTGGGATGCGGACGGTTCACGCAAAAGCGAATACCTGCCGGTGGGGGTGATGCCTGAAGAGCTGGTTGCCTGGCTCGACAAATCCGTGGTGAGCGGTTATGTGAAGTCAGGCAGTTTTTTGCTCTACGGCCCGGTTAGCGAGTTTCCCTTTCGTGAGCATCAGGGGCGCTTTGAAGTCTGGTTCGGGGTCGAGGATCTGCTGCTCGACTACCTGCCGGAATGGCCTCGCTTGTCAGATGCTGTGGCAGAGGTCCATTTCATCAATAACGGCCTGCGGGTCAAACTGCAGGATGGCCTGTTGCTTGACAGTCAATTACAGGATGTTGCGATAAACATCGAACAATTGAAAGATGCCTCGCCGGTCGAAATTCGCGGCCTGGCCAAGGGGCCGTTCAAGGATCTGTCGGCGATCCTGGGGGATACACCGTTGCGGGCCGACTTCCAGCCTTTCGTCGAGGCCGTGGCGGTGGATGGTCAGATCCGGACCCAGGTCGATATGTCGATCCCCCTGCGCAGTCAGGACCCTTTTCGCATCGATGGCGCCATCGAATTCGATCAGGCCTCCCTGTATATCAAGCAGGCCGATCTGAAGGTGGACCGGCTTTCAGGCAGGCTCCGGTTCAATCAGTCAGCGGTGGAGGCAAATGGCCTTGAGGCCAGGGTTCTGGACGACGAGGTCAGTTTCGATGTCGTCCCCCATGTTCACCAAGGCACCCGCTGGACACGCATTTCCACCCGCATGCCCCTTGATATAGCGCGATTGCAGCGACAGTTCCCCGATTGGCAATTACAACATTTCGAAGGTGTCGGCGAGGGCGACATACGGGTTACCGTCTCACATCGACCCAGCCAAGTGCCGGTCAGACTGAGCTTGGTATCCGATCTGCGGGGTGTGTCGGTCAATCTTCCCGCCCCCCTGGGCAAGCAGGCGCAGGAGAGGCGCAAGCTGGATTTAGGAGCCGATTTTCGTGCTGACCAGACCACCGAACTGCGGGTTCGATACGGTCAACAGACCCATGCCCTGTTTCGCCTTTTCGACCAGCGCGAAAAACCGTGGACCGCCGCGATCGCCTTTGCCGGGAAGCCGCTCTCCCTGGACGGCATCAAGGGGGTGTATATGGGTGGCCATCTGGCGGCGCTCAATGCAGACACCTGGATAGCCTGGCTCGGACGCCAGGCAACCTCGGGAGAGGGAAAGGCGCTGGAAATCGAAATGGATCTGCGGGTCGACCAACTCACCGCGTTGGGCACCACCTGTCCCGATACCCATTTCACTTACAAGAACTACGCCGACGGCTATCGGGTCAATCTCACCTCCGAGACGGTCCAGGGAATGATGCAGGTGCCCGGCGATTTAAGCCAGAGACCGATCCTCGGTCGCTTCGACTATATCAAGCTCAATCTTGAGGAGCTGGCCAAGGCGATCACCGGCCCGGACTTCGCGGAGCGGAAAACGGATCAAGCCGATCCCAGGGTCGTGCCCGCGCTCAATCTCACGGTCGATAAGCTCTACATCAATGATAATCCCATGGGTAAGGGCAACATCACCTGGAGCAAGGAGCCGGACGGCATCACCGTCAACAGCCTCAACCTGGTGGGGGATTCGCTGGACCTGTCGGGTCAGGGATATTGGCGTCAAACCCCAAGGGGCCACAGTACTTCGTTGAATTTGCGCATGCATACCAACAGCCTCGGCGATCTGCAGCAAGACCTGGGTCTTACCACTGGGATCGAGAAGGCCCCCACCGATGTCAAGGCCGAACTCTACTGGCCCACCTCACCGCTGGAAATGGGGGCCGAAAAACTCTATGGCAGTATCTGGCTGAAGGTGGATAAGGGGCAGGTGAACAATGTCGATCCGGGGGTGGGGCGGCTGATTGGTTTATTCAGCTTGAACGCCCTGGGCAAGCGATTGGCGCTGGACTTTTCCGATCTGTTTTCCAAAGGGCTGACGTTCGACAGCATCGAAGGCAACTTCACCCTGAATGACGGCGAGGCCTACACCACTGACCTGCTCATGCAGAGTTCGGCGGCGACGATCGATGTGCGCGGGCGAACCGGACTCAGCAGCCGCAGTTACGATCAGCAGGTCGTGGTCACGCCCAATGTGAGCGCTACCCTGCCCCTGTTCGGGGCACTGGCCGTCAGTCCGACGGTCGGTGTGGCGCTGGCAGTGACACAACAGTTGTTCGGCAAGCAGTTCGATCGTATCGCCAGGCGCACCTACGCCGTGACCGGAAGCTGGGACGATCCGCAGTTCAATCAAATTCTACAGCCGGGCGAGGAAGCCGGAGCCGATACCCATATGCCGGCGATGCCAGGGGATTTAGGTGACCAGGAATAGTCCTCACTCAGTCCGGAGGAGAGATACGCCTAAAAGACAACATTCTGCGGGTGGCGCCGGTATTGACAAATATGAAGTGGCGCTTCATATTATCCGAATATGTGGATAGAGCGAGAAATCTCAGACCTGATTAAGAAACTCAATGCCGAACGCCCGGCCTTGTTGTTAACCGGTGCGCGGCAAACAGGTAAATCCAGCCTGCTGAACCATCTGTTTCCCAAGCATAGCTATGTCAGTCTGGATGTTCCACTTGAAGCAAGGCAAGCCAGCGAGAGCGGGCATTTTTTTCTTGAGTCTCATGGGACACCGCTGGTTATCGATGAGATCCAGTATGCGCCTGAGCTCTTCAGGCAAATCAAAATCTGGATTGACCAACACAGACAGGTAACCGGTCAATACGTGATGACGGGTTCACAAAAATTTTCCCTGATGAAGGGTGTTTCAGAAAGCCTCGCCGGCAGGGTGTCTATTCTGAATCTGCACAGCCTGTCTGTCAGGGAACTGGTGAAGCATTTCAAGACCGACTTGAGTGCGGCGCAGGTTCTGGAGTGGCTGGTCAAGGGAGGGTACCCGGAAATATACGAACATAATCTGGATCACACCCGCTTCTTCAGTGACTATCTCGCTACCTATATTGAACGGGATGTGCGGCAGTTGATCAATATTCGGCATGTACGTGAATTTGATCAATTTATGCGCCTGCTGGCAGTTCGTTCAGGGCAGATATTTTCCATGAGCCGTATTGCCACGGACGTGGGAGTTAGCACGCATACCATAAAAAGCTGGATAGGCGTGCTTGAGGCATCGAATATTATTTATCTGCTTAAACCCTATTATCAAAATTTTGGTAAGAGGATTATCAAATCTCCCAAGCTTTATTTTTTGGATAGCGGATTATTGTGTTATCTCGCCAATATCCAGTCAATCGACAGGTTAGGTAACAACCCGCTGTTGGGTGCGTTTTTTGAAACCTATGCGTTTGGACAGCTTTTGCGTAGTTTACATAATCAGGGTAAAGCGGATGAGATTTATTATTTTCGCGACAAAGATGGGAGGGAAGTTGATTTTATGATTCCCGAGGGGAATTTATTAAATCTTTATGAATGCAAATGGCACGATGAAAGTGGCCAACGACCGAAAAACATAAATAAGCTGACACATATTTTTGGTGAAGAAAATATCAACCAAATAACGACTATCACGACGACGGCAAAAAAGATTCGCATCGACGAAAAGTTCAGCGTGAGTAATGTGGTCGAGTTATGATGGATGAATCGGCGAAAGGACAGCTTTTATGAGAAGGAATTGGTAGGTAATTCAGCGGATTACACTGATTTTAGGCCGATTTATCGGGGGGGCTTCGGTTTATAAAGGTTTTGATTATGTGGGAAATGAATTTCCACAAGATTTTGTAGAGGCTAAAAAATGGTTAAAAGACGACCCCACCGGCTCCGGCTGGCGGCATCGAGGCCCATGATGCTATGCTCGGGACTGGCCCCTATTTATCCGACCTTTTACGAGATATAGCCGGAACAATTCGCAGATGAGTGGTAAAAAAAATAAAGTCGCAGCGATACAGATGGCGTCCAGTCCCAATGTCAGCGCCAACCTCCTGGAGGCGGAGCGATTGATCGGCGAGGCGTCCGAGTCCGGTGCGGGATTAGTGGTATTGCCGGAGAATTTCGCCTTCAAAGGCGAGCACGACAGGGATATGCTGACCCTCTGTGAGGAGGATCAGGACGGCCCCCTGCAAGGTTTCCTCAGTCAGATGGCGACACGTTATGACGTCTGGCTCGTCGGTGGCACCATTCCGATGCGGGCCAGCCAGGGCAGCAAGGTGCGGGCCTCCTGTCTGATCATGGACAACAGTGGCAGGCAGGTGGCCCGCTACGACAAGATCCACCTGTTCGATGTCCATCTGGTTGAGACAGACGAACGCTATATCGAGTCCGGCACCATTGAACCGGGGGACAAGCTGGTGGTGTTGGACACCCCGTTCGGGCGACTCGGAGTGGCGATCTGCTACGATCTGCGTTTTCCGGAGCTGTTTCGCAAACTGCTCGATGAGGGGGCGGAGATCTTCGTCGTGCCTTCATCCTTCACCGCCATGACCGGCAAGGCCCATTGGGAGACGCTGGTGCGCGCCAGGGCGATCGAGAATCTCGCTTTCGTCGTCGCGCCCGCCCAAGGCGGTTACCACATCAGTGGCCGCGAGACTCATGGCCACAGCATGATTGTCGATCCCTGGGGAACCGTGCTCTCCCAGGTGCCCAGGGGCACCGGATTCGTCTGTGTGGAACTCGACCGGGAGTATCAGCAGACTATCCGCCGCACCTTTCCGACCATTGCCCATCAGCGATTGTAAAGGTCCGGTTAGCGTTACCATCCACCATAAGCCATTCAGCCCTTTGGCTGGGAAAACCATGTCTGATCTGATTCAAATAGCACAAGAGACGATCTTAGCCCCGGTGGGGCTGGCCGAGCAGGATCTCGACCGCATGCTCGGTGAATTGACCGGTAGCGGCGTCGATGCCGCCGACCTCTATTTCCAGTCCAGCCGGCTGGAGTCCTGGGTCTTGGAGGACGGCATTATCAAGGAGGGGGCGCACAATATCGAACAAGGCGCCGGTATTCGCGTGATCAGCGGCGAGAAGACGGGGTTTGCCTACTCCGACGAGTTACAACTGCCCACCCTGCAGGAGGCGGCCCGGGCGGCCCGGGCCATCATCCGCGGTGGCGCCGATCAGTCGGTGCGCATTGCCGGTATGCCGGTGCCCCGTCAGCTCTACGCCCCGATCAACCCGCTGCCCAGCCTGAGCGAGACCGAGAAGATCGATCTGCTGCGGCGGGTCGATAGCGAGGCCCGGCAACAGGACCCACGAGTGAAACAGGTCATCGTCAGCCTGGTGGGCGCCCATGATGTGGTGCTGGTGGCTGCCATCGACGGCACCCTCAGCGCCGATGTGCGGCCACTGATCCGGCTCAATGTGCATGTCATTGTAGAGCAGGGGTCGCGGCGCGAGCAGGGGAGTAGCGGTGGCGGCGCGCGGGAGAGTTTCGACTATTTCCTGGATCAGGAGCGCGCCCTGGGCTATGCCCGGGAAGCGGTGAGGCAGGCATTGGTGAACCTGGACGCCGTGGACGCCCCGGCCGGCGCGATGCCGGTAGTGCTCGGTCCCGGTTGGCCCGGGGTGCTGCTGCATGAGGCGGTCGGGCACGGTTTGGAAGGGGACTTCAATCGCAAGGGCACCTCGGCCTTCAGCGGACGGATCGGTGAACAGGTGGCCGCTGGTTGTTGTACGGTTGTGGATGACGGCACCCTGCCTGGGCGTCGTGGTTCGCTGAATGTGGATGATGAAGGGACGCCGAGTCAAAACACGGTGCTGATCGAAAACGGCATGCTCAAGGGTTATATGCAGGACAAGCACAACGCCCGGCTGATGAAGGTGGATACGACAGGCAACGGCAGGCGCGAATCTTATGCGCACCTGCCGATGCCGCGCATGACCAACACCTATCTATTGCCCGGCGAGTATAAACCGGAGGAGATCATCGCCTCGGTGGATAGAGGGCTGTATGCGGTCAATTTCGGTGGCGGCCAGGTGGATATCACCTCCGGCCGGTTCGTCTTCTCCGCCAGTGAGGCCTATTTGATCGAGAACGGGAAGGTGACCCGGCCGGTGAAAGGGGCCACCCTGATAGGCAACGGCCCCGAAGCCATGACCCGGGTGAGCATGGTTGGCGACGATCTGAAGCTGGATGCCGGTGTCGGCGTTTGCGGCAAGGAGGGGCAGAGCGTGCCGGTGGGCGTCGGGCAGCCAACCCTGAAGGTGGATGAATTGACCGTCGGGGGTACCGAACAGTGATCGACATGGAGCAGCGTAAAGCCGAGCTTCAACAGCTGGTCGAGGATCTGCTGAGAGAGGCGAAACGTCAGGGAGCGAGTGCGGCGGAGGCGGGAGTGAGCAGCGATGCGGGGCTTTCGTTGACGGTGCGCCTGGGTGAAACCGAGACCATCGAGCATACCCGGGACAACGGTTTGGGTGTCACCGTCTATTTTGGTCGGCGTAAGGGCGCCGCCAGCACCTCGGACCTCAGTCCACAGGCGCTTAAGGAGACGGTGGCGGCGGCCTGCAACTTTGCCCGTTACACCTCGGAAGACCCTTGCGCCGGCCTGGCGGACGCCGGTCTGATGGCGACCGACCTGCCCGATCTCGAGCTCTATCACCCCTGGAAACTGAGTGTAGAGCAGGGCATCGAGCAGGCCATCCGCTGTGAGAACGCGGCCCGTGAGCTGGATCCCCGCATCGTCAATTCCGAGGGCGCCACCCTCAACTCCCATGACGGTTTGCAGGTTTACGGCAACACCCATGGCTTTATCGGCGGCTATCCCGCATCTCGCCACAGCCTCAGTTGCGCCGTGGTGGGTAAGCAGGATGACAGCATGCAGCGTGACTATTGGTATACCCTGTCGCGCCAGGGTGACCGGCTGCAGTCCCCGGAGCAGGTTGGGATGATCGCCGCACAGAGGACCCTGTCACGTCTCGGCGCGCGGCAGGTTGCAACGCAGCAGGCGCCGGTGCTGTTTCAAGCGGATGTGGCGGTGGGTCTGCTGCGCAGTTTCGTCGGCGCGATTCGGGGCTCCGCCCTCTATCGCAAGGCCAGTTTTCTCCTCGACCACCTGGGCAGACAGATCTTCCCTGAATTCATCGAGATCCATGAGGAGCCCCGACTGCCCGTCGGACTGGCCAGCGCCGCCTATGACAACGAGGGCGTCGCCACCACCCGCAGGGCCTTCATCCGCGATGGCGTGCTGGAGAGCTATGTACTCGATAGCTATGCCGCGCGCAAGCTTGGCATGGAGACCACCGGAAATGCGGGCGGGGTGCGCAATCTCCGCATCAACAGCGGTGAACTGGACAGGGAAGGCCTACTGAGAAAGATGGAGCGCGGCCTGTTGGTCACCGAGTTGATGGGGCAGGGGGTCAATATGGTTACCGGCGATTATTCTCGCGGCGTCGCGGGCTTCTGGGTGGAAGACGGGGTGATTCAATATCCTGTCGAAGAGATCACCATTGCCGGCAACCTGCGTGACATGTTAATGGGGCTGCGGGAGGTCGGTACGGATGTAGAGACCCGCAGCAGCATCCAGACCGGCTCCTGGCTGATCGATAGGATGACGATTGCCGGCGGGTAATGGGTCACGTAGGGTGCGGCCCTGCCGCACCCTACGTTTTATGCTCAGGTGTTTAGCTTACTTCTGACCATCGTCTCCGCAACCTTGATCGCGTATATCAGACTGCCCAGATCCGCCTGATTGGTGCCTGCCAGGGGCAGCGCCGTGCCATGGTCGACCGAGGTGCGGATGATAGGCAACCCTAGGGTGATATTGACCGCGTTACCGAATCCCAGGTGCTTCAGCACCGGCAATCCCTGGTCATGATACATGGCCAGGATCGCATCGGCCTGTTGCAGGTGGATGGGCATGAACAGGGTGTCGGCCGGCATGGGGCCGATCAGCTGCATGCCAGTGCTGTTGAGTTCCGCCAGCACCGGCTGGATGATCTCGATCTCTTCCCTCCCCAGGTGCCCTTGTTCGCCAGCGTGAGGATTGAGTCCGCAGACCATGATGCGCGGTTGCTGGATGCCGAACCGCCGTTGCAGGTCGTGGTGGAGGGTGCCGGCGACCTGGCGCAGCCGCGCTTTGGTAATCGCCTGGCTGACCTCGGACAGGGGGAGGTGAGTGGTGACAAGCGCCACCCGCAGGTCGGGGGTGGCGAGCATCATCACCGGGTGAGCATGGTTACAGAGCGCCGACAGGTATTCGGTATGCCCGGTAAAGGGCAGACCGGCGTCGTTGATCACCCCTTTGTGCACCGGGCCGGTTACCAGGCCGTCGAAGTGATTGGCGAGACAACCCTCGGTGGCAAGCCTGAGTGTCTCGAGTACATAGCCGGCATTGGCTGGATTCAACCGGCCGCAGCTCACCGCGTTCTGCAGTGCGACGGGCAGGTATCTGAGTTGTCCTGGAGGGAGCGGGGCGGGCGGTTTGTCGCTCTCGAAAGGCAATAGTTGCAGGGGCAGACCCAGGCGCTCGGCGCGTTGCTGCAGTAAGACAGGGTCGGCAACCGCCACGATCTCGGTTTCCGGGTAGGGCCGCTGGGCCAGCATGACACACAGATCCGGGCCGATACCGGCCGGTTCGCCGGGAGTGAGCGCAAGACGGGAAATCAAGGGGTATCCAACGCTTCCAGGAGGATCTCGACATAGGCCTCGTCGCGCAGCTGACGCAGCCAGAGTTCGATGGCCTCTTCCGATTTTTGTTTCTGAATCTCCTGGCGCGCCATATTCTTCAACGCCTCTTCGGTATTGTCATGCTGCCGCCGCTCCAGGGGTTGTACGATGTGCCAGCCGAACTGGGTCTTGAAGGGCTCGCTGATCTCGTCGATCGCCAGGGCGTCCATCCGCTCCTCGAATTGGGGAACCAGGTCGCCGGGGCTGGTCCAGCCCAGGTCGCCGCCCTTGATGGCCGAGGCCTTGTCATCCGAATGGGAACGGGCCAGGGTTTCGAAGGCATCGCCGCCGACGATGCGTTCCCGCAAGGTCTCCAGACGCTGCCGGGCCTCGTTGTCGGAGACGATCTCATTGGTGTTCACCAGGATGTGCCGGGCATGCGTCTGATTGATGATCAGCTTTTTGCCGCCCCTTACCTCAGACAGCTTGACGATGTGAAATCCCGAAGCGTTGCGGATCGGTTCACTGATGGTCCCCGGCTCCATTTCGTCGACCACACTGGTGAACAGGCTGGGAATGCGAGAGGTCTCGATCCAGCCGAGATCGCCGCCTTCGAGGGCCTGCCTTCCATCTGAGACCCGTACCGCGAGCTCACTGAAATCGGCGCCTTGATTGAGCTGATCATAGACCGACAGGGCCTCCCGCTTCGCCGCCTGCACGTCCTGCGGGGAAGCCCCTTCCGGGGTGGCGATCAGGATGTGGAACAGGCGTACCGCTGAGCGTTGCCGACTGGTCCCGATCTCCCGGGCGAGGAAGCTCTTGACATCCTGTTCGGTGATCACGATACGATTGATCACCTCTTTCTGTTTCAGTCGATTGATCAGGATGTCCTCCCGCAACTGCTCGCGGAACAGGGGGAAACTAATGCCGTCAGCCTCCAGGGTCTCGCGCAGTTGCAGCAGGGAGATGTTATTGTTTTGGGCGATATTGGCAATCGCCTTGGTGACCGTGGCATCGTCCACGCCGAGGCCGAGCCGTTCGGCGGTCTGCAGCTGCAGGCGTTTGGCGATCATGCGTTCCAGCACCTGTTCCTGGAGGATTCGCATCGGGGGCAGGTTGGTGCGCTTTTGCGTGAGCTGGGCGAGCATCTCCCGCGTCTGGCTGTCGAGTTCGCTCTTGGCGATGATGTCCTCATTCACCACGGCAACGATATGGTCCAGCTCTTTGACCGCTGCCTGTAGTGTGAGACTGGCCGCGAGCGCCATCAGTCCGATCAATCGAAAGCGTGAGGTGGGTCTGCTACCCATTGTCATTGCCGTTCAGTCTGATAACCATAAATCGTATCCTGCATTGTTTTTTCCACCGGCTGGCCCAGGGCGCCAAGCCCCCGTAGTTCCAGCTGCAGCATGAAACGCGACGCCTCATCTTCGTCCCGATCTTCGTTCGCCACATAGCGTTGGAAGAGAGTCCGCAGTTTCCAACAGCAGCGGCCACCGTATTCGAAGCCGAGTATTCTATTCATATTCCGCTCATAAAGGTATGAGTGTTTCCATTTTCCGAACAGGCTGAACTTATGACCAAAGGGCCAGAAGAACGAGATATCCAGGTCTTCGATGGTATCGCGATTGAAATTGTAATCGATATTGAACTGTTCGCGATCGGGGGTGTGGTAGCGCAGGGTAAAGCGGCCTTTATCGATCTGATCCTCCTCCAGGTGGGGATTGCGCCGTAGATTCAGGGTGCTGCGCCAGTAGCGCCCGAGCCGTGTCGAGAGTTCGGCCACCACAGCGGATGAAGGATTTTCATCGACAGGCTCGGTCAGTTGCACCGCTCTCTTTTTGGCGTAGTAGATCTGACCGATGCCGGCGCGTAATCGTTCCATGCCGTTGCTTGCCTGAAACCAGCGGGAGGTAAGGCCGAAGGAGATCTGATTGGCATCGCCAAAACGGTCCTTGCCCGTGAAACGGTTCTCCTTGAACAGGTTGGCGAGTCTTAGGTCAAGATCCGCGGTGTCGAAGTCAGGGATCTCAGACTGGTCCTCGTAGGGCGCATAGAGGTAGAAGAGGCGGGGTTCCAGGGTCTGCAAGGCAGACGCGCCGAACCAGTGGGTGTCGCGCTCGAAGACCAGACCGCTGTCGAGACTGAAGGCGGGCACGAAATAGTGCGGTTTTTCGTTTACCGGAGCGTCCTTTTCATCCAGCTTGTAGGCCGCATAGTTAAGGCTCAATCGCGGGGTCAGATGCCCCCAGCTACGGCGCATCGGCAGGCTCAGCGAAGGGCGAAGGATGAGCCGCTCCCCGTTGTTCAGGGTATCGTGCTTGAAGTCGGTGTATTCGCCGATAAATGCGAGGTCGAGACCGAAGCGGTTGTCGGAACTCCGGTAGGTGCCCAGCAGTTGGGGTAATCTGCGATAGGGGTGACTGCGCTTACTGAGGGTTTCGTCCACGGTCTGAAACGTCTGCAAACGGCCGAGCATTCGCCACTCTCCCGAGCGGTAGCTCACCTCGCCAACCCGCTCCAGGTGGCGGGTGCTGGTGATCGCAAGTCCGGTTCCGAAATCGTCCAGGTACTCGTCGTCGCTGACGGCATTGGTTTCGATGCGTGTCGTCAGGCCGGGGGCGGGCCGGCTGAGGTGAAAGAACCTCAGGGCGCGTCGCTGATCGCCGTGATCCGGACTCTCCTGTCTGTCATTGTGCAGTATCTCTCCGCTGATCTCACCCCGATGGTTGTCGCTGAGAAAGCGAAATTCTCCACCTAGCATGAGGCCGCGTTTGCTCATCCAGCGAGGGGTCAGTGTGGCATCGTAGTTGGGCGCGATATTGAAGTAGTAGGGGAGCGACAGTTCACTACCGAGGCGATTGGACGAGGCGATGGCCGGTATCAGCAAGCCGCTTTTGCGCCGTTCGTCCACGGGAAAGGTAAAATAGGGCAGGTAGAGCAGTGGTACGCCTGCCAGGCGCAGGCGGGCGTGACGGGCGCTACCCCATCCTTCAGTCATATCGATATCCAGTTCAGCGGCGGCCAGGGACCAGTCGTTTTTCCCTGGTGGGCAGGTGGTGTAGATCACCGCTTGAAAACGGGAGCGCTGTTTGCCGGATAGTTCGATCGTCTCGGCGCTGCCGCGGGCGCTGCGCTGGGTGAAGCGAAATTCGGTATCGCTCAGCCAACCCCTGTCGTCATCCAATTCCAGATGTCCCCGGGTGGCGCCGATGCGCAGGCCGGATTGTTGCAGGAACAGATTGCCGAAGAGGTCCGCGGCGCGGGTGTCCTGATGGTAGGTGATGTTATCCGCTTCCGCATAGCCGTCATGGCGCCAGAGTTGAACGGATCCGCTCAGACGGCCCTGCCCCGTCTTCTGGTCGAAATCCATGCGTTCCGCTTCGATCCGTATCTGGCCGCTGGGGAGGGGCGGCGCCGGGAGCGGGAGCGCGTTAGCGGGAGTCAGCGGATTGCAATATTCCCAATCGATTCCTTGATCGAGCCGCACGGGTTGATCCGCATCTGCAAGCAGGGGTATCAGCAGGCATGACAGCAGGGTTTGCAGGGTTGGAAAGCGTGACATCAAGGTGGTTGGTTGGTGTTTTAAATTTACTCGGTATCTACTGTCAGGGAACCTATGCCGAATACAGAACTCAGTAGGAGTGGCATTGATAAATCATCACGCGGGTCTACACAAAATCGCATACAATCCCTTTTACTTCAAATTCTCCGCATAACTGGTATAGCTCGTGACCTCCGCTAGACGCCGTTTTTTCCTCACCCTGACCATCCTCATCGTCACGATCCTCATTATTGTTCTGTTGGTGGCGACCCGGCCTGAGGCCAATGTGGCAATGAAACAACCCGGCATCACCCGTGTCGAGGTCACCCAAGTGGAGCAGCGGGATCTGCTGCCGAGCGTTGAATTCACCGGTGTCTTGCGTCCCCGCCAGATTGCCTCTCTGCGTTTCGAGGTGTCGGGGGAAGTGATGATCCGTCAAGTGGAGCCGGGCCAGTTGGTGGATGCCGGAGATCTGCTGCTGCAGTTGGACGACGCCGACTATCGGGATGCGCTGAGCGAAGCGGCGTCTCAATTGAGTGAGACCCAGGCAGCCCTGGAGCGCGATCAGGCGCTACTCAAGCTGGCCGGTGAAAATCGCCGCCTGGCAGAGCGTGAATATCAACGCTTGGAGAAGCTTGGAAAGGGATCACTGGCATCCGTCTCCACCCGGGAGAGTTCACGCCAACAGTTGATCAATCTACAGAGTGAAGAGGCGCGGCTGGGGTTTGGCAGGCAGAGCAACCGGGCCCGCCTGGCCCGGCAGGAGGCGGCGCTGAGCCGTGCCCGGCGCAATCTTGAACGCACCCGTCTGTCAGCCCCCTTCAGCGGACGCGTCAACCGGGTGATGGCCGAGGTGGGTGACTACCTGCAAGGCAACAGCCTGGTGTTGGAGTTGATCGATACCGGCGCCTTGGAACTGGTGGTGGCGGTGAGCGGCGATGTGGCCGCCGCCCTCTCGCTGGGGCAGGCGCTGGTTGTGGATGTCGATGGTCGGCGGGTGGAGGGTGAACTGGTTGCCCTGCAGTTCGATCCCGATCCTCAGACCCACACCCATCCGCTGCGCATTCGCATTCCAGGCGAGGGGTTGTTGCCCGGGCAGTTGGGACAGGTCGACCTGCCGCTGCGTCCCAGAACCGATGCCTTGGTCGTGCCGGCCTCGGCGGTGATGCGGGAAGAAGGCAAGCACTATCTGTTTCTGGTGAGGGAGGGCCGTCTGGTGCGGCAACGGGTGACGCCAGGCCTACGCCAGGATGATCTGCAGCTTATCCGGCGTGGTGTCGAACCGGGTGATCTGGTGGTTGCAAGGGATGTGGAGGTGCTGAGTCACGATATCGAAGTCCAGGTGGAATCGGACGGGGAAGCCCGTTGATCGATTTTTCCATACGCAATCCACTGATGGTCAACCTGCTGTTGATCATCGTCCTGCTGGCCGGTGTCATCTCCTGGTATGCCATGCCGCAAGAGATGTTCCCTGTGATAGAGCAGGACAAGGTCACGATCAAGACCCTCTTCGAGGGCGCCTCTCCAGAGGAGATGGAGCGCCAGGTCACCCTACCCATTGAACAGGAACTGGACGGCCTGGCCGATATCGATGTCATCAGCTCCACCAGCAACGAGAGTACCTCCAATATCCTCATCGAATTGAAAAGCGGCGCCGATGTGGACAACTTCATGCGCAAGGTCCGCACTGCGCTGGATCAGGTGGAGGATCTGCCGGAGCAGGCCGAGGAGCCGGAATTGGCCCGGCTCGAGACCCGTTTCCCGGTCATCTCGGTGAGCCTGTTCGGTGATATCTCCCGGGGCGAGTTGTATGCCGTCGCCGAGGGCATCAAGGATCAACTGATCCAACTGCCCGGTGTGGCGTCGGTGGGCACGGCCGGTGACCGGGAGTGGGAGATCTGGGTGGTTGTCGATCCGCAGATATTGGCGGCGCGTGGGGTCTCGCTCAGTCAGATAGCCCATGGGTTGCGGGCCAATCTGCAGGACCTGCCGGGCGGCACGCTGAAATCGACCGGCGGGGATATCCGTCTCCGCGGCATGGGCGTGCCCCCCGATCCCGAACGGATGGCGGGGATTGTGCTGCGCCGTAACGAACAGGGTGGACAGTTACGGCTGGGGGATGTGGCAAAGGTCCAGTTGCGCCTGGAAGAGGCGCAGACCCTGGGACGCTTCAACGGCAAGCCCTCGGTCAATCTCACCATTAACAAGACCAGCCAGGCCTCCACTATCGAAGTGGCGAGACTGGCGCGCGAGTTCGTGGATGCCCGCCAGCCGGATCTGCCGGTCGGTGTCAGGCTCGGGCTGTTCAGCGATCTCTCCGTATATGTCAAGAACCGGCTGGAGACGGTCAAGTCATCGGGTATCGTCGGACTTACCCTGGTGTTGCTGGCGCTCTATCTGATGCTCAATTTCCGGGTCGCCTTCATCACCGCCCTGGGTATTCCTGTCTCTTTCCTGGTGGCGGTGATCACCCTGTTCATGCTGGGCTACAGCATCAACATGGTCTCCCTGTTCGCCTTTCTGATTGCCCTCGGCCTGATCGTTGACGATGCGATCATCGTCAATGAGAACATCTACCGCCATCTGGAGATGGGTGAGAGTCCCGCCAACGCCGCGGCCTTAGGCACCAAGGAGGTCTACTGGCCGGTGGTGGCGTCGACCACCACCACCATCGCCGCCTTCATGCCGATGTTCGCCATCGGCGGCACCATGGGGGCATTTATTTCGGTGATCCCGGTGGTGGTCAGCGCTTCGCTGGCCGGTTCTCTGCTGGAGGCCTTCGGTGTGCTGCCTTCCCATGCCAAGGAGATTTTACGCACTGCAAGAGCGCGCAGGCCGGGGCGTATCGACTGGACTGCGCTGAATCGTCGTTACACACAACTGTTACGCAAGTGTCTGGACTATCGTTATCCCGTGGCCATGCTGAGTGTCGGGGTGTTGGCGATCGCGGTGACCTTTGCCGTGACCCGGATTCCGTTCCTGCTGTTCAGCCATGTCGATGTGGGCCAGTTCTTCGTCAATGTCGAGGCGCCCAGCACCTATAGCATCGAGGATGCCTCGCGTCTGGCGGATAAGCTTGAGCAGACCCTCATGCAGACCCTGGGCGACGATGAACTGGAGACCCTGCTGAGTAACGTGGGGGTGATGTTCATCGACTTTCACCGGGTCAAGATCGGTAGCCGTTACATCCAGCTTATCGTCGATCTGAAGAAGGAGAAACCGAAGGGCTTTATCGAGCGCTGGATTTCGCCCCTGGTGAGTCTGAAGTTATCCTGGGAGGGTAGCCGTGAGCGCAGTTCCAAGGCAGTGATCGAGGATGTGCGCAAGGCGCTGCAGCAGATACCCGGCATTCAGCGCATGTCGATACTGCGCACCCAAGGCGGTCCGGCGGGGGCCGATGTGGAGATCGGCGTGCTGGGCGAATCGGTTGACCGGATCAGTCATACCGCAGAGAACATCCGCGGCTTTATCGATCGCCTGCCGGGGGTCTCCGATGCCAGGCAGGATATGGATCCGGGTAAATTGGAGTATCGTTACCGGCTCAACGAGCGGGGGCGTCGCTTGGGCCTCACTCAGACGCAACTGGCCGATGCAGTGCGTAGCGGATTTCTCGGTCTCAAGCTTGCCCATGTGAGTTGGCGTGACAAGCGAATACCGGTTCGTCTGATCTACAATGATGAACTGCGCCACGATGCCGGCGCCTTGGCGCGACTGCCGGTCACCCTGGACGACGGGCGAACGGTCTATCTCGGGGACGTGGCGGCAATCGAAGAGGCGCGGGGTTACAACAGTATCAACCGGCGCAACCTGAGCCGTTTGGCGACCATCACCGCTGAGGTCGATGCCAAGGTCACTACCCCAAATCAGGTGCTGGAACTTGTCAATGCGGAGTTCAGCCAGCTCCCGCAAGGTCAGCGCCTGATCTTTCTCGGGGAGAAGAAAAAGGCCGCTGAGTCGATAGCCGGCATGAAGCGGGCCGGTGTGATCGCCCTGGCGATCATCTTTTTTATTCTGGCGGCGTTGTTCAGGTCACTACTCGACCCGCTGGTGGTGATGTTCGCCATTCCGTTCGGCGCCATCGGTGTGATCGTGGGTCATCTGTTGTTCGGCTTTCATATCCAATTCCTGTCGCTGATCGGTTTCCTGGCGCTGACCGGTATCGTGGTCAACGATTCATTGATCCTGATCGATTTCGCCAAACGTATGAGACGCGACGGCTGGGAACGCAAGGATGCCTTGGTGGAGGCCGGGCGGGTGCGCATCAGGCCGATTCTGTTAACTAGCGCCACGACCTTTCTGGGTATCTCACCGCTGATCTTTTTCGCCACCGGCCAGACGGCCTTCCTCTCCCCAATGGCGGTAAGCCTCGGCTTCGGGTTGTTGTTTGCCACTGTGCTGATCCTGCTGGCCTTGCCCTGTTTTTATCTTATTGCCGATGATATGCGCATGCGTGTTACATTCAGGAAGCACGAAAGGGGTGATGCCGGTCTATCTACTGCAGCGATAGATAGCTAGTGTGGTGTAACGTATAAACTGTACCCATCAGCGAGACGCTAAGCCGTTAGCTGCTAGGCGCGTTGCGCCGGGAATGGCGTGCCCTTTCCAAGCAACGCAACAACGCAGATGACGGCTTAGCGTCTCGCCCGAAGGGAGGCCCGTCAATGCCTCAATCCTGCGTTGCAGCGCTTAACAAGGGCGCTGCCATTGTCTGCGCGCTGCGCCTGGTCTTGAGGCATTGACGGGCCTCTGATTGGTACAGTTTATACGTTACACCACACTAGTCTCTATTCAGAAACACACACTTTTTAAAGCCACGTCATCCCGGCGCATGCCGGGATCCAGGGAATTCAACGACTGACTGGATTCCATCCTTTGGTCCGTAAACGGTGCATCCATGCACCACTTTTCCGGCATGCGCCGGAATGACGGGGTACACAAGCCCACTGCACATCACCTTGATAGTTCTCAATCACTGGTTAGGCATGCAAAATTTCTCTCGCCAAGCTCGTATAGTACGCCAAGAAGGCATTGTCTGAGGATCCTTCGCGGACTTAGGGCCGCGGAAAAAAAGATTTAACCCAAACTACTTGTCTTCTTGCCCGCCTTCTTTGTTGTAGCTTCGGTTACGTAGGCCCGGCTACGCGCCCTTCGCTACGCCTCGAAGGCAGGCAACAATCCGGCGCATTTTGGGTTAAATCTTTTTTTCCGCGGCCCTTAGCGAGGGCCTCTTTTCGCCCTGGCTGACCTGTTTGAGGCAGTCAGGCAAATTTCCAAGAAATGGGTTATATTTTTGTCGCATCCGTATGGCCGACTATTAGCGACGATTGGCGTCCATTTGCGGCCGATTTCCGTCCAACCCTTCATCTGCCGATGCGCCTGGCAAGTATTTTAAGGAGTGGCATGCCACAACGTATAGAACAACTGAAAGCGTGGCTGACCTCGTTACCCGGGTTGAGGGATTTCTCCTTCGAACCCGCTTCCGGGGATGCGAGTTTTCGCCGTTATTTTCGTATCAGAGCGGCGGGTCAAAGCTATATCGCCATGGACGCTCCACCAGAGAAAGAAGACTCCAAGCCTTTCGTGCAGGTGGCGCAGGCTTTCGAATCCATCGGCTTGAACGTGCCGCATATCCATGCAAAGGATCTCTCTCAGGGGTTTATGCTGCTGGAAGATCTGGGCAGTGTGCTCTATCTCGACAAGCTGACAACGGAAACGGCGGATAGGCTCTACGGCGACGCCTTGGGTGCGCTGGCGACCCTCCAGGCATGTGGACCGTTGCAAGGCCTGCCGCACTATGACCGGACACTGCTGATGCGGGAGATGGGGTTGTTCCGCGAATGGCTGCTGGGGCGTGAATTGAGCCTGACATTGACGGGCGATGAGCAACGGATGCTGGATCAGGTCTTTACCCTGCTTGCGGACAACGCCCTTCAACAACCCCAGGTGTGTGTCCACCGTGACTACCATTCACGCAACCTGATGGTCACTGAACGCCATAACCCCGGTATTCTCGATTTCCAGGATGCCGTGATCGGGCCCGTAACCTATGACTTGGTCTCTCTGTTGCGTGATTGCTATATCAGCTGGCCCGGCGAGCAGACGCAAGCCTGGGTCATGGGCTATTTCGAACTGGCGCAACACTCAGGCGTGCTGCGTACAGTGGATGAAGCGCAGTTCCTGACCTGGTTTGATCTGATGGGCGTGCAACGCCACCTCAAGGCGAGTGGCATTTTCGCCAGATTGAATCAACGCGACGGTAAGTCGGGATACCTGAAGGAGATCCCAAGGACCCTGGGTTACATTGACCGGCTTGCGGACAGGCATCGGCAGTTGGAAAGTCTGGTCAGGTTTCTGCGTCAGCGCGTCGCCCCCCTGATGATGAATTAATTGCCCAGATACCTCATTTTATCAGATAATTCATGCTCATTGTTCATGTCAGATATAGCCTGAGTTATCTAATATATTGAATTTGAATGATTTATGTCGTTTGTTAAACGGTGTTGTTGTTGTAATTTTGGATGAAAAAAATAGCGCAACAATAACCGAGTAATTTTCTAGGGTATGGCGTGAATCAGCTAGCGAATTTATCGGATGCCGTTTATTTAACATATTGATATCATAGCGATTAATGAAGTGGTTTTCCTTTGTGTCTCATATAAACAACAATTGATTTTTCTGTGTCTTTTTTGCAAAAAAACGCTTGCAATTTATTATCTGGTTGACTAGTATTCGCATCGTAGTCAAATTTTCTACCCATCAATTCTTCGGAGTTAACTCAATGAAAAAAGTACTCTCTCTGGCAATTGCCGCTGCGCTGGTGGCTCCTGTTGCTGCAATGGCTGATGCCACTATCTACGGTAAGGTCCGTCAGTCTCTTGATGTCGTTAGCGACGAACGCTCCAGTGCTAGCGAAGTCGACAACATTCAGATCAACAACCGGACCTCGCGTCTTGGTGTCAAAGGCTCTGAGGATCTGGGTAACGGCCTGACCGCTGTCTACAAGATCGAGTACGGCGTGAACATCTCCACCAACCCTGGTGGTAACGAGTTCTCCGGTGACGGCAGCCTGGGCGCACGTAACGCCTTTGTCGGTCTGGCCGGTGGTTTCGGTACAGTTGTGCTTGGCCGTCATGACACCCCGCTGAAGATCTCCACGGGTTCGTTGGACTATTTCGGTGACACGGCTGTTGATAACAACCTCAACTACACTGAGTCTTTGGTTGATCGCCGCGCTGACGGCACCCTGGCCTATATCTCTCCCAGCCTGGGTGGCGTGACCCTTGCCGCTGCTCTGGTTCCTGGCGAGAATAATGAGGCAGACGGCCTTGCCGATGCCTACTCGCTGGCTGCCATGTACTCAAATGCCGGTATCTTCGCATCCTTGGCCTACGAAGGCGCTGACGGCAATATCGATGCTATTGGCGTGGATGGCGCCGATCTGGATCAGTTCCGTGCCGGCTTTGGCTATGATGGCGGTATGTTTAAGGTTGGCGTTATCTTCGAGAATGTGACGGTTGAAAACCCGGCTGGCGGTGACCTGCAGGATTCGGACAGCGTTATGGTCAATGGTGCAATCAAGGCCGGTCCGGGTATGGTCGCTGTGAAGATCTTCGATTACGCTGATGACGCCAGTGACGCCAATGACCACGATGGTTTCGGTGTCGGTTACCACTATGGTCTGAGCAAGCGCACTCAGGTAATGGCTAACTATGTTGGCAGCAGTTTCGACAACAGAGACGGCGATGTCAGCATCTTCAGCCTTCAGGTCAACCACAACTTCTAATAATAGCTCTCCTAAAACTATAAGAAATTAAAGGCGGGGCTCGTAAGAGCCCCGTTTTTTTGGCTCTTCCCCTGATCGTGTGGGAGAGCATACAAATCACAACAATTCAGTTGGCTAATGCTAAGTTGATCGTCAGCGAATAAACGTAATTGACGCCAATCAACCTATTTCGGCAGCACCGTCTTGGCTCCCGCTTCGGTGCCCAGTATCAAGACATCCGCGCCTCGAAGGGCGAAGATGCCGGTCGTGACAACCCCTGCAATGGCATTGATCTGCTGCTCCATCTCCCTGGGCTTCATGATCTCCAGGTTGTGAACATCCAATATGGCGTTACCGTTATCGGTGACAAAGCTTTCCCGCCATACCGGTGTGCCGCCCAGTTTTACCAGCTGACGGGCTACATGGCTGCGCGCCATGGGAATGACCTCGACCGGCAGGGGGAAGCTGCCCAGGATGTCGACCAGTTTGCTCTCGTCCGCGATGCAGACGAATTTTTTGCTCGCTCCAGCGATGATTTTCTCCCGCGTCAGGGCGCCGCCGCCACCTTTGATCAGGTTGAGATAGTGATCGGATTCATCGGCCCCATCGATATAGATTTCGAGTTCGCCGGCGGCATTAAGATCCAGGACAGGTATGCCGTGCTGCTTCAGCCGCTCAGTCGATGCCTCTGAGCTGGAGACGGTTCCGTCGATCTTGCCTTTGACGCTGGCGAGATAGTCGATGAAATGGTTGACCGTGGAGCCTGTGCCGACCCCGATGACGCCGCCCTTGACATATTCGAGTGCGGCCTTGGCGGCCTGCTTTTTGAGTTCGTCTGCATGCATTTTGTCTCTCCCGATATGGCTGTGATTGGCGTCATTGCAAATCAAAGCAGGCCGATGTGTGCCTGCCTACAGACTGGGTTATTAAAACTGACTGTAGGCGTGCTACAGTGGCATTTTAATGCCTTGCTGTAGGCAGGCGTAGATCGGCTGAATGCAACATATTAGGTCGCCGGGTTAATAATACCCATGCAAGTGATGAATGTCAGTCGCTTCATTTCTCATTGTCATCGGATGAGTCCATGCCTCAACGTTATATAGAAAAGATCCTGCGCGCACGTGTCTATGACGTGGCCAGGGAGACACCCCTGGACAGGGCCGATCTTCTCTCCTCGCGTCTGGCTAACCACATTTTCCTCAAGCGTGAAGATCTCCAGCCGGTCTTCTCCTTCAAGCTGCGGGGCGCCTATAACAAAATGGTCAGCCTGCCTGATGAGGTCAGAGGTCAGGGAGTCATCGCCGCATCTGCGGGGAATCACGCCCAGGGGGTTGCGCTGGCGGCCCGTAAGCTGAAAATCCAGGCATTGATCGTAATGCCGAAAACAACGCCGCCCATCAAGGTGCAGGCTGTCAGGAACCTCGGGGCAAAGATCGTCTTGGCCGGCGATTCCTATGATGAGGCCTACGCGCGATCCCAGGTTCTCGCGCAACAGCAGAACTTGACCTTCATTCACCCGTTCGATGATCCCGAGGTGATTGCCGGGCAGGGAACGATCGGCATGGAGCTGCTGCGGCAGCATCCGACCCCTCCCGAGGCGATATTCGTGCCCGTTGGGGGCGGTGGTTTGATCGCCGGTATCGGCGCCTACGTCAAGTATGTCTACCCGCAGGTGAAAATCATAGGCGTTGAACCTGAAGATGCGCCATCGCTCCACGCAGCCTTGAAGGCAAAGCGCCGGATCAGACTTAAGCAGGTGGGTATTTTCGCCGATGGCGTGGCGGTGAGGCAGGTTGGTAAAGAGACCTATCGCTTGGCGCGGAAGGTCGTGGATGAGGTGGTGCTCGTCAGCACCGATGAGATCTGCGCCGCAATCAAGGATATCTATGATGACACCCGGACCACTGCGGAACCCGCGGGGGCGTTGTCGGTGGCGGGTCTCAAGCGCTACGTCAAGCGTGATGAGATGGCCGGTAAGCACCTTATCGCGATCAACAGTGGGGCCAATATCAATTTCGATCGTTTAAGGCATGTGGCTGAACGTGCGGAATTTGGCGAGCGTAGAGAAGCCCTTTTCGCTGTTCAGATACCTGAACGTCCAGGGAGCTTCCTGCAATTCTGCAAGCTGATAGGCAAACGCAGCATAACCGAGTTCAACTATCGCTACAGCGATGCCGCCAGGGCGCAGATTTTTGTCGGCATTGAATTGAGTCATGGCGATGAGGAGCGGAAGATGCTGTTTCAACGCTTTGTCGATAAGGGCTATTCCATTTTGGATATGACCGATAACGAGACAGCCAAATTACATATTCGCTATATGGTGGGTGGCCATGCTCAAGGTCTTGAGGATGAGAGACTGATACGTTTTGAGTTCCCGGAAAGGCCGGGTGCGCTGCTCTATTTCCTGAATCACCTGGGTAAGGCATGGAATATCAGTCTGTTCCATTACCGCAATCACGGTGCAGCCTATGGACGTGTGTTAATGGGTATTCAGGTGTCAAACGCAGATACAGGCGTCTTCCTGAGTCGTTTGAAGAGGTTGGACTATCCCTTCTGGGATGAGACGGACAATCCGGCGTATCGCCTGTTTGCCGGCGTCGGCTGCGCAAAATGACAAACCCCGCAGGGCGGGGTTTGTCATCAGCTGCGATAGTCAGGACTATTTAGCGGGTCTTTTCTTACGTGGGGTTACCTTCCTCGGGCGGGCGGGCCGTTTCTTCACGGCGGCCTTCTTCGAGGCGGCTTTTTTCCTGGTAGCCTTCTTCTTAGCGGCTACTTTTTTCTTGACGACCTTCTTTTTTGCCGCCTTTTTCTTAGCTGCGCGCTTTTTTACCGAGGCCTTTTTCTTAGCTGTGCGCTTTTTTACCGAGGCCTTTTTCTTCGCTGTCTTCTTCTTGGCTACCCGCTTTTTTGTCGTGACTTTCTTTTTAGCAGCTCTCTTCTTGGTAGTCTTTTTCCTGGTTACCCGCTTTTTCGCCGCGACTTTCTTCTTTGCGACTCTTTTCTTAGCGGCGACTTTCTTCCTGGTCGCTACCCTCTTCTTGGCAACCTTTCTTCTTGAGGTTGCCTTCTTGGTTGTGGTTGAACGTCTTACTGCTGCCTTCTTTTTGGCGGCCTTTTTCTTCGCCATCTAACTTTCCTCCCGAGAGAACTACCTTAATGGATGAACTGAGTATAATTCAGCTTTAAAAAAAATCCAGAACAGATGACAATCTTTTGTCAATTAATTCAAATCGTTGTTGTAGATCACTGTTGGTTAAGTGCGCATTGATGCCGGTGATTTGCTGAAGATGATCTTTGCATGGATGCCATTCCAGTCATTTTACCTATATAAAGTTGTGAATACATGACTCGGTTATCACTGCATCGAGTGGAATATCCCAGGGCTTGGCGCTGAGTCGCGGCACCCGTTGGAATTCATGCGCAAGGCCGATCAGTTTGGGACCCCGAAGATGCGTGCGTTGCCTTTTATAGGCAAAAGTGCGGTCGTAATAACCGCCACCCATGCCTAAGCGATGGCCCTGAGCGTCGAATGCGATCAGTGGCACGAATACCAGATCCAGGGCCCAAGGCATAACCAGGCGCCGGTGTTTGAAGCAGGGTTCGGGAATGCCGAAGCGGTTGTCTATCAGCTTGGCGCCTTGCGGATAAGGAGCAAACCAAAGCCCGCACGCCGGACGCTGGCGTAATACCGGCAAATAAGGAGTCTTGCCGGTGCGGATTGCCAGTTGTAACAGGGGGGCGGGATCCATTTCGCCGCGCATGGCATAGTAAAAGGCGACACGGTGGCCATGCCTGAACGGTTTATAGTTGCCGGCCAGGCGGAGGATTCGTTGGCTGTGAAGTTTGAGCGTTTGCCGGCTGAGTTGTTGCCGCTGGGTCTTGATTCGTCGGCGAAGTCGCTGTATATCCATTGCTCAGCTTGATGTTGGTGGAGCGACACCCCCCACCTGTGCCGATGCGTGCCTTTGTTCTTGAACCAGAGGGTTCAAGTGGGAACAACAGAGGTGTTTCAGGCTTTCCGCATGGAAACGGACATGCACACCGCACCATCGTTATGTTCCCAGGGTAGATATTAGGCTCAAGAAAATACCCGGGCTGCTATCGTACACCGCAGGGGATGTCTAACCTCTAGGCTAACCCTTATTCGATCAAAGTTCCAGTTGATTGGTCGAGTTGAGGGCAATCTCGATCTTCTCCTGCAGGCTCTTGATGCGGCGGGTGATGTTTTGTGTGCCGTCTTCTCTGTTTTGCTGATTCAACAGTAGATCGTTGGCTATGTTCAACGCAGCCATCACGGCTACCCGCTCTGAGCCGATGATACGGCCGCTCTGGCGGATTTCGCGCATCTGGCCGTCAACATAGGCCGCTGCCTGCAACAGGGGTTCCCGCTCTTCCGGCAGGCAGGAGATACGGTACTCCTTGTCGAGAATGTAGACCGTCACCGGCAGCGGGTTGCTGTTCACTGGGGCGTTTCCATGGACTTGAGCCGGGTGATCATGGCTTCAACGCGGGTGCGCGCCAGTTCCGTCTTCTCGATGAGCGCTGCGCGCTCGGTGACCAGGTTATCCTGTCTCACGCGCAGGGATTTATTCTCGTCCTTGAGGTAGGAGCAGGCGTGTATCAGTTCCTCGACGCGAACTTCCAGTTTGCGAAGATCCAGGTCTGCCGGGTTCTGTGTCTCTTTCTCGGTCATGGGCATCAATATAGTGGGCGGATTGTGGTGGGTCAATCTCTAGGGCCTGTTAACACTAATCGGATTGTCACTGCCAGGCGCCATTTTTTACCCAGCAAGGCAGAACGAGCGTGGTGTAGCCCGGCTACATGAGCGAGTGATAACGCCGCTGGGTGAAAAATGGCACCTGGCCCTTCGGGTTGCGCCTGAAAAAGCCCCACTCGGCGTTGCTCGTCGCTTATTTGGAGCGACCAAACCGCGCTCCTCGCGCCTTGATTGGGGCTTTTTCAGGCGCAACAGTGACAACCCGATTAGTGTTAACAAGCCCTAGTACTCCGTCAACCTAATAACTTAGGATGCAGTGTGCCCCACATCACCCAAGGCAAGGTGCAGTCCGCAGGAAATGGCGCGCCCTTTCCAAGCACTACCCTAGGGCTGCATGTTATGATTTGTTGCCAATGATAGGGGAGCCAGCGGAACATTGCATGACAGAGAATAACCCGATGCCTGAATACTTGTGCCTCGAAGGGGCGTTGGATGCAATCGGCCTCGATCTTGGGGCGAGTGAGATCCACGGCGTGATCAGTGGTTTGATCTGCGCCGGTCCCAGCCAGGGCCATGTGGAGTGGATGGAGGCGCTGTTCGAGGGTCGACCGCGGGATGATCTGTCGGCGCGCGAGGCCAGGGCGTTGATCGGCCAACTCTACTTCGCCACCCGGGAGCGGATAGTCCGGGAGGATCTCTCTTTCATGCCCTTCCTGCCGGACGATTCCCGGCCTATCACAGATCGGGCCAAGGGGTTGCGCGATTGGTGCGAAGGCTATCTTTACGGACTGGGCATGGCCGGTATCTCAGAACAGCAACTGGTTGGCGATGCCAAAGAGGCGTTACAGGATATCTCCCATTTTACCCGGCTTGACTATGACTCCCTTGACGCAGGCGAGGCGACGGAGCAGGCCTATTCCGAATTGCAGGAGTTCCTCAAGGTTGTGACCCTGCTTATCTGGGGGGATTTGGCCAAAAATCGGGAGAATGATCATGCTGGCGAGTGAATTCAAACGGCGCCGCCGTGAACTGATACGGATGATGGGTCCCGGCAGCATCGCCATTCTACCGACAGCGCCGCTGCTGATTCGCAACAGGGATGTGCATTACCCTTATCGGCCGGACAGTGACTTTTACTATTTGACCGGGTTCCCCGAGCCTGAAGCCGTGCTTGTCCTCATCCCCGGACGCAAGCAGGCGGAGTACATTCTGTTCAATCGTGAGCGCGATCCGACGAAGGAGCTGTGGGATGGTTTTCGGGCCGGGCAGGAGGGCGCCTGTAGCGACTATGGCGCCGATGACTCCTTTCCGATCGGTGACTTGGATGACATCCTGCCGCGCATGCTGGAGCAGTGCGAGCGAGTCTTCTATGTGATGGGGTGCAATCCCCAATTCGATAAGCGTTTGTCTGAGTGGATCAACGCCATTCGTTGTGAATCCCGCAGTGGCGTGCATGGACCGGTGGAGATCATTGCCCTGGATCACTACCTGCATGAAATGCGGTTGTTTAAAAGCCGTTCCGAACTCAAGGCCATGCGCCAGGCGGCGCGTATCTCCGCCAAGGCCCATAGAAAGGTGATGCTGGCTTGTGAGTCAGGGGTTTGGGAGTATCAGCTGGAGGCCGAGTTCGTACGTGAGTGTTCGCACCATGGCGCCAAGGCTCAGGCATATCCGCCGATTGTCGGCGTGGGAGCGAATGCCTGTACCCTGCACTACATCGATAACAAGGATAAGCTGGAGGACAAGCAGTTGTTACTGATCGATGCCGGGTGTGAGCTCGATTACTACGCTTCGGATATTACCCGCACCTATCCGGTGAACGGGCGTTTCAGTGATAGCCAACGGCAGTTATATGAATTGGTGTTGGCCGCTCAGGAGGCCGCCATCGCCAAGGTCAAACCCGGCAATCACTGGAATGATCCTCACGATGCAGCCGTGCGCACCATTACCCGAGGGTTGGTTAAACTGGGAATTCTAAAGGGCTCGGTGGCAAAGCTGATTCGTGAGGAGAAATATAAGACCTTTTTCCCCCATCGCACCGGGCACTGGATCGGCATGGATGTTCATGACGTGGGTGATTACAAAGTGGACGGGACTTGGCGCTTACTGGAGCCTGGCATGACCTTGACGATCGAACCGGGCCTCTATATTCCGGCGGGGAGCAAGGGTGTCGCCAAGAAGTGGTGGAATATAGGCATTCGGGTAGAGGATGACGTGGTGGTAACCCGGGAGGGTTGCGAGATCCTCACCAAGGACCTTCCTAAATCAGTGGAAGAGATAGAGTCTATCATGGCGGCATGAGCATGGCGGAGCGATTCGATATCTTGATTGTCGGCGGGGGGATGGTGGGCGCCAGTCTGGCGCACGCGCTCAGCGGGCAGGGGTTCAGCATTGGCGTCATCGAGGCCTGGCCGTTGGCATCGGCCACCCAACCCAGTTTCGATGACCGAGTCATCGCGCTCTCCTGGGGCAGTCATGTGATTCTCAAGGCAATGGGAGTCTGGGAGCGCATTGCGCCGGCGGCCCAACCGATTCAGGATATCCATATCTCGGACCGTGGCCATTTCGGCTTTGCTCGGTTGAATCATCGTCAGGAGGGCGTCGCCGCATTGGGTTATGTGGTGACGGCGCGCGCTCTTGGTCAGGCGTTGTTGCAGGCACTGGAACAGCGATCTGCGGTGGAGCTGATCTGCCCTGCCCGGTTGAAAAGCTTCGCTGTGAGTGGAGATGAAGTCGAAGTCATGCTGGATCAGGATGACACTCAACGACGAATCACCAGTCGTCTACTGGTGGCTGCCGATGGCGGCGATTCCCAGGTCAGGCGGTTGATGTCGATTCCCCTGAAGGAGAAGGCTTACGGGCAGACGGCGATCATCGCTAATCTGCGTAGCGAACGATCCCACCGGGGAACCGCCTATGAGCGTTTCACCGATACCGGACCCCTGGCGATCCTGCCGATGACCGAGGATCGTCTCTCTCTGGTCTGGACGGCAAAGGATGAGGAGGTGGCGGAACTGATGGCGCTGGAGGATGAGCGCTTTCTCGCCAGGTTGCAGCAACGTTTCGGTTATCGATTGGGAAGGTTGGGAGATTTGGGGAAGCGGGTCGCCTATCCGTTGCGATTGCGCCAGGCTTGCGAACAGGTCCGACCCCGTGTGGCCCTGATCGGTAATGCGGCCCATGCCATCCATCCGGTGACCGGTCAGGGGTTCAATCTCGGACTACGGGATGTGGCGGTGCTGGCTGATCTGTTGTGCGACGCCGCACGGGCTGGCCAGGATCCAGGTGATCTTTCGCTGCTGCAAGCCTACGAGCAATGGCGTAGAAAAGACCAGCATGCGGTTGCCGTGATTACCGACAGTCTGGCGCGATTTTTTGCCAATCCTTTCGCGCCGTTGAGATTGCTGCGCAATCTTGGATTGGTCGGCATGGATATCGCGCCCGGTCTCAAACATCTTGTGGCAAGGCAGTTCATGGGCATCAATGGTCGTCTGCCGCGACTGGGCAGGGGGGTCTCTCTTGACGAATTCTGAACACGTCGATCAGTACGATTTACTCATCGTAGGCGGCGGCATGGTGGGCGCCGCGCTGGGTTGCGCCGTTGCCGGGGCCGGTTTTGAGGTATGCCTGCTGGAGGTGCGGGAGCCGCAACGCAGTTGGCCTTCGGATGAGGTCGATCTTCGCGTCTCCGCGCTTACCCGCGCTTCACAGCGAATGCTCGAAAACCTTCAGGTCTGGCCGGATATGGTCAAGAGACGTGTCAGCCCCTATACGGATATGCAGGTGTGGGATGCGGGCGGCAGCGGTCGTATCCATTTCAGCGCCGCTGAAATCGGCGAGCCCGATCTGGGGCATATCGTGGAAAACCGTGTGACCCAATTGGCATTATGGGAGCGGTTGGAGTCGCTTTCGAATGTCACCTTACGTTATCCCGCCCAGGTCAGTGAGCTGCAGACGGGGGATGCGCCTGCGGTGGTGTTGCAGGATGGTGGCCGGTTGACCTCGGAACTGATCGTTGCGGCTGACGGGCGCGATTCCCAGCTGCGGCAAATGGCAAACATAGGCACCCGGGGTTGGGACTACGATCAGCACGCCATAGTCGCCACCATCAGGCCTACCCTATCCCATCGGTATACTGCTTGGCAGCGTTTCATGAAGACCGGGCCGTTGGCGTTTTTGCCCATCGATGACGGGCGCTGCTCCATTGTCTGGTCTACCTCGCCGCAACAGGCGGAGGCGCTGACGGCCCTGGATGATGCGGCATTCTGTCGGGCGTTGACCCAGGCCAGTGAAGCCATCCTGGGAGAGATCCGGGAGGTTGGGCCACGGGGCGTCTTTCCGCTGCGCCTCGGGCATGCCGAGACCTATATCCGTCCCGGTCTGGCGTTGGTGGGGGATGCCGCCCATGCGATACACCCATTGGCGGGGCAGGGCGTCAATCTGGGCTTCCTGGATGCCGCGACCTTGGCCGAGACGGTGATCGATGCGCGCAGGGCGGGCAGGCGGATAGGCTCAACGGCCACGCTTCGGCGCTACGAGCGCGCCAGAAAGGGGCCGAATATGGCCATGTTAGGGGCAATGGACGCCTTCAAGCGTCTCTTCAGCAATGAGGTGTTGCCTCTCAGGCTGTTGCGGAATCTAGGCCTGAGCCTGGCGGACCGGTCGGGTTTCATCAAGCAACAACTGGTGCGCCGGGCGATGGGGTTAGGTGGCGATCTACCGAGGCTTGCCAAGTGATATTGTCGGGTTCAGTCGTAGGTCAGGTTGACGCGGAGCGGCTACCTGACTCAATGGGGGTGTCACGTAGCTGCGCAACGTGACCTACGGGTTTCTAAGGGCTGCGGCAAAAATAAATTATCCCAAACTGCTTGTCTTATTCCCTGCCTTCGTTGTTGTAGCTTCGGTTGCATATTTTCCTGAAGAGCCAAGTCTTTAAATTCTACGAGTTGGGAAAAAAGTGGGAATTAAGTCCCGATTGAACGAGAGAGTCATTGGTTTTGGGTTAGAATTGATGTATTTGTTTTCTCATTGGTTGGCTATTTTCACGCTGCAATTGGGGGCAAAGATGAAAACTCTCCATTCCGATAGGATTCTCAATTCGCTATGGGTCTTGTTTTGTGTCGCACTGGTCTCCGCTTGTGGTGGCGGGGGTGATTCGCAGGATACATCATCCGGCGGAACCGGGTCTGTCGGCATCATGCTGACAGACGCCCCGGCCGATCCCGAACTGTTCTCTGCCATCAACGCCACCATCGAACGCATAGAATTGATCGGCGGGGATGCGGGTCGGGTGGAGATCTTCGATGGGCCTGCCGAGACTGTCGATCTGCTCAGTCTGCGCAATGAATCCATGCCTTTCGCCTTCCAGGATAGTGTGCCCGCGGGCAGTTATTGCAAGATTCGCCTGACCCTCGCTAACCCGGATGGGCTGGAGCTGGTGCTTGCCGAGGATGGGACGAGCCACTATCCGAAACTGCCGGGGAACGGGAAGCTTGATCTGCAGGCTCGCGGTTGTTTCACCCTGACGGAGGGCGGATCGATTACCCTGCAGCTCGATCTGGATGCGGGAAATTCCATCCATATCGTGAAACGGGGTAACAGGGATGTCTTTAATTTCCGTCCCGTCATCTTCGTCGATGTCCTGGATGCTGAATTCACCGGCCGACTGGTGCGCGTGGATGGGGTAATAGCCGGGGTCGATGATGACACCGACTCGCTGCTGCTGTGCGATGCGCTCCCGGCCGGCCAGGATGATGACCGGGACTGCGTTAAGGTCTTTCTTGGCGCGGATTCGGCCTTCTTTGTAAATGCCGACCCGGCCTATCAAGGTGATGCGCGTCCATTGGACGAGTTGCTGAATGAGGGCAATGTCGGTAACCCTGCCATAGTGGTCGGTCTCCATCGCTCGTTTGATTATCCCGATGAGGATCTCGATATTCCGTCCGACGCCTTCCCGCCGTCCGGTGAATGCCGTGTCTGGTTGACAGGTGTCGAGCCAGTGGATCAGCCCGAGGCCGGATTGTGCGACGAACTGGAGGCATCGCTCCCCGCCGATGCCGTGCTGATCGACGAGGAGGGGGTGATCATTCGGGATCATCGACCGCGCATGGCGCTCGACGGGTTGGCCGTGGAGATGGGGGATTTTTCGCAGATCGAGGGTGCGGTCGCCTCCGATGCCGATACACAGGGCTTTACCATGACCACCGAGGCGGCTGAATTGCTGGCCGTCGAACTGCAAGACCCGGTGGGCTATAACGGTACCCGCATCATCACCAAGCATGGCGAGCTTCTCGACTATACGGCGATCACCGTGCCTCGTCTGCTTCAGGTCGATGGTGTGCGGCAGCCCGCGACGGATTCGCTCAAGGCCGCGGTGGTGATTGTCGATACCTCAAACGCAAGCCAGGCGGCAGCGGAGGGATCGGTCGCCAGCGTGGAGACGGACGGTTTTATTCTGACCCCTGAAGCGGGCTCCACGCCCTGTGGTCTGGTCGGCGATCTGTTCGTAACCCTAGCGGATAGTGTCAACGTGACCACAGTGATCATCACGGATGACACGGTGGATATCATTCCTGACGGCGTGGCGGAGGCTGGGCAGTCCGTGGGAGTCAAGGGTATCTGTGAAGCGGGAGGGTTGACGGCGAGCGATCTGGTGATCATCGATGACCAGCGTTTGTGAGGTTTTTATTAGGGCCTGTTAACACTAATCGGATTGCCACTGCCAGGGGCCATTTTTTACCCAGCAAGGCAGAACGAGCGTGGTGTAGCCCGGCTACATGAGCGAGTGATAACGCCGCTGGGTGAAAAATGGCCCCTGGCAGTGGCAATCCGATTAGTGTTAACAGGCCCTAACCCGGCAACCAACTATATTGGGTTAATACGATTGGCAAGCAGGGGACGGCAGGGTATAGTCTTCCCCTCGATCCACCCCCGTGGGAGAGGCCGGTGACAACCGGCGCCGAAGGCGCAATCCCGCCCGGAATCGCTCAGGCAAAAGGACCGTGGGGGGAAGTCCGAGCAGAGGCCTGAACCACGGATTCAGGTCAGGACTTAGGTCGACTCTGGAGAGTGGTGTGACGACACCCACCGACGGGGCAGGCGCTTACGGACTCAGGTTTTTAGCGCCAAACTCTCAGGTTTTGGACAGAGGGGCGGCGCAGGGGATGAATCTCCTGCGCCGCCCTTTTTTGCGTTTTAAACCGGGAGAGAGTGATGAGTAAGCAGACCGTTCTATATGAGAAGCATCAGGCCATGGGCGCCCGACTGGTGCCTTTCGGTGGTTGGGATATGCCTTTGCACTATGGCTCGCAGTTGGAGGAGCATCATCAGGTGCGGCGCGATGCAGGCATGTTCGATGTCTCCCACATGACCGTGGTCGATCTCAAAGGCGGTGGGGTTAAATCCTACTTGCGGTATCTGTTGGCCAACGATGTCGAGCGATTGAAGGCAAGCGGCAAGGCGCTCTACTCCTGCATGCTCAACCCACAGGGTGGCGTGGTGGATGATCTGATCGTCTACTATCTGAACGATGAGTGGTATCGGATGGTGGTGAATGCCGGCACCACCGAGAAGGATCTGGCCTGGCTGGAACGACAGTCTGGCGATTATGATGTCACCATCACTCCGCGCCGGGATCTGGCGATGATCGCGGTACAGGGTCCGAATGCGAGGGCCAAGGCGCTTCCCTTATTGTCCGCCGGTCTGCAACAGGTCGGTGCTGAACTGAAGCCCTTCAATGCGATCGCCGATGGCGACTGGTTTCTCGCCCGCACCGGCTATACCGGGGAAGACGGGTTTGAGATCATGTTGCCGGGGGATCAGGCAGCCGATTTCTGGCAACGGCTGAGCGAAGCGGGAGTCGCTCCCTGCGGACTGGGTGCGCGGGACACGCTACGCCTGGAAGCGGGCATGAATCTCTACGGTTCCGACATGGACGAGGAGACCTCCCCACTGGAGGCCGGATTGGGGTGGACCATAGCCTGGGAGCCTGATGATCGTGATTTTGTCGGCCGTTCAGTCTTGGAGCGGCAACGCAAAGATTCGCAAAAAAAGCGCTTCGTCGGTTTGCTGTTGACCGGGCGCGGGGTGTTGCGCAACCATCTGAAACTGTTTGTCGGGCAGCGGCAGATCGGCGAGATCACCTCTGGCGGATTCGCTCCCACCCTGGAGCGATCCATCGCCTTGGCCCGCGTCGAGCCGGATATCGGTGAAAGCTGTGAGGTCGAGATCCGCGGTAAACGGGTGGCGGCGCGGGTGGTCAAGCCCCCTTTTGCCCGGAATGGCAAGGCACTCTTTAGTTAGTGTCTGTCCAGAAACGCACACTTTATTTTAAGCCATGTCATCCCGGCGCATGCCGGGATCCAGGGAATTCAACGACTGACTGGATTCCGGCATGCGCCGGAATGACGAGCGCTGTAGTTTATGGACGGACACTAGGGCCTGTTAACACTAATTTGATAGCCACTGTTGTGCCTGAAAAAGCGCCAATCAAGGCACGAGGAGCGTAGTTTGGTTGTTCCAAATAAGCGACGAGTAACGCCGAGTGGCGCTTTTTCAGGCGCAACCCGAAGGGCCAAGGCCCTGTTTTCGCCCAGCGGCGTTATCAGTCGCTTATGTAGACCCAGCTACACGGCGCTCCTTCTGCCTTGCTGGACAAAAACAGGGTCTTGGCAGTGACTATCAAATTAGTGTTAACAGGCCCTAGTTAGCGTCCTTCAATAAACAGGGCTTTATAACGCAAAGCCAGTTGATTGATATGTCTGGACTCTTTGCGTCCTTTGCGCTTCATGGCGATGTTTGCGTTATATTTTTTCAGTGTTACCGGGCGAGCCGGAAAACAACCTAAAATGAGTTTTTAATCTGCCACTATTTTCTATATAAGGATAGAAACATGAGCAATACACCTACTGACCGCCGTTATGCCAAATCTCACGAATGGTTGAAAGACGAGGGTGACGGCAGTTTTACTATTGGTATTACCGATCATGCCCAGGAGTTGTTGGGCGATCTGGTATTTGTCGACCTGCCCGAGGTCGGTGCGTCGCTCGAGGCCGGCAGCGATTGCGCCGTTGTCGAGTCGGTGAAGGCCGCCTCTGATGTTTACAGTCCGGTAACCGGCGAGGTCATCGCCGTCAATGAGGCGCTGGATGGCGCCCCGGAGACCATCAATGAGGATGCCTTTGGCGCCGGCTGGATGTTTAAGGTCAAACTGACTGAGAGCGGTGAACTCGATAACCTGCTCGATGCCACCGGCTACGACGCCTTGCTTGCCGAGGAGGCCTGAGGGACTCTCTTGTGAACCGCCACCAGACGTTGCTGTAGCCCTTTATAGAGACTGATATGCCATTCATCCCCCATACAGAAGAAGATATTCGAGAGATGCTCGCTGCCATCGGGGTAGGGCATATCGATGCGCTTTTTGATGAAATACCCAGGGAGTTGCGTTGCGGCGAACTGGAAACGATACCACCCGGCATGCCTGAAATGGAGGTCTCCCGGTTGATGCAGGCCCGTGCCCGCGCAGACGGGCAACCGCTCTGCTTCATCGGCGCCGGCGCCTATGACCACCATATCCCGGCGGCTGTCTGGGAGCTTGCCACCCGCGGCGAGTTCTATACCGCCTATACCCCGTATCAGGCGGAAGCGAGTCAGGGCACGCTGCAGCTCCTCTATGAGTACCAGTCGATGATGACCGCCCTGACCGGCATGGATGTCTCCAATGCATCGCTCTACGATGGCGCGTCGGCCCTGGCCGAGGCGGTATTGATGGCGGTTCGGGCGAATCGCAAGTCGAAATCCAAACGCATCCTGTTGCCACGCAGTCTGCACCCGGCCTATCGTCGGGTGGTTCACACCATTGTGCGCAACCAGCGGATCGAGTTGGTCGAAGTCGACTATGACGCCAACACCGGCCTCATCGACAGCGCGGACCTGGAAACCCATGGCGGAGAGGATTTCGCTGCGCTGGTTATTCCCCAACCCAATTTTTTCGGTGTATTGGAGGCAGTGGATGGGTTGACCGACTGGGCCCATCAGAATGGGATGCTGGCCATTGCGGTGGTGAACCCCCTTGCCATGGCTTTGCTGAAACCCGCCGGCGAGTGGGGGGAGCAAGGGGCTGATATCTGTTGCGGCGAGGGTCAACCCTTGGGGGCGCCTCTGGCTTCCGGCGGCCCCTATTTCGGATTTCTCTGCAGTACCGACAAACTGGTTCGTCAGATACCCGGCCGCATCATCGGTAAGACGGTCGATGTGGAGGGTAAAACCGGCTATGCCCTGACCCTGCAAGCGAGAGAGCAACATATTCGTCGCTCGAAAGCGACCTCCAACATCTGCACCAACCAGGGGCTGATGGTTACGGCCGCCACCATTCATATGACCCTGATGGGGGCGGAAGGCCTGCAACGGACCGCGGCGGCCTGCCATGCCAATACAGACAGACTGATACAGGCGCTGACCGCGCTTCCCGGCGTAGAGCCGGTCTTTGAGGGGGCCGTGTTTCATGAGCGGGTGCTGCGCCTGCCGATCGAAGCGAAGAAGGCCCTGCGTGCCCTGGCCGCTCACAATGTGCTGGGGGGGGTCGATTTGAGCGCCGACTATCCGGCGTTGGGTGATGCACTGCTGGTGTGCGCCACAGAGTTGCGCAGTGAGGATGATATCGAAAATTACCGTGCTAAGTTGGAACGGGTTATTCAGTCGCAGTCGCAGACGCCCTGCCAGCTGAAGCCGGATTGGTGACAGAAGATCATGATCTACGAACATTCAAGAGAAGGGCGCCGGGCAACGGCCCAGGCGCCATTGGAGACCACGGAAGCGGCAGGCATCCCGGCGGAACTGCGCCGCACCAGGCCACCGCTCCTTCCGCAAGTCTCGGAGATGCAGGCAGTGCGGCATTTTACCCGCTTGTCGCAGAAGAATTTCTCCATCGACACCCAGTTCTATCCACTGGGCTCCTGCACCATGAAATATAACCCGCGGGCTTGTAACACACTGGCGAGTCTGCCAGGACTTCTCTCCCGCCATCCACTGGCGCCCGATACCCACAGTCAGGGATTCATGGCCTGCCTCTATGAGCTGCAGGAGATTCTCAAGACCGTCACCGGGATGCATGCGGTCTCTCTTACCCCTGCCGCCGGCGCTCAGGGGGAATTTGCCGGCGTGGCGATGATCCGCGCCTATCACGATGCCAGGGAAGACGGTGCGCGAAGTGAGATTTTAGTGCCCGATGCGGCGCATGGCACCAATCCTGCCTCGGCGGTGATGTGCGGTTACAAGGCGCGGGAGATTCCCACCGGCGCGGATGGCGATATCGATATCGAGGCCCTGAAGAGCGTCCTGGGGCCGCAAACCGCAGGCATCATGCTCACCAATCCTTCAACCGTAGGGGTGTTCGAGCGGCGCATCAAAGAGATTGCCGAATTGGTGCATGCCGTGGGCGGCCTGCTCTACTACGACGGCGCCAATCTGAACGCCATACTCGGCAAGGTGCGCCCCGGCGACATGGGCTTCGACGTCATCCATATGAACCTGCACAAGACCTTCTCCACCCCGCATGGCGGCGGCGGGCCGGGCGCCGGGCCCGTTGGGGTCAGCAAGCGGCTTGAGCCCTACCTGCCGGTGCCGATGGTCGATTTCGACGGCAGCGACTATCGCTGGTTGACAGAGATCGATCGCCCCGACTCCATTGGGCGTCTATCCGCCTTTGCCGGCAACGCCGGGGTGTTGATTCGTGCCTATGTCTATGCCCGCCTGTTGGGTCGTGAAGGCATGCACAGGGTTTCCGAGTTTTCCACGCTCAATGCAAACTATTTGTTGAAGCGATTGATGGATGCCGGTTTCGACGCCGCCTATCCTGAGCGGCGCGCCAGCCATGAGTTTATTCTGACCTTGAAGCGACAGGCCAAGGAGTTGGGTGTCAATACCATGGATTTCGCCAAGCGATTGCTCGACTATGGCGTGCATGCGCCGACCACCTACTTTCCCTTGTTGGTGCCGGAGTGTCTATTGGTGGAGCCGACGGAGACAGAGGCGAAGGAGGATCTCGATAACTTTGTCGAAATCATGCAGACCATCAAGCAAGAGGCTGAGAACCAACCCGAAACGGTTAAGCAGGCGCCTCATACCATGCCGGTGAGACGGCTCGACGATGTGCGCGCGGCCCGCGAACTCGATCTGGCCTGGAAGGGTGGTGAGCAGCCAAGCAAATGATTTAGCCTCAAATGAACGCCAATCACCGCAAATAAACGCAAATGGGTTTATGGTCTGGTTTGGGGCGTTGTTTGAGATCAACGGTTAATAGCTATTCGGAATAACTGAAATCGACAAGGGGTTAGTATGTCGGCCTTGATTTGTGGCTCTTTTGCCTTTGATACCATTATGGTCTTCCAGGACCATTTTAAGCATCACATCCTGCCGGAGCAGGTGCATATCCTGAATGTCTCGTTTCTGGTGCCCGATATGCGGCGAGAGTTCGGGGGATGTGCCGGGAACATCGCTTATAACCTGAACATGCTGGGCGGCGAGGGAAAACCGGTGGGCGCCGTTGGCGAGGATTTCGCCCCCTATGCCAAATGGATGGATGAGTGCGGCGTCAGTCGGGATCAGATCTTGGAGATACCGGGGAGCTATACCGCCCAGGCCTATATCACCACCGACAAGGACGACAATCAGATTACCGCATTCCACCCCGGGGCGATGAACCAGGCCCATCAGATCGATGTCTCAAAGATTGACGGCTGCACCCTGGGCATGGTCTCTCCGGACGGGCGGCAAGGCATGGTCGAGCATGCTGCGCAGTTCGCCGACAGTGGCGTGCCGTTTATTTTTGATCCGGGTCAAGGCATGCCGATGTTCGATGGCGATAGTCTGCTGACATTCGCCGAACAGGCCAATTGGCTGGCCTTCAACGACTATGAAGCGATGCTGATGCGGGAGCGTACGGGCAAGAGTCTGAAACAACTGGCAGAGATGGTGGATGGGGTTATCGTTACCCGTGGCGGCGAGGGTTCTGAGATCATCACCCGCGACAAAAACTATACGATTCCCGCCGCACCGGTAAAAACGGTGGTCGATCCTACAGGCTGTGGCGACGCCTATCGCGCCGGGTTGTTATACGGGCTGATGAACGATATGGACTGGGAGACCACTGGCCGGATCGCCGCGTTGATGGGTGCGATAAAGATCGAGTGTGCGGGAACGCAGAATCATTTCGTATCGACAGAGGAGTTTGCGCACCGGTTTGAGAAGGCGTTTGACTATGAATTTTGAGTTTTGAATTTCGGTGCTCGCTTTGCTCGCGATTTTTTTTGAAGTGGTGTTAATTGATGTGTATTCAGAAAAAACCGTTTTAACGTTAAGCGCGCTGAGAAACATAATGAATGCAAAACGAGTAGATTGATATATCTACGTTTTTTTCGCCTATACGTTTCATGGCGATGTTTGCGTTATATTGTTTCAGCGTTTTCGAAGTTGCGTCTCGCCGAAATGGTGATCATTGTGGATTACGGACGGCTATTATTTAAGCCGTGTGCGCAGCACACACCATTTAATTCAAAACTCAAAATTCACAATTCAAAATTATATATACCCTGACATGGGTTGTTTCCTGGCTGCTAATGGATGGGCGCTGACAAACCTAACCGAGAGAGAACTATGTCCGGACACTTTAAAGATAGCGAGTTCGTTCCCCTCAACCTGGCTGTGCTGACGGTCTCGGATAGTCGCACCGAAGAGACCGACAAGTCGGGCAAGGCCCTGAAAGAGCGGGCCCTCGAGGCGGGGCATCAGGTCGTGGATAAGGTCATCGTACCGGATGACATCTACCAGATGCGGGCCGTTGTCTCTCGCTGGATCGCTGACGGTGACGTGCATGTGGTTGTCTCTACTGGCGGCACGGGCATCACCGGCCGCGACAGCACCCCGGAAGCATTGCTGCCTCTGTTCGATAAGACGATCGAGGGTTTCGGCGAACTCTATCGCTCGATCTCCCTGGAAGAGATCGGTACCTCCTCGATTCAGTCGCGGGCTATTGCCGGCCTGGCGAACGGTACGTTGATCTTCTGCCTGCCGGGGTCCACGGGTGCTTGCCGGACAGGCTGGGACAAGATTCTCAAGGCCCAACTCGATATGCGCACCCGTCCCTGTAATTTTGCCCAGATGTTTCCCCGTTTGCTGGAGGTCTGAGATGGCTGATTGTGATTGCGATAGTCATCAGCCGCACCTGAAGGCGGTGGATGAGGCCCTGCGGTATCTGCTTGATCAGGCTGAACCGGTCACCCAACGAGAGACCTTGCCTCTCGACGCAGCGCTGGGACGTGTGCTGGCCGAGCCGGTGAATAGCTGCGTTGACGTGCCGCCTTGGGACAACAGCGCAATGGACGGATATGCCGTCAGTACTCAAGATCTGACTGCGCCGATATCCGGGTTGCGCGTGACCCAGCGTATTCCTGCCGGATCGACCGGAACCGAGCTGTTGCAAGGGACGGCAGCCCGTATCTTCACCGGCGCCCCAGTGCCGCCGGGCGCCGATGCGGTGGTGATGCAGGAGGTATGCGAGGTGGAAGGCGAGGAGGTCAGGGTGAAGGAAACGCCGGTGCCTGGCGCCAATATCCGGCGGGCCGGCGAAGACATCCTGCAAGGGGAGGCGATATTGACGGCCGGACTTCGTTTGGCGCCGCAACATCTCGGGTTGGCCGCTTCGGTAGGCGTTGCCGAGATATCGGTCTATCGTCGGTTGCGAGTGGCGGTTTTCTCCAGTGGCGATGAATTGGTCATGCCGGGTGAGGAACTGAAATCCGGAGAGATCTACAATTCCAACCAGTTCACATTGGCGGGTCTGTTGCAGCGGCTGGGTTGTGAGGTGATCCAATTGGGGATCGTCGAAGACACCTTGGAGGCTACCTGTGAAGCTTTGTTACGGGGCGCCGAGGCGGCTGACCTGGTGCTGGCCTCCGGCGGAGTTTCGGTGGGTGAGGAGGATCACGTTAAACCGGCGGTTGAGCGGCTTGGCTCCCTCGATTTGTGGAAGATCGCCTGTCGACCCGGCAAACCCCTGGCTTATGGTCGTATCGGCGATACGCCATTTTTGGGCGCGCCTGGAAATCCGGTCTCCCTGTTTGTCACCTTTGCTGTTTTCGCCAGGCCGTTCATTCTGCGCATGCAGGGCGTTGATCAGGGGGTTACGCCAACACCACTGAAGGCGCTGGCAGGCTTTGAGAAGCCTGCCACTGACAAACGCCGGGAGTATGCCCGGGGGCGTCTTGAACTCGATGAACAGGGGCGGGCTGTGGTCCGTCTCTATCCGAACCGTTCATCGGGTGTGTTGAGTTCCGTGGTATGGGCCAATGGGCTTGCGGTATTGCCTCCCCTGACCGAGATAGCGCCAGGCGATAGGGTGGATTTCATTCCGTTCAGCGAGTTGATGTCATGATTCAATTACTTTTTTTCGCCCGCTTTCGAGAAGAGCTCGGTGTTGATGCGGAGCAGTTGGAGATCGAGGGTTTGTCATGCCTGGGCGATCTTCTGGTGCGGCTTCGGGAGCGTGGCGATACCTGGGCCCGCCTGTTCGCGGAGGATCAGCGTGTGATGATGGCGGTCAACCAAGAGGTGGCCGACAGGCAGACCCCCCTGCGCGAGGGTGACGAGGTTGCGCTGTTTCCACCGGTGACCGGAGGCTGAGCCGTGAACAGCGTGCGCGTGCAGAGCGAACCCTTCGATCCCAATCGCGAAGTTGACTTGTTGCGCGCGGATGATCCTTCCATCGGGGCCGTGGTCACGTTTATCGGCCTGATGCGGGATAGCAATCAGGGCGACAAGGTCGATCGCCTGTTCCTCGAGCACTATCCGGGTATGACGGAGAAGGCCCTGCGCCAGATAGTGGATGAGGCGGATGCACGCTGGGAGCTGCAACATTGCCGGGTGGTTCACAGGGTGGGTGAGCTGATGCCGTCAGACCCTATCGTGCTGGTGGCCGTGGCAAGCCGTCATCGTAAGGAGGCCTTTATGGCCTGTGAATTCATCATCGATTATCTCAAGACCAAGGCCCCATTTTGGAAGAGGGAGTCAACGGGCGATAGTGAGCGCTGGGTGGACGCCAGAGAGAACGATGACAGGGCGGTCCGGCGCTGGCAGTCAAAGCCCTAGCCCGCATTTCTCACACCCGATCTACTGCGACGGTCCAATGGCACGCGCTGAACGGTTTTCACTCTGTCGGGGTGCTCGACATAGTGTCGACTATGCCTGCGCGCCCCTCGGTCGCGAAAGCCGCTCATCACGCACCCTTGAACCGTCTCGCTACGATCGGGTGTGAGAAATGCGGGCTAAAGAAAATCCTGTTTCTGCCGCAGTTTCACCACAGCGAAACAGTTTGGTCAGGGGGCGAAGGTGAAGCGGCGAACAGTTGGAATACTCGGTCTTTCGGGGGTTTTACTGACGCCTTTCTGGGTTGGCGCGAATGAGGTGGCGGTCTCCGGTAGGCTGGGGAGTCTGGGGATCGGTGTGGAGGGAACCTTTGGTCTGTCGCAGCGCTTCAATGCGCGATTGGGTGTGAATCGCTTTGATTTCGAGATCAGCGAAACAATCGATGACATCGAATACGACCTGGATCTGCAATGGAGAAGCATTGCCCTGTTTGCCGATTGGCACCCCTTCGGGTCCAGGTTTCGCTTCACCGCGGGCCTGTTGAGGAACAATAACGAGTTTACCGGCTCCACTGCGGCAACCACCCTCACCATCGGCGACACGACCTATAGCGACACCGGGTTGGACGCAAGGCTCGAATTCAATAAACACGCCCCTTACCTCGGTCTGGGCTGGGGCAATCTGCTGACGACCGGCAGCGGTTGGGGTTTCAATGTGGATCTCGGCATCATGTATCAGGGATCCGCCAGTGTGAGTCTGACCCCCACCGGCGCGGCAGCGGTGCTGGTTGATCCTGACGACCTGGATAAAGAAGAACAAAGTTTCGAAGACGACATCAAGCTCTACAGGTACTACCCGGTCTTCTCTTTTGGCGTCTCCTACAGATTCTGATCCTAGTGTAGTGTCCTATACTGGCTGATTCTCGGCTTATCCGCACCTTATCCCGGGCGAAACATCCGAACTATGGCGGGAAATGCATGCCCGCATCATGGGATTCAATGGGAAGTCGAGTCGATGAAGTCAACTGGCCTGGGAACACTGGGATGCGCGGGGCATCCCGGTCCGGAAGGCGAGCTATTTCTTATTCGAATGGAGTAGGACCTGTTCGAAAATGTTGCGCTTAATGCGACTGCGAATGGGCTCCGGCAGATTGTGCCAGGCCTTGGCAACCTCGATGGCCTCATCGTCCATCACCGTGGAAGTGGTTTCGCCGAACATCAACCAGGCCGGATTGACATCCAGCACCTGGGCGATCTCATCGATTTTCCTGGGGCGGAGGCTTTTACCGTTTTCTATCTTCTGTATGACGGCCTGGTTGGTGCCAGCGCGGAGCGCCAACTCCTCCTGGGTCCAGCCTCGTTCTCGTCTTTTTCTGCGTAATCGAGAGCCTAAAGTATCCATTTCCCGCGGTATATAAGTTTCAAATTTCTGTGCGTGTACGTAGCTCATGGTCCTTCCCGTTGGATGCTGATGGGGTTTGCATCGTCATACGTGGTAGCGGCGCAGCCATCAAAAACTTGACACTCCGTAGAAGTCCGTCACGGGGCTTGCGAAATAAATTCCACTACCGGTGGAAAATGTGACCAATTTCACACTATCCTATCATGCCATAAGTGTCATGAAATTGCAGAGCTACGATTTCCTGTCACATTGGCGAATGCCGTTCCTGTGGTACCATTCCCTGCCATGATGACCTACCCCGAGATAGAACCGGTGATATTGACCCTGGGGAAGGTGAGCATCCACTGGTATGGGGTGATGTATCTGATCGGTTTTCTGGGGGGCTGGTGGCTGGGGCGTGTACGGGTTGGGAAGCCGGGTATGGTCTGGAGCGCCGCCCAGGTAGACGATATCGTCTTCTATATCGTCCTCGGGGTCGTTCTGGGTGGACGTGTCGGTTATCTCCTTATCTATGGTCTCGAAGGTTTTCTGAGCGACCCCCTCTCTCTCCTCAGGGTCTGGGAGGGGGGGATGTCATTTCATGGCGGCTTGGTGGGTGTGCTGCTGGCCGTGTGGTATTTTGCCCGCAAGGAGGGGCGCACATTCTTTGATGCCACTGACTTCATCGCGCCTTTGGTAACCATCGGCCTGGGCGCCGGTCGTCTCGGCAACTTCATCAATGCTGAATTGTGGGGTGGGGTGACCGATCTGCCTTGGGGGATGCGGGTTCCGTGCGATCTGGCCGGTGGACTGTGCGGCAGGCTCGGGCTGCCAATGGATGCGGAATACTCCCTGCCTGTACATCCGAACCAGTTGTATGAATTCTTTCTCGAAGGGGTCCTGCTGTTGCTGATCTTGTGGGTCTTTTCCGCCAGGCCAAGACCGCGAATGGCGGTCTCCGGACTGTTTTTGGTCTGTTACGGGCTGTTTCGTTTCGCCATTGAATTTGTGCGTTTACCGGATCCGCACATCGGGTATATTGCCTTTGACTGGGTGACCATGGGCCAGGTATTGAGCACGCCGATGATCCTATTCGGCGTCTTATTGCTCTATCTGGCCTATAGGTCGAATCACTCTCTGGCTTAATGGATTCGGCAGTTAACTGCTTTCAATCATAGGTATTAAGTGTATGCGAGCAAAACCGCTCCGCTGTTCATCAATCGCCGGTTTATGGACAGCCGACCGGTACCGCAAGTGAGGCCATGAAACAGTATCTCGATCTAATGCGTCATGTGCGCGATTTCGGCCAGGTTAAAGCGGACAGGACCGGCACCGGCACCCTTAGCGTATTTGGCTATCAGATGCGTTTTGATCTCGGGGACGGCTTTCCTGCCCTGACAACCAAACGGTTGCATCTGCGTTCCATCATCCATGAGTTGCTATGGTTCCTGAAAGGCGATACCAATATCCGTTATCTGAAGGAGAACGGGGTCAGTATCTGGGATGAGTGGGCGGATGAAAACGGCGACCTGGGCCCGGTCTACGGTTATCAATGGCGCTCCTGGCCGGCCCCGGAGGGTGGGCGAATCGACCAGATCAGCCAGCTTGTGCAGCAGATTCGGCAGAATCCCGATTCCCGGCGCCTGATCGTTTCCGCCTGGAATCCGGCTCAGGTGGAGCATATGGCCCTGCCGCCCTGTCACTGTCTGTTTCAGTTCTATGTGGCTGACGGCAGGCTCTTCTGCCAGCTCTATCAGCGTAGCGCCGATATCTTTCTCGGCGTGCCTTTCAACATAGCCTCCTATGCGCTACTCACCATGATGCTGGCCCAGGTGACCGGGTTAGAGCCTGGTGAATTTATCCATACCTTTGGCGATGCCCATCTTTACAGCAACCATCTTCAGCAGGTTGAACAGCAACTGGCGCGTGAGCCCCGGACCTTGCCGGTGATGCGCATCAATCCGCGGGTCAGGGATATTTTCGGTTTCCGCTACGAAGACTTTGAGTTACTCGATTACGATCCGCATCCCCATATCAAAGCGCCGGTGGCGGTCTAAATGCCGATTATTTCTCTTGTCGCAGCCATGGCGCGCAACGGGGTTATCGGGCGCAACAATCGTCTTCCCTGGCGCCTGCCTGCCGATCTGAAGCACTTTAAGGCCCTAACGATGGGAAAACCCATCGTCATGGGGCGTCGCACCTGGGAGTCTCTACCCGGTATCCTGCCCGGCCGGCAACATATCGTGGTGACCCGCAATCAGGACTATCGGGCGCAGGGCTGCACGCTGGTGCATTCGGTGGATGCTGCGTTGCAGGCCGCCGGCGAAGCGCCTGAAGTGATGATCGTCGGTGGCGGGGGGTTTTATGAGGCGATGATGCCTCGGGCGGACCGCCTCTATTTGACGCTGATAGAGGCTGAAGTGGAAGGTGACGCCTATTTCCCGGTCATCGACTGGAAGGCCTGGCGAGAGGTCAGCCGTGAGAGCCACCCTGCGGATGAGAAGAATTCCTATGCCTACACCTTTCTGGAATTGATGCGTTGATAGCTGGATTATCGTCTATCGGAGCAAGGGTGTTGAATTGGCTTGGGTTGTTTTTTGTTGCGTAAACGCAGAGCGGTCAACTGTCCGCCCCAGAAGCAGCCGCTATCGAGGGACCAGACATTGCCGATTTTGCGATAACCCAGGGTCGACCAGTGGCCAAACAGGATACGGTTTTTTTTCGTCAACCGTCCGGGGGATTTGAACCAGGGGACTGAACCGTTGGTTTGGGAGTCCGGCGAACCCTTGTCCTGCATCGATAGCCGGCCATCGCGAGTGCAGTAGCGCAGGCGGGTGAAGCAGTTGGTAATGAAACGCAGGCGATCCATGCCGTCGAGGTCTTCACGCCACAGATCGGGTTGGTCGCCATACATGACCTGGCAGAACTTTTTGAATTTTGTGCCGCGCAAGGCCTCCTCCAACTCCCGGGCGCAACTCATGGCGGTGGTCAGATCCCATTGCGGAGGCAGGCCCGCATGTATCAGGCTATAGCCCCTTTTCTTGTGGTGATGCATCACCGGCCTGTGGCGCAGCCAGTCGATCAGCTCCTGGCTGTCCGGGGCTTGTAGGATATCTTTCAGCGCGCCGTACTTGTAGTGGCTACGGTTGCCTTGGGAGAGCGCGAGCAGGTGCAGGTCGTGATTGCCCAGCACGGTGACAGCCCGTTTGCCGAGGGACTTTACGAAGCGCAGCACCGCAAGGGAGTCGGGTCCCCGGTTGACCAGATCCCCCGCGAACCAGAGCTTGTCCCGGTCCGGATCGAATCGGATGCGTTCCAGCAATCGCTGCAGATCGTCATAACAGCCCTGCACATCACCAACGGCATAGACGGGCATCAGGCTGTCTCTAATCGGGCCAGCTGTCGATCATGGCTGTTCGACAGCAGCAATTGTGCGCTAATGGCGCCGATCAGGGCGAGAAACATGTCGGTCTGAGTATCCCAGGGATCTCCCTGGGTGCCGAGGAAGGATTCCGCGGCTTCTTCACTCAATAGCGCCACCCACCATTCGATCAACTCATAAAAGGCGCTGAAGGCGAGACAAAAACAGACGCAGAGAAAAAACAGCCAGCCGCCCTGTATCAGCGGGGTGCGTCTCAGCAGGATCTCACGGGCAAGCATGGCGGGTACGAAGCCCTGTACGAAGTGCCCGACCCTGTCATAGTGGTTGCGAGACAATTCAAGGGAATCCCTTATCCAATCAAAGAGAGGCACCTCGGCGTAGGTGTAATAACCGCCGATGATAAGGATTACGGCGTGCAGTGCGAGCAGGCGATAGATCAGCGAGGTCATGGGAAACCGCTGTCTGCTGAAAAACAGTAGCGGTAAGCCAATCATCACGGGCAGTGTTTCAAGAAACCAGGTATATCGATCCGCCACGGGATCGATGCCGCTGAAGACAAGAATCGACACTACCCCGATCCCGAGCCAAAGCAACTCGGACTGACCTTGCGACGCCATCTGCGCTCTCCAATATTGGGTCGGTGATCACCAAGCAGGATTTGTCATCATGCGGCTCAATGCAGGCTACCCGGGCGGGCAAGCGAGAAGGGGGGGATCAAGGCGTCGAAGTGGTTCCCCTGGCCGTCGATCATATCGTAACTGCCCTGCATACTGCCCACCGGCGTGTCGAGAATGGTGCCGCTGGTATAGCGGAAGGTTTCGCCCGGGTTCAGTTGGGGCTGCTCGCCGACGACCCCTTCACCGCGCACCTCCTGAATCTTGCCGTTGGCATCGGTAATGATCCAGTGGCGGTTCAACAGGCGCGCCGGGGTCGAGCCGTCGTTGCGAATGGTCACGGTGTAGGAAAAGACAAAGCGACGCTCATGGGGTAGCGATTGAGACTCGACATAGCGGGTCTCGACCTTGACGTCGATGTGGTGCAGTGATTCCTTTTCCATTTATGTCTCAACCCTGGTCGTTTTGTTTCTAAGCCAAAGGTTACTGAGGGGAGGTGGCGAGTGCAATGGGTCAAGAATTAAAAGCTGATGCCGATAAGGAATTGAATACATAAGTTAGGGATCTGTTTGTTATGAGAATCGGTTTGATATCACTGTTGCTACTATTAAACCACATCTGCTGGGCGGCTGACGTTTCGCAACAGACCCGGGCGCTGGTGGCGGCAGCCATTTCCGGCGAGGTGGCGCAGGTCAACGACCTGCTGGCTCAGGGTGTCGATGCAAACAGTGTGAACCAATCCGGGCGCAGTGTCCTGCATATTGCCGCCTTCAATGGCAATGTCCAGACCGTTAGGGCGCTATTGGCGGCCGGCGCCGACCCAGGATTGGCTGACAGCCGCGGGATTACGCCGTTGATGGAGGCGTCGGCATTCGGGCATCTTGCGATTGTGCGCCTGTTGCTGCAGCGGGGCGCCGATGTGAATGCCGCCGACCAGGCCGGGAATACAGCCCTCGGCCTGGCGAACAGGGGCAAACACGATCAAGTCTCGATGTTGCTGAGTGAAATGGGTGCGGTCGAAAGCGCCGGCAATGCAGAAAATGGGAAGTAAAAGGGCGATCGGCTTGGGTTCGGATGACGCTTTCGGTGTGGTTGGCTGATTTCTGTACAACAACGTGAACCCTGTCAAAGATAACTTGGTGAACTGCACAAATAATCTTAGTTAAGTCATTGAATAGGCTTGGTAAGGTAAATGAATAGACAACACTATCATCGTAAGCCCGACTTTTTTGCCGTGGTTCTAGTGTTGGTCATACTCGGTTTTGGTCTGACATTGGCTGTCCAGGTCAGTGTGGCGGACCGGCATCAGGTGGTCGACAGCGAAGTGGTCAAGGTTCTCCCCAAAGCGGGCTAGCCTTGCTCTCAAGGGCGCTACCTACAGGACGTTGTTTATCCCTTCCGGCATAGAGAATCCGTCAACGCTAGAGATAGTAGACCGATTTCGTCATCAGCTTAGAAGTCAATTTCATCGCCATTTTGATCGGTGCAGGCAGTGTCGCGCCGCCGGCTTCCAGCGCCAGGGTTGCGTGGTGCGCCTCATCCTCTTTCATCTGTTCGAGTATGGCTTGGCTCTTTTCATCCTGTTTCGGGATTCGGCCCAGATGGCCGTTCAAGTGGTCCTCGACCTGGTGTTCCGTTTCGGCGACAAAGCCCAGGCTCCACTTATCCCCTGCCAGACCGGCCGCGGCGCCGACCATGAATGATCCGGTGTACCAGAGGGGATTCAGCAGGCTCTTGCGGTTATCCAGCTCTATCAGGCGAGTCTCGCACCAGTCCAGGTGGTCGTTTTCCTCCTGGGCCGCTCGCTCCATGCTGTCGCGGACTTCCGCCAGCTTTGCCGTCAACGCCTGTCCTTGGTAGAGGGCCTGGGCGCAGACCTCGCCGGTGTGGTTGATGCGCATCAGGCGGGCGGTGAGGTCCCGCTCCTGGTCGCTGAGATCGGCCTCGAAAAGGTCCTTGGCCGGATTGACGCGCTCGGTCGTCTGCGGACGGCCAAACAGGGTGCGCATCGCTTTGTCCAGGCCGATCAAAAGCCGGTCGGCCGGGTTGAATTGCCGTTCAGTCATAACACAACCTTAGCGCCGATCATGTGGTTTGATCAACTTCGTCTGATGTCCCGCCCCATTGTCGGGCAATCAATTCCACCGGATGCATGACCCGGATTTCCAGACCGGCCTCTGCTATGAGCTGGCGGAATTGCATGGCGCACCCCGTGTTGCCGGTAACTAGGATATCTGCCTGACAGTTCTTGAGATGCTCGATTTTTGCGCTTCCCAGGGCGATTGAAAGCGTAGGCTGGCTCAACATGTAGCTGCCTGCCGCCCCGCAGCAGACGCCGTTGTCGGCCAATGCAACGATTTCGGCTAGGGGGATTCTTTGCAAAAGCTCCCGGCTGCGATCGCCTTGTGAGCTGCAGGGAACATGGATCGCGACTCGCCCCGTATAGGGTTTCAGTGGCGGGAACGCTTTCAACGGCAAGTCGAGCAGGAAGTCAGTCAGGCTGGTCACCGGTATCCTGCTGGCCCGATGTTCATGCAGTTCGAGGTGGCAGGCGCTCGCCAGTGTGATCAGGGTTTGAGCACGGCTTTTACCGGTCTGTCGCCGATTCGCTTCACAATAGCCGTCCGCCTCGTCAGGATAGCCGTTGTGCCGGTGCAAGGCCCCGCAGCAGCGCTGCGCCTCAGGGATTTCCACCGCAAAACCCAGCCTGCTCAGGAGTCTGAGGCTGGTTTGTATGAGGTGTGGCTCCATTTGATTCCCCACGCAGCCGGTGAACAGCCGCACCAGCTTGCCGGTGGGGAGCGTTGCCGGGTAGAGCCCCGGTTTGACCGACGCGCCTGGTTTTAGCTGCCTGCCTAACCTGAGCAGACGTTTCAGCCTGGCGGAAGGGAGGGTGTTGGCGAGCGTCAGCACGCCGGTTCTGCGGAAAAGGTGAAATACCCGGCCCCAGTAGTCAAGCCGCTTGGGATCGACCAACAGGGCCAGGGACCCATGCAATAGCGGCCTTCCCTGCTTGCGTTGCGTGATAAGGGCCCGGCTGGCGCTCAAAAGCGTCGCGTAATTGACCCCGGACGGGCAAGCGGATTCACAGGCGCGGCAGGCCAGGCAGCGGTCCAGATGTATCTCGAGCCGCGCGCCGGGATCAATCTCGCCCTTGGCCAGGGCCTGCATCAGGCTGATGCGGCCACGGGGGGAGTCGGCCTCATTGGCCAGAATCCGGTAGGTGGGGCATTCAGGCAGACAGAATCCGCATTTGACGCAACGGTCTGCTTCGCTTAGCAGCTGTTCGGGGGTCACGTTTGGTTGAGTGGGGCTGGATTTGTTGGAACAGGCCCTATAATAGCCGCTATTGCAAATCAGATCACTGCACTAAGGCAATCCCATGTCCTACTATCGCAACCACCTTTTTTTCTGTGTCAACCGGCGGGACGACGGGCGCAGCTGCTGCGCGGAACATGGCGCGGAGAGGATGCGCGACTATTTGAAATCCAAGGTCAAGGCAGCGGGTCTCGCCGGGCCCGGGGGCGTGCGTGTCAATACCGCGGGATGTCTGGATCGATGCGAGAAGGGGCCGGTGCTGGTGATCTATCCCGAAGCGGTCTGGTACACCTATGTCGACCATGAGGATCTGGACGAGATTCTGGAGAGGCATTTGATCGGTGGCGAGGTGGTTGAGCGTCTGCTGATCGATTTGTGATGATGTGATGGTATTCATGGATATCCCGCACGCCTCTAAAGAGGCCGGGTTTGCTGCCGCTATCCTGTTGACGTCGATTAGGGGCCGCACCGACTCCCTGGCAAAAGCGTGAAGTGCGTTTGCATCGGGGAGAAAAAATAGCCATGTGATTGCGTATAATATCTTGCAATACCCGATTGATTGTATACTATTAAGAAATTAGTCTAAGTTTATACGCTTAATGGACTGTTTCGTATGGGATTTTGGAGTTCGCCATGTCAGCTTTAGCCCGATTCTTAACCGCTCTCTCTCTGATGCTGCTGCTGGCTGCCTGTGGCGGCGGGGATGCCGATGCTCCTTGGGATTCGACCACGACGACGCAAGGTGGGGAGGATACGATCGATGACGTTGGAACGGGACAGGCTGTCATCCTGATAGGGAGCGGCTCAGGAACCTCTTTCACACCGGGCGTACTGAATGTGGCGGTTAGCTCACTTTCAGCGGGCGGTCAGACAACCGTCACTGCCACATTGGCTGATGCCGACGGCAATCTCTACCAGGATTCTGCAACGGTCACCTTTGCGACGGATTGCCTGGCGACCGGATTAGCGACCATCGACACATCCGTCGATGCCACCGGTGGTGTTGCAACAGCCACCTATGCGGCCCAGGGGTGTTCCGGCCCGGACTCCATTCGTGCAACGACCACGGTCAATGGCAGAACTTCGACGGCTGTGGCCACCGTGAATGTGCAACCCGCCGAAATCGGCTCGATCGAATTTATTTCAGCAGACCCCACGCTGATCGGCATCCGCGGTGTTGGACTCACCGAAGTCTCAAGGGTCACTTTCCAGGTGCTCGACAAAAACGGCAATCCAGTCCCACAACAGACAGTCACCTTTTCTCTGAACACCAATATAGGCGGGGCAGCCATACCGGCCGGCGCGGAAAAGGCCACCAGCGACATCAATGGCATGGTCGGGACCGATGTCAAGTCCGGTACCGTGCCGACAGCGGTGCGTGTGACCGCGTCACTGGAAGCCAATCCGCTGATCTCCACCCAGTCTGACGGGCTGATCATCTCCACGGGGATCTCTGATCAGAACAGCATGTCTTTGGCCACGGAGGTATTTAATCCCGAGACCTGGAATATCGATGGCGTAAAAGTACGACTTACCGTGCATGCCTCCGATCATTTTAATAATCCTGTCCCGGATGGCGCCTCGATCTATTTCACCACTGAAGGCGGACAGATACAGTCTCAATGCCAAATTAATGATGGGTCGTGCAGCGTTTCCTGGACCAGTTCGAATCCCAGGCCGTGGGATGATATAGCGCCTGGGGGGATGGGGCGGATTACCATTCTGGCTACCATGCTCGGCGAGGAGTCATTTATCGATGCGAACGGCAATGGCGTGTTGGACCTGGGGGATACCGCATTTGCTCAGATTCCAGAAGCCTTCAGAGACGACAATGAGGACGGTGCACGGGATCCTGTCCTAGAGGAATTTGTGGATTTCAATGCCAATAGTATTTACGACGGCGCCAGTGTTGACCCGAACTATAATGGCGCGCTCTGCTGTGACGCTGCCGCGGTAGCGGATGCGATAGCGGCTGTCGGTGCAGGTGAGGACCCAGGGGTCTGCTTCAGCGCTACCCCAATTACAGCCCCCGTATGCAGTGCAGAAAAAAATATCCATGTACGCCAGTCCATCGTGTTGATCATGGCAGAACAGTGGGCAGCGATTACGCCGGTCAGCGGTGTTACCGGAGGTCAGATTGATCTCACTGGCGGAGGAGTGGCGGTGAGCTTTGAAATTGTTGGAGCTATGGCTCGGCAGATCATGCCTGCTGGAACTACGGTTTTATTTACTACTTCAAATGGTAAGATCGAAGGGAAATCTTCATTCAACGTGCCTAATTCCAATTTCAATGCCAGGCTTTCCGATAGTGGCGGATTCGATACATTCACAGTACTGTTGACGCCTACTGAGAATCAGGCGCCAGGCGATGATACAGGGCTGTTGACTGTCGATGTCACAACCCCTGGCGGTTCGACCACCTCTCTCTCTTTGACTGTCAATGACTGACAGTGGTGGCGTGGATTGAGATGAGCGGCATTTAGGGCCTCTGAAAAAAAGATTTAACCCAAACTACTTGTCTTCTTGCCCGCCTTTTTTGTTGTAGCTTCGGTTACGTAGGCCCGGCTACGCGCCCTTCGCTACGCCTCGAAGGCAGGCAACAATCCGGCGCATTTTGGGTTAAATCTTTTTTTCCGAGGCCCTTATAGCGTCTCCGCGTCCCAATCCTCCATTCGCAAGCCGGTCACGCGGACAAATTCACCGCTGTTGTGAGTGATAAGCACGGCATCGTGGGCGCGGGCGGTTGCCGCGATCAAAAGGTCATTGGGTCCCAAGGGTTTTTCCTGGCCGGCTAGGTCGGCGCGTATCATCCCGGCTTCTTCGGCACAGCGATCATCGAATGGCAGGCTGAGAAGCGGTGCAAGGAATCGTGCCAGCAGTTGCGGGTTTGTCTCAACCCGCTGGCTGTGGCGTGCGCCGTATAGCAGTTCCGCCTTGACGCCCTGCCATCTCGCAGCCACAATGCGTCGGTCTTTAATCAATAGGGATTTTCTTCAAAAAACCACAGTGAACAGCAGCGATCCACTGATCAAAATCCGCAATCTCCACTTTTCCCACGGAAACAGGCCGATCTTCGATGGCGTGGATATCGATATTCCCCGAGGCAAGGTGACCGCCATCATGGGACCCAGCGGGACGGGCAAGACGACCCTGCTGAAACTGATCGGCGGTCAGTTGCGTCCGACTGGAGGGACGATTGAAGTCGATGGCCAGGATGTCCACAAGCTCTCTCGAAAAGCCCTTTACAAGCTGCGGATGCGCATGGGCATGCTGTTTCAGAGCGGTGCGCTGTTGACCGATCTCACGGTCTACGACAATGTCGCCTACCCTTTGCGCGAGCATACCAATCTCCCTGAGTCGATGATACGCCGCCTGGTGCTGATGAAGCTGGAGGCGGTCGGCCTGCGCGGCGCCCGGGATCTGATGCCTGCGGAACTCTCGGGCGGCATGGCGCGGCGGGTTGCCCTTGCCCGGGCGATCGCCCTGGATCCGATGATGGTGATGTACGACGAGCCCTTTACCGGGCAGGATCCGATCTCGATGGGGGTTCTGGCGCAACTGGTCAGGCGTCTGAATGACGCCGTGGGCCTGACCAGTATCCTGGTGTCTCACGATGTGGAGGAGACTGCCGGAATATCCGACCTGATCTATGTGATCTCCGCAGGCAAGGTGATCGAGTCCGGTGCCCCGGAGGCCTTGCAGGGCTCAGCCTCCCCAGCGGTCAGGCAATTCATGGGGGGACTGCCTGACGGTCCGGTCGGTTTTCACTACGGGGCGCCTGCCTTGTCTGAGGACCTGTTAAGCATGCGGGGGGCCAAATAGTGCTGGATGCCTTGGCCAGATTCGGCCGCCGGGGGCTGGAGTCCCTTGAGCGCCTTGGCCGGGGCCATCTGTTGCTGCTGCAGATCCTGGCGGGATTGACCAGTCTGGTGACGCGTATCGGTCTGCTGATAGCGCAGGTTCACAGCATTGGCGTGCGCACCACCACCATCATTGTGGTGTCCGGCCTGTTTGTCGGCATGGTATTGGGCCTGCAGGGCTACTATGTGCTTTCCCAGTTCGCCGCGGAGGACAGCCTGGGGGTGATGGTTGCCGCGTCGCTGGTGCGGGAGCTGGGGCCGGTGGTTACGGCACTGTTGTTTGCCGGTCGCGCCGGCTCCGCCTTGACCGCGGAGATCGGCCTGATGAAGGCCACCGAGCAGTTGTCCGGTCTAGAAATGATGGCGGTCGATCCCATTCGCCGCATCCTTTCGCCGCGTTTCTATGCCGGCTTCCTCTCCATGCCGCTGTTGGCCGCCCTGTTCAGCGCGGTAGGCATCATCGGCGGCTATTTCGTCAGTGTGGGGTTGTTGGGGGTCGACGAGGGGGCCTTTTGGAGCCAGATGCAGGCCAAGATCGACTGGAACGAGGATGTGATCAACGGGGTGATCAAGAGTCTGGTGTTCGGCTTTGTCTGCTCCTGGATTGCGCTGTTTCAGGGCTATGACGCCATTCCCACCTCCGCCGGGGTGAGTCAGGCGACCACCCGCACCGTGGTCCATTCCGCCCTGGCGGTGCTGGTCCTTGATTTCGTGCTTACTGCGCTGATGTTCGGAGATTAGTCATGCATACAAGACAGTTGGAGATTACCGTTGGCGCTTTCATGGCCGCCGGACTGGTGGCGTTGTTCTTTCTTGCCATGCAGGTGAGCAATCTTGCCAGCATTACCGCCGGCGAGGGCTATGAGGTGACGGCCCGGTTCGACAATATCGGCGGGCTCAAGGTGAGGTCCCCCGTCTCCATGGCGGGTGTGCGCATCGGCCGGGTGGTGGGCATCAGCTATGATCAAAGCAGTTTCGAGGCGGTCGTGACCCTGTCCATCGATCCCGCATACAACCAGATACCGGATGACAGTATCGCCAAGATCTACACTTCCGGGCTGCTTGGCGAGCAGTATGTCGGTCTCGATCCCGGTGGAAGCCTGGAGAGCCTGGAGCAGGGCAGTGAGGTGATGCTGACCCAGTCCGCCCTGGTGCTGGAGGAGATCATCGGACAATTTCTGTTCAGCAGGGCGGAAGAAAACGCCATCTCGGATGAGGCCACCGCTCAATGAGCATCACCCGCGTTGAGCGCGACGGGGCCTTTCACTTTCATGTGCAGGGGGGCATGACCTTTGACAGTGTGAAGGGGTTGCTGCAGCAATCCGCCGACCTCTTCTCCTCGGTGCAGGCGCTGGAGATCGATCTGACCCAGGTCGATCGCGCCGACAGCGCCGGGTTGGCCCTGATACTGGAGTGGAAGGCGCAAGCCGTTGCGCGTAACGCCAATGTGGTGTTCACCGGGATGCCGGATTCGATCATTGCCATCGCCCGGCTCTGTCAGGTCGAATCGCTGCTGGACGAGGCCAATGCAGCGGTTTGCTGAACGCCTAGCCCGCATTTCTCACCAGGCGGACCGAACAATTGGAAAAAATCATGGAAATTAAGCATGTTACTACCTTTCAACGTATGGCGGTCATACGACAGTCTGTCCTATTTGGTTTTTGGAACAATCTGGCTTCACAGCTTGAACGATCGGCCTTGAACCATAGCGACGGCTATGCTTCGGCGGCCGATCGTCCAACCTGCTTCGCCAGCTTGCCCCAAAAATCCAAATCCTGGTGAGAAATGCGGGCTAGGCCGTTTCCAGCCTCTTTGCCAAGGGTCGATATGAACTGTTTGCCGGTGAAATGGCGGTTTTTTTGTTTTAGGTCTTGAAATGTGATCGATTTTAGGCTTGAATATCCAATCCTATCCAGATGCCCCCCTCGATTTGTCTCAAAAACTTGTCTCACGGTGTCTTTCTGGATACATGCTAGATGTAGGACACTACACTAGTGTATTAGCGGACAGCGTCCGCTCAATCAATCCCCAATCATTCATTCAGTTGGAGATCCTCAATCAATGAGTGAGCAGATTGTTCATGTAACCGATGATTCATTTGAATCTGAAGTGCTTCAGTCAAGTCAGCCGGTGCTGATCGATTACTGGGCCGAGTGGTGCGGCCCCTGTAAGATGATCGCTCCCGTGCTTGATGATATTGCCAATGAGTACGACGGCAAGCTGAAGGTGGTTAAACTGAATATCGACGAGAATCCCAACACGCCACCCCGCTTCGGTATCCGTGGGATTCCTACGTTGATGCTGTTCAAAAATGGCGAAGTCGAGGCGACGAAAGTGGGCGCTGTCTCAAAATCGCAACTTGTAGCATTTATCGATAGTAATCTATAAACAATCTCAGGCGCCGGACGCACTGTCGCTGTCTGCCAAACTCTGTTCTCCGTAGACTTCCTCGCATCGTCCTGGTCAGGCCTGATTACCGATTCACCGAATAACCCCGTATCGCCCTGTGTGGCCTACCTCCTTTTCTAATCCATATTCCTAGAAAACAACAACGCCTGAATCATTATGAATCTGACTGAACTAAAGAAAATGCCGGTCTCCGCTCTGGCTGATCTTGCCAACGAAATGAAAATCGAGGGCATGGCGCGGACCCGTAAACAGGACCTGATCTTCGCCATTCTCAAAGCACATGCCAAAAAAGGCGAAAGCATTTTCGGCGACGGGGTGTTGGAGATCCTGCAGGATGGATTCGGTTTTCTCCGTTCGGCCGACAGTTCCTATCTGGCGGGGCCGGATGACATCTATGTCTCGCCCAGTCAGATTCGACGCTTCAGCCTACGCACCGGTGACACCATTTCCGGAAAGATCCGGCCGCCCAAGGATGGCGAGCGCTACTTTGCCCTGCTCAAGGTCGATGAGATCAACTACGACAAGCCAGAGAATGCGAAGAGCAAAATCCTGTTTGAGAATTTTACCCCGCTGTTCGCCAATAAGCGCTTTCATCTGGAGATCGGCAATGGCAGCACCGAAGACATTACTGCCAGGACGATCGATCTTTGCGCCCCCATCGGCAAGGGTCAACGCGGGTTGATCGTCTCCCCGCCCAAGGCGGGTAAGACCATGATGCTGCAGAATATCGCTCAGTCGATCACCCATAACCATCCCGAGTGTTACGTGATCGTGCTGCTGATCGACGAGCGTCCCGAAGAGGTGACCGAGATGGCGCGCTCGGTCAGGGGGGAGGTGATCTCCAGCACTTTCGATGAACCGGCCACCCGGCATGTTCAGGTCGCGGAAATGGTCATCGAAAAGGCCAAGCGTCTGGTCGAACATAAACGCGACGTCGTGATCCTGCTCGACTCTATTACACGCCTGGCGCGGGCCTACAATACCGTCGTGCCCTCGTCGGGCAAGGTCTTGACCGGTGGCGTGGACGCCAATGCCCTGCATCGTCCCAAGCGCTTTTTCGGCGCCGCCCGTAATGTCGAAGAGGGGGGCTCCCTGACGATTCTCGCCACCGCGCTGGTGGATACGGGGTCGCGTATGGACGATGTGATTTACGAAGAGTTCAAGGGGACCGGCAACATGGAGGTCCATCTGGATCGGCGCATTGCCGAGAAACGCATCTTCCCGGCCATCAATATCAACCGTTCCGGGACTCGCCGCGAAGAGCTGCTGATGAAGCCGGATGAGCTGCAGAAGATGTGGATTCTGCGCAAAATTCTTCATCCGATGGATGAATTGGCCGCGATGGAGTTTCTGTTCGACAAATTGAAGGTCAGTAAGACCAACGATGAGTTCTTCGATGCCATGAAGGGTTAATCAGTGGCATATAAACACAATGGATCTTGTGGTTTCATTGCCGAAATCCCGTAGATCACGTTACTTGTTTAAGGTAACCTAAGATACAGACGTAGGGTGCGGTCCTGCCGCACCATGCCTTACAAACAGCCGTAGGTTAGGTTGACGCGGAGCGGCTACCTGACGCAATGGAGGTGTCACGTAGCTGCGCAACGTGACCTACGGGTTTCTAAACTCTAAACACTCTAAACAGACATCCACTCAAAATTACCTGAGATTTGAATGAGTGATGAGATGGACGCTCTACTGGGTGGCGCTGAACCCGTCAATATCATCTTGAAAGAGTACTAGTCATTCCGGCGGATGCCGGAATCCAGATCCTGCGTTCGCCCCGAAGTTACGCTGAAGATGCGTTCGACCGCATAACCGGTTACATTGTGATATCACATAACATTCCCTGAAAAGCAATGAAAGCCATGATTCTGGCCGCCGGCCGTGGCGAGCGCATGCGGCCATTGACGGACAAGCTCCCCAAACCACTCCTGCCGGTGGCCGGCAAGCCCCTTATCGTTCACCATATCGAACGGCTTGTCGCCGCGGGTATTCGCCAGTTGGTGATCAACCACTCCCATCTAGGGGAGATGATCGAGGCGCAACTGGGTGCGGGTGGCGCGTGGGGTGTGGATATCCGCTACTCTCCGGAACGAACCGCGTTGGAAACCGGGGGAGGCATCTTACGCGCACTCCCCCTGTTGGGCGAAAAGCCGTTCCTGGCGATCAACGGGGATGTCTGGAGTGACATCGATTACGGGAGCCTGCGGCTGTCGGAAGGGGATATGGCGCACCTGGTTCTGGTGCCTAATCCGGTTCATCACCGGCAGGGCGACTTTCTGTTGCGCCAGGGCAGGATTGCGCAGGGGGAGGGCGACCGTCTCACCTTCAGCGGTGTCGGCGTCTACCATCCACGCCTGTTTGAATCCTGTGAACCCGGCGTCTTTCCCCTCGCCCCGTTGTTGCGGCAGGCCATCGGTCAGGGGCTTGTCTCAGGGGAGTGTTTCACGGGCCTGTGGATGGATGTGGGGACACCGCAACGACTGGCGCAATTGGAGCAGCAGGTTAGGTCATGGGACAGGAGATAAATTCAAGGGAGTTCACGGCACAAGACTTTGCTGAATTTCAGCGGCGTCTTGCGGCGGAGACCCGGTTGTTGGAGAGCTGGTTTAAAGAGGGTGTGTTTGTCTCCAGCGGGGCGATCGGCGGTATGGAGCTCGAGGCCTGTCTGCTGGATCAACAGGGTGATCCGGCGCCGCTGAATCAGGCCTTGCTGGAAGGGCTGGAAGAACCCCTCGTGGTGCCGGAGCTGGCAACCTTCAATGTGGAGATCAACAGTACCGCCAGGCCCTTGCGAGGAGATGTCCTGGAGAAGATGTCAGGCGAGCTGCAAGGCGTCTGGCAAAGATGCAATCGCTTGGCCGGCGCCCTGGGCGCCAGAATGGGGATGATCGGCATCCTGCCAAGCCTGCGGCAGCAGGCCCTCAGTCTGCAGAACATGTCGCCTTTGAATCGCTATCAGGCGCTCAATGACCAGGTATTCAGACTGCGTCGCGGCAGGCCTGTGGAACTGCATATCGACGGCAGGGAGTCCCTTGATCTTTGCCATGACGATGTCATGTTGGAATCAGCGGCCACCTCGTTTCAGATCCATCTGCAAGTGGACGGGGAGCGGGCTGCGACACTCTATAATCTGTCGAAGATGGTCTCCGCGCCGATGGTGGCGATAAGCGCCAACTCACCCTTCCTGTTTGGGCATGATCTCTGGGACGAAACGCGCATACCCCTGTTCGAACAGGCCATATCGGTGGGCGCCTCGGATCTGACCAAACGGGTCAGTTTCGGCATTCGTTATCTCTACGATTCCATGATGGAGAATTTCCAGGCCAATCTGCAGCGCTATCCGGTGCTGCTTCCTCTGCTGATGGACGAGCCGATCGAGAGTCTGGCCCATTTGCGCCTGCACAACGGTACGATCTGGCGTTGGAACAGGCCGCTGATCGGCTTCGATGAGAATGGCGCTCCACACCTGCGGATCGAGCACCGGGTCGTGCCCGCGGGTCCGAGCGTGACGGATTGCATCGCCAATGCGGCCTTTTACTTCGGTTTGCTGACCGGCCTGGCAGCGATTCATCAACGACCAGAATTGCAGATGGGCTTTATTCGAGCCCGCAGTAACTTTTACAAGGCGGCAAGATTCGGACTCAAGGCGGAGCTTTATTGGTTCGGCTGGGAGAGTGTGCGAGCCGACCGGTTGATTCGTGAGCAACTCCTGCCTGTCGCACGACAGGGGCTCGGATTACTCGAGATCGACCCGGCTTCCATAGACCATTGGTTGGGGATTATCGAGCAGCGGGCGCTGCGCTGTATCAACGGCGCTATCTGGCAGCGGCATTGGGTGGACCGGCATGGACGAGACCCGCGGACCTTGATGGCGGCCTATCTCGAACGACAGGAGAGCGGCAGGCCTGTGCATGAGTGGAGTCTTGAGTAAGCGATGGCGATGCTGCAGGAAATCGATTATCTACCACAGAATCTGTTGAGTCTGGAGGCAGACCAACTGGTTGACGCCCTGTCCGGTCCGACACTGATCCATCTGCCTGGGCGAAGAGAGGAGCCGGTCTTCGTCTCCGTATTGATGCATGGCAATGAAAGTGTTGGATGGGAAGCGATAAGAAGGCTGCTGGCGCGTTACCAGGGGGGAGAAGAGCTACCCAGGGCATTGAGTCTGTTCATAGGCAACGTTCAGGCGGCGGCCAGGGGGTTACGCCTGCTCCCCGGTCAGCCCGACTTCAATCGGGTCTGGCGTGGTAGCGAACTGGCGGAAACCCCCGAGCATCGTTTGATGGGGCAGGTGGTGGAACGAATGCGTCCGCGCAAGCCGTTCGCAAGTGTCGATGTGCATAATAATACCGGGCTCAATCCCCACTATGCCTGCGTCAACCGGCTGGATACCCCCTTTCTTCATCTCGCGTTGCTGTTTTCCCGCACGGTGGTCTATTTTCTGCGGCCGAGGGGCGTGCAGTCGATGGCCTTCGCGGAACTCTGCCCATCGGTCACGCTGGAGTGCGGTAAGGTGGGAAGCGCGCATGGGGTGGAGCATGCGCTGGACTATCTGAATGCCTGCCTGCATCTGGCGGAGCATCCACAGCACCCGGTATCACACCTGGACATCGACCTGTTTCATACCGTGGCCCAAGTCAAGATATCGCCCGATGTCAGCTTTGGTTTTTCTCCGGGGGAGAGCGATATCGTGCTGGCCCCCGATATCGATCACATGAACTTTCGTGAATTACCGGCAGGCACGCCGATCGGATGGACCAACGGTTCGAACCTTGATCTCCTGGATGTGAGGGATGAGAAGGGGGAGGAGGTCGGGCGTGACTATTTCGTTATCGAACAGGACCGGCTCTGTCTCAACCGGGCAGTCATGCCCTCAATGCTGACCAAGGATCTGGATGTCATTCATCAGGACTGCCTGTGCTATCTGATGGAGCGCTATGTCTCGCATCTGGAGAAACCGCCTCAAGGATAGGTTGAATTATCCTTCAAGGAGGTGGGTTGGCCTGCAGGTCGGCATGATAGGAGGAGCGGACCATCGGTCCGCTGGCGACGCGGGTAAAACCCATCGCTTCGGCGATTTCACCGAGTTGCCCGAACGCTTCCGGGGTGACAAACCGCTCCACCGGCAGGTGTTCATGGCTGGGCTGCAGGTATTGTCCCAGGGTCAGCATCTCACAGCCGTGATCGCGCAGCGCCTGCATCACCGACAGGACCTCTTCCCGCGTCTCTCCCAGCCCCAGCATCAGACCCGATTTCGTGGGCACTTCGGGTTGCGCTGTCTTGAATCGCTGCAACAGTTCCAGTGAGCCTTGGTAGTCAGCGCCGGGACGGGCCTGACGATAGAGTCGGGGAACCGTTTCCAGATTGTGATTGAACACATCCGGCGGGTTGCCGGAGAAGGCCGCCAGCGCGTGCTCCACGCGGCCTCGAAAGTCGGGGACCAGGACCTCGATCTTGATTTGCGGCATCCGCCGGCGTATGGCTGAGATGCAGCGCGCAAAATGGTCGCCACCCCCATCGCGTAAATCGTCGCGATCGACCGAGGTGATCACCACATAGTTGAGGGCCATGGCGGCAATGGCTTGCGCCAGTTGTTGCGGTTCCTGCGGGTCGAGGGGTTGAGGCTTGCCATGGGCTACGTCACAGAAGGGGCATCGCCGGGTGCAGATGTCGCCCATGATCATGAATGTGGCGGTGCCCTGGTGAAAACACTCGCCGAGATTGGGGCAGGCCGCCTCTTCGCAAACGGAGCTCAACCCCTTATCGCGCAGGATACGGCGAATGCGGCTGACTTCCCGCCCAAGGGGTGCTTTGGCGCGTATCCATTTGGGTTTTCGCAGCACCGTCTGCTGAGGCTCTACCTTTACCGGAATACGGGCAAGCTTGGATTTGCCTCGCTGGTGGCTATCGGGCGTGGTGCGTGATGGCGGGAGGAAGTCTTTGTCGGTGCTCATGGGTCTGCTTCTGTCTCGATGAAGGTCAGAGTGTAGCCCAAACGCGCTGCCAGGTGGTGGGACAAATCCCGGCCGAGGCCGGCTAGATCCGCTGCTATTCCCAGATTCGCCAACTGGGTAACGCTGAGCCCCGGATAGCCGCAGGGATTGATGCGGGTGAAGGGTTCCAGATCCATCTCCACGTTCAGACTCAGTCCATGAAAACAGCAGCCTCGACGCACCCGAAGTCCCAAGGAGGCGATCTTGCTCTGCCCCACATAAACGCCTGGCGCATCCTTGCGGGCTGATGCCGGAATGCCCTGCTCGGCCAGCAGGGCGATAACGGCCTCCTGCAGAAGGGTCACCAGGGAGCGAATCCCCAGATGCGCACGGCGAAGATCGAGCAGCAGGTAGGCGATGAGCTGTCCCGGACCATGGTAGGTGACCTGGCCGCCGCGATCGGTCTTTTGCACGGGGATGGTGCCGGGATTGAGGAGATGTTCGGGTTTGCCGGCCTGTCCCAAGGTGAAAATGGGCGGGTGTTCGAGTAGCCAGAGTTGATCGGGGCTGGCTGGATTTCGTGCATCGGTATAGTCCTGCATCGCCTGCCAAGTGGTGGAGTAAGGCTGCAGACCGAGTTGTCGCACCAGAAGTGTAGCGGACAATTTTTTATGCCTGGTTTAAACCTAAAAACCGCGGTTGGACGGGGTGAAGTGTGCGCTTGCGGCGGTGCAGGGCAAGGCGCAACGACGCGGAATAGTCATTCTATTCCAAGGAGTTGCAACGCAGTCATGCGCCGCCGCAAGCGTGCAATTTACCCCGTAGCGTGGTTCACCCAGCAGGTGAATAGGCAAATCGAAGTCAATAGTTTGCATATCAGTAGTTTAGTATCAGGATGGAGCGGTCAACTGCGGTTTTTAGGTTAAAGCCTTTAAAGCGCCATCACGACTTTTTCGTGGGCGCTCAGATCGAGATAGATGGCATCGAGCTGATCCTTGCTTTGCGCGCGCAGAGTGACGGTGATGGAGACCCATTTGCCGCCTTTGCTGAGACGGCTGGTGACGGCTGTCTCGAGCAGGTCGGGTGAATGGTGACTGATCAGTTCAACAACCATCGCCTCAAACCCGGGTTCCGCCTTGCCCATGACCTTGATCGGGAAGTCACAGGGAAATCTCAGCAGTGTCTCTTCTTCCCGGTTCATGATCACTCCAGCCACAGCAAGGCGCTATCCTTGATCTGCTGCCAGATATTGCCGTCTGCGATATCCTTGAGGGCGACCAGGGAGGCTTCCGTGACCGGTTCGCCGTTCAAGGTGACACTGACCTGGCCCAACACGTCGCCCTTTGTGACCGGCGCCATGATTTTAGGCTCGATCTCAAGGTGGGCATCAAGGTTTTTGTATTGATGCCGAGGTATGGTGATATTCAGGTCCTCGGTGAGACCGAGGGGTAGTTTCTCCTTCTCGCCCTTCCAGATCCGAGTGCGGTTGAGTACCTCGCCAGCGTCATAGAGTTGGTGGGTTTCATAGAAACGAAATCCGTAATTGAGAAGGCTCTGACTGGCCTGGGCCCTCGCCTCCTCGCCCTTGGTCCCCATCACCACCGAGATCAGGCGCATATTCTCCCGTTGGGAGGAGGCTACCAGGCAGTACCCGGCCGCCTCCGTATGGCCGGTCTTCATCCCGTCGACACTCTCGTCGCGCCACAGCAGCCTGTTCCGGTTATGCTGTTCGATGTCGTTGAAGGTAAAGGATTTTTCCTTGTACCAAGGGTAGTACTCGGGGAATTCCCGAATCGTGGCGGCCGCTACCTTGGCGATATCCGCCGGGGTCGTATAGTGGTCATCGTGCGGCAGCCCGGTGCTGTTGACGAAGTGGGTGTCGAACATGCCAAGACGTCTGGCATGACTATTCATCAGCGCCGAAAAGGTGCCTTCGCTGCCGGCAATGTGTTCGGCGAGGGCGACACAGGCGTCATTACCCGATTGGACGATCATGCCCTTGACCAGATCGATCACCTTCACCCGCTTTCCGACTTCGATGAACATCCGGGAGCCGGGCGTCCGCCAGGCCTTCTCGCTGATCAGCACGGCATCCTGTAGATCGATATTGCCCTGCTGAAGCTCTCGAAAGACGGTGTAGGCGGTCATGATTTTCGTCAGGCTGGCGGGTTCGAGCCGCCTGTCCGGATCTTGTTCGGCGAGGACTCTACCGCTGTGGAAATCGACCAGGAAATACCCCGTTGCCGCTACTTCAGGGGGGGCGGGCAGGGGAGTGGCCGCCTGAACGGGGAGCGTAACGAGACAGGTCAACCAGAACAGGGTGGATCTCAGTAAGTGTGGCGATAAAGACATGGGTATGTGTCGTGTTGGTTTTTGAGATCGGCTATTGTATTGAACCTGCCAACCACAAGGCAACGAAATGATTCGCCGCTTCGGTATGGATATTTCATCCTAGGGCCTGTTAACACTAATCGGATTGTCACTGCCAGGGGCCATTTTTTACCCAGCAAGGCACAACAGTGACAATCCGATTAGTGTTAACAGGCCCTAGCGGATCACGACATGCGGGTCCCGGATGCCGAGTTGTCCAAGCCGTTGGCTGAGGTGGTCCGCCAGCTCAACGCTGGCGATCGGCCCCACCTGCACCCGATAGACCGGATGCTTGGAATCGTCGCTGTCTTGTATGAGTATATCGGCCTGTAATTGTTCCTCCAGGCGTTGCTTCAGGCGCTGTGCATTCTGCGGACTGCCGAAGGCGCCGACTTGTAGAAAGAGTTCGGGAAGGCCCCTTCCCTCTCCTGGTTTGACCGGCGAGATCGGGGTGGGTGGCTCCGGCTTGTTTGGGTCGATGGCGGTGACCTCGACCAGGCCGGTCCCTTCATCGATGATGCCCAACTTCCAGGCTGCCGTATAAGAGAGGTCGATCAGCCGGTTATCGTGGAAGGGTCCCCGGTCGTTGATCTTTACCACCACACTGCGATTGTTCTTCAGGTTGGTAACTTGAGCGTAGCTGGGCAGCGGCAAGGTGGTATGGGCGGCTGTCATGGCATACATGTCGTAGGGTTCGCCGCTGCTGGTGCGCTGACCGTGGAACTTGCTGCCGTACCAGGAAGCAATGCCTCGCGCACTGTAGTCCCTGCTGTGGGGCAGGGTGTTGTAGCGTTTGCCGAACACGACATAACTGCTCGGGTTGCCATATTGACTTTTCGGTTCATCCGTCGGGATCGCGTCGGGTATGGCGGCGATATCGGGGGGCGGGGGGTGATGCCGGCTGACTCCGTCCCGTTCGCTGATTCGGGATCCGGTACTGCATCCTGCGACGATTCCCGCGAGACAGACGAATATCCCGATCAAGGCGGGTTTGTTGCTAGTGCAGTGTCTCATCGATCATCGAGCGGCCTCCGCCGCTTGCTTGGCGCTGCGAATCTCCTGACTGAGTTGGTAGGCGGCCATGGCGTAGAGATTGCTGTGGTTATAACGGGTGATTACATAGAAATTTTGCAGGCCCAGCCAGTGTTCGTGCTGCGTTCCCGCATCCAGTTTCACCAAGCTGGCGAGCGCTTGCGGGTCAGGTGATGCGTTGCCGACCGGATGAACACCGCTAGCGAGAATTTTCTCGACCTTGATGCTCGGTTTCATCCCGGCTTCGACGAATCGCTGCAACTCGGCTTCACCCTCGATGCGCAGGGTCACGGGCTGACCGCTTTTCCAGCCATGGATCTTGAAATAGTTGGCGACACTGGCGATGATGTCCGCGTCGCTGTTCCACAAGTCGCGCTTGCCATCGCCGTCGTGATCCACCGCGTATTGCCGATAGCTGCTGGAGATGAACTGGGGTTTGCCCATGGCGCCGGCATAGGAGCCCATGGCGGTGACCGGATCCACCTGCTCTTCACGGCTCAGCAGCAGAAACGCCTCCAGCTCACGGCGGAAGAATTTAGCCCGCTTCGGGTAGCCGAATGCGAGCGTGGTCAGGGAATCGACCACCCGGTAGCGGCCGGTGTGGCGGCCGTAGGCTGTCTCCACGCCGATGATCGCTACGATGATCTCTTGCGGTACGCCGTATTGCCGACTGACGGCATCCAACAGCGGTTCGTTTTTCTGCCAGAACTCGACGCCTCCCTGAATGCGTTCCGGTTTGAGGAAGATCGGCCGATACTCATGCCAGGCCTTGGATTCAGCGGGGCGGGTGATCGCCGCAATGATGTCGTCTCTGAACTGGGTGGCGGAGAGCAGGCCTTCCACCTCATCGGCGGTAAATCCGTGCTTACGCTCCATTTCGACGGCGAACGCCTTGAAACCCGTCAGTTGTTCCTGGGTATGCGCACAGGCCTGGGTCGCCAAGGCGAGGGAGGAAAGCAGCAGTAGTTGAACGGCTAATCGTTTCATCGTTAAGTCGGTAATAGTTTTTTATGAGTGTGGATGGACATCAGCATACCGAAGCTGGCGAGAATGGTCACCAGGGATGTGCCGCCATAACTGATCAGCGGCAAGGGGACGCCGACTACCGGCAGCAGGCCGGTGACCATCCCGGCATTGACGAAAAGATAGACGAAAAACACCAATGAGAGCGAGCCGGCAAGGATGCGCCCGAAGGTATCCTGGGCCTGGGTGGCGATATACAGGCCGCGCATGATAATAAACAGATAGAGACTGAGCAGGGCCATGATTCCCACCAGGCCGAACTCCTCGGAGATCACGGCGAAGATGAAATCGGTATGCCGTTCCGGCAGAAACTCCAGGTGTGATTGGGTGCCGTTCAGCCAGCCCTTGCCGCTGATGCCGCCGGATCCGATGGCGATTTTCGATTGGATGATGTGGTAGCCGGTGCCCAGGGGATCGCTCTCCGGGGTGAGGAAGGTCAACACGCGCTGGCGTTGGTATTCGTGCATGAAATACCAGGCGACGGGCCCCAGCGCGGCCATGCCGAGACCGGTGGCGCTGATCAAGCGCCAGCTGATACCGGCGAGGAACAGGGCGAAGGCCCCGCCGGTTCCCACCAGCAGGGCGGTGCCGAGATCGGGTTGTTTGGCGATCAGCAACACCGGAATCAGGGTGAAGAGTCCGGCCGCGACCATTCTGGAAGGGGTGGGCGGCAGTCGATGTTCGGCCAGGAACCAGGCAATCAGCATCGGCAGGATGAGTTTGAACATCTCAGAGGGTTGAAAGCGAATAATGCCCAGATCGAGCCAACGCTGGGCGCCCTTGCCGGATTCGCCGAAGAGAATCACCGCAAACAGCATAAGAATGCCGATGCCATATAGCCAGGGAGACCAGCGGCGTATATTGTCCGGATGGATCTGGGCCAGGGCAAGCATGGCCATAAAACCGAAACCCAGCCGCAGCAGTTGTCTTTGCAACAGCACCATCTCCTTGTCGCTAGCGCTGTAGAGGATGGCAAGGCCAATACCCGCCAACAACAACAGGCTGCTCAGCAGCGGCAGATCGATATGCAGCCAGGCCAGCAGACCGCTGGCCTGAGCCGGCTGCGACTCGTGCAACGAGAGATGGGGTTTAGCCCGCATCGCTGGTTGTCCCTGGGTTTTCACCCAACAGGTACCGGTCCATGACCTTTTTTGCAATAGGCGCGGCGACCGAGCCGCCGTGCCCGCCGTTCTCCACCACCACGGCAATGGCTATGCGGGGGTTTTCAACCGGGGCAAAGGCGATGAAAAGGGCATGATCCCGTTTTCGCTTGGCGATCGTCTCTTCATCGTACTCTTCATCCTGTTTGACACTGAAGACTTGCGCGGTGCCGGTCTTGCCGGCAATCCGGTAGGCGTTGCTGCGAATGGAGCGGGCGGTGCCGCGGGGTCCTTCGACGACCAGGGCCATGGCATTGATGATCTGATTCCAGTGTTCAGGATCGAACTGATGCAGTTCATCGACTATCATCGGGCTCTCTTGTAGGGAGCCGTCCGCCTGTTCGATGCCGGCAACCACTCGCGGACGAATGTGCCGCCCTTGGTTCGCCAGGGTGGCCGTGGCCGAGGCGAGTTGCAGGGGGGTCGCCAGGAAATAGCCTTGGCCGATGCCGACAATCAGGGTTTCGCCGGGGTACCAGGGTTCGCGCCTCTTTCGCTGTTTCCAATGGCGGCTCGGCATCAGACCGGCCATTTCGCCGTCCAGGTCGACTTTTGTGGGCTGGCCGAAGCCGAATCCTGAAAGGAACTCATGGAGCCTGTCTATACCCAGGGTTCGCGCCAATCCATAGTAGTAGACATCGCAAGACTCGACGATCGCCCGCTCCATGCTGACCTCGCCATGCCCCCATTTTTTCCAATCCCGGTATTTATGCTCCTTGCCGGGCAGTTGGTAGTAGCCAGGGCAGTAGGTCTCCTGATGGTAGCCGACCACGTCGTATTCCAGACCGGCCAGACCGATGAACGGTTTTACCGTGGAGCCGGGAGGGTACTGGCCGCGGATGGCGCGATTGAAAAGCGGGTTGTCCAGCGATTTTTCCAGCGCCTCGTAGGCCTTGGCGCTAATGCCCTCAACGAAGAGGTTGGGATCGAAACCCGGTTTGCTGACCAGGGTCAGCACTCCGCCGGTCTGGATATCGATCGCGGCTACCGCGCCGTTGTATTCGCCCAGGGCCTCCAGCGCGATGCTCTGCAGCGCCATGTCCAGGAACAGTCGCAGGTTACTGCCGGGTTGCGGTGGGTGGCTCTCGAGCACCCGCAGCACCCGTCCCTTGGCATTGACCTCCACCTGTTGCAGGCCGACCTTGCCATGCAACAGGCTTTCGTAACTCTTTTCCACCCCGTTCTTGCCGATGAAGCTGGTGCCGCTGTAGTTGGAGGTGTCGATGATCTGTAATTCTCGTTCGTCGATGCGCCCTACATAGCCCAACAGATGGGCGGTATGCATCGCTTGCGGATAGTCCCTCAGCAAGGTGGCCTCGACATCGACGCCGGAGAACCGGTGTCGGTTGACGGCGATGCGGGCGACTTCCTCATCCTTCAGGCGCACCCGGATCGGGATGCTGTCAAATCGCCGGTACTGTTTACGCAGCCGGCGAAAACGGATGATATCTTCCTCATCGATATCGATAATCTCACCCAGTTGGCGAATCACGGCATCCGGATCTCCGGCCTTTTCCGGTATGATCTCCAGGCTGTAGGCGGGAAGATTCTGCGCCAGAATGGTTCCGTGCCGATCGAAGATCAGCCCTCGGGTCGGGGGAAGGGGCTCCAGTTTGACCCGGTTGTCCTGCGACAGGGTGGTGAAGTGATCGTGGTTTTCCACTTGGAGATAGAACAGGCGTCCGATCAGGATTCCCAGGAGCAGGATCACCAGCATGCCCGAGACGATCACCCGCCCCAGAAAGAGCTGGCTTTCGTGCAGATAGTCCTTGATCGAGGATTGCGGCACCGGTTAGCTCCTCCAGCCCTTCACGCGACCCGGAAACGGCGTCTGATGTCCCGCAGCACTATATAGGCCCAGGGCCAGAGCAGGGTGCTGACGATCGGTGTTATCCAATACCAGAGCGAGGGTGTGGGGTAGCCGGCCGCCCCGGTGGACCAGAGCGCCAGCAGGCGCTCGACCAGCAGCAATACGAAAATGGTGAATACCTGCTGGCGCAGGGGCATGACCCGTACCCGAAGATGCAGTTTCAGCATGATATAGGCGATTACCGAGAATCCCATGGCATGCTGGCCGAGCAGGGTGCCGGTCAGGACGTCCAGCAATAGCCCGGTGGTCCATCCGACCCCCACCCCGATTCGCTCCGGCAGGGCCATGCACCAGTAGATGAGAATCAACGCCACCCACTGCGGGCGATAGGTGGCGGCCCACTCCGGCAGAGGCATGATAGTGAGAATAAAACCGGCCAGCAGGGTCAGATAGACGATATAGCTCCGAGCCTGGGGCTGACTGATCATTCGACCGCCTCCTTGGCCGGTTCGGTGGTGGTTTCTCGGCTCGGTTCATCGGTTCCGGCCTGTATGGCGGGTCTGTTGCCAGGGTCCAGGGTCCATACCAGCAATACCTCGCGTATCCGGTCCAGGTGGGCGGTGGTCTGTGCAATAACAGCGGCAAACGGCTGTCCCGGCACACGCCTGACCTCGATCACCTCCGCCACCGGGTAGCCGGGTGGAAATCCGCCACCCAGACCAGAAGTGACCAGCAGGTCACCCACCTGGATATCCGCATTGTTGGGTAGATGGGGCAGTTCGAGCCGATTGATCAGGCCGGTCCCCAGGGCGATGGTGCGCAGGCCGTTGCGATTGACCTGCACCGGCAGGGCATGGGCGGCATCCGTGATCAACAACACACTGGCGGTGAAGGGATTGATATGTGTGACCTGACCCACTACCGCGTTTGCATCGAGAACGGGCTGGCCTTCGAAAGCCCCGGATGTCTCGCCTTTGTTAATCAACACTTGTTGACGAAAAGGGTCTTGTTCCACGGCAATGAGTTCTGCGATCAATACCCGGTCGCCGACCTTGAATGAGGAGTCGAGCAGTCCGCGCAGGCGCATGTTTTCCGCCTCCAGGGCCTCGAATTTCTGTAGTCTGGCGCGTAGCAACAGGTTTTCCTCTTCCAACCGGTCGCGCTCCGACTGCAACTGATTGCGGTTGATGATGGCGTTACCGGCGGATTCGCTCAACAGCACCGGCAGAGCGGCCAGATACTGCACCGGGTAGAGTAGGACGGCTAGCGTGGAGCGTAGGTGCTCCAGATGGTTTCGGCGATGATCCAGCACCATCAGGGCAATGGAGAGGAGGGCGGCCGCCACCAGCCTGGTGGTGATCGAAGGTCCTTGTGTGAAGATGAGTTTAATGGCTGAATGGCTCCACTATCATTGGGCTGGCTCCATGCATGGTTCATCCGCTCTGTCTGGCCAGAAATGCCGGCTAGTCAACCATAAAGAATTCGCCACCCCGTTCGTCGATCAGCTCCAATGCCCGTCCACCGCCGCGGGCGACACAGGTTAGCGGGTCCTCGGCCACGATCACCGGCAGACCGGTCTCCTCCTGCAACAGCCGATCGATATCCTTCAGCAAGGCGCCCCCTCCGGTCAGCACAATGCCGCGTTCCGCCACATCCGCGCCCAATTCAGGGGGCGTCTGCTCCAGGGCGGTCTTTACCGCGCCGACGATGCCGGAGAGCGGCTCCTGCAGGGCCTCCAGGATCTCGTTGCTGTTGAGGGTGAAACTGCGGGGTATGCCCTCCGCCAGGTTGCGGCCTTTGATATCGATCTCCTTGACTTCGTTGCCGGGATAGGCAGAGCCGATTTCGTGTTTGACCCTTTCCGCCGTGGCCTCGCCGATCAGGGTGCCATAGTTGCGGCGAACATAGTTGATGATGGCCTCGTCGAAGCGGTCGCCACCGACCCTGACGGAGTTGGCGTAGACAATGCCGTTCAGGGAGATGATGGCGACTTCGGAGGTGCCGCCGCCGATATCCAGCACCATCGATCCACGGGCCTCGTCCACCGGCAGACCGGCGCCAATGGCAGCGGACATGGGCTCCTCGATGAGATAGACCTCGCGGGCGCCCGCCCCGGCGGCTGACTCCTTGATCGCCCGGCGCTCCACCTGGGTGGAGCCGCAGGGGACGCACACCAGGACCCGGGGGCTGGGGCGGATGATGCGGGTTTCGTGCACCTTGTGGATAAAGTACTGCAGCATCTTCTCGGTCACCGTGAAGTCGGCGATGACGCCCTCTTTCATGGGGCGGATGGCGGTAATGTTGGCCGGGGTGCGGCCGAGCATTTTTTTGGCGTCTTCGCCGACCGCGACCACCGACTTCGCTCCACCGGGTCCCCGGTCCTGACGAATGGCGACCACCGAGGGTTCGTTGAGCACGATACCTTGGCCGCGGGCATAGATCAGCGTGTTGGCGGTGCCCAGGTCGATGGAGAGGTCGTTGGAGAAAATGCCACGTATGCGTCGGAACAGCATGGGTCTCTTAGTCTTTATAAAAATGATTGCGTTAGGGTCTGCCTGATGCTCGGGGAAGGTGCCCGGTTATGGGCTACGCTTGACTCGAAGATCCAGGTCCAACCGAAAGTAGGTTAATCTAGTGTACCTCGTCATAGATACTGTAACATTCAGAGCCACCCAAATGCGCCAGAACGCCCCGAAGGAAGTGCCCTTGGGGTGCAAGGCGCGGCTCGCCGGGAATGGCCAGCCCTTTCCAAGAGTCGCAACGCAGGACGGGTGCATTTGGGTGGCTCCCTTCGGGCGAGCCAGGAAGGGGTCATCCTCGGCGTTATGCCTCTTGGCAAGGGCTGGCCATTCCCGGCGAGGCATGCCTTGAGGCTAACCCCTTCCTGGCCCGCTGAATGTTACAGTATCTATGACGAGATACACTAGCAATGGTACAGGAGTTGGGCAAGAAAGGGGATGGGAATTGCTGCCAATCCAGGGTTGGCGCAGAATTCATGGGTGGCGTCACGGATTCAACGGCTAGCCCGCATTTCTCACCAGGATTTGGATTTTTGGGGCAAGCTGGCGAAGAGGGTTGAACGATTAGCCGCCGAAGCATAGCCGTCGCTATGGCTTAAGGCTAATCGTTCAAGATACGCCCCGCAGGAAGTGCCCTTGGGGTGCGAAGCCAGCTTGTTCCAAAAACCAAATAGGACAGGGTGTCAATGTACTACCATCATTTTTCGAAGCTAAGTTGGTTAAATTTCATCATGTTATCAGTTCATCCGGTCCGCCTGGTGAGAAATGCGGGCTAGGGTCATTGGACTTGGATCCAAGAGGTTACCGGGGAGATGTGAAAGGGGCCTCAGGAATCCACTTAAGTGATCGCAAAGGACAATGTGAACTTATCGTCTGCTTTGTGATAACCGGCAATCGATTGATCCCTGTCAATTGACTGCCGAAAGGCCATGCCGTTAGGCTATTGCCCAATGATTGAGATACTACGTCATTTATTAACGGCTGAAACATAGGAATTCAATATGCAGGG
>JAHXHS010000008.1 GCA_025656455.1 Candidatus Thiodiazotropha sp. (ex Epidulcina cf. delphinae) | reverse complement strand
ACGCTCCTGATATTTAGTTATGGAACAGTACCTTAACTATGGCGCATTACGACGCCGGTTTCAGGGGCGTCCATTACATCACCCACCCAAATTCACACTGCTACTGCTACACGGACACCCACCCAAATTCACATAATTTAGAGTGGGTGGTAATGGTGCTCAGTTTGATTCCGGACGACAAATGTCGGCTTGGTTAGGTTTGACACCGTTAGGTGAGGCAAGCGGTGAAAAGTCTAGGCTTAAAGTATTTTGGGTTTGGGTGGGTGTCCGGCTAAGTAAATTGCTTTGGATGGGTGTCCGACTAAGACTGCGCGACTAAGACTGCGCCGTTGTTTCTGCCCCAACTCACCAGATCCTTGAGTAAATCGGCTTGGCCAGCGACTGAGATCGGACGGTGCTACACCGGTGCTACACCGACACCCGTGCTACACCGACACCCATCCAAATCCACATAATTTTGAGTGTGTGTCCACACAGCGACACAGTGGTACATCCAGCAGTTTTACTATGCTCGCCATATTACGCTAACTTACTGTTTCTAAAGTTCTTTTGGTTTCGGTTAACTATGCCTGCTTTTCCTTGAATAACAGTAACTTATTGTTTTATATTGAAATTTGTAACACCTCGATCATGGGGAGAATTCTGTAATATCTTGAAAAATATGGAAAAAGCATCCGAAGACGAAATGGATATTGCAACGAGCATTTACCCTTTCCTGGATAGTTATTTTGGGTGGGTGTCCAGCTAAGACTGCGGTGCTTTTGGTTCGTTTTTTCTACAAATCCCCGCTCCTTTGCAGTTAGCTGGAATCCGCCATTATCCGAATCTGTCCTGCTGAGTTTGTGGCAAGAATGCTGATGAGATGTGTGTGTGTCTATATACTTCTTGCACCTTAGTTTTGTTTTGGTCATTCTGTAAATGTCAAAGACAGTAACCTATAGGAAATAGGTAATCATGTGTGCAGCAGCAGTTATCCATAAGATTAAGATAGATCGATTCCGAGGTATTGAAAACCTTGATTGGAACCCAGCCCCTGGAATGAACGTTATCCTTGGCGGTGGTGATGTTGGAAAGTCCACTGTACTAGAAGCTATTGCACTACTGCTAAATCCTTCGAATGCCCGTGTTCTTTCAGAGTCTGATTATTGGCAGCGAAAAACTGAAGACGAATTTGTTATACAGGTGGTTATTTCCTTACCTTACTCCACTGAAATAAGTCAACAAGCAAAATTTGTCTGGCCGTGGGAATGGAATGGAACAGAGGCTATTCCGCCAGTCGCAGCTGCTGGTGATGACGACATACCGTCGCCGGCGCAACCGGTTTATTGCTTGCAGGTACGCGGAACAGCCGAACTTGAAATATCTTGGGAAATCCTCCAGCCAAACGGTGATGTAGATATTCTCTCATCAGCGGTAAGGCGTAAGATTGGTGTTCTGCGGCTGTCAGGAGAAGAACGGAACGACCGTGATCTAAGGCTTGTCTATGGTTCGGCACTGGATCGCCTTCTTTCCGATAAGGGTCTGAGAGCTAGAATAGGTCAACACGTCTCTAGCATCGATCTTCATGATAAGCTCAGCGATGATGCCAAAAAGGCAATCGAAAAGCTGGACACTTCGCTTAAGGCTGAGTCTCTACCGAATAAGCTTGAGCTTGGTCTTACATCTAGTCAGGGTCTCTCTATAGGTGCGTTGATCGGCCTACTTGCAGAAAGAGAAGGCGGTGTTGTATTACCATTAGCTAGCTGGGGTGCAGGAACACGCCGTATGGCGACCTTGCAAATAGCTGCGGAATCAGAAGCAGAGACACGTATTACTGTCATTGATGAGATCGAACGAGGCCTTGAACCCTATCGAGTCCGAAAGCTTGTTAAATCGATTGAAGCAGAGCCAACTCAAAGCTTTGTGACAACACACAGTGCGGTGGCGATTGGTTCAGCTGATGGCGGACATCTATGGTATCTCGATCAGGCGCACAATATAGGTGCATTGCCAAGAAACAAGATTGCTGCTCAACAGGATCGAGATCCAGAAACATTTTTGTCCAGGCTGTCGATTATTGCTGAGGGCCCAACCGAGATCGGGTTTGTAACCTATTTGCTGGAACGCGCCATCGACGGGAATTTCCTTGATCAAGGGGTGCGTGTCTGTAATGGACAGGGAAATCCGGCAACATTAGACTTGTTAGAAGCCATGGCCTCAGGGGGCTTAATGTTTGGCGGATTTGTCGATGATGAAGGGACATCAGCCGGTAGATGGATTACTCTCAAAGCTACTATGGGAACTATGTTGTTTCAATGGGGCGCAGGTAGCACAGAGAAAAGCATTATCGTTGAGATTCCGGATGATGAATTGGAAAAATTAATAACAGAAGTTGAAGCGGATGTTCGGGCAGAACGCTGTTTAACTCTTGCAGATAGGCTAGGTATCGCAGACAGAAGTTTTGATGCTATTAAAACGGAAGCTGCTGATCTACGAGCATTGATCATTGCCGCTGCTACCGGAAGCAATGAGGGAGCAGCCGAAAACGGTGTAGCAAAGACATGGAAGAAACATGGCCGTCGTTGGTTTAAATCAGTGGCAGGGGGGAAAGAATTAGCAACTCTAATGTTCGCGCTTGGAGCATGGCCCTCGCTCAGACCGCAAATTCTGCCGTTTCTTAATGCTGTAAGAAATGCGCTAGGCCAGCCAGAACTGGAAGACCTCCCTCATGAGTGATAAAGAGGTCTCAGCACTACTGGACTCAGATAAGCCTCTGGTCGTAATTGAGGCGCCTGCAGGCTGTGGTAAAACCTATCAGGCTTCCTGTTACGCAGACCGCGCAGCATCAGAGCTTGATACTGGTCGCGTTCTTATTTTAACACACACGCATGCTGCTTGCGGTGTATTTGCAAAAGCAACACAAGGAAAACACAATCATGTCGAAATCAGGACGATTGATTCGCTGATCGTCCAAATTGCCGCTGCGTATCATAAATCACTTGACCTTCCTGTGGACCCATATGTCTGGGCGCAACAGGATGGTAGTTTTTCAGAACTGGCTAACAGAGTTGCTGCTTTGGTAACTAGTAAACCTATGATTAGCGAGGCTCTTGCCAATCGCTACCCTATGGTAATTGGTGATGAGCACCAGGATTCAAGCGAGGATCAGGATGCTATCATAATGTCGCTATTCCGTGCCGGTTCGTGTTTACGGATATTCGGTGATCCAATGCAGCGTATATATGGCAGAAAAAATAAAACAACCGCCGATGCGGATCGTAAGCGCTGGGAAGATATGAAATCCGCAGGTGCCTTTATGGAGCTAGAAACGCCACACCGTTGGCGTGACGGTTCTCAAGAGTTAGGGCAGTGGATACTTCAGGCGCGACGAGTTTTAAAGGATGGAAATCCTGTCGATCTGAGTGGAACTCTCCCAACAGGGTTGCTGGTTATTTGCGTTGAAAATCTTGCACGGACTCGTACAGGTTTTAGCCTTAGTAGGCATGACAGAAGGCCTATTGATAGAATCGTAAGTGGTTCAGATAATCTTCTAGTGCTTACTAGCCAGAATGAAACTGTTGATTCACTGACGGGATTCTGGAACAGGCGTCTTCCAATCTGGGAAGGACATACAAGAGATGCACTGGAAAAGCTGGTTAATTCAATGGATTCCTACAACGGTAATCCCGTTCAAATAACTGAAGCTCTAGTGGTCTTTTTAATGAAAGTTGCTGTAGGTTTTAGTCCCTCAAGTCATGGCAATCGTTTGGTGCAGGAAGTCGCATCTGGCTGTACAGCAAGAGCTAGGGGGAAACCAGCACTTATCCAAGAACTTGGGCAATTTATTATAGATGAACCGAACCATGTCGGAGTCTCTAAATGCCTTATGCGTCTATCTGAGCATATCGAACAGCAAATAGCAGGATTTGAGTCGGTCAAGATTGATTATCGCAGAGAGTTTAAAGACGCCATACGATTGATAGAATTTTCTGACCCGGCAATTGGTATGACTGAGATTAATAGAAGACGTTCATTCGCGCATCCCATGCCACCACAAAAATCAGTTAGTACGATACACAAGGCAAAAGGACTAGAATGTGATAACGCAATTATTGTTCCCTGCGATAGGCAGACGTTTTCTACAAGCGAATATGCGCGATGTAAGTTATATGTTGCGCTAAGTCGTGCAAAACGTACCTTAACGTTAGTGCTATCAAGTAACAATCCAAGCCCACTGTTTTATCTGGGGTAGGATGGAATCGATGCTGTGGGATTATGATAGATAAATTAATTCTATGGCTTCCGTCCAAGTATATATTCAAAGCGTTTTGTTAGCTTTTCTTTGAGATCAGTAATATTCCTGTATTCTGGGACATTATGAACAGATAAATCGAAGTGGAGCTTTGTTCCTGTCTTCCGGTATAAAATTGGACGCTTGTTTAAGGCGTGTGCATAGCCAATTTCGTAATAGACATTAGGGCGTTCATGAGAAAGGTCTGCGACCAGGAACTCATTATCCTGAATTGCTCTGAGGACAATATTCGTAATGCTTTCTTGATGTTCTATATCGTCAGCACGCTTTGCCTCGATTCCAAACTTTGCACAAACTTCTTTTATTGTATTGCAGACATCTTCAAGTTCAGGTTTCCCTGGATCGATAGGCATAATAATAAACGCTGTATTATTTCTATATTTAGGTACAGCTGAATGCTCTTCAATTGATTGTTCATAGCGCTTAGGCTTATGTGAACTATAAAACTCTTCCATCAGGTCTTCAATATTGTGGAAGGATAGATAAGCATCATATGCATTATCTGAATTAAAAGAGATAGATGTATAACCAAATTCATTAGTTCTGCTCGATGCAGAAGTAAAAAATTGCCCCAACTCTGACATATAGCCAATTGCAATCTCCGTATCACGTTCACTAAGGTCTACATGCTTGGCAATATCAACGGCTTTGACAGTTTCAATGCCTGGAGATTGGGTTATCTGTTTTCGTATCTCCATGATGATCCGTGGCACGTTCTCGAAAATCTCGTTATTAGGATCGATATGATAGATACCTATCAAGGTTAGATGGCCATTTCTATAAAGCCGAGAGTCGATATTGTCAGGATCAAATCCTTTGGGTAGCCGATCCCATAATTTTACTTTGGTTTTTTTAATATCAAAATCTTCACTGTTATATATTTCTACTAACCAGAGTTTTTCAGCATCACTGAGTGCTATATCCTTGAATTGATATTTCATGTAAACAATCTCTAAATTTATTGTGTATGTTCACCAGCAAGATAATTTAACTTTGTTAATATATGCAGCAGAATTACATATCTTCATTTTTCCTATACGGTTAGTAATTGCGCGGAAACTCTGCTTACTTTTCTACTGTTTTTAACTCTACGCGGACATCCACCCAAATCCACATAATTTTGAGTGTCCACACAGTGGTACATCCAGCAGTTTTACCATGTTCGCCATATTACACTAACTTACTGTTTCTAAAGTTCTTTTGGTTTCGGTTAACTATGCCTGCTTTTCCTTGAATAACAGTGACTTATTGTTTTATATTGAAATTTGTAACACCTCGATCATGGGGAGAATTCAGTAATATCCTGAAAAATATGGAAAAATATCCGAAGACGAAATGGATATTGCAACGAGCATTTACCCTTCCGCAAATTATAATATATGTTATAATATCCTCTGTCAGAAGATATGAAGATACACACATGCACGCCCTGAAACTGCGCAAAATCGGTAGCTCTATCGGTGTCATCCTGCCCAAGGAGATGCTGGAGCGCATGCACCTTCGTGAGGGTGACAAGTTGTATGCCGACGAAAATCGCAATGGCGTCCAGCTCAGCCCCTACGATCCAGAGTTTGAGACCGCCATGGAGGCCTTTAGCCGGACTCGCCGGAAATATCGCAACGCACTCCACAAACTGGCCAAGTAGTGCCGGTCTGGATACCGGAGGCAGCGGTCCGCGCCATGCACGCGGAATTGCTGCAAGAGCATGGAGGTCTTGACGGTCCGGTTGACGAAAACGCGCTGGGGGCCACCCTGGCGCGTCCCCAGCAGCTAGACCATTACAGCAACCTCGCCGCAACCCTACCTCAGTTAGCCGCCGCTTATGGTTTCGGCTTTGCCAAAAATCACTGTTTCCGTGATGGCAACAAACGGATTGCTCTGGCCGCTGTCGATGTATTTCTACAGATGAACGGCTATGAGCTGATTGCCACTGAAGTCGATGCGGTTGTGACTTTCCAGGCCCTGGCAGCAGGAGAGTTCGACGAAAACCAGCTAGCGGAGTGGATCTCCCGCAATACGCAGGCGTTGGATGGGGGTTGATGCCCTTGGGATTGCTACGTGGACATATATGGACGCCCCGGGCCAGGGTGCAGGCTGTGCTGAAGGCTAAGAAGGCGAAACGCCAAAGAAAAGGCAAGGGACAGGGTCGCTGGCGCTGCACGAATGATTGCATTATGCTATTATGATATCAATCCAAGCAAATCGAGATAATGAAGCAATGCGATCCATCACTGTTCGTAACGTGCCTGATGAGGTGCATCGTGCCTTGAGGGTGCGGGCTGCGCAGCACGGGCGCAGCGCTGAGGCTGAAATCCGCGACATCCTGGAAAACGCCGTGAAGCCGGAGAGCCGGGTGAAGCTGGGTTCGCTGCTGGCCGATATTGGTCGCCGGGCCAAGCTGACCGATGAGGAGTTCGCGGTGTTTGAGCAGGTGCGTGACAAGACACCGGCTGAACCGGTGAGCTTTGAATGATCCTGCTGGATACGAACGTGGTTTCAGAACCGCTGCGCCACACTCCCGAGGCTCGTGTCATTGAGTGGATCGACGCTCAACCGCTGGAAACGTTGTACCTATCCGCCATCACGGTCGCCGAGCTTCGCGCCGACGTGGCGAGACTGCCGGCAGGACGGCGGCGGAAGGGACTGCATGAGAACTTGGAGAAGCAGGTTATCCCCTTGTTTGCCGGGCGTGTGCGGCCGTTCGACCTGGGATGCACGCAGGTCTATTCCGAGCTGATGGCAAAGGCTCAGGGAGCTGGTTTGGCGATTGCCACGGCCGACGGATATATTGCGGCGATTGCTGCGGCCAATAGATTTATCGTAGCTACGCGCGACACTAGCCCATTCAAGGCGGCCGGCGTGGACGTCATCAATCCCTGGGAGGCGTAAGAAGCACAGGAACAACCTTTGACACCGTAATTCAATCAGGAAAGAGGATTCAAGTCGCTGTGATGATCGATATCGAGCAGAATCCCGGGATCATCCGTGGGCAGCAAAACCAGCTCATGCGGATGCGTCGCCAATAAGTGGCGCGCGCCATGATCGTCACGCAAAGCCTGTAACGGGCCCCGCCATTTTTGCCCAAAGCCTACAGGGTGGCCACGGCGTCCTTGAAAGACCGGGGCGACCGAGGAGGCGCCTCGTGTCAGCTCATGGGCCACGGAGAGGATGGTCCGCGGTGCAATCCAGGGCATATCCGCCAAGGCAACCACCCAGCCTGCCGCTGCGGCGCTGGACCCTATCCCTAGCGCCAGGCTCCGTCCCATGCCTTGCTCCGGCTGACCGTTCTCGACCACCTTCAAGCCCATGGCATCGAACCGTTCCGCCAATTGATGATCGTCAGGGCGTATGATTGCCAGGGTGTTGGGCAGCGCGGTGATGAGATTACGCGCGGCCGCTATGCCTATCGACTCGCCGCTGGCGAGTGTGTGGAGCAGCTTGTGACAACCGAACCGCCGTCCGCTGCCGGCCGCAAGCAATATGCCCTGAATCGCTGTCATGCTTCTGTTGCAACGCTTATATTAACGCTGACCGCGCTATTCCGGGTTGCGGTTATCTCAGCCATTATGGAGAGGGCGATCTCCGCGGGCCGTTTACTGCCGATCGGCACACCGGCCGGTCCATGTATGCGTTCGAGCTGCTGGGGGGTAAAGCCTATTTTCGTCAAGCGCTCCTCTCGCTTTGAGGCAGAGCGGGTCGAACCCAGTGCACCGATGTAGAAGGCATTGGAATCGATTGCCTCCATCAATGCCAGGTCGTCCTGTTTCGGGTCATGGGCCAGTGTCACCACCGCGGTGCGTGGCTGAGAGGCCAGGGTGCGCACCGCATCATCGGGCATCTGGCGGGTATAGGCGACATCGGGGAGCGGGTCGGGATCGGCAAAATCCTCCCGGGGATCGCAGATCGTCACCCGGTAATCGAGCATGCGCGCCATCCTGGCCAGATAACGCGCCAACTGCCCATCCCCTATCAGCAGAAGCTGCCAGCCAGAGCCAAAGACCTTGACCAGACGCTCATCCGAGAGACTCAACTCAGGATACCCCTTACCGTCACTCAGGGTGACCTCACCGGTGTCAAGACATACTTGGCGGGCAACCAGTTCGCCCTGGTCAATACGGTTCAACAATTGATCGATCAAGGCGACCGAGTTGAGCGGCTCGATGGTGATTTGCAGACGTCCGCCGCAAGGGAGCCCGAGCCGCCCTGCCTGTTGGCTGTCGACGCCGAACCCCACCGATGTTGGAAACTCAGTGGTCAATTCACCCTTGCGGTATCGGCTGATCAGTTCGGACTCCACGCAGCCGCCGGAGACCGAACCGATAGACCGCCCTTCGTCATTCATCGCCATCAGTGAACCCGGCGGTCTGGGCGAGGAACCCCAGGTCTGGGTCACTGTCGAGAGGGCCACCTCTCTACCCTGACGCAGCCATTCGGCGGCCTTGGCCATGACCTCCCTCTCCTCCGCCTGCTCCCGGGACGGATCGTTATGGGTCACCATCTAGGGCCTGTTAACACAAATCCAATAGGCGCTGCTGGGACTATTTTTTCGTCCAGCAAGGCAGAATGAGCGACGTGTAGTCACTCTACATGAGCGAATGATAACGCCGCTGGACGGAAAAATAGCCCCAGCCCTGCGGGTTGCGCCTGAAAAAGCGCCACTCCGTGTTGCTCGTTGTTCATTTGGTGTCGCCAAATCGCTCTCCTCGCGCCTTGATTGGCGCTTTTTCAGGTGCAACAGAGCCTATTGGATTTGTGTTAACAGGCCCTAAGCCTTCAGGCGGGTCGAAGCGGCAGTTGACGCAGACGTTGACCTGTCGCCGCAAACACCGCATTGGCAACGGCCGGTGCAATCACCGGTGTGGCCGGCTCGCCGACACCGGTCGGCGGCTCGGTGGAAGGCACGATATAGACCTCCACCTCGGGCATCTGATCGATACGCAGGGTCAGATAGTCATGGAAATTGGACTGCTCGACCCGTCCCTCCTTGAAGGTCAGTTCGCTGGCCAGGGTGGCCGCCAGGCCAAAGCCCATCCCGCCCTGCATCTGCGCCTCGATGATGTCGGGATTGACCGGGACGCCGCAATCCACAGCGATCACCACACGGTCCACATAGACAACGCCGCGCCGTACCGTGACCTCCGCCACCTGGGCCACATAGGAGTTGAAGGATTCATGCACCGCCACCCCCCGGCCTCTGTTGCGTCCCAGGGGCTCGTCCCAGCCCGCCTTTTCCACGGCCAGGTTCAGCACCCCCAGATGACGCGGATGTCCGGCCAGAAGCTCTCGCCGAAAGGCCACCGGGTCCCTGCCTGCCGCTGCTGCGAGCTCGTCCAGGAAGCACTCCACCGCGAAGGCGGTATGGGTGGAACCCACCGAGCGCCACCAGAGCACCGGCACCGGTAATTGCGGCGAGTGCAGATCGATATGGATATGCTCCATGGCGTAGGGCAGATTCGCGGCGCCCTCCACCGAGGTTTGATCGACCCCGTCCTTGACCATCATCGACTCGAATGGCGTGCCCGCCAGAATCGACTGCCCCACGATACGCTGCTGCCAGACCATGGGCCGGTTATCGGCATCGAGGCCGGCCTTCAGCCGGTGCAGGTAGAGCGGCCGGTAGTAGCCGCCTCGCATATCGTCCTCCCGGGTCCAGATCAATTTGACCGGGGTACCCGGCGGTAACGTCTTTGCGATATGTACCGCCTCGAGCACATAGTCGGCCTTGGGATTGGCTCGCCGGCCAAAGGATCCACCTGCGTAGAGCATGTTGATGCGTACTTGTTCCGGCATGAGTCCCAGTACGCCGGCAACCGCCATCTGATCCCCGGTGTTCATCTGCTCGCCGTTCCAGATTTCACAACCTGAGGCATCGATACGCACCACACAATCCATCGGCTCCATCGGCGCATGGGCCAGGAAGGGTACGTTGTATTCGGCCTCGATGACCTTTTCCGCCCTGGCCATCGCTGCGTCACTGTCGCCTTGGTTGCGCGCCACCACACCCGGTTGATTGGCCAGCTCGCGATAGTGGTCGAGAACCTGCTTCGAACTCAGCTTGAAGGCCTCACTCTCATCCCACTCCACCTGCAACGCATCCCGGCCCTGCTTGGCGCTCCAAAAATCACCCCCCACCACGGCAATGCCGGAAGGGATCTGCACGATCTGCTTCACCCCTCTGATCGTTTTTGCCGCCTTGGCATCAAAACTACGAACCTGGGCACCGAAACGCGGGGGATGGGCCACCACGGCGGTGGCCATGGCGTGGAGTTGCACATCGATGGTGAAAACAGCGCTGCCGTCGATCTTTTCCGGACTGTCCTTGCGTGGCAGCCGCTTGCCGATCAGGCGGAACGCCTCCGGCTCCTTCAACAGCACATCCTCTGGCACCGGTTGTTGCGCGGCGGCATCCGCCAGTTCACCGAAGCTGGCGCGGCGTCCACTGACGGTATGGGTCAGCACGCCTGACTCGACCTGAATGTCGTCGGCCTTCGCCCCCCATTGCTTGGCAGCGGCCTCCACCAGCATCTGTCTGGCAGCAGCGCCGGCCTTGCGCATCTGCGTCCAGGAGTTGGCGATCGCGGTGCTGCCCCCGGTGCCCTGGGCCTCGCCCCAGAACAGATTGCGGTAGCGCTTGGCGTCCGCCGGGGCGCCCTCCACCCGAACCTGCTCCCAGGCGGCATCCAACTCCTCCGCCACCAGGGTGGCCAGACCGGTATAGGTCCCTTGCCCCATCTCCAGGTGCTTGGAGATCACAGTGACCTGATTGTCACTGCCGATACGTAAAAAGGCATTGGGCTGAAAAGCGGTCTGCTCGGCAGGTGCCGCGCCGGCAAAACCGGGGCCTGATTTACGCATTTCAGCCCGAACGATAGGCATCACCCCCAGGGTCAACCCGGCTGCGGTGGCGACGCCCGCCGCCAGAAAGCGACGGCGACTCAGGTTAGCAATCCATTCACTCTTCATGTTGTTCCCCTCCCGGGAGCCTTTGACGGTCGCTAGACAGACTTTTCAGCAGCAGTTTTTATCGCTGCACGTATCCGGACATAGGTGGCGCAACGGCAGAGATTGCCCTGCATGGCATCATCGATGTCCGCGTCGGTCGGGCGTGGTTTACGCGCGAGCAAGGCTGCGGCAGACATGATCTGGCCCGACTGGCAGTAGCCACACTGCACCACTTCCAGCTCGCGCCATGCCGCCTGCACCGCCTTGCCGGTGGGGGAGTTCAAACCTTCTATCGTCGTCACCTGTCTGCCTACGGCCGCTGATACAGGTGTAATGCAGGAGCGCACCGGCTCGCCATCGAGGTAAACCGTGCAACTGCCGCATTGGGCGATACCGCAGCCGAACTTGGTGCCGGTGAGTCCCATGTGATCGCGTAGCGCCCACAGCAGAGGGGTGTCCGGGTCGATATCAAGGGGTTGGTTTGAGCCGTTAACGTTGAGTTTAATCATGCAAAGCCTCCAGATGCCACTTTCCTTAGAGCATTAGTACTCCTTCAACTTGATAATGACGGGTTCAGCGCGCCCGTGGTGTTTCGCGGCAACGCGGCTGGCCTGTCATTATCAAGTTGCAGGAGTACAAGTTAGGATAGTAGGTCTGATCCGGCTTAGCTACGATTAAACATGATGCGGAAACAAGGGCAAATCACATACCGTTTGTTGACACATCCCGGTCGAGAGAAAGATAAGGAAAGCTGACCCGAAACTCCGCTCCCGGCTCCAGGTTCACCACATCCACCTTCCCGCTCATGGCGCTGGCCAGCTGATTGACCAGGGCCAGGCCGATTCCCGTGCCTACCGTCTCACGCGTCAGTTCGTTCTCGGAACGGTAGAAGAGCTTGAAGATCTTGCGTATCTGTTCCTTGGGAATGCCGGGTCCGTAGTCCCTGACGCTGAACAGCACGCTGCCGTCGCCCTGCTTCGCACAGCCGATGTCGATGGCGCGCCGTGGCGCCTTGGCGGAGAACTTGATGGCGTTGTCCACCAGGTTGATGAAGATCTGGGTGAAGTAGTCCCGGTCCACCTCCACTGTTTCCGCCGCTGCCTCGACTGTGCACGAGATGCTCAAAGCGAAGCCGGCCCGCTCCACCTGGGAGGCGATCTTGGAACGCAGGGTGTCTATCAGTTCACCCGCGGTGACGGGCCTGAGATTGACCCGCAGGTCGTTGCGGGTCATGCGCGCCAGTTGCAGCACGTTGTTGATGAGCCGTGTCAGGCGCTCGCTCTCATCGTGGATGAAGTCGTAATAGTCCCGTCGCTTCTCCTCCGGCGCCCAGCCTTCACGCAGCATTTCGCCATACATGCGGATGGAGGTGAGCGGGGTCTTCAGTTCGTGGCTGACGGCGGAGACGAAATCCTGTTGCTGGCGCGCCAGCCTGATCTGTCCCAGGCCGAGCCGGTAGATGAGCAGAAACCCCCCGCACAACACCGTTACCAGCACCACGGCGATCCAGGTGACGAGTGTGCCGCCGGGGCCTGCGGGCAGACGGTTGATGCTGAAGATGAGCTCCAGATCGCCCAGCGGCGCGTTGAGGCGCGTCTGGTAGAGCAGCGCCCCGCTCAGTTCGCGGGTGCTGGCGTGGTAGTCGCCAGCGGCCTGGCCGCTGACTGCGGTGAAGACATCGCCCTGGAAGGCGACGATGAGATCGCTCATACGCGACAGCGCCGTGGCGCGGAAGGCTTGCTCCACCAATCCATCGAGGAACGCCTGCTGTTCGATGAGCAATCCCTGGATGTAGCGCTGGCCGTTACGCCACACCTTGCGGTAGAGGACGAACTGGCCACTCTCCAGACGGCTGAATTCAAAGGGATCGACCTCGCTCTCGAAGGTGCGGATACGCAAATTATCGAGCGCTGTCTGCGCTGTGGTGACCGCATCGCGCGGTCGTGCGGCGTCCGGCGCCTGGGGTTCGGGCAGGGCGCTGAACTCCTTGCGCATGCGCCGTGTAGCCGACTCTTCGATCTGGCGCGGCAGGCTTCTGGCTGCTTTCTCCTGGGTGCGGCCGGCGGCGAAGCGCTGTTCCAGTTTTAGGTCCTCAACGCGACCCAGAGCGCTCGGGGCCTTGAGTTTTTTGATCTCATTCTGCACGGTGGGCGCCTGATTGAGCTGGTCGAAGACGGCCTGACCCGCTGTCTGCTTTGCCGCCTCTTGCAACTGTTGCGGCGCCGCAGAGGGGGAGCGTGAACGGCTGAAGAGAGGGAGATCCGCTTCGTCCTCGTCCTGGAGTGCCGAAGTCCCCGCGTCCATTGCCGCCGAAAGCGTAGCGTCTGCATCGCCTTCGGCCGCCCGCAGCAGACGATTGCGGCTCAGGATTGACTGAATGCGCTGGGCCAGTTGGTGTCGCTGCTTGAGTTCGACCGTGTTGATGCCGAAGGTCGATGCTTCCGTGCCGGGCGCCGGCAACAGCGGCGTGCTAAAGGCGCCTGCGGCATCCACCTGAAAGTAACCCAGGATGCCGGGCAGACCGCTGGCCACGGGATGGCTGGAGAGCGGCGAGCGCTCCACGTAGTGGGTGGCCGGATCGCCGGCAACCACCAGAAAGGCGTAGTCGGCGAAGCGTCGCGCCTCCTCCGCCGCGACCCGTTCGGCCGCCTGAGCGCGGATGCGGTCTGCCAACTCCTCGGCCATCAGGCGATGCTGATGAAACGCCTCCCATTTGAGCTGGCTGTAGGCCTGATAGATGAGTACGCCCGCTGGCAGCGCGAGGGCGATGAAAAAGAGCGCCAGCACGCGGCGCAGCTTTTGCGGGGTCAGGCCTGCGATTGCGCTACGCACCGTTTCAGCCGCTCAACAGCCGGTAGCCCGCGCCGCGCACGGTAACCAGGTAGCGCGGTTCGTTGGACTCGGGTTCGATCTTTCGCCGCAGCTTGGCGATGTGGATATCGACGGTGCGGGTCTCCAGATCGAGGTTTTTCGCATAACCCCACACCTTGTGCAACAGCTCCTCGCGGGACACCGGACGTTCGCGGTGGGCGTGCAGGTATTGCAGGATCTCCATCTCGCGGCGGGTGAACGTAAAGCTCGTCTCACCGCTGCGCGCCTCCAGGTTGCGGATGTCGACGGTGGTGTCGTCGCCCAGTTGGATGAAGTGCTCGTCCGCGTCGCTGCCCCGCGCACGGCGCAGCACCGCCTGTACGCGCAGCACCAGTTGCGCGACGGAGAAGGGCTTGGCCACGTAGTCGTCAGCGCCTAGCGACAGGCCCTGGATGATGTCGTCGTCGCTGGTCTTTGCGGTGAGCATGATGATCGGCTGGTCACGGTCCTGGGCGCGGATGCGATTACAGATCTCGAAACCGTCCATGCCCGGCAGCATGACATCGAGCAGCACCATGTCGAAGCAACCGCTGAGCGCTTTTTGCAGCCCCTCGGGACCTTCGGCGGCGCTCTCCACCTCGAAGCCGTGGTAGACGAAGACGTCAATCAAGCCGGTGCGGATGGCGGCTTCGTCTTCGACGATGAGGATGCGTTGTTTGGATTTTATGCTTTCCATACAGGCTTAAGCTTACCAATTTTCCCCCGCCGCTTAATGTAAATCTTTTGTAAACAGACCCCGCCAGGTTTTACCAAAGTCTGTCTATTGTCCAACAGGCTGCGCTCCTAGACTGACCTTGTACTTAGACAAGACAGGTATATAGGAGACCATCATGGCACTGATTACCCGTGTATCACGACTGTTCCGCGCCGATGTGAATGCGGTGCTGGATCGCATGGAGGAACCGGAGCTGCTGCTCAAGCAAGCGACTCGCGAAATGGAGGAGGAGCTGGATCGCGACGAGCAGCGCGCCAAGCTGCTCGCACTCGAGTTGCGGCAGATCGCTAGCCGTCAGGGCGATCTCACCCAGCGCTTGGACAATACCGCGGAGGAGCTGGATCTCTGCTTCGACAGCGGCAATGAGGCGCTGGCCCGCGCACTGCTCAAGCGCAGGCTGGAGACGGAGCGCTTCATCGAGTTCCTCAGCCGCAAGCACGAGGCGCTGTGCAGCGCGGCCGACGAGCTCAAGCAGCGCATCGACGGGAACCGCTCGCGGCTGGAGAGCATGCGCCAAAAAACCGCGCTGTTTACCACCCGGGAGCCGGACGACGAGGTCGTTGAGGGTTGGGCCGAGCCGGCGTTCGTGCGCCAGTTCGTTGTCAGCGACGAGGATGTGGAACTCGCCTTGCTGCGCGAGCAGCAAAAGCGGGTGCAGTCATGAAACGGCCGGGCTTTTTCGAAGGCGTGGGGGTGGCGCTGGCGGTGAGCATCGTGGGCAGCGTGCTCTTCTCGGTGCTGGCCACCCTGTTTGCCGGCGGTTTTGTGCTGCGGGGGCTGATCGCCGCACTGAGTCTGCTCTACCTCCTCTACCTGCTGAAACGCAGCGAGGAACGGGTCGGGCGCATCACCACACTGACCGCCTGGCTGGCGGCGGCATTGGGCATTTGGTTGCTAGGGCTGAGCCTGCCGCTCTATCTGCTGGCGCACCTGGGTCTGGTGTGGCTGGTGCGTTCGCTCTACTTCCACGCCGGTCTGATCGCCGCATTCGCCGACCTGGGTCTGGCGCTCTTCGGTGTGGCCGCCGCCCTGTGGGCCTGGCTGACAACCGGCAGCCTGGGACTCAGCCTGTGGAGCTTTTTCCTGGTGCAGGCATTGTTCGTTCTCATTCCCGCGCGCTTCAAGCGCCGGAAAGAACTCAGTGCGGGTTCGCAGGCCGAGGCGGACCGTTTTCAGCATGCCTACCGGGTGGCTGAAGCGGCCGTCAGCAAACTTTCCTCCACACATTAACTTGAAAGGAGAAGCATCATGAAATCGAAAATCGTTGCAGCAGCACTGTTTGCCTTCACTGCGGGCGGCATCGCCCTCTATCCCGCCATGAAGAACATGGCCGCCAACGTTGAACCGCCGGCTCCAGCCATCGGCTATTGGCCGGAGCAGACAACCGCCAGGCTAGAACCCCCCAAGGTCGAAGTGGTGTTCGCGCTCGATACCACCGGCAGCATGGGTGGATTGATCCAGGCGGCCAAAGAGAAGATCTGGTCCATCGCCACCACCCTGGCGCAGGCGCAGCCAGCGCCGGAGATCAGGATGGGGCTGGTGGCCTATCGGGATCGCGGCGATACCTATGTGACGCGTCTGACGGACCTCTCGTCCGATCTCGATTCCGTCTACGCCAAGCTCATGGAGTTTCGCGCCGAGGGCGGTGGCGACGGGCCGGAGAGCGTCAACCAGGCGCTGGCCGACGCGGTGGATCGTATCTCCTGGAGTAGCGACCCAAACGCCTACAAGGTGATCTTTCTGGTGGGCGATGCACCGCCACACATGGATTACCAGGACGACGTGAAGTACCCGCAGACCCTGGCGACGGCCAAGGCCAGGGGCATAGTGGTCAATACCGTTCTGGCGGGCCACAGCGGCGTGACCCGCGAGGTGTGGCAGCAGATCGCCCAGACCGGCGGCGGCCACTACGCCCAGGTGGCGCAGAGCGGCGATGCGGTAGCCATTGCCACACCCTACGACGAGCGGCTGGCGAAGCTGTCGGCGGAGCTTGACGAAACGCGGCTCTACTACGGCAGCGCCGAGGAGAAGGCCAAGCGGGAGATGAAGCAGACGGCGGCGAAGAAGCTGCACGAGGAGGCCTCGGTGGCCTCGCGCGCGCGGCGCGCCACCTTCAACGCCACCAAGAGCGGCGCAGCCAATCTGCTGGGCGAAGGCGAGCTGGTAGAGGATGTCACCAGCGGACGGGTGGATCTCGACAGCCTGGCGCCGGAGGCACTGCCCGCCCCCATCCAGGCCATGTCGCCGCAGGAGCAGAAGGCGGTGATCGCAAAGTCCGCCGAGCGCCGCGCCGCGCTCAACAAGACGATCAAAGAACTGGCGGAGCAGCGAGCCCTCTTCCTGCACGACAAGGTCGAGGCGGCGGGTGGCGCCGGCGCCTCGCTGGACCAGAAGCTCTACGATGCCATACGGGATCAGGGTAGCAAGAAGGGAATGCGCTACGAGGCGGAATCGCCGGCCTATTGATCACACTAGGTTGGGTCCGGTGCGACGCAGCCCGGACCCAATCCGCCTCAAGGTTTTCTGAAACACCAATATTGGCAGTTGCGTTTTGTTGGTGAAAACCTATGACCGCACAAACGCCGGTAGCGGCGCGTAATCATGCTGATCGGCAGCGCGAAGGGCGTTCACATAAGCTTGCCGGGTCTCATTGGCGTCGATCAATGATAAATGATGGATGCTCTGGATTTTCATTATTACTTTATTTGGCTCTTCCCCAATTCGAGTGGGTGAAAAAAGTCGTAGGTCAGGTTGACGCGGAGCGGCTAGCTGACTCAAGGGGGGTGTCACGTAGCTGCGCAACGTGACCTACGGGTTTCTAAACTCTAAACAAAACTCTAAACAAATCTAAACAGATATCCATTCAAAATTACCTGGGATTTGAATGGGTGATGAGAGGGACGCTCTACTGAGTGGCGCTGAACCCGTCAATTACCTCCTTTGGCGGCGTGCCGGCGTACAGCCGGGTGGCCGGTCCAGGCGGGGAGCTCGATACTGATACCTCGCTGAGACCCTACGACGAAAAGAGACTCTCGCAAAGATCGCTAAACCCGTAAAGGATTCCCAGACAATGCCTTCTTGGCGTACTTAGCGAGCTTGGTGAGAGAAATAGTGCATGCCTGGCCAGTGATTGAAAACCATCAAGGCGTCGTGCAGGATGGGAAATTCGCAGTCTTGCTCGGAAACGCCCGTACGTCGTGCTGTGTCATACCAGGTCGCCGCAACCTGTTCCTCCATATCAGCAATTATGCGCATCGCCTGATCTTTACGTAGATAAAAACGTTCACTCTGTGAGACCAGATTGCCCACATGGGCATAGCGGCCCCAGTCGCCGCAGATCATGGCAAGATCCCGCCTGTCCAGACTGATGGGCATGGAAGGTGTCAGGTCATAGGCCTTGCAGTTTTTCTAAATCCAACGTCTTGTTGAATTGCTTGAGTGGAGCAGGAGGGGTAGCGTTCAAACCGAACCCCAATGCTCCAGCGCGGTCATCGGGCGAAGAGAGCAGGTAGTCCAACTCACCAAGTTGAACTTTATTTGCGTGCTTTTCAATGACACGCCGACCCCAATAATCGGGTCCAGCGTCACGCAATGCGCCAAAAACGCCTTTCAGTGTCCTCGTGCGGTAGGTGGATTTTCCGAGTTTGAGTTCAACCGGGTCGATCGGAACAGCGTTGGGGTGTTCCAGATAGCTTTTGCCGTAAACAAATCGTCCAAAGGGTGTGCCGGTGCGATCTGTTTCCAGCACAAATTTTCCGGCTGTTACAAACGTCATTGCTCCGGGGGGCGTGATATAGACGAAGCACTCCTCCTTGGCGGAGGCATCAGAAATCATTGTCCAGTTCCGTCCTTGGCCGTGCCCGAACACGCCCGTTCTTAAGTTCCAGTGTCAATCCTTCTTCATCGGCCGCCGGGTCCGCGAGTTCGGAAAACGGTTCCAGCAGGCCATAGGCCCAGAGCAATGCCGTGTACACCACAATACCCGTGGAAGGCTTGCCTTTTTCAGCATCCATCACCGCCCGGGGTCCGGTGCCGATTTTGTCTGCTATTTCCTTGATTGTCAGATTACGGCGCAGCCGTGCCGTGCGCAGATTGGCGCCCAGGCGCTTGAGCGCCTGCTCGACGGGATAGGGGGGGGCGGAACTTAATATGTTTCTTGCTGGCATATGCGCTCAAGAGCTGTTTACTTAAAATTAAATGCTTTTAAGAGCATATTTTATTTGGCCTAATGTCTTACGTTCCGGTTCCGATCAACCCAATACGCCCAAACCACAACTAAGGCAGGCGACCTGAATCTGGGGGCTGGGCGGCCCGGGCCTGTAGTGCGGTCCGTACTGCCTGATAGGCCGCCTCCACCCGGGCCAGAGGCTCCTTCGGGCTCCAGGGCGTCCCCTGCCGCATCGTCTGCTCCAACGCACGGGCCTCACGGGCCAGTTGCTGAGCGCCGATTCCCAGGGCCGCGCCCTTGAGTCCGTGCGCATGATCGACCGTCTGCTGCCAATCCTCCGCCTGGGTCGCCTGCGCCATCTTGGCCAGCAGGGTTTCGGCATCCTGGCAGAAAGCAGCCACCAGGGTCGTCATGCGGGGGCCGGGACTCAACAGCGCCGCCAGTTCCTGAAAGGTTGCTTCGTCGATCAGCGCGCCTGCCTCGCCCGCCGCCTCAGTCGATTCGTGGGGGGCGGGGTCGGCGGTCTTGCCCCCTTCGCCCGGCATCAGCAATGCCTGCACCGCCGCCTGGAGGTCCCGCCCGCGTACCGGCTTGCTCAGATACTTTACCCCCAGGGCCTCGCACGCCGCCCTGGCCTCTTCGCTGACATTCGCAGTCAGCACAATGAACGGCATCCCCGACCGGCAACCCGCCAGATGGCGGTAGAGCTTGATGACTTCCAACCCCCCGTGACCGGGCATCATCATGTCCACGATGGCCAGATCGAAATGTTGGGCCTCCAGCACCCCAAGGGCCGCTTCCCCGTCGTCGACCACCGTCACCGCATGGCCGACCTGCTCGAGGAAACTGTACGTTACCTGCTGATTGGTCAAATTGTCCTCGGCCACCAGGATGTGGCCGGTCTTGAGGGGGTGGATCCACGACTGATCGCAACCCGGCAATGACGGGCCACTGTCAAAAGTGGCTGCCTGCAAACTGTGTATCACCGTATACAATTGTTCCCGATCGTGCGGCAAGCGCAACATCCCGGTGTAGCCTGCCGTCAGGGAATCGAAGGCCTGCGTGCTCTCGTCGGTCAGCAACACCAGATCCCGTGTGGCCAGCCCCGGATAGTTCTCAAGTAGGATGGCGGGATGGGGAAGCACCCGCGCATCGAGCAGCGCCACGGCTTCGGTTATCGATCCGGTCACGCCCAGGTCCACCGTACATGAGACTCCCCACTCACCGAGCCAGCCGCGCAACCGCCCGATCAGATGGCTGTCGCGACTGATCACGCGCACCCCGGTGGGGAAATGCAGCGGTGGGTGCTGCGCCGGCGCCTCTGTCCGCGCACAGTCCAACACCAGCGTAAAGCGGCTACCTTGCCCCACCACACTCGAGACACTGAGCTCCCCGCCCATCAGTTCGGTCAGTTGCTTGGCAATGCTCATGCCGAGTCCGGTGCCGCCAAAGCGCCGGGTGATCCGTTCGTCTTCCTGGCGAAACGGCTCGAAGATGTAGGTCTGTGCCTCTTCGGAGATGCCGATGCCCGTATCGGACACCTCGATCCGCAGTCGGGTCCGATCCTGTTCAACCCGATCGGCCGACACCCACACCTCAATCCGGCCCCGCTCGGTGAACTTGACCGCGTTGTCGACCAGGTTCACCAGCACCTGGCGCAGGTGGAACTCATCGCCGGCCAGCCAGTAGGGACAAGCGGGATCGATGCGCCGTTGCAGCACCAGTTGTTTGTTACTGGCCGCGTAATCGAACAGACTCACCACCCCGTTGATCAGGGCGTGCAGATCGAAAGGGGCGCTTGTGAGGGTGATGCGGCTCGCCTCGATCTTACTGATATCGAGCACATTCTCGATCAGGTGCAGCAACGTAGCGGCCGAGGACTGGGCCCCATGAATCAGGGAGCGTTGTTTCTCCGCCAGCGGCGTGGCGCAGAGCAGCTCCAACGTTCCGATCACGCCGTTGATGGGCGTGCGGATCTCATGGCTCATGTTGGCGAGAAACCGGCTCTTGGCCTGATTGGCTTCTGCCGCAGTCAGCGCACGGGAGAGCTTGGCCAGCAGCGATGCGATGTACATGGGCAGTACGATGAGGCCAATCCACAAGCCCCAGCCGGTCGTGGGGTTCGACTGCCAGTCCTCGTTGAAGCGCAGTACCAGGAAGAAGCCAAGGGCTGACAAGGTGGTGGAAGCGGCGAGGTAGCGATTGCCATAACGCAGGCCATAGCCGGAGGAGACCCAGAGATAGACGATATAGAGGGGCGTCATGGTCTCCCCGTAGTAGTAGAGGAGATAGGTGGTTATGCCCATGTCGCCAAACATGCAGATCACACGTCGGGCAATGGAGATGCCGGGGTTGAGTGCGATTGCAGCGATCATCATCAAGGAAAACGCCAGAAAGAGGCTGAGGATGATCAGCCCGTGTCGAGCCGGTTCGGAGGGTTCGCCGAACAGAGAGACCCCGCTCAGGTAGACCAGTACCACCAGGACGATGGCCACTCGTACCAGCGATTGTTCGTGTTCGGTGTCGGGCCGGTTTTCAAACCGGGCCTTTAGACGCTGTAGTCGTGTGCGTCGTTGTCCTGGGTCGTTTGTATCCATGGCTGCTGTGCCTCGATCTTGGCTTTGTCACTAGGGATCCCTGTGGATTCAAGGCGCTCTGACCACAAACTCAGAAGGACCGCCTCAATTGCCTTGAAAGTAATGACCTATCTCTTTTTTATCACACGCGGATTCAATTCGTTAGCGCGACTCACTGGGTCGAAATGGAAGGCAAGCTGCGATAGTATCATAACCAAACGGAGATCGTCCTGAATCCATTGGCGGTGGTGTTCGAATACCTCCCCCTGTTAGGGCCATCATCGCAAAGCCAGGCACGCCTGACGCAGCGGTAATAGGGGCGGTTTCGAGGGAGATCAGAGTTTTCCTGAGCTTTGGCATAATATCGCTCCTTGATATCGGATGGTGTGGGTCGGTGGTAGAATGCCATACTCATGATAACTCAAGTTTCGGAGTTCATCTTGTTCCCATGTTCTACGAGTTTCGTAGGGTGCGGCCCTGCCGCACCGTAACTTGAAGCCCTGGAACCCAAGGTATTGGGTCAGGGGGCTGCGAAGTGAAGAAATCCGTCATAGCAAACAAGAGCGCAACCCAGCATGGTGCGGCAGGGCCGCACCCTACGCCCTGTTCACATTGTGCGGTCCCACATAGAACATGGGAACGAGTTAAATTTGAACTCCGAAACTTGAGTTTATAAATGCGGTATTTGTAAACCTTACACGCTATTGCAAAACTCAAAGAAAACACGCTAACAATTTACTCTGAATATCAGCCAATAGTTTTTAATTTAAAACCACAAATATTTAATGTTAATGAAATAGTGGACACTGAAATAAATCTAAAGCTTTTAGAATGTCGTGCTATTTTCAAACTTTCACATGGCGTAACAATTTATCACTCTTTTTCAACGATACGAGAAAAAAAAGTTAAACTGCTATTTGATTTTTTGAGTAAAAATATTGATGCAGAATAGAAAACTTATTGAATTAAAAAATATCGGCAAAAAGATTGCCGGACGGCTAAGCGAGGTGGGTATTTTCTCCGAAGATGAATTGCGCAGAGTTGGCGCTGCTGAGGCGCACAGGATGATAAGGGAAAAATACCCTGATGAGACCTTGCCTGTATGTTATTACTTGTATTCGTTTGAGGGCGCATTGCGCGACAAGCACTGGAATGATATCAGTCAGGAAAGAAAGCTGGAGCTAAAAAGGATGATCGGCTGAGTGGATGTCTGGGTTGCGGCCCATGTCATCCACTACACATTAAGAAATTCAACTGGGAAATAGTAATTATGCCTCTGATCAACATGCGGGATATGCTGGAACACGCCCAGCGGAATGCCTATGCCATCGGTGCTTTTGATCTGACCGACCTGAACTATCTAAAGGCCATTCTTGACGCCTCGGAGAGAACAGGGTCCCCGGTTGTACTGAACCTGAGGGAATCCGCGCTCGCTCATATCGATCTGGAGTGGATGATGCCCGCTGTCCTGGCCGCGGCAAAACGGGCGACTGTACCGGTGGCGGTGCATTTCAGTCATGGCGTGTCGGTGGATTCCGCCATTCGCGCCATCAATTTGGGGTGCGGGAGTGTCATGCTGGATGGCTTGACCAAAGCTACCGGCGATTATATCGAGTCAACCGGGAGCCTGGCCGCATTGGCCCATGGTTGCGATTGCGCAGTGGAAGGCTTATTGGATCTCGATGAGCTTGCCATGCCCGGTAAAGTGTACGACTGCATGGCGCAAATGAAGGTGGATTCGCTGGTCCTCAATATCGAATCAGAGCCACAGATGAAGAGACTGATCGATTTAGAGCCGAACATGACAATGCCCCTTACAGCCTATTTGAATATCGAGATGGGCGACGAACACCACCGGCGGTTGATTGATAGAGGTGTAACCAGGATCTGTTGCGCGACAGCCTTGATTGACGTTGTGAACCAACGTGTGAATGAGCTGGCTGTCAGCTCCGGGGCGTTGAGCCTTGGTGGATTGCTGGATGTCGCGCGGACAGCCGCCGGCGCCGAGGTGGAACGCCGGCAGACCCTATGGGGGTGCGCCGGACGGGCAGAGCAGTTGTCGGCCGAATCTCGCCCCTGCCGGGAAGTGGAACATCTCATTATCTATAACGTGGATGAAGCTCGGGATGATGTGGTGGCTGCCATGATGGCGGAGGGCCGCAAAACCCTGGGCGGCATCCCTGGTGTACGGCGGATATTTACCGGCCGATCGGTGCGCCAGGATGCGGCCTACCAATATTGCTGGCTGGTGCGCTTTTCCGATGAGACGGTCATCGATAGCTACCGGGATCACCCTGATCATCTGGCCTTTGCCGATACGCGGTTCCGTCCGATCGCCGGTGATCGCATCAGTATTGACTACGAGGAGGTTGAGTGAGGGACGTCAGCCAACATCTTCCGCGAGCGTTTTGAGTGAGGCAAATTCATGAGTAGCCTCCTGAAACATATTATTATGATATCCATTCTATTGATCGGCATCGGCTGCGGTCGTGACGGACCACTTTTGATCGATACGCCGATTGATGAGATATCCAATTCGCTGAGTACGCTTATTCCTGACCTGATGGATAGAGAGGGTATCGTTGGTCTGTCCGTTGCCGTTATAAGAGATAATGAAAAATCGTTATCCAAGTCATTTGGATATCGCGATATCGAGTCAAAAGAGGAGGTAGACGCGCATACAGTTTATAAAGCTGCTTCATTAGGAAAGCCGGTTTTCGCTTATCTGGTGGTTAAGCTGGCGCAGCAAGGAAAAATCGACCCCGATAAACCCTTGTACTCCTATACCGGGGAGAGCGTCATAGAAAATGATGTGCGCTCTAACCAAGTCACGGCGAGGATGGTTTTATCCCACTCGACGGGACTGCCGAATTTAGGCCTCAAATCTGAGAAGAAGAAATTCTATTTTAATCCAGGCGAGGCATTTAAATACTCCGGCCATGGCTATCTCTATCTACAAAAGATCGTTGAAAATATCACCAATAAGAGTCTGAACGAGCTGGCCGAGGAACTTGTTTTCGAACCGCTTGAGATGAGCAGAAGCAGCTATCGGTGGCGAGACGGCTATAGGGATGATATAGCCAGCAGCTATGGCGAGGACAAGGAGAAATTTTCAGTTAAGAAAGAAGCGTGGGTTGGCTATTCCGCCTGGAGTTTGTACACGACAATTGGGGACTATGCCAATTTCGTCTCCCATATTATGAGCAGTTCAAAAGACCCGGATAGCGTTGCGGCACAATTATTGGAGCCGACGGTGAATGTAGTGAGTGGGGTGAAGTGGGGGTTGGGTTGGGGTCTCCAGGACACCGTTCCGAATCAGTCATTTTGGCATTGGGGAAACATGGCGGGCTTCAGGCATTATGTCGTTGGCTATCCAAAGGAGAAAATGGCGATTATCGTCATGTCAAACAGCAGCAAGGCGTTTAAAATGATTGATGATGTCATGGCAAAGGCTATTGGCGGTAGTTTTCCATCATATGATTGGTTCTAAACAAACCGGCTCGATCTCGATACTACTCGCTCTGCGGCTAGTCTAGTGCTTGTCCGGAAACGCTGAAAAAATCTAACGCAAAGATCGCCATGAAACGCAAAGGACGCAAAGAATTTAGATACTCAAGTTTCGGAGTTCAAATTTAACTCGTTCCCATGTTCTATGTGGGAATGCATCATGTGAACAGGGCGTAGGGTGCGGCCCTGCCGCACCATGCTGGGTTACGCTCCTGTTTGCTATGACGGGTTTCTTCACTTCGCGGCCCCCTGACCCAATACCTTGGGTTCCAGAGCTTCAAGTTACGGTGCGGCAGGGCCGCACCCTACGAAGCTCGTAGAACATTGGGAACAAGATGAACTCCGAAACTTGAGTTAGATAAATCAATCCATTAGCTTTGCGTTATAAAGTCCTGTTTCTGGACGGACACTACACTAGGGTCTTGATCGTGTTATTGCTGCTTCATGACCTGATCCCAAAAACGATTCCAGAAACCCCGTTGCTCTTCTAGCCGGTCGAGTCGCTGTTCAATGGCGCGCAAGGCGTTGGAGAGCTGTTCAGCGGATGGCTGGGGAGGAGGAGGGGCTGGGCGTTGACTGGCCATGATCAACTGCTCCAGCCATTCATCGACCGTAATCCCTTGCAGATCCGCTCCCTCCTGGGCGATCTGTTTGGCTTCGGCTGAGATTTTTTTCAAGCTCCATGCTTGGGCTGCTCTCGTTTTATCCGTTTTCGTCGCTTTGGGCGGAGATTTCTTGCGGGTCGCTGCGGGTTTGTCCTTCACCGTCTCCCTGGGAGGGGCTTGAGCGTTTTTTCTCTTGTTCTTGCCTTTCAGGGTGATAGGCCGTTGCGGCAAGGCTGAGTAGTCGCGGGTCGGCCTTTTGGACGGCTTTTTCGGGGTCGGCGCAGGCCGCTTGTCGCTGGTGTCATCTGCCATGAGATTGAAACGTATGGTTAGTGGTCATCCGGCGCCGGAATCGCCGCTATTCGCAGTAGTGTAGCGGAAATCGCGCTTAACGGGGAAAGCCGGGGTCTCCAATGGCGGGAGGGCAGGGCGCCGGAGCCGGCGAGCATGGGGCGGGGTGGTGGCCAACCTCCCCTGGGTTAATAAAAGGGGAGGCCGGCGTTCAGGTGTGACCTGATTCAGCTAAACAGATTGATGAGGACGGAAACGATCCAGATCCCTGCCGCGGCGAGGACCAGGGTGTCCATGGAGACAAAGGTTTGGTTTGGCGCTTTCATGGTTTTACCTCTCAACTACTCTCGGTAGACCGAATACTGCTCTGTGCCAAAGCCCCGATCCGAACAACCGACCACAACCGGGGCAAAGGCTGAAAGCCGGTTCCATGAGCCTGATCTCTCAGTTGGCCCTCCTTGTCGCCGGGAAGTAACCGCCTGTGGGTGTCGATAGACAGGAACTTCTCTCAATACGGCGGCAAAATAGGCTGATAATTAATCCTTTGCATTGAAAATTCGCAATTCAACCGTTGTTTGTGCATAAAAAGAGGCACAGATCGCATGTTTTATGAAAGAATTGGGTCTGGGTTTGGGCTGCGCCGGTTGGAGCGCCTCTGCCGGATCCCGGTGAACACTTTCCATCCCCTTGGTTATCCCGAGGCGCGGCAGGTTCGAAATCGATGACTGCCCCGCGCCTCCCGGTTTGAATACAGTGAGGACAAATGACCTTTAGCGATCCCGTGCAACAGCCTCAATCACGCGAATCTCTTGCGGCCCGCTATCGCGCGATGCGGCAAGTCAGCGAACGGCTCTGTGAGCCGTTGGAGCCAGATGACTACCAGCTCCAGTCGATCACCGAGACCAGTCCGCCCAAGTGGCACCTAGCGCATGTCAGCTGGTTTTTCGAGGCCTTTATCCTCACTCGCTACCGACCAGATTACCCTCTTTTTCACCCCCGTTTCGACTACCTCTTCAACAGCTATTACTACACCCTGGGGAACATGCACCCGAGGCCGAAACGGGGATTGCTCTCCCGTCCCACCCTGAAGGAGGTCTACGCCTACCGCGAATATGTCGATCGACAGATGCTTGAGCTGATTGCCGGGATCGAGGAGGAGCATTGGCAACAGCTCGAACAACGCGTCATCCTGGGGCTGAATCACGAGCAGCAGCACCAGGAGTTGTTGCTGATGGATACCAAGCACAATCTGTCGGCCAACCCATTGCTGCCTGCCTACCGGAGCGATCTGTCCGATACCGTGGATGCCGCGCCGGCAATGGGTTGGCGGGAGCAAGCGGGCGGCATTTACGAGATAGGCCATGGTGGAGCGGGCTTTGGGTTCGATAACGAGACGCCCCGCCATCAAGTGCTGATGCAGGATCATCGACTGGCCGACAGGCTGGTGACCAACGGCGAATATCTCCGGTTCATGGAGGATGGTGGGTATATCCGCTCCGAATTCTGGCTTGCGGACGGTTGGGCGCTGCTCAACGAGCAGGGCTGGCGGCATCCGCTGTATTGGCATTTGCTGGACGGAAGCTGGCGGCAATTCACCCTCGGCGGTCTGCGTGACCTCAATCTACACGAGCCGGTATGCCATATTAGCTACTATGAAGCGGACGCCTTTGCCCGCTGGTCCGGCAAGCGCCTTCCCCGTGAGGAGGAGCTGGAGCTGGCGCTCAACGGGCTTTCGAGCGAAGGTAATTTCCTTGAGGAGGACCGGCTCCATCCCACGCCGGCGAATGGAGGCGGGCAGTGGTACGGCGATCTGTGGAACTGGACCTCATCGAGTTATGCCGCCTATCCGGGTTTCCAGCCCCTGTCCGGTTCGATGGGGGAATACAACGGTAAGTTCATGTCTAATCAGATGGTGCTGAAGGGCGGCGCCTGCGTCACGCCGGCGGATCATATCCGCGCCAGCTACCGGAACTTCTTCTATCCTCACGACCGCTGGCAGTTCAGCGGATTGCGTTTGGCGATGGATTGATGACTAGGGCCTGTCCGGAAACGCTGAAAAAATATAACGCAAAGATCGCCATGAAACGCAAAGGACGCAAAGAATTTAGATAAATCAATTTATTGCTCAAGTTTCGGAGTTCAAATTTAACGCGTTCCCATGTTCTATGTGGGACCGCACAATGTGAACAGGGCGTAGGGTGCGGCCCTGCCGCACCATGCTGGGTTGCGCTCCTGTTTGCTATGACGGATTTCTTCACTTCGCGGCCCCCTGACCCAATATCTTGGGTTCCAGGGCTTCAAGTTACGGTGCGGCAGGGCCGCACCCTACGAAACGCGTAGAACATGGGAACAAGATGAACTCCGAAACTTGAGTTATTAGCTCTGCGTTCATTGCGTTTCTCTGCGTGTTTTGCGTTATAAATTCCTGTTTCTGGATGGAGTGTAGGACACTACACTAGACTTGCCAGCGGCCGGACAAACCCCTAGAGTGGTGTCAGGGAGTCGGCCGGACAGTCGCCGTACCGCACAGCGGAACGGAGGAAAGTCCGGGCTCCGACGGGCAGGGTGCCAGGTAACGCCTGGGAGGCGCAAGCCTACGGAAAGTGCCACAGAAAATATACCGCCAGGGGTTTTCGACCGCTGGTAAGGGTGAAAAGGTGCGGTAAGAGCGCACCGCGCCGCTGGCAACAGCGGCGGCAGGGTAAACCCCACCTGGAGCAAGACCAAATAGAGGAACGTACGCGCCTTCGGGCGTGTAGCGTGCGGCCCGCACTGTTCCCGGGTAGGTTGCTTGAGGTGTGCGGCGACGCACATCCCAGATGAATGACTGTCCATGACAGAACCCGGCTTACAGGCCGACTCCCCCCAACCACTTTTCTCCACGTGCCTTAATCGGCCCCCCCATAATCTTCATAATCTACTTTAGGTTACCTGGCCATGCCATTGTATTTTAGATGGTAAACCCTGCCTGACACCCCTCTTTGGGTATTGCGCCTAAGCTACTGAGCCGAAACGAGTTTTTATGGCTTCAATCTTGACAAAGTGGGGAGTCGAGTCCTAATATGGGTTGAAGTGGAAGAATGTGGGGAATTAGGGAAATCTGTCCATCAGAGGGGCACTGTTTTGTTTCGAGGGGTTTCATCACTCAATCTGGATGCCAAGGGGCGTATTGCGATACCGACCCGGTACCGTGATCAGCTCGCGGCTGCCTGCGCTTCTGAGTTGGTGATCACCGTCGATAAGGATCACTGCCTGTTGATCTATCCCAAGCCTATTTGGTTGGAGATCGAAGAGAAGCTCAAGGCATTGCCCTCCTTTGACGAGGCCGCGCGGAATCTGCAACGGCTCTACATCGGTAATGCCCATGAGATCGAAATGGACGGCCAGGGCCGCATTCTGTTTCCCCAGGAGTTGCGTCGATTTGCCAAGCTCGACAAAAAGGTCGCGCTGGTTGGGCAGATCAATAAATTCGAGCTTTGGGACGAAGAGACCTGGAACACCAGACAGGAGGCCTGGCTGGAGAAGGTGGATCTCACGAATCTCGATCTGCCGGCAGAGTTCAAGTCGCTTTCGATCTGATGAAGCTGGCGCATCTTTCAGTCCTGCTGCAGCCCTCGGTGGAGGCGCTGAAGATCGATCCGGCGGGTGTCTATATGGATGGCACCTTCGGTCGCGGCGGGCACAGCCGGCTGATCCTGGAGGCGCTGGGTGAACAGGGACGTCTGATAGCCATCGACAGGGATCCGCAGGCGGTGGCTTATGGACGGCGTCTGTTTGGGCATGATGCCCGCTTTAGCATCGTACAGGAGAGCTTTGCCATGTTGGCGGATGTGGCGGAACAGGCCGGTGTGATGGGACGGGTCAACGGGATTCTGTTGGACCTGGGGGTGTCGTCTCCCCAGCTGGATCAGGCTGAGCGTGGTTTCAGTTTCAGCAAGGACGGACCGCTGGATATGCGCATGGATCCTGGCAGCGGCGTTTCAGCGGCAGAGTGGTTGGCCAGGGCGGAGATGGCGGAGATAGCCGGGGTGCTGAAGGCGTATGGCGAGGAGCGCCATGCGAAACGCATTGCCCGGGCGATCGTGAATGCCAGGTCGGAGAGGCCGATCACCACCACCCTGCAACTGGCGGAATTGGTGAGTCGCGCCAATCCCTCCCGGGAGAAGGGTAAGCATCCAGCAACCCGAAGCTTTCAGGCGATACGTATCTTCATCAATGCTGAGTTGGATGCACTGCGGCTATCCCTCCAGCGTGTGCTGGATGTGTTGATGGTGGGCGGCAGATTGGCGGTGATCAGTTTTCACTCGCTTGAGGATCGCCTCGTCAAACGCTTCATGCGCGACCAGGCGAGAGGGGATGACTTTCCGCCCGGCGTGCCGGTGACCCAGGATCAGTTGCAGCCGCGCTTACGCCTGGTGGGTAAGGTCCTGCGTCCCGGTGCGGCGGAGCTTGCGGCGAATCCGCGCGCCCGCAGCGCGGTCTTGCGCGTCGCGGAGCGACTCGCTTGAGCCGTACGGGTTACGGGTTGTTCGGCTTGCTGATCGCGGCAGTGCTGGCCTCGGGGGTGGCGGTCGTATACAGCAAGTATCTCAGCCGCAAACATTTTGCGGGGTTGCAGGAGTTACATGCGGAACAGGAACGCATCGCGATCGAGTGGGGACGCCTGCAGCTGGAAGAGAGTACCTTGGCGACCCATTCGGAAGTGGAGAAAAGGGCGCGGGATGGATTGAAGATGCATCTGCCCGCTTTTAATGAAGTCGTTGTGATCAGGCGCTGAAAATGGCGGGTGCGAAGAAAAGAAAGGCAAACCAGGCCGAAATCGTCAGGCTACCGAGCTATCGCGCCCGGCGTTATGCCGTGCTCGCGGTGATCGGTCTGGCCTATGCTTCGCTGGTGTGGCAGTCGTTGGATAGGCAGGTGTTTCAAACCGCCTTTCTGCAGGAGCAGGGAGAGCGTCGCTATCTGCGCACCATGCAGGTCAGCGCCAGTCGAGGCATGATCACGGATCGGAATAACGAACCGTTGGCGATCAGTACCCCGGTCAAGAGCGTTGCCGCCAATCCGCGTCTGATCAAGAGCGATAATCAGACCATCGGCGCCCTGGCCACAACCCTGGATCTGGATCCCGATCGTCTGCGCCGTCTGCTCTCCAACGACCGCAGCTTTGTCTATCTCAAACGGCGTATCAACCCTGCTCTGGCGGAGCAGGTGCGGGCGTTCGACCTGGATGGCATCGATCTGCTTTCGGAGTATCGGCGTTTCTACCCCAGCGGTGAGGTGATGTCCCATATGGTGGGTTTTACCAACATAGACGATCAGGGACAGGAAGGGGTGGAGCTGGCCTACGACGCATGGTTGAGCGGCACGCCCGGGGCCAAGCGGGTGATCAAGGACGGCAAGGGCCGGGTGGTGGAGCAGGTAGAGAATATCCGCAGCCCCTCCCCAGGCAAGGATCTGGCGTTGAGCATCGATCGCAGGTTGCAGTTTCTCGCCTACCGGGAACTCAAGGCCGCTGTCGGCAAGTACAGCGCCCGTTCGGGTTCCGCGGTCATTCTGGATGCCCGGAGCGGCGAGATATTGGCGATGGTCAACAGTCCTTCCTACAACCCGAACGCTCATCGTGGCCGCCGTTCCAGCAGTCTGCGCAACCGGGCGGTGACCGATGTCTTTGAGCCGGGATCGACAATCAAGCCGTTTACCGTGGCCGCGGCCCTGGAAATGGGGCGTTTCAAGCCCACCACGCCCATCGATGTTTCGCCGGGCCAGATGAAGGTGGGGCGTTACCTGGTGAGGGATAATCGCAACTACGGCATGATCGACGTGGCCACGGTTTTACGCAAGTCGAGTAACGTGGGAGCCAGCAAGATCGCCCTGTCGATACGCCCTGAGTCGTTATGGAAACTGTATGCCGGAATGGGCTTCGGCGAGAGTCCCAACAGTCAGTTTCCAGGGGAGTCGAGCGGACGGCTGCCCCACTATTCCGACTGGTCACCCTTTGAACAGGCAACGCTCTCCTTCGGCTATGGCCTCTCTGTGACACCGCTACAACTTGCCAGGGCCTATGCGGTGCTGGCCAATGATGGGGTGCGCCTGCCGGTATCCTTGCTGAAGCTGGAGCAGCCGGTGGCGGGTGAGCGGGTGATGCGCAAGAGCACGGCCCGGACCCTGGTGAAGATGCTGGAGGCGGTGGTGAGCAGCGAGGGCACAGCGCCCCTCGCGGCGGTTCCCGGCTACCGTGTGGCGGGCAAGACCGGCACCGCCAAGAAATCGGTGGCTGGCGGCTATGCGGAGGACAAATATCTCTCACTGTTCGTCGGTATCGCTCCCGCCAGCGATCCACGCCTAGTGATGGCGGTGTTCATCGACGAACCGGGAGGTGAGGATTACTATGGGGGATTGGTGGCGGGTCCTGTCTTTTCCAAGGTGATGAGCGGCAGCTTGCGTCTGTTGAATATTCCCCCCGACAAACCCTGGCGCGAGAATACCCTGATGGCGCGGCTGGGTGATAAAGGATGATGACCGCCGAGCGCATGACAAACGCCCAAACCCTCTCCTCGCTGCTGGAGGGGCTCGTTTCCGTTGCCGCGATGCAGCAGCGGGAGGTGGCGGAAATAACCCTCGACAGCCGCCGGGTAGCGCCGGGAGGACTGTTTTTGGCCTGTGCAGGCGGTCGCCGGCATGGGTTGGCTTTTGCCGAACAGGCCTTGTCCCAAGGCGCCGTTGCCATTGCCTGGGAGCCTGACGGCGGCGAGGGGGATCGCATTGCGGCTGGTCTGTCCCATTTGCCGATACCCCTGTTGGCCGTCCCCGGGCTGTCGTCGCAGGTGAGCCTGATAGCCGACCGCTTCTATGATCACCCCAGTCGGCGGATGACGGTCTACGGCATTACCGGCACCAATGGCAAGACCAGCATCAGTCAGCTGTTGGCGCAGGCGCTGGCGCATGAAATGCCCTGTGGCATCATCGGCACATTGGGGGCCGGACTGCCGGGCAGACTCAGTACCACCGGCTACACCACGCCTGATGCGGTGAACTTGCAGCGGTTGTTGAGCGAGCTGCGCGAACAGGGGGCCCGGGCGGTGGCGATGGAGGTCTCCTCCCATGCGCTGGACCAGGATCGCGCCGCCGTGGTGCATTTCGACTGCGCGATCTTTACCAACCTCAGCCGTGATCACTTCGACTACCATGGCAGTCTGGAGCGCTATGGAGCCGCCAAGCGGCGGCTGTTCAATATGCCCCATCTCACCAGTGCGGTGATCAATCTGGATGATGCCTTTGGGTCGAAACTCATCGCTGATCTGGCAGGCAATGTGGCGGCGATGGGCTATACCCTCGATCCGGCCTGCCGGATACCGGCCGGCCTGGCGGGGTGGGCGCGCGCCGAGCGGATCGAACCCAGTGTTCAGGGGATGCGAATCCAGTTCACCACCCACCGTGGACCGGGCCTGTTCGAGACACCGCTGCTGGGCCGCTTCAATGCGGCAAACCTGCTGGCGGTATTGTTGGTGTTGTTGCACCGGGAATGGGATCTTCGGCGGGCGTTGAGGGTAATGGCGGATTTACGCACCGTGCCGGGGCGCATGGAGTTGCTGGGTGGCGGAGAGCGGCCAAGCGTGGTGGTGGATTACGCCCATACCCCGGATGCCTTGGAGAAGGCGCTACAGGCGCTGCGGATCCACACCACCGGCCGCTTGATCCTGGTTTTCGGCTGTGGCGGAGACCGCGATCGGGGCAAGCGGCCCCTGATGGGGAGAGTGGCCGAACGGCTGGCCGATCTTGTCTACGTGACGGATGACAACCCCCGTGGCGAGGCGAGTGCCGGGATCATCGACGAAATTCTCGCCGGCATGAAAGCGCCGGAAAAGGCCTGTGTCGAGCCTGACCGGGGTCGCGCCATTCACTGGGCCGTGGCCGCCGCCTCTCCGGGCGATCGGGTGCTAGTGGCGGGCAAAGGTCATGAAGACTATCAACTGGTTGGAGACTGGGTGCTCCATTTCGACGACCGCGAACAGGTCACGGCGGCCCTGGATGATTGGGATGGAAAACGAAATGAATAGCCTGAGACTCTCTGAGGTGGTGGAAGGCCTCAATGCCCGGATTGTCGGTGAGGACGTCGATTTCAGCGCAGTCAGCAGCGATACCCGCACACTGCAGCAAGGCGATCTCTTCGTGGCCCTGCGGGGGCCCAACTTTGACGGTCATCGGTTTGTCGATCAGGCGATCGACAAGGGGGCCGCGGCGGTGATGGTCAGCGAATCCCTGGATAGGACGATTCCACAGATCCTGGTGGCGAATACCCGCCTGGGTCTCGGCCGGTTGGCGGGGCTCTGGCGGGAGCGGTTTAAGGTGCCCCTGGCGGCGATTACAGGTAGCAATGGCAAGACCACCGTCAAGGAACTGTTGGCCGCCTGCCTGCGGGAGCGCGGACCGGTGCTCGCCACCCAGGGAAATCTGAACAACGATATCGGCCTGCCGCTGACCCTGTTGGGTCTGCAGGAGGAGTCCTATGCCGTGGTGGAGATGGGCGCCAATCATCCGGGTGAAATCGGCTACCTGAGCCAGATCGCCCACCCCGACGTGGCGGTGATCACGAATGCGGGGGCCGCCCATCTGGAAGGGTTCGGCGATCTGCGGGGCGTGGCTCAGGCTAAGGGGGAGATCCTCTACGGCCTTAAGCCCTCGGGTGTCGCGGTATTGAATGCAGACGACGACTATTTTCCCCTGTGGCGTGAGTTGTTGGATGAACGGCGCATGTTGTCATTCGGCGCCTCGGCGCGGGCCGCCGTGCGCAGCGATCTGAGTCGGGCGACGATGCGCTGGACAGAGGGAGGCTTCCGCAGTCAGATGATGGTGGAATTCCGGGATGAGCGCTTCGAGGCGCAGCTCGCCCTGACCGGACGCCATAACCTGATGAACGCTCTGGCAGCCATCGCCGCCGCCCTGGCGATGGGCTGCTCGATCAGTGAAATACAGCAAGGTTTAGACGCCATGCGATCTGTCGCGGGCCGTTTGCAACTGTTGTTCGCCCCTTCGGGTTTTTACCTGATCGATGACAGCTACAATGCCAATCCCGATTCGGTGAATGCGGCGATCGAAGTGTTGCGCAAAGCGCCAGGCGAACAATATCTGGTGTTGGGGGATCTGGCCGAATTGGGCGATGAGTCCGTTACGCTGCACAGCCGTATCGGCGCCCAGGCCAGACAAGCGGGCCTGCGTCATCTCTACACCCTGGGCGGGTTGAGCGGTCATGCGGCGGACAGCTTCGGGGAGGGCGGACGGGCCTTCTCTGAACTGGATGAGTTGGCAGATGCATTGCACCAGGCCATCCGCCCGGGTGACACATTGCTGATCAAGGGCTCCCGAAGCGCTGCCATGGAGCGGGTTGTCCATTGTTTGATGGACGAGGGGAGGGGCTGACCGTGTTGCTCTATCTGACCGATTGGCTGGCCCAGTTCGACGGTGCTTTTCGGGTGTTCCAGTACCTGACCCTGCGAACCATCCTGGGCGTCTTGACCGCGTTGCTGATTTCCTTCGCCCTGGGGCCGATGATGATTCGTCGTCTCAGTATTCATCAGATCGGCCAGCCGGTGCGTGGCGACGGTCCGGAGAGCCACTTCTCCAAGGCAGGCACCCCTACCATGGGCGGTGCGCTGATCCTGGTGGCCATCGCCATTGCCACCCTGCTCTGGTCCGATCTCGAAAACCACTATGTCTGGATCGTACTGATCGTGACCATGATTTTCGGCCTTATCGGCTTGGTTGATGACTACAAGAAGCTGGTCCTCAACGATCCCAAGGGGTTGGCGGCGCGTTGGAAATACTTTTGGCAATCGGTGGCCGGGCTGGGCGCTTCCCTGATCTTCTACTTTACCGCCAGTTCGACCATGGAGACGGCCCTGCTGATTCCCTACCTGAAGGATGTCTCACTCGACTGGGGACCGGCATTCATTCTATTCAGCTATCTGGTCATTGTCGGTTCATCCAACGCGGTCAACTTCACCGATGGACTGGACGGCCTGGCAATTTTGCCGACGGTGATGGTGGGGGGGGCGCTGGGCGTCATCGCCTATGTCACCGGACATGCCGATTTTGCCGCCTACCTGAAGATTCCTTACCTGCCGGGGGTTGGCGAGTTGATTGTCTTCTGCGCTGCGCTGGTCGGTGCCGGGCTGGGGTTTCTTTGGTTCAACACCTACCCCGCCCAGGTCTTCATGGGGGATGTGGGCGCCTTGGCCCTGGGCGCTGCCCTGGGGGTGGTATCGGTGGCGGTGCGCCAGGAAATCGTGCTGTTCATCATGGGTGGGGTGTTTGTCTTGGAGACGGTGTCGGTGATGCTGCAAGTGGCCTCTTACAAATTGACAGGCAAGCGCATCTTCCGCATGGCTCCGCTGCATCACCATTTTGAACTCAAGGGTTGGCCCGAACCCCGGGTCATTGTGCGATTCTGGATCATCACCGTCATTTTGGTGCTGATCGGTCTAGCGAGTCTGAAGATACGCTGATGGCGGACAAACAGAGGCAGACAGGTAAAACGCTGATTGTCGGTCTCGGTAAGACCGGGCTCTCCTGTGCGCGCCATCTGGCGGCGCAAGGTGTTCCATTGGCGGTGACCGACAGCCGGGAACAACCGCCCGGTTTGGAGGCGTTGCGCAAGGATTTTCCCGATACGGCTCTGTTCCTTGGCGGTTTTCAGGCCGAGGTTTTCCAGGCGGCCAACCAACTGGTGGTGAGTCCGGGCGTACCCCTGGACGAATCCCTGATTCAGGTGGCCAGGGAGCAGGGTACTGAGATTCTCGGCGATGTAGAGCTTTTCGCCAGGGCGGTGGATGCGCCGGTGGTGGCGATCACTGGATCGAACGGCAAGAGCACCGTCACCACCCTGTTGGGAGAGATGGCGCGAATGGCGGGGGTGAATGTGGCCGTGGGCGGCAACCTGGGCAAGCCGGCGCTCGACCTGCTGGATGAGCGGGTGGAGCTCTATGTGTTGGAACTCTCCAGCTTCCAATTGGAGAGCACCTATTCACTCAAGCCCAAGGCGGCAGTGGTGCTGAACATCTCACCCGACCATATGGACCGCTACCGGGACCTGGATGAGTATGCCGCAACCAAGGCGAAACTCTATGCTGGCACAGCGATCATGGTGATCAACCGGGATGATCCCAGGGTCGCGGCGATGGCCGATGAGCGGGCGACGATTATCGGTTTCACCCTGGGCACGCCTTCAGGGAGCGATTTCGGTCTGCACGAGCGCAACGGGGTGAAATGGCTGAGCGAGGGGCATACCCCAGTGATGCCGGTCAGTGAGTTGCGCATACCCGGCCGACACAATGTGGCGAACGCCTTGGCAGCCCTGGCGTTGGGCAGTGCGGTCGGTTTGCCGCAAAACGACATGTTGGCGGCGCTGCGCAGCTTTTCGGGGCTTCCCCACCGCACCCAGTGGGTGGCGGATAAACAGGGTCTGCGCTGGTACAACGACTCCAAGGGCACCAATGTGGGCGCCACCATCGCCGCACTGGAGGGATTGCATCCCGAGGATGGAAGCAGTCTTAGCCTGTTGATCGCGGGGGGTGACTGTAAGGGCGCCGATTTCACTGCATTGGCGCCGGTTGCAGAAAAGACCGCGCGGGCGGTGATATTGATCGGGCGCGATGCGCCGAGATTGGAATCCGCTCTCGCCGGACATGCGAAACTGGCACATGCCGCGACCCTGGAAGAGGCCGTGGCGAGGGCGCTGGAACTGGCCTTGCCGGGGGATCGGGTCATCCTCTCGCCGGCCTGTGCCAGCTTTGATATGTTCGGCAATTTCGAGGCCAGGGGTGAGGCCTTTATCCAGGCGGTGGAGGCGCTGCCGGCATGAGTACCCTGCAGCGTCCTCAGGCATACGATTCCCGCACCGGCAGACCTGTTGAACCGAGTGTCGATTGGTGGCTGTTCTGCGCGGCCGCCCTGTTGCTCTGTTTCGGTCTGGTGATGGTCTCATCAGCCTCGATGACGGTCGGTGACCGTATCGCCGGGTCACCTTTCTTCTATGTCCACCGCCATCTGTTCGCCATCTTTCTGGGCCTGGCCGGCGGGCTGCTGTTTTTCCGCATACCCATGATGCAGTGGCGCAAGGCGGGGCCAGTGCTGGTCTTCCTGGGCATGTTGCTGCTGTTGATCCTGTTGGTCCCGGGGGTGGGCAAGACGGTGAACGGAGCAACCCGTTGGATTCCCCTGGGCGTCTTCAACCTGCAGAGCTCGGAATTCATGAAGCTCTTCATGGTGCTCTATATTGCTGGTTACCTGGTGCGCCGGCAGGATGAGGTGGCGCGCTCCTTCTGGGGGTTCGCCAAGCCGATGCTGTTGTTGATCGTCACCAGCGCGCTGATCCTGTTGCAGCCCGATTTCGGCGCTACGGTGGTGCTGTTCGCCACGGCGTTGGGGATGCTGTTTCTGGGTGGGGTGGTGCTCTATCAATTTGCCACACTGATCGTTTTCGCTGGCGTGGCCGGGTGGGCGCTGGTCTATTTCTCCCCCTATCGATGGCAGCGCATAACCACCTATCTGAATCCCTGGGACGACCCTTTCAATACCGACTTCCAGCTCTCCCAGGCGCTGATAGCCTTTGGACGGGGCGAGATTTCCGGGGTCGGTCTCGGCAACGGTATTCAAAAGCAGTTCTACCTGCCGGAAGCCCATACCGACTTCATCATGGCGGTGGTGGGAGAGGAGTTTGGGTTGATCGGCACCCTAGGGGTGATCCTGCTATTCGTTTTCATCACCTGGCGGGCGTTTCAGATCGGTGTCAAGGCAGAGATGGCGGGGCATCGTTTCTCCGCCTATACCGCCTACGGACTGGGGTTGTGGGTCGGGATGCAGGCCTTTATCAATATCGGCGTCAACGTCGGCATGTTGCCCACCAAGGGGCTGACCCTGCCGTTCATGAGCTATGGCGGCAACAGCATCATTGTCGCCTGCATGATGATCGCGTTGTTGCTGCGGATCGACTTTGAATCGCGGCGGAAGGCCGGTCGGGACACCATCGGGAGGCGGTCATGGAGCCTCATGTAATGGTCATGGCGGGAGGGACCGGCGGACATCTGTTTCCCGCCCTTGCGGTGGCTGACTGGCTGAAACACCAGGGTTGCCGCATTACCTGGCTGGGCAGCATGGCGGGGATGGAGAGGCGGCTGGTCCCCGAATATGGTTATCCGTTCGAAATCCTCGAAGTCAAAGGCGTGCGCGGAACGGGTCTCAAGCGGCGTCTGGCCGCGCCATTTGTGATATCGAGAGCGCTATGGCAGGCGTATAAGGTGTTTCGCCGCATCCGCCCGAACCTGGTGCTCGGGATGGGGGGATTCGTTTCCGGCCCTGGAGGCGTCGCTGCCAGATTGATGCGGATACCCTTGGTGATTCAGGAGCAGAATGCCATTCCGGGACTGACCAACCGTATCCTGGCGCGCTTCGCCAACAAGGTGTTCGAGGCGTTTCCCGGCAGTTTCGGCGCCGAAGCCCAGGCAGAGACCGTCGGAAATCCGGTGCGCCGGGAAATCGTTGCCTTGCAGACGCCGGAACAGCGCTTCACTGGGCGTCGAGGGACTGTGAGATTGCTTGTGCTTGGTGGTTCGCTAGGGGCTCAAGCGCTGAACCGGATCATTCCCGAAGCACTGGCATTACTGCCTGAGGAACAGCGTCCCCAGGTGCGCCACCAGGCCGGCGACAAGCTGATCGATGAGACCCTGACCCGCTATCGGGAGTCGGGTGTGACAGCGGAGATCAAGGCCTTTGAGAAAGAGATGGCCGAGGCCTACGCTTGGGCCGATCTGGTGATCTGTCGCGCCGGCGCCTTGACCGTTTCCGAGCTGGCGGCTGCCGGACTGGGTGCGGTGCTGGTTCCCTACCCCTATGCGGTGGACGATCATCAGACCCGTAACGCCGATTTTCTGGTCAAGGCGGGCGCGGCCGAACTGCTGCCCCAGCCAAGCCTGGATGTGAGGAACCTGGCGCGGTTGCTGAACAGTCTGTGCGCTGACAGAGACAAATTGTTGAAGATGGCAAAGGCTGCGCGAAAACTGGCCAGGCCCGATGCGGCAGCGCAGGTGGGACGCTACTGCCTGGAGATGATCAAGTCATGAGTGAACAATTGCGCCGCCGCTATGCCCCGAACAGCATGGGTCGCATGCGCCGTATCCACTTCGTGGGTATCGGCGGGGCGGGGATGAGCGGCATCGCCGAGGTCATGATCAATCTCGGCTATCAGGTCACTGGTTCGGACCAACGAGAGAGTGGCGTGACCCAGCGACTCGCCCGATTGGGCGCTGAGATCAGTCTGGGTCACAAGGCAGAGCATGTGAGCCAAGTGGATGCAGTAGTGATATCCAGCGCCGTGAAAGATGATAATCCAGAGGTCATAGCGGCCCGTGAGGCGCGCATACCCGTGGTGCCCAGGGCCGAGATGCTGGCTGAGATCATGCGTTTCCACTACGGCATTGCCGTCGCTGGCACCCACGGAAAGACCACCACCACCAGCCTGGTAGCCAGTATCCTGGCCGAGGCAGGCCTGGATCCGACCTTTGTGATCGGCGGCAGGCTCAACAGCGCCGGGGCGAATGCCCGATTGGGTGAAGGCGAATACCTGGTGGCGGAGGCGGACGAGAGCGACGCCTCCTTCCTCTATCTGCAGCCGATGCAGGCGGTGGTGACCAACATCGACGCGGATCATCTGGCCACCTATGGCGGTGATTTCAACCGTCTGCGCGGCGCCTTTCTCGAGTTCCTGCACCATCTGCCTTTTTACGGTCAGGCAGTGATGTGCATCGATGATGCGGTGGTGCGCGATCTGTTGCCCGAGATCACCAGGCCGGTCATCACCTATGGGTTCAGCGAGGATGCCGACGTTCGGGCGACAGGGATACGCAGCGAAGGGTTGAAGACCCATTTCAGCCTCCATGCCGAGGCCTTCGGGGAGCCTCTCCAGGTCACCCTCAACCTGCCGGGCAGGCACAATGTGCTGAATGCTCTGGCGGCCATCTGCGTAGCGATGGAATTGAACCTGGATAGCGGCAGCATTCAGGCAGCGCTACAGGGGTTCGCCGGCATTGGCCGGCGTTTCCAGACCCGGGAGGGCTTTCTGACGGGCGGTAACGGGGTGATGTTGGTGGATGATTATGCCCATCATCCGCGAGAGATTGACGCCACTCTGGAGGCGGTGCGGGACGGTTTTCCAGGGCGTCGTCTGGTGCTGGCCTTTCAACCCCATCGCTACACCCGCACCCAGGAGCAGTTCGAGGATTTCGTACAGGTGTTGTCAAAGGCGGACCTGTTGATCCTGAGCGAGGTCTATGCCGCTGGCGAAGAGCCGATCCAGGGTGCGACAGGGCGCGATCTGAGTCGCGCCCTGCGCATTCGCGGCCAGGTCGACCCGATTTTCGTGGAGCCGGTGGAGGAGCTGCCGGATCTGTTGCAAGGAGTGCTCAAGGATGGCGATGTCATTTTGACAGTGGGGGCAGGCAGCATCGGCGCAGTGGCGGCCGAATTGCCCAAGCAACTATTCGAGGAGGTGGACTGATGACACAGACGTTCGATATGAGACGACTGCATCAGGGCTGTGGCGAGTCCCTGCAGTCGAACCTGCCCGGCCTGACCCTGATAAGGCGAGCCCCAATACCTCGTCTGCGGATCGAGCCGAGTCAAATGGGCGGCAAGGTGAGACGCGAAGCGCATAACCAGCGGGATGAGAGCCATTGCGAATGATGCCGGCGCTGAATCAACAGAACCTGCGAGGTGAGATGCGCCTCGACGAGCCCCTCTCCCGGCATACCACCTGGCGGGTCGGCGGGCCTGCGCGCTGCTTCTATCGTCCGGCGGACCGGCAGGACCTGTTGCGGTTTCTGCGCCGACTGGACCCGCGCGAGCCCCTGTTCTGGCTCGGATTGGGGAGTAATCTGCTGGTCAGGGACGGCGGCTTCAACGGCACGGTGATCGCCACGCAAGGGTGTCTGGGGGTCAGCGAATGGCGGGGAGAGACCCAACTCTACGCCGAGGCGGGAGTCGCTTGCGCAAAGATCGCCCGCACGGCGGCCAGGGCGGGCCTTTGTGGTGTCGAGTTTCTCGCCGGTATTCCCGGCACACTGGGTGGCGCGCTTGCCATGAACGCCGGCGCTTTTGGCGGCGAGACCTGGGAAAGGGTGATTCGGGTGGAGACGGTGGATCGCTACGGCGAAGTACGCAGCCGTGTCCCGGGGGATTTCGCTATCGGTTATCGGCAGGTGGACGGCCCTTCCGGTGAGTGGTTCCTGTCGGCGGATCTGGCCCTGGAGAGCGGCGACGCCGCCGCCGCGCAATTGCAGATCAAGCGGCTGTTGGAGCGACGTGCCGAGACCCAACCGACGAGACAGCCCAGTTGCGGATCGGTGTTTCGGAATCCGCCGGACGATCATGCCGCCCGGCTGATTGAAGCGGCGGGTTTGAAGGGGAGGCGAATCGGCGGCGCCCAGGTGTCGGAGAAGCACGCCAATTTCATCATCAATACCGGGAACGCCACCGCGGCCGATATCGAAGCGCTCATCGAGGCGGTGCAGAGCGAGGTGGAGAGACAGAGCGGCGTCCTGTTGATGACCGAAGTACGCCGCATCGGAGAACTCCGTTGAGCAACATTGCATCAGACAGAGATTTCGGCAAGGTTGTCGTATTGATGGGTGGCGACTCGGCAGAGCGGGAGATATCCCTCAACAGCGGTGGCGCCGTTTTGGCCGCCCTGCGGCATAGTGGCGTGGATGCCCATGGCCTGGATGCCGGGGAAGGCGTGCTGGCGCGACTGAGTGACGGCGGCTACGAGCGGGCCTTCATCATGTTGCACGGCCGTGGCGGCGAGGATGGTGTGATTCAGGGCGCCCTGGAGCGCATCGGTCTGCCCTATACGGGTAGCGGGGTGCTCGGCTCCGCCCTGGGCATGGATAAATACCGCACCAAGGCCCTGTGGCGGGGATTGGGATTGCCCACCCCGGAGTCTGTGCCGATCAGCGGGTTGTCCGAACTGGATGAAGCCGAGGCGTTGGGTTATCCCCTGATCGTAAAACCGAATTGCGAGGGCTCGAGCATCGGCATGAACAGGGTCGAGAATCGGGATCAGCTGCGCCAGGCCTGGCAAGAGGCCGCGAGATATGACGCCCTGGTTCTGGCGGAGCGCTGGATTGCCGGCGAGGAGTATACCGCCGCCATCCTGGATCGCCAGACACTGCCGTTGATCCGCCTGGAGACCCCCCATCTCTTCTATGACTACCAGGCCAAATATGCCTCAACCACCACCTGCTATCACTGTCCCTGTGGTTTGGCGCCAGGGCAGGAAGCCGAACTCCAGGCCCTCTGCCTGCGCGCCTTTGATGCGGTCGGCGCCAGCGGTTGGGGCCGGGTCGATCTGATACTCGATCAACAGCAACGGCCCTGGCTGATCGAGGTCAACACCGTACCGGGGATGACCGATCACAGCCTGGTTCCGATGTCGGCCAAGGTGGCCGGTATCGACTTTCCCGAACTGGTGCTGCGCATTCTGGCCACCAGCCGGCAACGGGGGGCGCTATGAGGCGATCCATGAAGCACGCCCCGCAGCCTGCCGATCGCCTGTCGGTGTTGGCAAGAATCTGGGGCCTTCCCTTGTTGTTGACGCTGGTGACGGTGGGCCTGTTCGGTTGGGGGGTGCGGATGCTAGGGGATGCGCGAGTGATGCCGGTGCGGGTGGTCGGTGTGGATGGCGAAATCCAATTCCTGCAGCAGGATCGCTTGGAAAGGGCAGTGGCGCAGGCGGTAAACGGCAGCTTCTTCAGCCTGGATCTGAAGCGGATGCGGCAGCGGATCGAGCAGTTGCCCTGGGTCGAGAGCGCCAGTATCCGCCGGGTCTGGCCCGATACCCTGCGGGTCAAGGTTGTGGAACAGGTGCCCCTTGCCTACTGGGGCGAAGACGCCATGGTGAGTCAACGGGGCGAAGTGTTCACCCCGGAGGTTCTGCCCCGGCTGCCGGGGCTGGTGACTTTGTCGGGAGAGACCGGGAGCGCCGAGCGCATCGCCCGGGACTATCTACGCATGCGCGCCCTGCTGGAGACCGTGGGGCTCGGCCTGACCCATGTCTGGGTGGATGCGCGACAGGCATGGCGGCTCAAGACAAGCGATGGACTGCTGGTGTTACTGGGACGCCGGGAAGTGATGCCGAGGCTGACCCGTTTCGTGCAGCTCTACCCCTATCTGATCACTCAGACAGGGCGCAAACCTGAGCGTGTGGATTTGCGCTACACCAATGGTTTTACGGTGCGCTGGCGGGAGGGATCCGGGCAGGCGTTGGGAAGCAACGATCGATCCATGCGGATGGAGGGGGATAGTGTTCCGTCCCGGGTATTGCATGTATGACAGAGTGCTTGGGAATGACACGCTAATCATAGGTAGATGAATGACAAAGCGAAGTGAGAAAAACTTGATCATTGGACTCGATATCGGCACCTCAAAGGTGGTGGCGATCGTCGGTGAGGTCAAAGCCGACGGCGGGATAGAGATTATCGGTATCGGCTCCCACCCGTCACGCGGATTGAAAAAAGGCGTGGTAGTGAACATCGAGTCCACCGTGCAATCGATTCAGCGCGCGGTGGAGGAGGCGGAGTTGATGGCGGGTTGCGAGATCCACTCGGTGTATGCAGGGATCGCCGGGAGCCATATCCGCAGCCTCAATTCCCACGGCATCGTCGCCATCAAGGACAAAGAGGTGACCCAGGGGGATGTGGAGCGCGTGATCGACGCCGCTCGAGCGGTGGCGATTCCGGCGGATCAGAAGATCCTGCATATCTTGCCCCAGGAGTTCATCATCGACGAGCAGGAGGGTATCCACGATCCCATTGGCATGTCCGGTGTGCGGCTCGAAGCGAGGGTGCATATGGTCACCGGGGCGGTCAGTGCGGCGCAGAACATCGTCAAGTGTATCCGACGTTGCGGCCTGGAGGCGGACGATCTGATCCTGGAACAGCTCGCCTCCAGCCATTCGGTGCTGAGCGAAGACGAGAAAGAGCTGGGTGTCTGCCTGGTGGATATCGGCGGCGGCACCACCGATATCGCCGTCTTCACCGGCGGCGCGATTCGTCACACCGCGGTGATTCCCATCGCCGGAGATCAGGTCACCAACGATATCGCCGTAGCCATGCGCACCCCGACCCAGCATGCCGAGGATATCAAGATCAAGTATGCCTGCGCGCTCACTCAACTGGCCACCAGCGACGAGACCATCGAGGTGCCCAGTATTGGAGAACGACCGCCGCGCAGGCTATCACGCCAAACCCTGGCGGAGGTCGTGGAGCCCCGATATGAAGAGCTGATGACCCTGATTCAGGCCGAACTGCGCCGCAGCGGATTCGAGGATGTCGTTGCCGGCGGCGTGGTGCTGACAGGCGGCAGTTCGAAAATGGAAGGGGTGATCGATTTGGCGGAAGAGGTTTTTCACATGCCGGTGCGGCTCGGTGTGCCGCGGTATGTCAGCGGACTCGCTGACGTGGTGCGCAATCCCATCTATTCCACCGGCGTAGGACTGTTGTTGTTCGGTCAGCGGAATCGCTCTCAGGGAGGTCGGGAGCTGGCCAATGAAGGTAGCATGAAGGCGATTTGGGAACGTATGAAACACTGGTTTCAAGGCAATTTTTAAACATTTTATCTGTAAGGCGCGACAGACGCGGAGGTGGACAATGTTCGAATTAATGGATACGCATAGCCAGAATGCGGTGATCAAGGTGATCGGTGTCGGCGGAGGCGGCGGCAATGCCGTCAACCATATGCTGACGGGGGAAATCGAAGGCGTGGATTTCATCTGCGCCAACACCGATGCCCAGGCCCTGCGCAATAGCGAGGTGCGAACCCTGCTTCAGCTCGGTTCCGATATCACCAAGGGCCTGGGTGCGGGGGCGAACCCGGAAATCGGCTGTCAGGCGGCTGTCGATGACAAGGATCGCATCGAAGAGGTGCTCAGCGGGGCGGATATGATCTTTATCACCGCCGGCATGGGGGGAGGCACCGGGACAGGCGCCGCGCCCGTGGTGGCGCAAGTCGCCAAGGAACTCGGTATCCTCACGGTTGCGGTAGTGACCAAACCGTTCGGTTTTGAAGGCGGCAAACGGATGAAGATCGCTGAACATGGGATGGCTGAACTCGGCAAGCATGTGGATTCGCTGATTACCATCCCGAATGAAAAGCTGTTGGCGGTGCTGGGCAAGGAGATGAGTCTGTTGAATGCCTTCAAGACGGCCAATGACGTTCTGCTGCATGCGGTTCAGGGGATCGCTGAGTTGATCACCCGCCCCGGTCTGATCAACGTGGATTTCGCCGATGTGAAGACAGTGATGTCCGAGATGGGCGCCGCGATGATGGGGTCAGGCGAGGCCTCGGGCGATAACCGGGCCCGCGAGGCGGCGGAGCGGGCAATTCGCAGTCCGCTGCTGGAGGATGTCAATCTGGCCGGCGCCAAGGGTATCCTGGTGAATATCACCGCCGGGCTCAATCTGGCGATCGGCGAGTTCGACGAGGTGGGCAATACCGTGCGCGAATTTGCCGATGACGATGCCACGGTGGTGGTGGGTACGGTCATTGACCCGGATATGCAGAACGATATGCGGGTCACGGTGGTCGCCACCGGACTGGGCGAGCGGGTCAAGGCGGAACTGCCCAGACCGGCGAAGATGGAGGAGATCTCATCGGTGAAACTGGTCGACGCGGAGGATCCTCAGGCCGCACCGGACGACTACCGCGAACTGGACCGGCCGACGGTGTTGCGCAACGGCCGGGCAGGGCGTTCGACGGTGGCGGCTACGGCTGGCGGCAATCTCGATTATCTCGATATTCCGGCCTTTTTACGTCGCCAGGCCGATTAGTGTAGAATTGGTGGGGTTATACTAGGCAGGAGCGTCCAAACTGTTTCAACAGACGTTCCGCTTATGTTAGCATGCGCGCCTTTTGGGCCTAAACGGTCAGTCTCAGCTCGGGAGCTGCAAGTCGATGATTTGGCAACGTACGTTGAAGAACGTGATACGCGCCACGGGAGTGGGGCTGCACACGGGGGAGAAGGTCTACCTTACCCTGCGACCGGCTGCCCCGGACACCGGGATCATTTTCCGGCGCATCGACCTCGATCCACCGGTAGAAATACGCGCCTGCGCCGAGAATGTCGGGGATACGAGACTTTCGAGCACCCTGGTGCAGCACGGCGTTAGGGTCTCCACCGTGGAACATCTCCTCTCCGCACTGGCCGGGCTCGGTATCGATAATGCCTATGTCGATGTGAGCGCGGCGGAGGTGCCGATCATGGACGGTAGCGCCGGCCCCTTCGTTTTTCTGCTGCAGTCCGCGGGCGTGGAGGAGCAGAACCAGGCCAAGCGATTCATTCGGATAAAACGCAAGGTCGAGGTGCTGGAGGGTGACAAACGCGCCAGTTTCGAGCCCTTCGACGGATTCAAGGTCTCCTTCTCCATCGATTTCGACCATCCGGCCTTCAAGGAGCGTCCCCAATACGCCACGGTCGATTTCTCTTCCACCTCCTTCGTCAGGGAGGTCAGTCGGGCGCGCACCTTCGGTTTTCTGCGTGACATCGAGATGCTGAGACAGAAGGAGCTGGCGTTGGGCGGCAGTCCGGACAATGCCGTGGTGCTGGATGACTACCGGGTCATGAATGACGACGGCTTACGCTACGAAGACGAGTTCGTGAAGCATAAAATCCTCGATGCCATCGGCGACCTTTATCTGCTTGGGCACAGTCTGATCGGTGCCTTCAGCGGGCATAAGTCGGGGCATGCCCTGAACAACCGCCTGCTGCGTGAACTGATCAATCAGCAGGATGCTTGGGAAGAGATCACCTTTGATGAACCGGCGGATGCTCCGATCTCATATATGAAGCCCGCTCACCTCACCGTCTCCTAGGTGTAACGTATAAACTGTACCAAACTAGTTATCACTATCGCAGTGGCTACTGAGTCTGAGCATGGCGTCCCGTAGTTGTCGGTCACTGATGGATGCCGCGGTCCGACGCAGCAGTTCACCGCTCTCGCGACTCAATTTCAATCGACGTTTCAAGGTGGGTTTGGCTGCCCCGGCCCTCTCATCGGGCACTATCCGGGTGCGCAACCGTTCCACTCTGAGGCCGCTCTCCCGCAATTGTCGATGTAACTGGGGGATCAGATAGCGTAGGCGACTGGCCCAAACCGGGGAGCTGACGAACAGGCTGAGGGTCTGCTCTTGCATGACCGCCGCTTTGAGTTGTGAGTCCAGCGGTGGAGGGAGGTATTGCCTGACCCGCTGAAAGAGGGCTTTTTGGGCTGACAATTGCTTCCCGAGCCTGGCCGGTGTGGCATGGGATGCGACTATTTTGCTGACGGGATCCATTGGCGAAGCCTAGTTCGAATATTTCGCTCAGTCACTGATAACGTTAATTTAAAACAGCTTTTATATTCATGTTTCAGGAATATCAACCAATCACTGCCTATTCCCCGAGTTCCATTGAACGCACCCTTGTGCCAGCCTCGCACAATCATCGCCTGCATGGTGAAACTTCGGGCTGGATGAAAAATATTGACAAAAATTATCACATTTTCGGCAGAAAGTGATAAAGTTCAAAAGTTTTCGACCGACAAAAGGTTTAGGTAGAGCGCGGAATTAACTTAATTTTAGCAATGAAAATCATTTATTTACGTGGGATTGGACAGACTTGCGGCACGGCAATGCGGTGCCTTCATGCAACGATTGTATTGGGTTTAGTGACCGTTTTCGGTCTGGGTATGATGTGGTTCGGCTATCAGACGGGTATCGGGGACACGGAGTTTCCAGAACACCAGTTGGTGACCAGTCTGAAAAAGACCTTTGATCGGGAGCGTCAACTGCTGGAAGACGCCAAGTCGGACGCCCATGGAGGTATCGACGCCCTGGCCATCCGTGTCGGACAACTCCAGTCGCAACTGCTGCGCCTGGATGCCTTGGGAGAGCGGTTGGTGGATATGGGCGGTCTCGACAAGGGCGAATTCAGTTTCGATATACCGCCTGCCCTGGGCGGTCCCGAGGCCGTGCAATCCCTCAACCAGCCATCGGCATTGCCGGATCTCCTGGTAGAGATGGCGCAATTCGAACAAATGATCGAACATCGCCAGCAGCAACTCGCCCTGGTGGAGGACCTGATCATGAATTCCAATCTCGAGGATTCCGTCCATCCGGCCGGGAGGCCGATACAGAAGGGATGGATCTCCTCCTATTTCGGTATGCGCAACGACCCCTTCACCGGTAAGCGCGCGATGCACAAAGGCATGGATTTTGCCGGAAAAGAGGGTTCGATGGTAGTGGTCGTCGCTGCCGGCGTGGTTACCTGGGCCGGGGAACGCTATGGCTATGGCAAATTAGTCGAAATCAATCATGGCAAGGGGTACATCACCCGCTATGGGCACAATAGCGAGATCAAGGTGAAGGTCGGCGACCGCGTCAAGCAAGGTCAGGTCATCGCCGGCATGGGTTCCACCGGCCGTTCCACCGGGCCCCATGTCCACTTCGAGGTGGTGCGCAACGGCAAGACGGTCGATCCCACCAAATATATCCTCAACAAACGCAATCAGGGGTGAGTTCTCTTCCCCGGTGCGCACGCAACAGGATATTAACCCGGCACCCTAATTTAGGGTCCGTCCGGAAAGAAAAATTCTCGCAAAGACGCCAAGATCGCTAAGTTATAACTTATTGTTTTTTTATTGTATTTATTTTTCCTTGGCGATCTTGGCGTCTTTGCGAGAGAAATTGTCTTGTTTCTGGACGGACCCTAAATTAGGGTGCCGGGTTAATAATAGGGAAAAAAGCGCAATAATCAGTGAGTAATCGATTGCCTTGACGGCTGCCGTGTTTCGGCGTTGCTCGTCGCTTATTTGGAGCGACCAAACCGCGCTCCTCGCGCCTTGATTGGGGCTTTTTCAGGCACAACAGTGACAATCTGATTAGTGTTAACAGGCCCTAGGAAAAAAGACGCGGGTAAACAGGGATGAAATAGGCTGAAATTGCTGCCCGATTCCCTGCATGCCAAGCCCATCCTTCAGCAATCCCACAGCTTGCTGTATGATCCCACAATTTCGCATCTCTGACGGAAACACCGATTCATGGTTAGTAATATCTTCAAGAAGATTTTCGGCAGCCGAAACGAGCGTCTGATCAAACGGATGACAAAGACGGTCTCTCAGATCAGTCAACTGGAAGCCGCTATCGAAAAACTCCCGGATGAGGCATTGAGGAACAAAACCGCTGAGTTCCGTTCTCGTCTGGAAGAGGGTGCGTCACTGGAAAGCCTGATGCAGGAGGCCTTCGCTATTGTCAGGGAAGCCGGTCGCCGGGTGATGCAGATGCGCCATTTCGATGTCCAGCTGATCGGCGGCATGGTGCTGCATCAGGGCAAAATCGCCGAGATGAGGACCGGTGAGGGCAAGACCCTGGTGGCGACCCTTGCCGCCTATCTGAATGCGCTGCCCGGTAAGGGCGTGCATGTGGTGACAGTGAACGACTACCTGGCCCGCCGCGATGCCGCCTGGATGGGGCGGTTGTACGATTTTCTCGGCCTCACCATCGGTGTGATCAACTCTTCAGGCGGCATGGGGCCAGACAGTGCCTCTTATCTATACGATCCGGAATATGACGGGAAGGCCGGCGGCTATCCCCATCTGAAGCCGGTGACCCGCCAGGAGGCCTATGCCGCGGATATCACCTATGGGACCAACAATGAATACGGTTTCGACTATCTGCGCGACAATATGGCCTTCAGCGCCGAGCAACGGGTGCAGCGCCCGCCGTTTTTCGCCATTGTCGACGAGGTGGACTCGATCCTGATCGATGAGGCGCGTACGCCGTTGATCATCTCCGGGCCGACGGACGACTCCTCGGAACTCTATAAGGCAGTCAACGAGATTATCCCTCGCCTCACCAGACAATCACCGATCACCAACGAGGAGGGTAAGCCCGACTTTGGTCCTGGCGACTTTTCAGTGGACGAAAAGGCGCGTCAAGTCTACTTCAGTGAGGAGGGACACCAGCATGTGGAGGAGATGCTCACCGAGGCAGGCCTGTTGGAAGAGGGAGCCAGTCTCTATGATTCCGCCAACATCATCCTGATGCATCATGCGAATGCCGCCCTGCGAGCCCATGCCCTGTTTCAGCGCAATGTGGATTACATTGTCAAGGATGGTCAGATTGTCATCGTCGACGAGTTCACTGGCCGCACCATGCCGGGCCGGCGCTGGTCCGACGGCCAGCATCAAGCGGTGGAGGCGAAGGAGGGGGTCGAGATTCAGAACGAGAACCAGACCCTGGCGTCCATCACCTTTCAGAACTATTTCCGTCTCTACGAAAAACTGGCCGGCATGACCGGCACCGCGGACACCGAGGCCTTTGAGTTCCAGCAGATCTACGGCCTGGAGGTGGTGGTCATCCCCACCAATATGCCGATGATTCGCAAGGATATGGGCGATCTAGTCTATCTGACGCCCGAAGAGAAGTACCAGTCGATCCTGGAGGATGTTCAGGACTGTGTCGAGCGCGGCCAGCCGGCGCTGGTGGGCACCGCCTCCATCGAGACCTCCGAATTGGTCTCCGAATTGTTGCAGAAGGCCGGGGTGGCGCATAAGGTGCTGAATGCCAAACACCATGAGCAGGAGGCGGGCATCGTCGCTCAGGCCGGTCGCCCCGGGGCCATCACCATCGCCACCAACATGGCGGGTCGCGGCACCGATATCGTACTTGGCGGCAATCTTGAGACCGAACTGGAGGAGCTGGGAGAGCATCCCGAGCCGACAGTCGTGGCGGAGCACACGGAGGCCTGGAAGCAACGGCATCAACAGGTGCTGGATGCCGGCGGATTGCATGTTATCGGCACCGAGCGGCATGAGTCCCGACGCATCGACAATCAGCTGCGTGGCCGGTCAGGCCGGCAGGGTGATCCGGGTTCAAGCCGCTTCTACCTCTCTTTGCAGGACAATCTGATGAGGATCTTCGCCTCCGACAAGGTCGGTGGTTTGATGCAGAAGCTCGGCATGGAGAAGGGCGAGGCGATCGAACACCCCTGGGTCTCCCGGGCTATCGAGAACGCTCAGCGCAAGGTGGAGGGGCGCAACTTCGATATCCGCAAGCAGTTGCTGGAGTACGACGATGTGGCCAACGACCAGCGTCGGGTGGTCTATGAGCAGCGAAACGAACTGATGGAGACCTCGGATATCTCCGATTCCATAGCCGTGTTGCGGGAGGATGTGCTGGATGAGGTTTTCCACCAACATATCCCCCGGGAGAGCATCGAAGAGCAGTGGGACGTCCCTGGTCTGAGCGAGTCGCTGGCCGAATTGTTTGGCGATGAATGGTCGATTCAGCAATGGCTGGATGAGGACGAGGATCTGCATGAGGAGACCCTGAAGCAGAAAATCGCTCAATCCCTGCTCGATATCTATCAAGAGAAGGAGGCGCTGGTCGGTGCGGAGAATATGCGTCAGTTCGAAAAGGCGATGATGTTGCAGACTGTGGACAGCCACTGGAAGGAGCACCTTGCGGCCATGGACTACCTGCGTCAGGGCATTCATCTGCGTGGATATGCGCAGAAAAATCCGAAACAGGAGTACAAGCGCGAGGCCTTCGCCATGTTCTCCAGCATGCTCGACAGTATCAAGCGAGAGGTCATCGGCCTGCTTTCCAAGGTCAAGGTGCAGCTTCCCGAAGAGATGGTGATGCGCGAACCGCAACCCCGGGTGAACGAGTTCGAGTTCAAGCATGAGACCTTCGAGGGCCTGCCGGAGGAGGAGGTCCCTGCCGCAACGGGCGAAGCGGGTCGCCAGCCCCAGCAGCCTTTTGTGCGTGATGGGCGAAAGATCGGGCGTAACGAGCCCTGCCCCTGTGGCTCGGGTAAAAAATACAAACAGTGCCATGGCCGTCTGAATTGAGCATGCGCGCCGTTGCGGGAGTCAGGCTGGGATCCGCCGCGGCCGGCATCCGGGTGGCTGGCAGGGATGATCTGGTCGTTATCGAGCTGGCCGAGGGAGCCGAGTGTGCGGCGGTATTCACCCGCAACGCCTTTTGCGCCGCTCCGGTAGCGCTGGCCAGGAGGCATCTGCGGCAGGGGAGCCCCCGCCTGTTGCTGATCAACGCCGGCAACGCCAATGCAGGCACGGGTAGACAGGGCCTGCAGGATGCCCTGACCAGCTGTCAAGACCTGGCGGGGGCGGCAGGATGCAATATTGAACAGGTTTTGCCTTTTTCCACCGGCGTGATCGGCGAGAACCTCCCGGTGGAGCGGCTGCGCCAGGTCATCCCCGATGCAATGGCCGATCTCGAGCCGGCGGGTTGGGAGCGAGCCTCCCGCGCCATCATGACCACTGACACGCGCCCCAAACTCGCCTCGCGCCGTTTCGAGGTTGACGGCGTACCCGTCACCGTTACCGGGATGGCAAAAGGATCGGGCATGATACACCCCGACATGGCGACCATGCTGGCCTATCTGGCTACCGATCTGGCGGTGGAGCGGAAGTTGTTGCAGGCGTGTTTGGCTGCGGCGGTCAAGCCATCGTTCAACAGTATTACGGTGGACGGCGATACGTCCACCAACGATGCCTGCGTGTTGATCGCCAGCGGCGCCTCGTCGCTGCCGCCTGTGACGGATACCAATTCCCCCATCTATGAGCGATTCGCCCAGGCCGTCCAGGAAGTCTGCATGGAACTGGCCCGCGACATCGTACGTGACGGGGAAGGCGCCACCAAACTGGTGGAGGTTGTGGTTGAACAGGCGGCTGATGAAGCGGAGGCGCGGGATGTAGCCTTTACTATTGCCCACTCTCCCCTGGTCAAGACAGCACTCTTCGCTTCCGATCCCAACTGGGGACGAATCCTTGCCGCGGTCGGGCGGTCGGGGCTTGAGGGGCTGGCCATCGATCGCGTTGAGATCTGGCTGGACGATGTCTGTATCGTGCGCAACGGTGGGCGGGCTTCCGACTACACGGAACAGGCGGGGGCGTCGGTAATGCGTCGCCGGGAGTTCACGATTCGGGTCAGTTTGGATCGTGGCGGCGCCGATGCGCGGGTTCTGACCTGTGACCTTTCCTATGACTACGTCAAGATCAACGCCGAATATCGCACCTAGGTGATATTGTCGGGGCTCACGAACGGATTACTATTGTTTGGCCACTGCCATATCCTATCAGCATGACAACCCATGTAGCCGCTGCAGCGATCCTTGATGCCACGGGCCGGGTGCTGGTGACCAAGCGCGCGGATCATCGCCATCAGGGAGGACTTTGGGAATTTCCCGGCGGCAAACGCGAACAGGGCGAGTCCACGGAACAGGCCTTGGCCCGTGAACTGGAGGAAGAGCTGGGCATCCAGTCACTCCGCAGCGAGCCACTGATTCGGATCAGGCATGACTACGGCGATCGCAGGGTGCTGCTCGATGTCTATCGGGTGACGGCCTATCAAGGTGTGCCGAAGGGCCTGGAAGGGCAACCCCTTCGCTGGCTGTTGCCGGCGGAGATGGAGCCGGAGGCTTTCCCGGCGGCCGACCGCCCGGTGATCAGCGCCTTGCGGTTGCCCCGGCGCTATCTGATAAGCGGCGATGATGCGACACAACCGGCGCAGTTTCTACACAGGCTGCACAAGGCCTTGGAAGCGGGGCCGGGTGTGGTGCAGTTGCGTGCTCATCGATTGATCGATCCTGTCTATCGGGATCTGTTGCTGGCCAGTCTGGAGATCTGTCGCGCCAAAGGGGCCAAGTTGCTCGTCAATCGGCCGCAGCGGGCGCTGGATTGGGCCGGAGAGGCTGATGGCATTCACCTGACAGCCCGGCAACTGGCGGCGCTAACGGAACGACCCGAAATCGATGGATTGTTGGGCGCATCTTGCCACAATCCGTCTGAGCTTCACCAGGCTGAGGGATTGCAGTTGGATTATGCGTTACTCTCCCCCGTGTTGCCCACCGCCTCTCACCCACATGCCCCATGCCTCGGCTGGGATCGTTTCAGGGATTGGGTAGACCGGGTCAATGTTCCGGTTTACGCCTTGGGCGGCATGCGCTCGGCGCATCTGCGGCAGGCCATGCGCTCGGGCGCGCAGGGGATTGCCGCGATCGGCGCCTTCTGGGGCAATTGAGCGGGGTTGAAGCCGCTCAATCGTTGAAGCCGTACGCTTCGATCATCTGTTGCAGGTTTTCGATCTTGGCTGGCGACTTGTCGGTAAACTCGAACCCCGAGTCGTAGAAAGCGGTATTGATATCTTTGTCGCTCCAGCGACAGATGGCTCTGAAATTGAGTGGAGTCAGCGCGCCTTCGGTATCGGGCAGGCGTATCTCAAGGCTCAGCTCCTCTCCCGTGGGGATCGGTTTGTCGCTGATCAGCATCATGCCCTCGGTGGTGATATCGACCACATGTCCGAGCAAGTTATTCTGGTCGAGCTCCCAGACCCGCAGATAGTAGATCAGATGACGGCGCTTGATGGTGCGGCGATCCTCGGGTTTCAGACTGTTTTCCCGATTGTGCTGGCTGGGTCTTTTGATATACATGATTTTTGGCCTTTAACTGATGGTGCTTGGCGGTCAGGTCTTTGAAATCGTCAGGTAAAGTGTTGCATACTTACCTGTTGAGATCATAGTGTTTGCCGGAAAATCCGCAACTATATAGGGGGCTTGTGTCTTGATATTGGTGTGGATAATCTTTGTTGATCAATAGGTTAAATGTCAGGTAAATGAGAGCGTTACCTGCTGCGGTATTTTTTCTATGATGCTCACGATTCATGCTGATGCGCGAGTGCGGCGTTTTACAGGGAATAAATCGGTCTTCAACCTGGGTTCGTGGATTCAGGTTATGGATAATGGATGACATGCCATGGTGAGTAAACTCTTCAGCCGCGAGCTGCGAGCTAATTCAGAATACCAGCAGGCGCTGCTGCGCCTGCTGGTCTGGTTGTTCTGCACCGTATTCATTTGGTTCGGTATTCGAACAGGATACTATCTCGTCGATGTTCCTCTTGTCATTGCCTTGTTCGGAGGGTATCTCGCCTTCTTCGTCCTGGTGCTGATCAGCATCCTCATCAGACCCGATCTAGTCTATCGGAGGCTGATCTGCCTGATTGCCGACATCAGCTCCGCCAGCCTGGCCATCGTCCTGGCCGGAGACGCTATCAGTCCGTTCTATCTGATCTACCACTGGATCTATATCTCATACGGTACGCGTTACGGCAAGCGATTGTTGATGACCGCATCGATACTCAGTTTCAGCGCCTATAACCTGGTGCTGCTCTACCTGCAGCAGTGGCAGACGCACTCGTTCGATGCCTTCTTTTTTCTGTTCCTGTTGGTGATATTGCCATATTATCAATACACCCTGTTGCGCAGACTGCGCCATGCCAGACAGGAGGCGGAACGGGCCAAAAAGGCGCGTGGCGATTTTCTCGCCACCATGACCCATGAGCTGCGTACCCCGCTGATCGGCGTGATGGGTATGGCGAGACTGCTACAGGCCACGCCGTTGGATGCCGAACAGAAAGAGTATCTTCACTCGATCTGCTCCTCCGCGCAGCTATTGCGGTCACTGATCAGCGATGTGCTCGATATTTCCAAGATCGACGCCAATAAACTCGAATTGACGTCAGAACCTTTTGATATGCGTGAATTGGTGAGAGACGTGACATCGAGCCTGGCCGCGGGGGCGCAGGAGAAACAGCTCGAGTTCTATTGTTGGGTCGATCCGGGGATTCAAAATAGGTTGTACGGCGATAAACTTCGCATCTCGCAGATATTGTTCAATCTGTTGGGCAATGCCATCAAATTCACCGACTCAGGCCATATCACCTTACGGGTATCTCATGCCCAGGGTTGTGAGGCATTCGACTCGCCGCATATTCTGCTCGAGGTCGAGGATACCGGTATCGGCATATCCCAACAGGAGCAGGAGAAGATTTTTGAGTTTTTCTGGCAAGCGGCCCCATCCAACAACCGGCGTTTCGAAGGGGCTGGTCTCGGCACTACCGTTGTCCGCGACCTGACCCGGTTGATGGGAGGGCGGGTAGACGTCTCCAGTCAGGTCGGCAAGGGGTCGCTGTTCAGTGTCCGGTTGCCGCTACCGATGGAGGAAGGGGGCTCCGGGCCTGTCAGGTCGCCCATCCTCAAGGGTAAGCGCATCCTTATCTTCGAGTGCGATCCCCTGGCGATGCGGATGCACCTGAAAATTGTGGATGAACTTGGGATGCAGGCCTTTGCCGCAACCGGTTTGAGCGAATTCACCGCGAAGCTAAGTCTCTCCATGGATATGGTATTGGTTTGCGACTCACTTGCCCATGCCATGATCGGACAGGCCGTAGACAGCTTGGATGCGCAGGGAGGTGGATCGCCGCTGGTACTTTTGGCGGGCTACCGGGGGCGTACCCCGGGGGTGGTGTCGGTAAAGAGCAAAATGTTGGCCAAGCCATTTCTAGCCGATGACCTGGCCGAAGCGATCGTCGATGCCCTGACACCCGGTCAGACCCAAGAGACAGTCCTCAAGGGGCATGCAGGGTCCACCGTCCAAAGAACCGATGGGATCAACGTGCTCCTGGCAGAGGATAACGCCATCGCGGCGAAGGTGTTGTCGACCCTGTTGAGACAGCGCGGGCATCAGGTGAGGATAACCAAGGATGGCAGCGAGGCCCTGCAGGCCGCCGCGGAAGAGGAGTATGAGTTGGCCTTTGTCGACCTGCGCATGCCCCATATCGATGGCATCGAATTCACCCGCCGGTATCGAAGCAGCGAAGCAAAGCATCGTTACATGCCGATCTATGCGCTGACGGCGAATACGGTGGAGGATATGATGGATCACTGCATCCAGGCGGGAATGGACGGCTTTCTGACCAAGCCCGTGGAGCCTGAAATACTGGATGTCATTATCAATCGATATGCGTTAAAGGGCGTACAGGAACAGCCGTTGACTGCGCCTGTCTAGTGTGGTGTAACGTATAAACTGTACCAATCAGAGGCCCGCCAAGGCCCCAAGCCTGCGTTACACCACACTAGAGACATCACCTACGAATTTTCGTAGTGGTCGTAGGTCAGGTTGGCGCGAAGCGACTACCTGACATAACGGTGATGTCACGTAGCTGCGCAACGTGACCTACGGGCCTGTCTTAATCAAATCAATCTGTTAGGGGCTTCAAGCATGCTCACGCTCTGCGTTGCGGCTCTTGCCAAGGGAGTGGCCATTGGCAAGAGCCACGCCTTGATCATGGGCATGCTTGAAGCCCTGAACCCGATATATTAGGTCGCCGGGTTAATAGAGTCCCAACGTCTGCCAGATATTCAGGCTGGGCGCTGCCTGGTTCATGGTATAGAAGTGCAAACCCGGCGCACCGCCTTCCAACAGGCGTTCACAGAGAGCGGTTACCGTATCCGCGCCGTAGCCGCGAATGGCTTGCAGGTCATCCCCGAACCCCTCGAGCCTTTTTCTCAACCAGCGGGGGAGTTCAGCGCCACAGGCATCGGAAAACCGCGCCAGCTGAATGAAGTTGGTGATCGGCATGATGCCGGGCACGATGGGTATCTCGATCTGCAGCCGTTGACAGTCGTCGATAAAACGAAAGTAGGCGTCGGCATTGTAGAAGTACTGGGTAATGGCGCTGTCTGCGCCAGCCTCCACCTTACGCTTGAAATGGATGAGATCCTGTTCGGGGTTGTTGGCCTGGGGGTGAAACTCCGGGTAGGCCGCGACTTCGATATGGAAGTGATCGCCGAACGAGTCGCGGATCAACGCCACCAACTGATTGGCGTGATCCAGTTCACCCAGGCCGCCGAGCCCGGCGCCTGAGGGCAGGTCGCCGCGCAGCGCCACCAGACGATTGATCCCTTGTGATCGGTAGCGCTCCAGTATCTCGACGATCTCATTGCGGTTGGCGCCGATGCATGAGAGATGCGGCGCGGTAGCGATCCTTTCCCTGCCCAGCCAGTCGACGGTGTCAAACGTACGCTGTTGTGTGGATCCCCCCGCGCCATAAGTGACGGAGAAAAACGCCGGTTGCAGGTTTTGCAGTTCTTGTACTGTCTTTTTTAAGTTCTCGAATCCCTTTTCCGTCTTGGGCGGGAAGAGTTCGAAACTAAAGGTCTGCTGATGATGTTGTATTTGCATGGGTAAGTGAATCTTGTGTTGTATTGGACGTCTCTTGCTGGACGGAGGCTGAGTAGGGTGCGGTCCTGCCGCACCATGCCAATCGGCCAGCGTTCGGTGCGGCAGGGCCGCACCCTACAATTGCCTCCAGCTAACATTCCTAAGCCTGCTTCCACCAGCGGTTACACCGTTTGCTATTCAATGGCTGTAGGCGGATGTTATCCATTTCAGCCGATATCGGAGATCATCAATAGCGATAGTGATCGGGCTTATAGGGCCCTTCAACCGGCACGCCGATATAGTCCGCCTGCTCCTCACTGAGGGTGGTCAAGTGGGCGCTGATTTTTGTGAGGTGGAGTCTGGCAACCTCTTCGTCGAGTTTTTTCGGTAGCACGTAGACCTTGTTTTGATACTGCTCTGATTGGGTAAAGAACTCGATCTGCGCCAACACCTGGTTTGAAAAAGAGTTGGACATGACAAAGCTTGGGTGTCCCGTGGCGCATCCCAGATTGACCAGCCGTCCTTCGGCCAACAGGATGATGCGTTTCCCGTCAGGAAAGATGACATGGTGAACCTGGGGTTTGATCTCTTCCCACTGATATTGGCGAATGCCGGCGATATCGATCTCATTGTCGAAGTGGCCGATGTTGCAGACAATCGCCTGATCCTTCATCGCGGCCATGTGATCATGGGTGATGATCTTGAAGTTGCCGGTGGTGGTGACAAAAATATCGCTGAGGGGGGCCGCCTCTTCCATTGTGACCACCCGATAACCCTCCATGGCCGCCTGTAGAGCGCAGATTGGGTCGATTTCCGTGACCCATACGGTAGCGCCGAGTCCGCGCAGGGATTGTGCGCAGCCCTTGCCTACGTCGCCATAGCCCGCGACCAGGGCTATTTTCCCGGCGATCATGACGTCGGTTGCCCGCTTGATGCCGTCCACCAGCGACTCACGACAGCCATACAGGTTATCGAACTTGGATTTGGTAACCGAGTCGTTGACATTCATGGCCGGGAACAGCAGCGTGCCTTGTTCCATCATCTGATAGAGACGATGTACACCGGTGGTGGTTTCTTCAGTGACGCCTTTAATCGATTCCGCCATCCGGTGATAACGTTTCGGGTCCTCTTCCAGGCTGCGTTTCAACACGCCCAGGATCACCTGCCACTCCTCCGGATCGTCCGCCTGGGGTTCAGGCACCGCGCCGGCGTTGGCATATTCCACCCCTTTGTGCACCAGCAGGGTGGCGTCTCCGCCGTCGTCAAGGATCATGTTCAGAGCAGCGCCGTCGGGCCAGTTGAGCACCTGTTCGGTACACCACCAGTACTCCTCCAGGGATTCACCTTTCCAGGCATAGACCGGAATGCCCTCAGCCGCGATCGCGGCAGCGGCATGGTCCTGGGTGGAGAAGATGTTGCAGGAGCACCAACGCACTTCAGCGCCGAGCGCCACCAGGGTCTCGATAAGCACTGCGGTCTGGATGGTCATGTGCAGCGAGCCGGTAATACGCGCGCCCTTAAGGGGCTGTTGCGCGGCGTATTTCTCCCGGATCGCCATCAGTCCCGGCATCTCGGTTTCGGCGATCGCAATTTCGCGGCGGCCGAACTCGGCCAGTGAAATATCGGCAACTTTGTAGTCGGTGAACTCACTCATGGTAGTCATCTCCTGAATATCGTGAGTGAGCGCGGTTTTCATGTAAGTCACTGCCTCCTTTCCGAGCCTGGCGGACGATCGATCCGTTGCAGCGCTCCTCGGAAAAAAAGGGAAGAATAATTTTGAATTAGATGTGTGCGCAAAGCGCACGCCTTTATTAATTCAAAATTCAAAATTCACAATTCATAATTGGCCCGAAGGGCCTAAAGTCCGGCATCCTCCCGCAAGGCGTCGGCCTTGTCGGTTATTTCCCAGGTAAAGCCTTCGTCTTCGCGGCCGAAATGGCCGTAGGCCGCGGTCTTGCGATACTGGATCCGCTCGATGTTCAACAGGTCGAGCATCTTTAGGATGCCGTAGGGGCGCAGGTCGAAGTGTCTTCTCACCAGATCGGCGATTTTCTCATCGGCTATCTTTCCCGTGCCGAAGGTCTCTATCATGATCGAGGTGGGTTCCGCTACGCCGATGGCGTAGGAGATCTGGATTTCGCAGCGGTCGGCGAGACCGGCGGCCACGATGTTCTTTGCCACGTAGCGACCGGCATAGGCGGCGGAGCGGTCGACCTTGGAGGGATCCTTCCCGGAGAATGCCCCACCCCCGTGACGCGCCGAACCGCCATAGGTGTCGACGATGATCTTGCGTCCCGTGAGACCGCAGTCACCCACCGGGCCGCCGATAACGAAGCTGCCGGTGGGATTGATGTGGAGCTTCTCTTGCGGGCACTTGTCGAGCCACTCTTTGGGTAGAACGGGCTGAATGATGTTCTCCATCACCGCCTCGCGCAGATGGTCGTAATCGATATCGGGATCGTGCTGGGTAGAGAGCACCACGGCGCCGATACCGGTGACCTCGCCATCTTCATAGTTCAGGGTCACCTGGCTCTTGGCATCCGGGCGCAGCCAGGGTAATACCCTCGACTTGCGTATCTCCGACTGGCGTTGTACCAGACGGTGCGCGTAGGTGATCGGGGCTGGCATCAGTACGTCGGTCTCATTGGTGGCATAACCGAACATCATCCCTTGATCGCCGGCTCCCTGCTCTTCCGGATCGGCCCGGTCCACGCCTTGGGCAATATTGCTGGACTGCTTGCCGATCAGGGACATGACAGCGCAGGTGGAGCCGTCAAAACCCACATCAGAGCTGGTGTAGCCGATTTCGCAGACCACGCCCCTGACCAGTTCGTCCAGGTCGATCCAGGCCTCGGTCGAGATCTCGCCGGCGACGATCACCGCGCCAGTCTTGATCAGGGTCTCGCAGGCCACGCGGGCTCTATCCGGTTGCGGGTCCTTGGCCAGGATGGCATCCAACATAGCGTCCGAGATCTGGTCCGCGACTTTGTCGGGATGTCCCTCAGAAACCGACTCAGAGGTAAAAATATAGTTTTTAGCCATTGTCTTCCTAAATAAAGCAGTTGTTTGTCTGAATTGCCGGCAGATTCCGGCAAAAGATCCCTGGTTGGGCAATCGAGCAGCCAACCGACAGTGAAAACGGGATTTTACACATCAGTTCTCTTTTTGCATAATGCCCCACCGCTAATCAATTCTATCTATTGAATGGACCAATAATGGTTTCTTTACAGACCCCAATTTGCGATTTCGGCGCCGACGCGCCCGATTTCACGCTCCCCGGTGTGGACGGCAGGGAATGGTCCCTGAGGCAGTGCGCGGGAGAGAAGGGATTACTGGTGATGTTCATCTGTAATCACTGTCCCTATGTCAAGGCCGTGCTGGATCGAATCGTCAGGGATGCCGCGGAGCTGGCCACCCTGGGCGTCAATTCGGTGGCGATCCTGTCCAATGACCCTGCCGAGTACCCGGAGGATTCCTTCGACAACATGCGCCGGGTCGCAGAGCGAGAGAGGTTTCCCTTTCCCTACCTCTATGACGAGAGCCAGGCGGTGGCGAAGCGTTATGGAGCGGTCTGCACCCCCGATTTCTTTGGCTACAACGCCGAATTGGAGCTGCAGTACCGGGGACGCTTGGACGAGAGCCGGAAGGAGGCGGCCCCCCCGGATGTTCACCGGGATCTCTTTGAGGCGATGAAGCAGGTGGCTGAGACGGGCAATGGACCGCGGCAACAGATCCCCGGCATGGGCTGCTCCATCAAGTGGCGGGAAGCGCCAACTCACTGAAAGCATGTTGTTTATCTAGGATATTATGATTTTCCATCGAACCGGCTTATCCCCCCTTAATGCCATCGACCTTGCTCAGGCTCATGCCATGGTTCAAAATAGCGAGTTTTTGCCCGACATGGTTTTCGGTGCGCTATCAGGGCCATCCGCCTATTCAACGACGATAGTGACTGGGTATCGGCAAAGGGGTGTTTGCTGAAAAATGAATTCGGCGGTCTTCCGCCATGTGCGTATCGTCTGACAGTTACAGATTATTAATCATTATCAAATCAGGAGGGGTCAATGTCCTCACGCAGAGAACTTGCCAATGCCATTCGCGCCCTGAGCATGGATGCGGTGCAGAAAGCCAATTCAGGTCATCCGGGTGCGCCCATGGGAATGGCCGATATCGCAGAGGTGCTGTGGAACAGCCACATGAAGCACAACCCGGCAAACCCGGAGTGGGCAGATCGTGACCGTTTCATTCTCTCAAACGGTCACGGTTCGATGCTGATCTACTCGCTGCTGCATCTGACCGGTTATGCGCTGAGCATCGACGATCTGAAGGCGTTCCGCCAACTCCACTCCAAGACCCCCGGCCATCCCGAGTATGGCTATGCCCCTGGCGTGGAGACAACCACCGGGCCGTTGGGCCAGGGCATCAGCAATGCCGTCGGCATGGCCCTGGCGGAGCAGACGTTGGCCGCCCAATTCAACAAGCCGGGACACGAGATCGTAGACCACTACAGTTTTACCTTTTTGGGTGATGGCTGCATGATGGAAGGTATCTCCCATGAGGCCTGCTCCCTTGCCGGCACCCTGGGTCTGGGTAAGTTGATCGCCTTTTGGGACGACAACGGCATCAGCATCGATGGCGAGACCGAGGGCTGGTTTACCGATGACACACCGGGTCGCTTCGAAGCCTATGGCTGGCAGGTCATCCGTGATGTGGACGGACACGATGCCGATGCCGTCAACCAGGCCATCGCGGCCGCCAAGGCTGATACCGGCAAGCCGAGCCTGATCTGCTGCAAGACCACCATCGGCTTCGGATCGCCGAACTTGGCCGGCAGTCACGACTGCCACGGCGCCCCGTTGGGCGCCGACGAAATTACTGCGACCCGCGAGCAGTTGGGTTGGACGCATGAGCCTTTCGTGGTGCCGGACGAGGTCTATGCCGGTTGGGACGCCAAATCCGCCGGCGCCGAGGCCGAAAGCGCCTGGAATGATAAGTTTGCCGCCTACGAGGCGGCATTTCCCGAACAGGCCGGTGAATTCAAGCGCCGCATGGCAGGCGACCTGCCCGCCGACTGGGAGACGCAAACGGCCAAGTTTATTGCCGAGGTGAACAGCAAGGGCGAGTCCCCGGCGACCCGCAAGGCATCACAGAACGCCCTCAACGGCTTTGGCCCCCATCTGCCTGAATTCCTGGGCGGGTCGGCTGATCTGTCACCTTCCAATCTAACAGCCTGGTCCGGCTCCAAATCGATCACGGACGGGAACCCGGATGGCAACTACATCTCCTACGGGGTGCGTGAATTCGGCATGTCCGCGATCATGAACGGGGTTGCCCTGCATGGCGGTTTCATCCCCTATGGCGGCACCTTCCTGATGTTCTCGGAGTACGCCCGCAATGCGCTGCGCATGGCCGCGCTGATGAAAATTCAGTCAATCTTCGTCTATACCCACGACTCCATCGGTCTGGGCGAGGATGGTCCCACCCACCAGCCCATCGAGCAGATACCGACCCTGCGCATGATCCCCAATATGGATCTGTGGCGTCCGTGTGACGCGGTGGAAACCGCTGTCGCCTGGAAAGCGGCGATCGAGAAACGGGGCGGCCCCTCCAGTCTGATCTTTTCCCGTCAGGGCCTTGCCCATCAGGCCAGAAGCGACGAGCAAATCGCCAATATCGCTAGGGGCGGTTACGTCATCGCCGATTGCGAGGGCACGCCGGAAGCGATCGTTATCGCCACCGGCTCCGAAGTGGCGATTGCCGTACAGGCCGCTGCCGACTCGAGTAAACGCGTGCGTGTGGTTTCCATGCCCAACACCAAGGTCTTCGATGAGCAGGACGCGGCATACAGAGAGTCAGTGCTGCCTGCGAGCGTGACTGCCCGTGTCGCGGTGGAGGCCGCTGTTGCCGATGGTTGGTACAAGTATGTCGGCATCAACGGCAAGGTGATCGGCATCAACCGATTCGGCGAGTCCGCCCCAGCCGGCGAGCTGTTCAAGGCGTTCGGTTTCACCGCGGAGAATGTGCTTGCAGCCATCGATGAGGTATCCGCCTGAGATTTGACAAAGGGCGCCGTCGCAGGCGCCCTTTAGGACGATCCAACCTGAATACCCTTCAAATTACCTTTAAACGGAGAATCGAAATGACTATCAAAGTAGGTATCAACGGTTTTGGCCGCATCGGCCGCATGGCGTTCCGCGCTATCGCTAAGGATTTCCCCGGCATCGAGGTCGTTGGTATCAATGACCTCTTGGAACCGGACTATCTGGCCTACATGCTGAAGTACGATTCAGTGCATGGTAACTTCAACGGCGAGATCGCGGTCGACGGCAGCGATATGGTCGTCAACGGCAAGCGGATCCGTCTCACCGCAGAGCGCGACCCGGCCGATCTGAAGTGGGATGAGATCGGTGCCGATCTGGTTATCGAGTGTACCGGTTTCTTCCTCACCGAGGAGACCTGCCAGAAGCACATCGACGCAGGGGCCAAGAAAGTGGTGCAGAGCGCACCCTCCAAGGATGCGACGCCGATGTTCGTCTACGGCGTCAACCACAACACCTATGCGGGTCAGGCCATCGTTTCCGCGGCCTCCTGCACCACCAACTGCCTGGCCCCCGTCACCAAGGTGCTGAACGATACCTGGGGCGTCAAGCGTGGTCTGATGACCACCGTGCATGCCGCCACCGCCACTCAGAAGACTGTCGACGGCCCTTCCCAGAAGGATTGGCGCGGTGGTCGGGGTATCCTGGAGAACATCATCCCCTCTTCCACCGGCGCCGCCAAGGCCGTCGGCAAGGTGTTGCCGGAGCTGAACGGCAAGCTGACCGGCATGGCCTTTCGCGTGCCCACTTCCGACGTCTCCGTGGTCGATCTCACCGTCGAACTGGACAAGGAAGCGAGCTATGAGGATATCTGCGCCGCCATGAAGGCCGCCTCCGAGTCGGGCGATCTGGCGGGTGTGCTGGCCTACACCGAGGAGAAGGTGGTCTCCACCGATTTTCGTGGTCGAAGCACGCCTTCCATCTTCGATGCCGGCGCCGGCATCATGCTGGACGCCACCTTCGTCAAGGTGGTCTCCTGGTACGACAACGAGTATGGCTATACCTGCAACATGTTGCGGATTGTTGAGCACGTAGCCAAGTAAGTCTTGAAATCCCGGGGCGGACAAAAGTCCGCCCCGGGATTTCATAATTATGAATTTTGAATTATGAATTTTGAATGGATCTGTGCCTGCGTAGCAGGCGTTTAAAAAATTCATAATTCAAAATTCACAATTCAGAATTAGTATTTGGGAGTTCGTTATGTCTTTCATTAAGCTGACCGATCTTGATCTTGCCGGGAAGCGCGTTTTGATTCGCGCGGATCTCAATGTGCCTGTCAAAGACGGTAAAGTGACCTCGGATGCGCGGATTACCGCCTCCATGCCTACCATCGAGCATTGCGTCAATGCTGGGGCCAAGGTGATGGTCATGTCACATCGCGGCAGACCGGAAGAGGGTGTCTATTCGGAAGAGAATTCGATGGCGCCGATCGCCGATGATATGTCCGCCAAGCTGGGTAAAACGGTGCGTTTGATCAAGGACTACCTGGCGGGTGGTTTTGAAGTCGCTGAGGGCGAAGCGGTGCTGTTGGAGAATGTCCGTTTCAATGCCGGCGAAAAGAAGGACAACGAAGAACTGGCAAAGAAATATGCGGCATTGTGTGATGTCTATGTGATGGATGCTTTCGGCACTGCTCATCGTGCGCAGGCCTCCACCCATGGGGCCGGTAAGTTCGCGCGGATCGCTTGTGCCGGAATCCTGCTTGCCGGTGAGTTGGACAATTTGGCAAAGGCGCTGGCCAACCCGGCGCGTCCGATGGTGGCCATCGTCGGTGGTTCCAAGGTGTCGACCAAACTGACGGTGTTGGAGGCCCTTTCGGAGAAGGTCGATCAATTGGTTGTCGGCGGCGGTATCGCCAATACCTTTCTCAAGGCTACCGGAAACAATGTCGGTAAGTCACTCTGCGAAGACGATCTGGTTCCCACCGCACAGGCCCTGATCGAAAAGATGAAGGCTCGCGGAGCCAATATTCCGATTGCCACCGATGTGGTGGTTGGAAAGAATTTCGCCGAAGATGAGCCAGCGGTGCTGAAAGGGGCCGGTGAAGTGGCTGATGATGAGATGATTTTCGATATCGGTCCCGATAGCGCCAATGAGCTGGCCGATATCATCAAGCAGGCGGGCACCATTGTCTGGAACGGACCTGTCGGCGTGTTCGAGTTCGATCAGTTTGGAGAGGGCACGAAAATCGTCTCGATGGCAATCGCTGAATCGCCGGGCTTTTCATTGGCCGGGGGCGGGGACACCATTGCCGCGATTCAAAAATACGATATCTACGATAGGGTCTCCTACATCTCGACGGCAGGCGGCGCCTTCCTGGAATATCTGGAAGGCAAGACCCTACCCGCAGTGGCCATGCTGGAAGCCCGCGCTGCCGGATAAGAGGCGGGAACCTATCTCAATGGTTGGGCCTCGGTCCAGCCGGTTTTTTTTCATGCATTAAGCATGTGCTGGATCTGTATGCCAAGACGAACAAAAATTGTTGCAACCCTGGGACCGGCCACGGACGATCCCAAGATTCTCGATAAGTTAATTCATGCCGGGGTGGACGTCGTTCGCCTCAATCTCTCTCATGATGCCCATGAATCACAACGTCAGCGCGCCGACCGTATTCGCAACCGCGCCCGCGCCTGTGGCAGACAGATAGGCGTTCTGGCCGATTTACAGGGACCGAAGATTCGTATCGGTCGTTTCAAAAAGGGCGCCGTCTCCCTGCAAGAGAACGGGACCTTTATCCTGGATGCGGGCTGCGCGCTGGATGCCGGTGATGACGAGCGTGTCGGATTGACCTACCCTGAGCTTGTGCATGACGTTAGCCGTGGCGATACCCTGTTGCTGGATGACGGTGCGATTGTGCTTTGGGTCTCTGAAGTGGACGGCAGCGAGGTTCGCTGCAAGGTCCTGGTAGGTGGTAAACTTTCCAACAATAAAGGCATCAACAAACAGGGAGGCGGTCTTTCGGCGCCTGCGCTTACCGACAAGGACCGGGCGGATATCGCCTTTGCCGCGGAGATCGATGTCGACTACATAGCCGTCTCTTTCGTGCGTAATGCCGAGGAGGTCAAGGAGGCGCGCCGTCTGCTGGAGGCGTCCGGCGGAAAGGGCGGTGTAGTGGCCAAGATCGAGCGTGCCGAAGCGTTGGATTGCATCGCGGAGATTATCCAGGCCTGCGACGCCATCATGGTGGCGCGCGGGGATCTGGGTGTCGAAATCGGCGACGCTGAACTGCCCGCGGTACAGAAGGAGCTGATCAAGACGGCGCGGGAGATGAACTGTGTGGTGATCACCGCAACGCAAATGATGCAGTCGATGATCGAGAGTCCGATACCGACCCGCGCGGAAGTCTTCGATGTGGCGAATGCCGTCATGGACGGCACCGATGCCGTGATGCTCTCTGCCGAGACCTCGGTGGGAAGGTATCCGCACAAGGTGATCGAGGCAATGGATCGTGTCTGTCTCGAAGCGGAGAAGCATCAAACGGCCAGGCGCTCCCATCATCGAATCGATACCATATTCGGCCGGGTGGATGAAGCGATCGCCATGGCCACCATGTATACCGCCAATCATTTAGGCGTGAAGGCGATTGCGGCGCTGACCGAATCGGGCTCAACGGTAAAATGGATGTCGCGTATTAGTTCGGACATTCCGATCTATGCATTGACGCGGCATGTACAGACACGACGCAAGGTTACCCTCTATCGCGGCGTTTACCCGGTGAGTTTCGATGTCGCCGGCACCGATGTCGATCAGGTCAACGAAGAGGTGATCGATGAACTGCTGCGTCGTGGCGAGGTGCGGGAGAGTGATTTGGTGCTTATCACCAAGGGTGACCGTTCCGGTGTGGAGGGTCAGACCAATATCATGAAAGTGATGCGGGTCGGTGAGCATGTACTTGCAGACAAATTGGATGAATGACGGGATACACTATCCCTTTAATAATGAGTAATGACAAAAAACCGAGGAGGCTATCATGGCTCTGATTTCCTTGCGCCAACTACTGGATCATGCCGCTGAACACGGCTATGGTCTACCGGCGTTCAACGTCAACAACATGGAGCAGGTGCATGCCATCATGCAGGCTGCCGACGCCGTCAACAGCCCGGTGATCCTGCAGGGATCGGCCGGTGCCCGCTCCTATGCCGGCGAACCCTTTCTGCGTCACCTGATAATTGCCGCTACCGAGATGTATCCGCACATCCCGGTCTGCATGCACCAGGATCACGGCACCTCGCCTGCCATCTGTTTGCGTTCCATTCAGTCCGGGTTCTCATCGGTGATGATGGACGGCTCGCTGATGACCGACGGCAAGACCCCTTCATCCTATGAGTACAATGTGGATGTGACCGCCAAAGTGGTGGAGATGGCTCATGCGGGGGGCGTTTCGGTCGAGGGTGAACTGGGTTGCCTGGGCTCGTTGGAGACCGGTCAGGCTGGTGAAGAGGATGGCGTTGGCGCCGAAGGCACCCTGGATCACAGCCAACTGCTGACCGATCCTGATGAGGCGGCCGATTTCGTCAACAAGACGGGCGCGGATGCCCTGGCTATCGCCATCGGAACCTCGCATGGCGCGTATAAATTCACCCGTCCGCCGACGGGCGATATCCTTGCCATACAGCGGGTGAAGGAGATCCATGCCCGTATCCCGGATACCCATCTGGTGATGCACGGTTCCTCTTCCGTGCCCCAGGATTGGCTGGCGATCATCAATGAGTACGGCGGTGACATGGGCGAGACCTATGGCGTGCCGGTGGAAGAGATTGTCGAGGGCATCAAACACGGTGTGCGGAAAGTCAATATCGATACCGACCTGCGCATGGCCTCCACCGGCTCCATCCGCAAGCACCTGAACGACAATAAGTCCAACTTCGATCCGCGCAAGTTCCTCAAAGAGGCGACCAAGGGGATGGCGGACATCTGCAAGGCTCGCTATGAGGCCTTTGGCTCGGCAGGCATGGCCGACAAGATCAAGCCGATCTCTTTGGAAGATATGCAGAAGCGCTATGACAGCGGTGAACTGGATCCGAAGATCAACTGATCAGAGCGGATGTTCGACCTGAAAAGGGGGCTTACGCCCCCTTTTTTTGGCTCATTTCCCCTGTTCGAGTGACTAAAAAAGTCAAGCGCGTCGAGCCCGCATTTCTCACCAGGATTTGTCCGCAAATGAACGCGAATAAACGCAAATGGTATAACCCAATCTGTCACGATGTGGCGTAGGGTGCGGCTCGCCGCACCATTCCACCTAGATCAGACCTTCCTTTTGTAACACCCGCTTGAGCTGATTGGGATTGAACCCCACGAATTGCTGGTCGCCGATGACGATCAGAGGCACGCTTTGTCCGCCGATTTCGAAGAATTTTTTCTGCATCTTGCCCGGCTTGCCGACATTGAAATCTAAAAAAGGAACCTTGTTCTTCTTCAGCCATCGCTTGAGGTGTTGGCAGTGGGGGCATCTTAAGGTTGTGTAGATCACAACCCGGGCTGTTTTTATATTTGCTTGCGACATATCGGATTGAAGCATATTACGTCAAGTACTTCTGTAAATCAGTAGCCCTGTGTGCGATGAGGCAATGTTTTCAACTATTAAGAGCGGCCCACTGACCGATAAATTGAACTTCAAGACAGTTTGAATCGTTAAATTATCGGTTTTGCTCGGTCGTGCTCTACAACCCTGTAAGACGAGTCTCGGCCTCTCTGTATTTCTCTGCCGTCTTGTCGATGACCGCTTGAGGCAGCTCAGGGCCTGGTGGTGTTTTATCCCAGGCCAGTGTCTCAAGGTAGTCGCGTACGAACTGCTTATCGAAACTGGGAGGGCTGATGCCTGGTCGATAGCTCTCCGCCGGCCAGAAGCGTGACGAATCCGGTGTGAGCACTTCATCGATGAGGTGGATAGCGCCATCGGCATCCAAACCGAACTCAAACTTGGTGTCCGCGATGATAATACCCCGTCCAAGGGCGTAGCTTGCCGCCTTTGTATAGATTTCGAGACTTAGATCTCGTACCTGCGCGGCAATCTTATCGCCCAACAGTGTCGCGGTTTGGCGGTAATCGATATTTTCGTCATGGTCTCCGATCCCGGCCTTGGTCGAGGGGGTGAAGATCGGTTGTGGCAGTTTGTCGGCCTGCTGTAGGCCTTGGGGTAGCTGGATGCCGCAAACTCCGCCGGTCTGCCGGTAGTCTTTCCAGCCTGATCCGATCAGGTAGCCTCTGACAATAGCCTCCACGGGCAGCGGCTTGAGTTTTCGCACCAGCATGCAACGGTCGCCCAGCATGGCGCGCTGTCCGGGATCTGTGACGACTTCCTCAAGCGGAGTGTCCGTGAGATGATTGGGCACCGACTCCCTGGTGCGCTTGAACCAGAAATTCGCCACCCGCGTCAGCACCTCCCCCTTACCGGGAATCGGCTGAGGGAGAACGACATCGAACGCGGACAATCGGTCAGTGGTGACAATCAGCAGAAGGTTCTCGTCCACTTCGTAGATGTCGCGCACCTTACCCCGGTTGAGGCGTTTCAGATCCAGATTGGATTCGAAAAGGGAGTTGGTGGCTTTATTCATGTTATCGACCGCCCGATACAAAAGCCCATTATACCCAGAACCATCAATATGAACGAGCAAGACGACTAGGGTGGCAGGCCCTGTGGAACGGTTGATCCCGGGTTGGATAACCCTGATTTCCCGCAGAGAATCGGGTAATGAATCATGCTATGCTTGGTAACTCAGCTTTTTCGTAGGGAAATTGGTGGGGCATGAGCGAAAATAGTGACGGCGGCGCAGTCCGCACCATGAATGATCGTCTGGACATGACCAGGGGTGTGATGAAGCTCTTCGAAAGCTGGGGTCTGCATTCGGATGAGATGATGACCCTGCTGGACATGCCGGGCAAGGCGCGTCATTTCGCCAAATACCGCTATCGTCAGTCGCTGCCTGACAGTCCGGCTATCATGAAACGCATCGAGTACCTTGTGCGCATCGATGATGCGCTTCGCACCAGCTATCCCACCAACCCTGGCATGGGTAAGCGCTGGTTACGTCAGCGCAGCCATAAATTCGATAAGCATAGCCCGCTTGCCATGATGTTGGGTGATGGTGAACAGGGGATGATCTATGTGCTCTCCCGGTTGGACTGTACCTTTGCCTGGGATCAGAGCGGATCAAAGCCTTGTTGAGTCGATAGCCCGTAGGTCACGTTGCGCAGCTACGTGACATCACCCTTTGGGTTAGTAAGTCAGGTAGCCGCTCCGCGCCAACCTGACCTACGGCCTGAGCAGATAGGGTGCGTAAAATCCATTCCGCCTCTGCATTGAATGCAGGCTAACCCGTGGCCTTTGCCTCCTCCTGACGCGACAGCCAGACCTCGAGTCCCTGAGCATCCAGTTCAAGATCCATTGACATCCGTTGCTTGATGGTCTGGGGGCTGTGCCGGCAACCGTGTTGCCGCAGTTCCTGCACCAGCCATTGCAGGAGCCGGTTGCGAATGGCGGCTACACGATCCGGACCGGGCTCTGCATCCGCTTCCCTGGCGATGGTGGTGAATTCATCGAGGTAGTGGTGAAGTCTTTCAGCCAATACCGCCGGCTGGGTGACTTCGCCATAGTGGGTTAAGAAGATCCGCTGCGGCTCAAGCGCCATCAGCCTGTCGAGGGTGAGGTGCCAGGCATCCGGGTCGAACTGAATCGGTGTGGTCGTCGGCATGATGAAAGGGCCTTTATCGGTATCGAACTCCCGATAGGAGAGGCCGAAGGTGTCGCCGCTGAAGATGCCATCGCTCAATTTGTCATGAATGCAGATATGGTGACGCGCATGCCCGGGAGTATCCAGGCACAGCAGTTCCCTGTCACCGAAACTCACCCGTGTTCCGTCGGGCGCCTCGATCACTCGATCTTCCGGCACCGCAATCAGGTCTCCGAAATCCGCTTTGAATTTCTCCTCGCCATAGACCGCCGTGGCACCGGCGATCAGCTTCGAGGGATCGATCAAGTGTTTGGCCCCATAGGGGTGAATCAACAGCGATGCATTGGGGAGATGCTGCAACAAAGCGCCGGCTCCGCCGGCATGGTCCAGGTGCACATGGGTCGGAATGACGTACCTGACCTGCGATGGCGGGATGCCCCGGGAAGCCAGCGCGGCCATCAAGTGTGGAACGGTATGGCTGGTGCCGGTGTCGATGAACACCGCCTCGCCGGCCGATTCCAGCAGATAGCAGGCAGCGATGGCGGGTCGCTGATAGCGGGTATCGATACAGGTAATCGCGTGTGAATAGCCAATAGTAGGGATATCCGGCATTGCCATGACTCAACTCTCTTCGTTTTTACCTTCGCCGATCGTCTTTTCGGAACCCTTGAGCAGGTTGGCGATATTGGCGCGGTGGCGCCAGAACAGAAGGGTCGATATGAGGATCTGCATCGTCACCAGCTCAGGCTCGGGCCAGACCGCCCACACGATCAGCGGCGCCAAGGCCATCGAAACCAGTGCGGAGAGGGAGGAGATATTGATGACTTTGGCCATCAACAGCCAAATCAGTCCAACGGCTCCGCCGATGCCCCAGTGCAGACCAAACTGTACACCCAAGGCGGTGGCGACCCCTTTACCGCCTTGGAAACCAAAGAAAACCGGATAGAGATGGCCGAGGAAGGCGGCCATGCCGGTGAGGGCGAGAATCAGCGGCGATGCGCCGAACAGGTGGGCCGTGAGCATGGGGATCAGCCCTTTGATGGAATCACCCAACAAGGTGACGGCGGCGGCTTTTTTTCCGCCGATGCGCAAGACATTGGTGGCGCCGGGATTGTTTGAGCCCTGGCTGCGAGGGTCGGGCAGCCCCATCAGACGGCATACGATGATAGCGCTGGAGACGGAGCCTAGGAGATAGGCGCCGAAGACGAGTGCGAAATCGGTAATCATGCCGCAATTGGAACCTGAAGCACTATTCTGGTCAAGTCATACAGAAACGCTGAAAAAATATAACGCAAAGATCGCCATGAAACGCAAAGTATCCTCACACAATGCCTTCTTGGCGTACTTTGCGCGCTTGGCAAGAGAAATTTTGTTACGCTATCCGAATCAAGCGCTTGCACACTTCATCCGTCATGAACCCGCGGGTTCAGGTACTACTTATGGACATAGTTTTCATCCGGGATCTGCGTATCGATACGGTTATCGGTATCTATGACTGGGAACGGGAGATCAGGCAGACAGTGGTTTTCGACCTAGAGATGGGGGCCGACATCGCCAAGGCGGCAAGGAGTGACGCCATCCAGGATACCCTGGACTATAAAGCGGTGAGCAAGCGCCTTGTCGAGTTTGTCAGAGAGAGTGAGTTCCAGTTGGTGGAAACCCTCGCGGAACGTTGCGCTGAGATCGTGTTGGCGGAGTTCCAGGTGCCCTGGGTCAGGTTGACCCTCAATAAGGTCGGCGCTGTCAGTGCGGCCCGCGACGTGGGTGTGGTCATCGAAAGGGGGCGGCGTGACTGAGGATCAGGGGATGCGTGCCTGGCTCGGCCTGGGGAGCAATATGGCGCCACGTAAACATCTCCCCGAGGCGCTGCGTGATCTGGGCGGGCTGTTCGGTGAACTGTCGGTCTCTCCCGTCTACGAGAGCGAGGCGGTCGGCTTCACCGGTGACAACTTCCTCAATCTGGTCGTGGGCATCCGAACCAGGCTCACACCCCGTGAATTGGTGGTGCGTCTGAAACAGGTCGAGGAGCGGCATGGTCGCTATCGATCAGATGAGAAATATGCTTCGCGGACCCTGGACATCGATCTGCTCACCTACGGCGATCAGGTCATCGACGACGGCCCCATTCAATTGCCGCGGGATGAAATACTCCACCATGCCTTCGTGCTGCTGCCCCTTTCAGAAGTGGCGGGCGGTGAAGTGCATCCCCAGACAGGCCGCACCTACGATCAGTTGTGGAGGCAGTTCGATAAGCAGGGCCAGTCCCTCTGGCGAGCCGATGAGGGGTTGGGATTGTCGTGACTCTTTAGGGAAAAAAAATCCCGGTACCCGTTCCTTGGGCACCAGGATCTTATGTCGCACTGATTGGTTGGCAAAAGGTTTCAGTCCGTGGACGTCCCTGTGCGTTTGCGTCTCCCTGACATCCCTATATGCGACGTGTTTAATTCTAGGTGAATACCCCCGACTAATATGCAGGATTGGTCTCATTTTGGGGTAGGCTTTTTCTGACATGGGTCAGTCGTCCGGCTTGATTCCGTTATCGCTCTTTTGAAACAATCCCCACCTTTAGCCGAATTGGCTGTAGTGCGACGAGTATTTAGGACTCTACGCGACCATTCCCAGAGGAACCACCCATGCCGCTGATCAGAGCATTTCCCGGATTGCGCCCTGCCGAGGGGCGGGCCGCAGACGTTGCCGCGCCGCCCTATGATGTCATGAACGAGGCGGAGGCGCGTGAGATGGCTCGAGGGCGTCCCTGGAGTTTTCTACATATCTCGAGGCCTGAGATAGACCTCCCCGAGGGCACCGACCCCTATTCGCCGGCGGTATATGCCAAGGCGGCTGAAAACCTGCAAAAAATGGAGCAGGATGGGATTTTGGTTCGCGATACCGTGCCCTGCTACTATGTCTATCGCCTTACCATGGGCTCCCACATACAGACGGGACTGGTGGCGGCTGCCTCTGTCGAGGCCTATGACAATAATCGCATCAAGAAGCATGAGTTCACCCGCCCGGCCAAGGAGGACGACCGGGTTCGCCAGGTCGATGCCCTGAATGCCCAGACAGGACCGGTGTTCCTGGTCTATCCCAGCGCCGCCGCCGTCGACACCCTGCTGAGTCAGGTTTCACAAACCCGCCCCGATATGAGTGTTACCGCTGAGGATGGGGTGTGCCACGAGATTTGGGTGTTGGATGATGAGGCCATGGTGGCTCGCCTGACCCGGGAGTTCGAGGCCATGGATGCGCTCTATGTGGCCGACGGTCACCACCGCTCCGCCGCGGGCTCGCGGGTGGGTGCTTCGCGTAAGACCGCCAACCCTCACCACACCGGCGAGGAGTCCTATAACTATTTCCTCAGCGTCATTTTTCCGCACAATCAAATGCAGATCCTCGATTACAATCGGGTGGTCAGGGATTTGAACGGACTTGATACAGCGGCCTTTCTCGCACGTTTGAACGAGGCCTTTCAGGTCGAATCCAGTCAGCAACCCGTGAAACCGGCACAGACCGCGGAATTCGGCATGTATCTGGACCGGCGCTGGTATCGTCTGCGACTCGACCCGGCGCGTATCCCCAGCGATGATCCGGTGGCCCGGCTGGATGTGAGTCTATTGGCGGATAATCTGATCGAACCTATACTCGGTATTTCCGATCCACGCCGTGATGGCCGAATCGATTTCGTCGGCGGCATCCGCGGCCTCTCGGGTCTGCAGCAACGGGTCGATTCAGGTGAGATGGCGGTGGCCTTCTCGCTCTTCCCCACCGCCATGGAAGCGCTGATGGCGGTTGCGGATGCCGGCGAGGTGATGCCGCCCAAATCGACCTGGTTCGAGCCGAAGCTGGCGGACGGGTTGGTAAATCACATACTCGACTGAAACATACTAATGCGTGATATCAGCGAATGGTAACCACCACCAGTAGCCTGCCCGAGGGAGATAGCGCTGACGCGGCCGTGGTAGCGCACTGGCTGGAAATGTTGCCGGCCGATTTCGACGAACAGGACCGTCTTTTCTTACGCAAGGCCGCCGATCTTGCCCTGGCGGCAAATCCAGAGAGGCGCATCCCGAGTGGTGAGCCCCAATTGAGACATGCCCTCTCCGTGGCCGAGATCCTGGCCGGTCTGCGCATGGATAGGGAGACCCTGGCGGCGGCCATGTTACTGGGGGCGCTGAAGGACTCATCGATCGGCCTCAAGACACTCAGGAAACGGTTGGGAAGGAAAACCGCGCATATGGTGGACGATCTGGCTCGCATCGGCCAGTTGACCGATCTCTCGTCCGCTGTTTCTGTGGAGGATGAGGAGGAGCATGCGGAGAACCTGCGTCGCCTGCTGTTGGGCATCGCAGCGGATGTGCGGGTGGTCTTGGTCGTGGTGGCGGAGCAGCTCCATCTGATGCGCTCCGCGCGCGGCCTTCCCCAGGAGTTGAGATGCCGCCTGGCCAAGGAGACGCAGGAGATTTACGCCCCTCTCGCCAACCGGTTGGGCATCTGGCAAGTGAAATGGGAGCTGGAGGACTTGTCATTGCGTTTCCTCCATCCCGACGAATACATGCGCATTGCCAGTCAGCTCGACGGCCGGCGGGCCGACCGGGAGCAGTTCATCAGAGAGGTCATCGATCTGTTGCGGGAGAAGTTTCTTGCCGTCGGCGTCAATGCCGAAATCAGCGGGCGGCCTAAACACATCTATAGCATATGGCGGAAAATGCAGCGCAAGGCAGTGGATATCGAACAGATATTCGATCTCCGGGCAGTGCGAGTGCTGGTGCCGGATATCGCCCAGTGCTACGCCGCCCTCGGGGTGGTGCATGGGCTTTGGAAACATATCCCTGGCGAGTTCGACGACTATATCGCCACGCCCAAGGCCAATCTCTACCAATCGATCCATACCGCGGTGATCGGTCCGGAGGAGAAGACCCTAGAGGTGCAGATTCGCACGCCCGATATGCACCATCATGCAGAGTTGGGCGTGGCCGCGCACTGGCGCTACAAGGAGAATGCCAAGCAGGATAGCGATTTCGAACGGCGCATCGTCAGGATGCGTCAATGGCTCGATAGGAAGGGGGAGAGCGAGACGGCTAATCTGCTGGATGGCGTGGATACCGAGATGGAGGCGACCCGCATCTATGTCCTGACGCCTATGGGCAAGGTGGTCGAACTGCCCAAGGGCTCGACCCCGCTCGATTTCGCCTATGCCATCCATACGGATATAGGTCACCAATGCCGGGGAGCCCGGGTGGATGGCCATATCGTGCAACTGAACCGTTCCCTGCGCAGTGGCGAAACCGTCGAGATCCTGACAGCCAAGAACGGAACCCCCAGCCGGGACTGGATCAACCCTCATCTGGGTTATCTGCATAGCTCCAAGGCCCGCAACCGCGTCAAGCAGTGGTTCAAGCATCTCGATTATGAGCATCACGTGGAGTTGGGACGCGCCGCCCTTGAGCGTGAAATGACCCGGCTATCGATGAGCGAAAAGCCGAATCTGGAAGCGGCGGCGACCAAGCACAATCTGCAGCATGCCGAGGATGTCTATGCGGCGATCGGCAGGGGCGACCTGTCGCCGATCCAGGTGGCGGGCCTCAGCGGCAGGGAGCGGCCTGGGGTGCGGAGGAAGCCCGTCCCGGAGGTGCCTCGCAAGCCGGAGGCGGCTAGGGGTGAAGTGGTGGTGGCAGGGGTCGATGACCTGATGACCGGCTTGGCGCGGTGCTGCAAACCGGTACCCTATGATCCGATCCTCGGTTATGTCACCCGGGGGCGGGGGGTCACCGTGCACCGGCGCGACTGCCCGAATATCCTCGCCCTGCAGAAGGAGGAGGGGGAGCGCCTGATCAGCGTGCATTGGAGCGATGGACAGCAGGAGACGCAATATGCCGTGGATTTTCTGGTGGTTGCCAGTGATCGCAAGGGGTTGTTGCGGGATATCTCTTCCCTACTTACCAATGACGATATCGACGTCATTGGCGTCAATACCAACAGCGATCGCAAGACCGATTCAGCCAATATGTGTTTTACCGTCGAGGTTCAGGATATGGAACAACTCAGTCGGCTGTTGTCCAAAATAGAGCAGCTGCCGGATGTGAACTCGGTCAAGCGATTGCTGTGAATCAGCGAGTATTCGGGTTTACGATTGCCAGTCCGCCTTGGCGCGGCTAAACTAACGCCTTGTTATTTTATGTGCTTTCTCTTCCCCTGTGGCCACGCTTCAGCATTGCTAATTACCTGTCTTGGTTAAAGAAACGATCAAAACAAACCTACTGGACCTCGATCTGAAAGGGATGGAGGCGTTTTTCCTTGGGCTGGGCTCCAAGGCCTTTCATGGGCGAAATGTCTTCAAATGGATTCACAAGCAGGGCGTCACGGACTTTGACGCCATGACGGATATCTCCAAACGTCTGCGTGGGCAATTGCCGCAAGTGGCGGAAATCGCTGTGCCGAAGACGGTATTCGAACAACCCGCAAGGGACGGCACGCGTAAGTGGATCCTGGAGCTGCAGGATGGCCAGCGCATCGAGACAGTCAGCATACCGGACGAGGGTCGCAATACCATCTGCGTCTCCTCCCAGGTGGGATGCGCCCTCGATTGCCCTTTTTGCTCCACCGCGAGGCAGGGCTTCAATCGCAATCTCAGTGTTGCGGAGATCATCGGCCAGGTCTGGATCGCCAGTCGTGAACTCGGCGCCGTGCCGAGCAATATCGTGATGATGGGGATGGGCGAACCGCTGGCCAATCTCGATGCCGTGGTGACAGCGATGAACATCATGCAGGACGATCTGGCCTACATGGTTTCCAAATATCGGGTTACCGTCAGCACATCGGGGATCGTGCCGGCGCTCAACAGATTGCGAGAGCTGAGCGACGTCAGTCTGGCGGTGTCGCTGCATGCGCCCGATAATGGGTTAAGGGACAAACTGGTGCCGATCAATCGGAAATATCCCCTGGAGGCGCTGATTCCCGCCTGTCGTGAATTTGTCAGGGGAGACAAACGCCGCAAAGTGACTTGGGAGTATGTTATGCTTGATGGGGTCAACGACAGCCTGCAGCATGCCAGGGTATTGATCCGTCTGCTCGAAGGGACCCCTTCCAAGGTCAACCTGATCCCATTCAATCCCTTTCCCGGCGCCCCCTATCAGGCATCGCCCGCGGATCGGGTCGAGGCATTTCGTCAGCGGCTCAAGCGCTCGGGACTCATCGCCACCACGCGCAAGACCCGGGGCGATGATATCGACGCCGCTTGCGGCCAGCTGGTCGGCAAGGTCAGGGATCGCAGTAGCAGAGAGCTGCGTCAGCAGAGACCGGACAATCTCAAACTGGGTATCACATGAATTCAATCGCAGGTTATCGACGCTTCAGCGCCCTGTTGCTCTCCCTGTTCCTCATCGGTTGCGCGTCACAGGAAAAAATGACCGACGCCACCGGCAACCTGGGACGGGAGAAGCGCACCAGTCCCGCCAAGATCTATGTCGAGATGGGAATGGCCTATATGCGCGACGGCCAATCGGCGGTGGCCTTGCAAAAGCTGAAAAAGGCGGTTGCCGTGGATGATGATTTTTCCGAGGCTCATAATGTCATCGCCATTCTCTACGAACAGCTGGGGGAGAGTGATTTGGCCGGTGTGCATTATGACCGGGCGGTAGCGCTCGACGGGCACGATCCCTACATCCGCAATGCGCGAGGCAGCTACTATTGCCGGCAAGGCAGGTATGAAGCGGCGACTCAGGAGTTCCAACAGGCGTTAGCCAACCCGCTCTATCCGACCCCTTGGGTGGCCTTGACGAACGCAGGATTGTGCATCGAACGGGCCGGGAAAAAAGCCGAGGCGGAGAGCTTCTATCGGCGAGCCCTTACCGCCAACCCGCAATACCCAACAGCGCTGTTTCAAATGGCGGAACTCGTTTTACAACAGCAACAGGATCTCTCCGCCCGCGCCTATCTGGAACGTTATCACAGCGAGGCTCAACCCTCTGCCGCATCCCTTTGGCTTGGTGTGCAGATCGAGAGACGTTTGGGGGATCGGGACAAAGCGGCTGAATACAGAGGCCGGCTGCTCAAGGAGTTCCCGGACGCCCCTGAGGTCCAAACGCTCTACGAATCAGAAAAATGACAATGAATGTCTCAAGCAAAGACGAGAATCAATCCTCCGCCGATGCCATCCAGGGGCCCGGTTCACAGTTACGCAAGGCGAGAAAGCGCCAAGGGCTGGAGCAGGCCGAGATGGCGGCCCAACTCCACCTCAGCCAGGCGATGATCGAGGCCCTGGAGGCGGATGATTACGAAAAGCTACCGAAACCGGTCTTCGTGCAAGGTTACTTGCGCAACTATTCACGCCTGCTGGGGGTGAACGAAGATGCCGTGATCGAAGCCTATCAGAGTCTGTTGCCCGGCACGGATGAGAAGCTCGTAGCCAAGACTCAAGAGGGAAAGATGAGCAAAGGGCTGCATAGCGGTCATGGCGTGATGCGTCTGGTGACTTGGGGGATCCTGCTGTTGCTGGCGATGATGCTCTTTTTTTGGTGGCAGACCCGCGTGGAGCTGGAAGAGCCGGCGCCAGCCCCGATAGGGAGTCAATTGCCGCAAGCGCCTCAGGATAGCCCCCCTGATCAGTTTGGTTTGACCCCGCCTGCCGAAGAGGAGGAGGTGATCTTCTCCCTGCCGGCGGAGGAGACGCCGGCGGCGATGGATAGCGAGATCGAAGAGCCGGCGGTAACGATCGAGACTGAGTCGCCAGCGCCTGAAGAGCCTACTCAAGCGCCGCTTGAGATCGAAGCACCAGCGCCACGCATCGAGGAGACTATCCAGCCGCAGGAAGCGGTCACCGAAGCGGCCGTGGTGGTGCCCGTCTCGAAGCTGCTGGTGTTCGAGTTTACCGACTCCTGCTGGACGGATGTCAGAGACCGGGACGGCAAGGCTCGTATCATCGGCGAGATGCGGTCAGGGACACAGCGTACCTTGAGTGGCCGGCTGGGGCCGTTTGACGTGGTATTGGGCAATGCCCCCGCCGTTAGATTGACGGTCGACGGCGAACCCTTCGATCTTCAACCGTTTACACGCGGCAAGGTGGCGCGCTTTACCCTGGATCCCGCCCGGTTGTAGCTCAACCCCAAGGTTCCGTGGTACCCTCCACCGTTTTATTCAAACCGGGCTAGCCCAATTCCATAACACCGATGGCAAAGCAGATCCAAGCCATACGCGGGATGAAAGATATCCTACCGCGGCAGACGCCTCTCTGGCAGTTTTTGGAAGACCGGGTCCGTTCGGTGCTCGACCGCTACGGTTATGCCGAAATCCGTATCCCCGTGGTGGAAATGACTGAGCTGTTCAAGCGCTCCATCGGTGAGGTGACGGATATCGTCGAGAAGGAGATGTATACCTTTGCCGATCGCAATGGCGACAGTCTTACCCTGCGCCCCGAAGGCACCGCGGGTTGCGTGCGCGCCGGTCTTGAAAACGGTTTGATCTTCAACCAGACCCAACGGTTGTGGTATCAGGGCCCGATGTTTCGCCATGAGCGGCCTCAGCAGGGGCGATATCGCCAGTTCCACCAGGTCGGTGTCGAGACCTTCGGATTGGCCGGACCGGATATCGATCTCGAACTGATCCTGATCACCGCCAGGATCTGGCGGGAACTGGGTCTGCAAGGGCTCGAGCTTCAGCTCAACACCTTGGGCACCGCCGAGGAGCGAGGTCACTACCGCGATCGACTGGTGAGCTATTTCCAGTCGCGTATCGACGCGCTGGATGATGACAGCCGACGCAGGCTTGAAGGCAATCCGCTGCGTATTCTGGATAGCAAGAACCCGGATATGGCCGCCGTGGTCGGGGAGGCTCCGACCCTCATGGCGCATCTCGGCGAGGCTTCGCTCCAGCACTTCGAACAGTTGCGCCAGGGACTCGATGCCGCCAGGGTGAGCTATGTTCTGAATCCACGCCTGGTGCGAGGTCTGGACTACTACAGCCGCACGGTCTTCGAATGGGTGACTGGCAGTCTCGGCGCGCAAGGGACGGTATGCGCCGGTGGGCGTTACGATGGATTGGTCGAGCAATTGGGCGGCAAACCGACCACTGCCGTCGGTTTCGCCATCGGCCTAGAGCGCGTGATCGCCATGCTGGAGAGCAGCGACGTAACAGAACGTCTCAGCAGGCCCGATGTCTATTTGGTGATGCTCGGGGAGGCGGCCGCCCGTGAAGGCATGCAGTTGGCGGAACGGCTGCGCGATGCGCTGCCAGCGCTGCGCCTGGTCTGCCACTGTGGGGGCGGTGGCTTCAAGAATCAGCTTAAAAAGGCGGATAAGAGCCGTGCCCGGTACGCGCTTATTCTGGGCGAGGACGAACTTGTCCGAAACGAAATCGGTTTCAAACCCCTGCGGGGCGAAGGCGAGCAGCAGCAGCTCAGGATGGCGCACCTGCAAGAGAGACTTGCGCAAGCGATAGTTCGCGTGAATGATGATTGAACGGATTGGGTCGAATAGGAAAACAGTGAGCTTGAAAGGTTACATGCTATGAGCGTATATCAGACCGAAGAAGAACAGGTCGAGGCCATTAAACGCTGGTGGAAAGAGAACGGCGTCTCAGTGATCGGCGGATTGGTCCTCGGACTTGGCGGTGTTTTTGGCTGGCAGGCCTGGGGCAGCTACCAGGATCGTGTCGGCGCCAAAGCCGCTCTCGCCTTCAACCAGATGGTCGGGGCCGTAGAGAGGCTGGACAGCGCCTCCGCTGTCAAACAGGCTGAGTTGTTGAGGGAAAATTTCGATGACGGCAGCTATGCTGTCTTTGCCGCGTTGGCAGAGGCGAGATTGAAGCTCGATCAGGGCGACCGGGCCGCGGCGAAGTCACGGCTCGAATGGGCGAATCAGCAAGCCGGTCATGCGGCGTTGAAACAGCTCGTGCAGCTCAACCTGGCGAGGATCCTCCTCGATGAGGGCGAACTCGATGCCGCTGCTAAGTTGGCCAGTCCAGGCGAAGGGGGATTTGCCGGGGAATTCGCCGTGTTACGGGGAGATATCGCCTTTGCCAAGGGTGACAAGACATCGGCGGCGGCGGCCTATACCCAGGCCATGGCCCTGGAGGTCAGCAATCGCAGCCTGCTGCAGATGAAGCTTGACGACCTGGCAACGGCCACTCCCTGAGGCAGCGATGAGGCAATTTTCGCTCTGGTCCCTTCTGTTATTCCTTACAGGTTGCAGTGTCTTCACTGGAAAAGACAATGCGGATCCCCCGGCGGAACTGGTCGGGCTAGAGCCGGAATTGCGCATCGAGAGCGTCTGGGAGAGGGGGCTGGAGGGATCCGGCGAGACCCTGCTCAAACTGGCGCCGGCACTCAGTGACGGGGTGCTCTACATTGCAGAGCCGTCCGGTGAGGTCTTGGCGCTCGATCCGCAGACCGGAGAGAGGCACTGGTCGGTGGATACCGAAAGCCCGCTCAGCGGCGGTCCAGGGGCCGGTAGCGGGCTACTCGCACTGGGCACCCTGGAAGCGGAACTGATCCTGTTGGGGGCGGAGGATGGGGCGGAAAAATGGCGCAAGCGTGTCAGCAGCGAAGTGTTGTCGATTCCAGCCATCAACGACGGGCGCGTGGTCTGCCGCACCACGGATGGCGGCGTGGCGGCCTATGCCACCGATACCGGTGAACAACGCTGGCTCTACGATCGCAGCGTTCCGGTGTTGACCCTGCGCGGTGACAGTTCACCCCTGATCAGCGAGTCCCAGGTATTGGTGGGTTTCGCCGGTGGAAAGCTGCTCGGGCTCTCCCTGGATGCCGGACTGGTGACCTGGGAGGCTGTGATCTCAACACCCCAGGGGCGCACCGAGCTGGAACGGGTCGTGGATATCGATGCCGATCCCAAACTGGTGGAGGGGACCGTTTATGTGGCCGCCTTCCAAGGTGAGGTGGCAGCGGTTTCAGAGTCCAGCGGCGTGGTGCTGTGGCGGCGAAGTATCCCATCCCATGCCGGGCTGGATGCCAGTTGGCGTCAACTCTTTATCAGTGACGATGCCGATCATATCTGGTCGCTGGATGCCACCAACGGCGCGACATTGTGGCAGCAGAAGGCGTTGCATGCGCGTAGTCTCTCCGCGCCCGCCATGCTCGGCGACTATCTCGTGGTGGGGGATTTCGAAGGTTATCTCCATTGGCTGGCCCAGGAGGATGGGCGCCAGTTGGCGCGTGTCAAGGTCGGCAGCGATGCGATACGTCTCAAACCCCTGGTGATGGACGATATCGTCTATGTACTGGATGAAGGGGGAACCCTGAGCGCCTTGAAGGCCTATCCGGTCGAGGCCGAGTCGCATTGAGATGTTGCCAGTCATCGCCCTGGTCGGGCGTCCCAATGTGGGTAAGTCCACCCTGTTCAATCGCCTGACTCGCAGCCGTGACGCCCTGGTGGCCGATCAGCCCGGACTGACCCGGGATCGAAAGTACGGCACTGGTAAACTGGGCAAGCACCTCTATGTGGTTGTCGATACCGGCGGTATCAGCGGTGATCAGGCAGGCATATATGCCTTGATGGAGCAGCAGGTCAGCCAAGCCATCGGCGAGGCCGACCATATCCTCTTTTTGCTCGATGCCAAGGAGGGATGTAGCGCCGGCGACGAAATGATTGCCCAGGCGCTTCGGCGTAGCGGCAAGCCAGTCACCCTCGCAGTCAACAAGAGCGATGGCATGGAGGAGGAGCTGGCAGCCAGCGACTTCTACCGCCTGGGGTTTGGCGACCCTCACGCCATCGCGGCGGTGCATGGACGAGGGGTGCGCAATCTCATCGATCAGGTGCTCGATTCCCTGCCGCCGCCGCAACCCGAGGCGGGGCCTGAAGAGCGGGGTATTCAGATAGCCGTGGTCGGTCGTCCTAACGTCGGTAAATCGACCCTGGTCAATCGCCTGCTGGGTGAGGAGCGAGTGGTCGCTTTCGATCAACCGGGCACCACCCGGGATAGCATCGCTATCCCGTTCACCCGCAACGACCACCGCTATACCCTGATCGATACCGCCGGGGTCAGGCGTCGGGCGCGGGTCAAGGAGGCGATCGAGAAGTTCAGTATCATCAAGACCCTGCAGTCCATCGAGGCGGCCAATGTGGTGCTCCTGGTGGTGGATGCCCAGCAGGGCGTCGGCGAACAGGACGCCACTCTGGCGGGGCATGTGTTGGAGAGCGGCAGGGCCCTCGTGCTAGTGATCAACAAGTGGGACGGCCTGTCACAGGATCAGCGGGAGTGGGTCAGGCAAGACATTGAGCGCAAGCTCCCCTTTCTCGAATTCGCTCAACACCATTTCATCTCCGCCCTGCACGGTTCAGGCGTGGGGGATCTGTTCGGCCTGGTCGACCGGGTCTATGCCAATGCCATACGCGATCTCTCCACCCCAGAGCTCACTCGATTGCTGGAGGCGCTGGTGCAGGAACATCAGCCGCCGTTGGTGCATGGGCGGCGTATTAAACTGCGCTATGCCCACCAGGGGGGCAAGAACCCGCCGCTGATCATTATTCACGGCAATCAGACAGAACAGGTGCCGGACAATTACAGGCGATATCTGATAAGCCGTTTCCGCAAGGCGCTGAAGTTAAAGGGAACGCCTATCCGTATCGAATTCCGTAGCGGCGGCAACCCCTATCAAGGGAAACCGAACAAGCTCACCGACCGACAGATCAGGAAGCGGCAAAGACTGAAAAAATTTGTCAAGCGCAAGGGGTGATGAACCGCGAAGAGACGCCAATCATCATTTCCGGCTCTTCAGCAAAATTTGTGGGTATTTCAAGACGATAATTGACTCTCGCAAAGTCGCCAAGCACGCAAAGGATCATGGCATTCATTCAGTAAGGCGATTGACACTACGATGAATATCTTTTTTCATTTATATTCTCTTTCCGTTACCCACTCGAATCGAATAAGAGAGTCCTCAGGAAAATCTGTGGGTAGGGCTCAACGCAGATAAGTGACAGTGTGTTGAAAAACTCAACAATGCACATAATGATTCTTTGCGTGCTTGGCGGCTTTGCGAGAGTCGATTATAGTCTTGGCTCTTCCCCTGATCGAATGGGTAACAGAAAGCCCATGAATAGGCGGCAAATGAACGCCAATCACCGCAAATAACGCAAATGGTTTCACCGTTTATGACAAGGTATATCAGAACCTGTGAATCCTGGGAACTCATCTACCGACTTGATCCGGTAACAAGCAAGCATTTCGTTATTAATCCGAAGGATTGATAAATTTGCGGTCCTTTGCGGTGATTGGCGTTCATTTGCGGCCAATTAACCTTTCTACCGATGATCGGAATAGCCGTATTTAGTTTTTCCCACGGTGAAGAAACCATAGTCTTGAAATACCCACAAATTTTGCTGAAGAGCCGAATAAGATAAGCGTCAACTCAATCCCCGCTCTTCAATTGCGTGAGGCGATCCACTGCTTCGCTGCGCAACGGAAAATCCTTTCCCGTATTCAGGGCGCGTTCGATAAAGGTCACGGCTTTATCCTTGTCTTTCAAGGCAAGGTAATTCAACCCCATTCGATAGTAGGTCTTCGGATCGACCACCGGTGATGCGGCGGCGACTTCTTGGTAATGCTGTAAAGAGTCTTGAAATCTGCCGAGGTTGAAGTAGATCTCTCCAAGGGTGTCCTTGATTATTACGGAATCCGGGTCGAGCTTCTGCGCATCCAGGGCAAACCCAAGGGCCTTGTCAGGCATACCCTGCCGTTCCATGAGCGTCGCCGCAAGCTGATTCAATACATACGAGGAAGGAGGATTTGTTGCAAGGTAGGCTTGATACGCCTCGACTGCCTTGTCGGGTTCTCCCAGCGCGTTGTAAAGGTTTCCCAGATTGATATGCAGCTTGGATAGTTTCGGCGCCAGTTGCAAAGCTCTTTTGTATCCATGCAATGTTGCCTCGGGATTCCCTGAAAAGTATGAGATGTCAGCACTTTCAATGACGGGCGTGATCAGCCCGGGAAACGCGTCGGATACCTTGTGCAGCATCTTTTGCGCCTGTTTCGCTTGGCCGAGCCTCCACATCATACGTGAGCGAGTAATAACGAGAAAAGGCGCCGATTGATCGGTTGCTTCGTTCTCTAGGGCGCGCAGCGCCAATGCAGTGTAGCCCTGCTCACTGAAAAAAATGCCAGTTGCCAGGCTGATGGCGTCATTCACCGAATGGTGTTGTAAATAGGCGGCTAAATCGAAATCAGGCCGTTGGAAGTCGCTATACAGGTCCCCGGTATTTCTGTATGCGCGGGCTGCGCCGGCGCTGTTCTTCTGCGAAAGCGAGACGGCAGCCATCGCCAAATGGGGCACAGGGTAGCGAGGGTTCAAAGCGATCGCCTTTTCCGCCGCTAGCCTCGCTGGGGCATATCTCCCCTGCGCCAGATATACCAACGCAAGCCCGGCATGTCCTTCCTGGGTCTTCGGATAAGTCGAGGCCAGCTTCTCTAAAGCGTCTCGCGCACTGTCATACTGTCTCAGCGAATGGTAGGCACAGCCCAGATTCAGCAAACCGATCGGACTGTCGGTATCGAGCCTCATGACCTTTTTAAAGGTAGTAACAGCCTGTGACGGCTGATTCAGTAACAACTGGTTGGTTCCGTGCAATACCAGGGTAACCACTGAATCCGGCGCCATGGCAACGAGCTGTCGGGTATAGCGCTGCGATTCGGCGTAGTTCTTATTCGTCAAATGCAGGGAGGCAATCTTCATTAACGCCTGTTTATCCTCAGGCGCCTGTTTGAGTATTTTTCGATAGATTGCAATTGCGTTGTCATTTTTCCCCTGGTGGGTGTAGATGGAAGCCCTTAAGTGTAAGGTTTCCGATTTGAGATCATCGGTTGGTCTCTCCGGCAGATATTCCAGCGCCTGCACATAATTGTCTTTTGACGCATAGAATTTCGCCAAGTTGATTTTGATTACGGCGCCGATCTCCGGTAACTGTCGGTTCAGTTCGGAAAGGTGTCTGTCCAGCGCTTGATGATTTCCCAGCCCGATCCAGCCGAGGCTTAATATCAGATGGGCTTTGGGGTCCTTCGGATTATCGCGAATGTACTGCTTGCCCAGATCTACGACTTGTGAGTAGTCGTTATTTTTTAGTAGCGCTATGGCCTCACCATACTCCGCCGATTGGGTGAGGAAAGGGGTGATCTGGAACGCCTCCCTGCTTTCCGGTTGCAGGGTCAAGGGAACTGCGTCCGAGATTTGGGCCACAGGCAAACTGCACAACAGCAAGCCGATGGTAATCAGAGGCCGAAGGTGTTTGCGTCTGTTCATGCGAGACTAGTATAGGACACCACACTAGGTTAGCCGCTAAAGGGCAATTTGGCTATGGTTTGAGTCAGTAAAAAAAACCACGAACCAGTATCTGGCCCGTGGTCTTAGGAACTCCGGCTGGATTTTATTCTACGATCTGATTATGCGCGGCGTCTTCTCCGCTTTGCCGCCACTATACCAAACAGACCCAGGGTGGTCAGCATCAATGTGCCCGGCTCAGGCACCGACGGTGGCGGCTCATTGAATCCTGCTTGTCCGCTGACGTAGAAAGACGCCAGGAAGATGTTGTCATCCTGTGAGGCGTTGATGGTGTCTACGGAGATACTGGTATCCCCCAGGGTGATGAAGCTGCTCAGGTCATAGCGCTCCGTGTCTTGGGCGTAGGTCGGGTTTACCGGGGAGAGCGGATCGTCAAAGCTGCCTACCGTGATCAGGTTGCCGTTGTTATCGCCATTAACACCATCATCTTTGTTACCGGCGTTTTCGGTCATCAACAGGCCGTTGACTTCAACCGTCGATTTCTGGTTGCAGCAGCTGAAACCGATACCCAGGGCCATTTCCGCGAAGAAACCCGCCTCGGTCGGATCGAGAGGATCGGCGAAATTAATGCTGGTCGTGTCACCGACGACAGAGGCGAAGCCGTCGAGGATCCCCACGGTGGCTTCCGGGAGGGCGGCATTCTCGTAAACGACTACCAGCGCTTCACCATCGGTATTGTTGCCAAGCGCGGTTTCGGCAATATTGAAGTTATAGACACCACCGCCACCGCCATTGATGGTGGGCGCAACAATGCTCGTCACATCCGCCCTGAACGATGCCAGGCTGCAGCATGCCGTGGCGTTGGGCACCCGTGGTCCGAATGTCACTGCGGAACCGTCCACCGTGACTGTTGGTGTGCCGGTAGTAAAATATGTTGAACTGTAGAGATAGGCCGCGACAACCGTCGAACCCAGTGGCACCGAAGCGGATATTACGCCGGCATTGGAGAGGCTGCCGAATCCGTCGGTGGAGATTGCGACATTACCGGTAAAAGATTGGAATGGATCCAGGGATGCCCAGGCAGAGCCCGACAGGGCTGTACAGGCAAGCAGGCTCGCAGCGCAAAGCCTTCTCGTCAAGGTCAGTGTATTAGGTGTCATGAAGTCGATCCTCCCCTGTTTACACTATTTCAAAAGCATGATGGTCGTTCTTGAATATCCAAAATGGCTGGATACTCATTTATCAGGGTCAGTCCGTTACTCTTAACTGAGCAATTACTATGCCGCCAGCCATCCCAACGTTAGATTATTTCATATAAATCAATGTGTTATTAATCGTTATTTGCGCGTCGAGTGTTTTGTCTAACCTTTCGGCACCGGGGTTCTTGTCAAGAATCCCGACAGCAAAACCCCGAGCGAGCCGCCTGATCAGGCATGGCGGCAAGCATCCTTGCCACCGCGATCCTTCGATTGGCATATGGGCTAATCAAGAATCCTGATTCGTAATCATGCGAAAATTCTTTACCCTTCAAATTGTTATATAACAATGTTTAAAAAATATCCTACAAGCTGTTATCGATAACGCCCAGGGGGGATGAACTGTGCAGCCGGCGTAAAATTATCCGACAGGCATACCTTAAAAAAATGAGGGTTTTCACCAGGGTTGTGGCCATTCGGCCGACACGATTTGATATGCTCTGATCCGTCGCCTATTTGATTGGAAAATATCATTGATAAGATGAAGCTACCCTATGCCGAGAGGCTCCAAGCGCTGATCCCACAGGCGGGACTGGATCGATTACCTGCCGAGTCGCTACGCTTTCTAGCAGAACAGGCGGTCCGTTTCCGCTTTACCCTGCAGGAGTTGCGTCAGTTGGGCGATATGGCGCTCGATCTGCAGATGTGGGGCGAGTCGACCATCGAGACAGTCTGGCCTGAGCCGCATTGGGATGGCGCTTCTCACAAACAGCGGCGTCAGCAGATCTTGCGGCAAGTGAGGGCTCAGTGGCGGCAGCAGAAGTTATCGCCCAATCACTATCCCCAACACGTTACCGGGAAGGGCTTTTCGCCGGAACGGATCAGAAGGCTTACCGTTGAGCGGGATAAGCTCGGACTCGGTGTTTGTCCGGTGGCTTCCCCGCGGACCCGGTGTTGTAACCTGCTGACCTTGGATGCGGTGGAGAATTGCGGTTTCGATTGCAGTTATTGCAGTATCCAGTCCTTCTATCATGGTGACGAGGTGCGTTTCGACAGCGGCTTTGGCGAAAAGCTGGCCCGGCTCGAGATCGATCCCGACAGGTTCTACCATATCGGCACAGGCCAATCCTCCGACTCCCTGATGTGGGGTAACCAGGCTGGGATCCTGGAGGCCCTGCTCGATTTCGCCCGGCGCCATCCGAACGTTATCCTTGAACTCAAGACAAAATCCAAGAACATCAGTTATCTGCTGAAGGTGGATGTGCCGCCGAATCTCTTCTGCACCTGGTCGCTCAACACCCCGACCCTGATTGCAAACGAAGAGCACCTGACCGCGTCGCTGGATGAGCGGTTGCGATCGGCGCGCCGACTCGCCGATCGCGGGGTATTGGTGGGCTTTCATTTTCATCCCATGATCCACTACGATTGTTGGCGGGAGGACTACGGTTTACTGTTTCAACGTTTGCTGCGGGAGTTTACGACCGACGAAGTTGTGCTGGTGTCGTTTGGCACGCTGACCTATATCAAGTCCGTGATCAAGCAGTTGCGATCCCGCAAGGGCTTTCGCAGCAAGGTCCTGCAGATGCCGCTGGTCGAGAGTGACGGTAAGCTCTCCTATCCTCGGACAATCAAACAGGAGATGTTCGGTTTCGCCTACCAGTCATTGCAGGCCTGGCACGACAAGGTCTTTTTCTATCTATGCATGGAGAATCAGCGTCTTTGGCAGCCGGTGTTCGGTTACGAATATCCATCCAATCGGGCCTTTGAAGCGGCCATGCAGCAAGCCTATTCAGACAAGATCCGTCGGCGAAGGGGGGATGGATATGGACCATGACCAACTGTTGGTGGGCCTGAGCTTTTTCTGCTATTTGCTGGTGATCCTGATAATCGGTGTCACCGCATGGCGGCGCACCAGGAATCTCTCCGACCATGTCACCCGCACCCGCGGCAAGGATAGCCGCTTGGGACCGAGCCGCTGGACTTCATTGCCCGCCTGGCGGCACTGGTGCCCAAGCCAAGGGTAAACCTGACGCGATTTCACGGCGTATTTGCCCCCAACAGCAGTCACCGCGTCTTGGTAATCCTGGGGAAGCGGGGCAAGGGCAACAAGGCCAATGTATCGGACGAACCGCAAACCCCCGCTGAACGGCAGGCATCCATGAGCTGGGCGCAGCGCCTCAAGTGCGTCTTCAACATTGACATCGAAACATGTCGTGAATGCGGCGGTGCCCATGTGGGTGGCATCATCTTGCTGGTCCCGGACACTTCACCAGCTGGTACAGCTTCAACGGTAATAAATCATTAGGTCCGGAAAGACTGGATCTCAGATCGTTACCGTACCCTGTCAACCGATCGCCTCCTGCTGCGTTAATCCTGGTAAGACGGCGCGAAATGCCGTCGCAATCGGTAGGGGCGGCTTGGTCGGCAGAGGAGCCGCCTACGGCAAAGGGCGCGCCGTCGGTTCCCCGTAAAGCCGGCAGTCGATAGCAGGCGCCGCAACAGGCTGCCGGGAGGCGGTTGATGCCGACCCGGTGAGGCCAAAAAATGCAAAAAAATCGGAAAAATCTTGAACCAGAACGGATTGGCAAACAAGGGGCGAAAATGAACACGATGATACACAACATCCTGTTGGCGATAATCCTGATCTCCGGGTCAGCCTACACCTTTACTGAGACGCTATATGACCAGGATGATCCGCTATGGAAGCTATTCATGGCTCCAAACGAAATCCGCACTGGAGATGGATCCGCCTGGCCCTCGCTCAACCGCTGGGATGTATCCCGTGGACCCTTCGGCGGGGATCGCAAGACCGTTGTAGTGGATCCGGCTGACCCCTATCACGCCATAACCGATTCCGTGGATCGCAGCGGTATCTGGGAGACCCGGGACGGCCGTACCTGGCGCAGAGCTTCTCCTCCCGGAGCCTCCTTCGCGTCAAAATCGGTTCGCGTACAGTATCTGGAGGAGGCGGACAAAAGCGCCAGGTATTTGCTCGTACTGGAATCGGACCCGCCGGCCATTCTGGGAAAATCCCTGTTTAAACTGCCGTTGGCTGCTCCGGCGGATGGTCCGATTACTGAGATCGATCCCTGGCCCGGCGGCGCCAGCCTGACGCAATGCGATTTTCAATCTCTGCGCCCAGGGCGTCTGGTCGCGGTCGACTTCGCTTATAATGAACCGGATTGGAGCGTACGGATAGCGGACGGCATATTCGCTATCAGCACCAACGCCGGCGCCTCCTGGACGCGATTGCAACCTGGTGGGGGCGGCACGATTTTCATACCCTCCTCCCTCTCCTTTACCCCGGACGGCAATTTGCTGATCGGGTCGGCGTTGGCCGGCGCCCCGGCGGATCTGAAACGATTGTTTAGCGATTTCGGCGCCGAAGCGTTTTTCAAAATGGTTGAGGATTTTAAGAATGGTCTATCCATCCCTCCGGCTATCGTTGCCGCCTATAACCTGGACGATCAACCGAAATTAATATCAGTTAATCCCGCTGATGGAACAATAGTGCACTCTACGGATCTGCCGCTGCCGCCTCTGCTTATCACAGCCCATCAAGCATTCCCGGATATCATCTGGATTCTGTTGCATGACCGGGTATATCGTTCCGCTGACAACGGAGTGACCGCCCAGGAAATTTCGTTCCAACTGTCGAACGGCAGCGGACCTCTGAACCTCTCTCCGCCTCAATCCGTAGCGGTGGGCTTAACCGTAACGAAGGATCCCGTCACGAATGCAGAAACCCTGTTTTACGCAATCAACGGTTCTTACAAGGACCAACGCGGCATTTACCGCATTGTCTATACCGGCGGAGAATGGCGGGCCATCCGCGTATCCGACGGACCGGCGGTTGATCATCTGGATTGGCCGAAGGCCTCCGTTGTCGTCGCGCCATCACATCCGCATATCCTGTATGCTCCCTATGCCGAAGATGGAATGTGGAGGTCCGATGCATTCGGTGATCTCGGCTCCTGGTTTCCCGTACAGAGCGGACTTACGGGCTATAATATTTTCGGCGTGGAAGAAGATCCGTCAAACCCGGACCACGTTTTCGGAACCGCACAGAATGTCGTACGCGTGAACGACGATCGATTGGCAAGCGATAACTGGGCAGATCGTTTCGTTTCCCTGAATGGTCCGACCTGTAATCTGCGTGGGGGTATCGAGGTCGATCCGGCCAATCCAGAATACTGGCTGGTTGCCGGCGGCGCCGGAGCCAACACCTGCCTGAACGGCGGCGTCTGGCTCAGCGAAGACGCGGGTCTTTCCTGGCAACGAGTCCTGGGCAGCCCCCTTAGAGCGGATCACCCCAATAATCCCCAGGTGTACGAACTTTTACAGCACCCGGACAATGCCGATTGGATATTGGCCGCCAGCGCCGCTTATCAGGGTTCCGGAAATCCGGGCGTGTTTTCCAGCTTAAATCGCGGCATAAGTTTTACGGAGATAGTAACGGCAGGAGATGCATTTACAGTTATTGCGTTGCCGGACGGATCGGCGCTCGCTGGCGGGTCCATGGGGCTGAAACGCCTTACGCTATCTGGCAATACGGTCACGGTTCAGGAGATACCCTGGTCGGGCGGCATAGTAACGGCAGCCGTTTTATCAGGCGCTACAATGACGGTAGGTACTGCCGACGGCTCCATCTATATTAAAAACTCTGCGGATTTGGAAAATCCCGGCGGCTGGATGCTCGTAACTGATTTGGGTCGAATGGTTTCCGATCTGGAGGCCGATCTCCTGCGGCCCGGAGAGATTTACGCGGGTTCGGATGGTAACGGAATCTTCCGGAGTTCGGATAACGGCTCGACCTGGTTTCCCTTCGCGGAGGGTTTGGAATCGAGTGAGAGAGTAATATTTGATCTGGAGATGTCGGCCGCCGGAGACCGCATATACGCGGGTACTCTGGGCGGCCTTGCTGTGCGGGCGCTGCCGTGATACGTAATGGATAGACTATAACTCTTTCGGAAATTCAGGCCTGAGATTGAGAGATTTAACCATAGTGGCGAAAGAAGAAGGGATTTCAGAGCAGACCCTATACAATTGGCGTAAGCAAGCCAAAGAGAGGGGGGCGGGTTGGGTGTACGGGCAACATCAGTTATCTGCTGAAGGTGGATGTGCCGCCGAATCTCCTCTGCACCTGGTCGCTCAACACCCCGACCCTGATTGCAAACGAGGAGCACCTGACCGCGTCGTTGGATGAGCGGTTGCGATCGGCTCGCCGATCGCGGGGTATTGGTGGGCTTTCATTTTCATCCCATGATCCACTACGATCGTTGGCGGGAGGATTACGGTTTACTGTTTCAACGTTTGCTGCGGGAGTTTACGACCGACGAAGTTGTGCTGGTGTCGTTTGGCACGCTGACCTATATCAAATCCGTGATCAAGCAGGAGATGTTCGGTTACGACTATCCATCCAATCGGGCCTTTGAAGCGGCCATGCAGCAAGCCTATTCAGACAAGATCCGTCGGCGAAGGGGGGATGGATATGGACCATGACCAACTGTTGGTGGGCCTGAGCTTTTTCTGCTATTTGCTGGTGATCCTGATAATCGGCGTCACCGCATGGCGGCGCACCAAAAATCTCTCCGATTTCGTGCTCGGTGGCAGGCGTCTGGGGAGTTGGGTCACAGCGCTCAGCGCCAGCGCCTCGGACATGAGCGGATGGCTGTTGTTGGGACTGCCGGGTTACGCCTATCTCGCCGGCCTGGAGTCGGTCTGGCTCGCCCTGGGTCTCTTGATCGGCACCTGGCTCAACTGGCGGTTGGTGGCGGCAAGACTGCGCACCGCCTCAGCAGCGGCAGGGGACGCCCTTACCCTGCCCGAATATCTGTCCAACCGTTTCCATGACCGGAGCGGTTTGATACGGGTAGCATCATCCTTTTTCATCCTGCTGTTCTTTCTCTTCTATACCGGTTCCGGGCTGGTGGCCGGGGGCAAGCTATTCGAGGCGGTATTCGGTCTGCCCTATCTCTGGGCTGTGGCTTCGGGTGCGCTGGTGATCATCCTCTATACTGCATTCGGTGGGTTTCTTGCGGTTTCCTGGACCGACCTGTTCCAGGGATTACTGATGGTGTCGGCGCTGGTCGCCATACCCTTGTTTGTGCTCGGTGAGATGGGAGGTGCGACAAATTTCTTCTCCATGATCGGTGATCGCAACCCTCAGTTGCTCAACCCGCTGACCGACAGCGGGGGAGAACCACTGGGGATGATCGCCATTGTCTCCCTGATGGCCTGGGGATTGGGTTATTTCGGACAACCCCACATCCTGGCGCGTTTCAAGGCGGTCAAGGATGCGGGTTTCGTCCCCAAGGCCCGGCGAATCGCCGTGAGCTGGGTATTTGTCAGCCTCACTGCCGCCTGTCTGGTAGGGTTGGTGGGGATCCCGATTTTTGAGGCCCCGCTGGAGGATGCGGAAAAGGTCTTTATTCGATTGGTCGATCTGCTGTTTCATCCCCTCTTGGCTGGGATCTGCCTGGCGGCCATTCTGGCGGCCATTATGAGCACCGCCGACTCCCAGCTGTTGGTTTCATCCAGCACCTTTACCGGTGATTTATATCGGCTGCTACTGCGTAGACAGGCGGGTGAACGGGAGCTGGTTATCGTCGGGCGGTTGGCGGTGCTGGTGATTGCCATGTTGGCATTCCTGTTGGCCATGGATCCTGACAGCAAGGTGCTGGATCTCGTGGCCTATGCTTGGGCGGGATTCGGTGCGGCCTTCGGTCCGACTGTGTTGCTCTCTCTCTACTGGAGAGGGATGAATCGTTGGGGGGCATTGGCTGGTATTCTGGCGGGCGGGTTGACGGTTGTCATCTGGAAACCCTTGCAGGGAGGGCTGTTCGACCTCTACGAAATCGTCCCCGGTTTTCTGCTCTCGCTGCTGATGATCATGCTGGTCAGTCGGTTGACAGGCCCTAGGGAAGGTTCAATGCGTTAAGGGCTGCTGCAAAAATAAATTATCCCAAAATGCGCCGGATTATTTCTTACATGCTTCAATGAGCAACAGCAACAATCTGTTGTTATCGGAGATATAAAGATCGATACACTCAGTGACTTCAAGCAGTCGGTGGTCTCTCTTATTGAAAGAGAAGGGAAGGTCTGGGTGTTGGCAGAGGATTTGAGTATGTTCAATGATGATTATGATTTGATCAAGGGTGTCGAGATCGCTGATTCAATGGCGGCTCTCTGCATGCAGCATGACAAGATCTGGTTTTGGTAACAAGGAGATATCGATGAGTGAAACGATATGGATAGTATGTGCGGGCATCAATATAGCCATTGCAGTGTTGCACATATATATTATCTTTGTAGGGGTGCAGGCCTATGACTACTATGGCGCTGGGGATTGAATGGTTTCCAAGGCCAAGGAGGGTTCGATCATACCTGCCGCAATAACCTCGGCCGTGACTGCCGCATTCTTTGTCTTTGCCGGTTATAACATGGCTGGCGCAGACCTTATCACTGTGCCCTACCTTTTTTACGGCCTGACCGCCATAATAGCCCTGACTACAGGGATTTTTTTACTAACTCAAGTTTCGGAGTTCAAATTTAACGCGTTCCCATGTTTCATGTGGGAATGCACAATGTGAACAGGGCGTAGGGTGCGGCCCTGCCGCACCATGCTGGGTTGCGCTCCTGTTTGCTATGATGGATTTCTTCACTTCGCAGCCCCCTGGCCCAATACCTTGGGTTCCAGGGCTTCAAGTTACGGTGCGGCAGGGCCGCACCCTACGAAGCTCGTAGAACATGGGAACAAGATGAACTCCGAAACTTGAGTTAATAATAGAATCCGTCGGGGTTCCTGCGGTGAAAAGAACCTCTCGCTAAATCCGCAAAGAATCTTCAGACCTTGCATGCTTGATGAGAGATATTTTGTAATGATAGAAAACCATCAAGGCAAACGACAGGATGGATTATTTACATTCGCAGGAGCCCTGCGGTTGATCTGGCTCGGCGTTGCGGTGCTTGACAAGGGTCAGCAATGGCCGGGGCGTGGCGCCTTGATCCGAATTATCCGCAGGACTGACTGTCTCAAACATTAGCGATTAGAGCCGTAGCGGAAGTCCGCTGAGGTGATTGAGTCCTATCGGCATTTATTCTACATTAATCCAGAAAAGCAGCTATTCACAGATAGGATAATGCATAAAGTCACAAATTAAACATAGTTATATTTACAGGTGCAAATTAAGCGTACTTTAAAAAGTTTTTACATCATAGTTAGCACCCTGTGGAATAGTTCACTGTGCGACTTCGTTATTGATGTGATATTTGTTCCTGTCAACGCATGGGAATGGAAACCGACGCTTAAACGGTATGCAAGCCCAGGGAAATTTTTACAGCGTAAAATAAGGAGTCGACATGGGAAGGCGAGGCGAACACAGCAAGGCGGAAATCGAAGCCATGGCCCTTGAGGCGGCCGAGAGCATTATCGAAAACGAGGGCTATCCAGGTCTTTCGGCGCGGAAGGTGGCGTCTGCCATCGGCTATACGGTCGGAAGTCTCTACTTCGTATTTAAGAATCTGGACGAACTGGTTCAACGGGTGAACGGCAGAACCCTGGATCAACTCTACACCACCCTGACGGAGGCAATGGTCGATTGCCGTGTCCCTCAGACGTGTCTGTTGGCATTGGGTTCCGCTTATCTCGATTATGCCACCCGGCATGTCCATCGCTGGCGCATGGTCTTTGAACACCAGCCCCAGAGCGAGGGCTTGCCCCTGGAAATCCATCAGGACAAAATGTATCGCTTGTTCAGTTTGGTAGAGGATCAACTCCAGGTACTGGCGACACGACGCTCGCGCGAAGAGATCACTGTTGCGGCTAGCGCCCTATGGAGCGGTGTGCACGGTATCGCGATTATGGCGATCACAAGACACCTGCGGAGTGAGGATGAGCAATCGGTTCGAAATCTCACCGAACATCTGATCAGCCACTACCTTGACGGGCTCAGTGTCCAGGAGAGTGATGCCCAGACCGGGGCAGAAGAGGCCGGCATTTTCAATGCCAATGTGATACCCAGTCATTCGCAGTGAGCGAGCGATTTCAGGAGGTGCAAGGAAAAAACCCACAAAACCCAGCAAAATGCTTGGTATATTGATTCGATTTTCGTGTAGAATCCATCGCCATGAATTCCAGTCAACAAGACGGGTCCTTAGTGTGCCCGCTGCAGGAGTAACTGACGATGTCTGAACTGACACAAGAATCCGTAAAAGAGGCTATCAAGGGATATCTCGAACCTCACCTGGAGAAGGACCTGGTAACCGCCAAGGCGGTCAAAGGCGTGGAGATCGATGGCGGCAAGGTAAAGGTCGCCATCGAACTCGGTTTCCCTGCCAAGGGTGTTTTCGACGCTATCACCGCCGCGGTGGAGGAGAGGGTCGCCGCCCTGGCCGGTGTGGATTCCGTCGAGGTAGCGATTACCAGCAAGGTTGTAGCGCACTCGGTACAGAAGGCCCTCAAGCCCATCGATAATATCAAGAACATCATCGCAGTCGCTTCGGGCAAGGGTGGCGTGGGCAAATCGACGACCGCGGTCAACCTGGCGCTTGCCCTGGAGGAAGAGGGGGCGAAGGTAGGCGTATTGGACGCCGATATCTACGGACCTTCACAGCCGCGCATGCTCGGGATCAACGGCAAGCCGGAGTCGAAAGACGGCAAGACCCTTGAGCCCCTGGAAAGTTACGGCCTGCAGGCCATGTCGATCGGTTTCCTGATCGATGAGGAGACGCCGATGATTTGGCGCGGTCCGATGGTCACCCAGGCCCTGGAGCAGTTGCTGAACGATACCAATTGGGCTGATCTCGACTATCTGGTGGTTGATCTGCCGCCGGGCACCGGAGACACCCAACTGACCTTGGCGCAAAAGGTGCCGGTTTCCGGGGCGGTGATCGTCACGACCCCACAGGACATTGCCCTGCTCGATGCCCGCAAAGGCTTGAAGATGTTTGAAAAGGTAGAGGTGCCGGTGTTGGGTATAGTAGAGAACATGAGTACCCATATCTGTTCCAACTGTGGTCATGAAGAGCACATCTTCGGTCAGGGCGGCGGTTCCTCCATGGCGGATCAGTACAGTGTGGACCTTCTCGGATCGTTACCGCTGGACATTCGTATTCGGGAAGAGACCGATGGCGGTAAGCCGACCGTGGTGGCGGAGCCGGAGGACCGGATCTCGCAGATTTATCGTGAGATTGCGCGCAAGACGGCCGCCAAGCTGTCGCTTCAGGCAAAGGACTACGCAGCCAAGTTTCCCAATATTGTTATTCAGAACAACTAGGGCCTGTTAACACTAATCCAATACGCCCTGTTGCGTCTGAAAAAGCGCCAATCAAGGCGCGAGGAGAGAGGTTTGGTGATTCCAAATGAACGACGAGCAACGCCGAGTGGCGCTTTTTCAGGCGCAACCCGAAGGGCTGGGGCTGTTTTTGCGCCCAGCGGCGTTATCATTCGCTTATGTAGCCGGGCTACACTACGCTCATTCTGCCTTGCTGGACACAAAAACAGCCCCAGCAGGACGTATTGGATTAGTGTTAACAGGCCCTAGTGAATGACGGGGCTTTCCGCCCCGTCTTTCATGTCTGATCAGGTTCATGATGTGCCTGTGTTTTCCCAGGGTCTTTTCTGAGATGGCCGCTGCCATTGGTTGATAATGGTGCAAAAAAGTCTTGCGGTCTGTTCAGTATCATAAATCGCCGAGTGGGCCTGGGAACTGTCCCAATCAAGGCCTGCACACTGAGCTGCTTTGGCAAGCACGGTTTGACCGTAGGCGACACCGGCGAGGGTGACGGTGTCAAAGGTGCTGAACGGATGAAAGGGGTTGCGCTTGATACCGCATCTGTCAACAGCCGCGTTGAGGAATCCGAGATCGAAGAAGGCATTGTGGCCGACCAGGATTGCTCTTTTGCATCCACTCGCCTTGATCGCTTTGCGAATCGGGGTAAAGAGCTGTTTCAGCGCCTGCGTTTCAGGAAGGGCTTGGCGGAAAGGGTGGTCAGGATCTATGCCGTTGAATTCAAGCGCTTTTGGATCGATATTGGCGCCTTCGAAGGGCGTCAGATGAAAAGCGAGGCTCTCAGCGGGGTAGAGCATGCCTTGATCATCCATGGCAATGGTCGTGGCGGCGATCTCGAGCAGGGCATCCCGCGCGGCATCGAATCCGCCGGTCTCCACGTCGACCACCACCGGCAAGAAGCCGCGAAAGCGCCGTGCGATAGCATTGTTGTAAATGATGTCACTCATCCCGACAAGGATAAAGAAAGCTCTGTTTTTTTTCGACTTTATTTTAATCCGCGTTTCTCATAGGGATTTGGATTTTGGGGCGAGCCGGCTTGCTCCAAAAACCAAATTCAAGCCCGATTTCACCTAGGGGGGGCTCGGTTGTATGATAACGGATCGATGTAGAGGTTTTGGAAAATACTATGAGTCTGATTGCCGTGGTTAAAAGGATTGCCGTCACATCCCTGTTGTTATCGCTTTTGTTGGGATGCGCCAGTGTGGAAAGCAGGCACCCTGCCGATCCTCTCGAGGCTATCAATCGCAGTATGGACCAATTCAATCAGGATTTTGACCAGGCAGTCGGGAAACCGGTGGCCAAGGGTTATCGTTTCGTGACACCCTCCGCTGTGGATTTGGGGGTGAGCAATTTTTTCAGTAACCTGGCGGATATTCCCTCGGCCGCCAATAATCTGCTGCAACTCAAACCGGGCCGCGCCCTATCCGATATCGGGCGGGTCTGCATCAACTCTACCATTGGTCTGTTCGGGCTGTTTGACGTGGCCTCCGATATGGGGCTCCCCAACTATAAAGAAGACATGGGCCAGACATTGGGTTATTGGGGTATGGGAGATACGCCCTACTTTGTGATTCCGTTTCTCGGACCCGCAACGCTGCGGGATCTGTTGGGTCGGGTAGGCGATACCCTGATCAATCCCATCAGCTATCCCTCGCAAAGCATCTATTTGTCACTGACCGCTTTGCAATATATCGATATCCGCGCCGATCTGCTGGAGGCGGGGGATGTCTTGGATGAGGCAGCGGTGGATCGATACTCCTTTGTCAGAGAGTTCTATCTGCAGCGGCGGGATTCGCAGATCAAGAACGGCCCGAACCATATGGAGGACGATGAACTGTTCGACGAGAGCCTGTTTGAGGACGAGCCACCGATGCAGGAGACGGAATAGCCTCGGCCGAGGCGCCAGTATCCGTCCAGAAACAAGACAATTTCTCTTGCTAAGACGCCAAGTTCGCAAAGCTATAATTTTTGGCTTTTCAGCAAAATTTGTGGGTATTTCAAGACGAGAATTGACTCTCGCAAAGCCGCCAAGCACGCAAAGAATCATTATGTGCATTGTTGAGTTTTTCAACACACTTGAGCTCAATAACAACTTTTTTCTCAACGACAAGGTCGGCCCGGAAGCCTTCATCAAACCTGTGCCCAAGGTATTCAATGGGGACGGCAACCTGCCGCTCAACCTGAAAGCCTCGTTGCCGTAACGGATGCGCAAGGATGACCTCATAGACCGTTTCCAGCAATCCCGCTCCCGTCTCACGGCGAATCTGAACCGCGCTATCGACAATCTAATTAGCCGCCTTTCCCTTTGCGTGCTTCGTGGCTTTGCGAGAGTATCAACCCGGCGAATCCAGATCGCGCTGTGTGTCAGGTTATGTCCAAGCAAAACTGACACGCAGAAATTCACGGTTGTTTTGTTACCTTTCTGGCCACAAAACTCACTTCAGATCATAGACTTGGATACTTATCTGCGTCGAGCCCCACCCACAGATTTTCCTGAGGACTCTAATTTTTTTAGCATTTATTTTCAGCCTATCCGGTCCGTCTGGTGAGAAATGCCGGCCAATCTCCAACCGATCGTCTCTCCTGCCCCCAAGGGCACTACCCGGTCCTGGCCGAATTGGTAACTTTCAGGTGCAACCCAACTGTTTTTTTCCAGGGTGATGGTTCCCTGGTTCCGCTGCAAGCCGTAAAAATCGGCGCCATGCAGGCTGGCAAAGCCCTCTAATTTATCCAGTGCGTCTGCCTGTTCGAAAACCTCGGCATAGAGTTCAATCGCGGCATGGGCGGTATAGCAACCGGCGCATCCGCAGGCAGACTCCTTGGCGTGCTGCGGATGGGGGGCGCTGTCTGTGCCTAGGAAGAAGTGCGGGTCGCCACTGGTTGCCGCTTTGACCAAGGCCGCCTGGTGAGTCCCCCGTTTGAGTATCGGCAGGCAATAGTAATGGGGGCGAATTGCGCCTGCCAACAGGGCATTACGGTTGTGCATCAGGTGCTGCACGGTGATGGTCGCGCCCAGGCGGTTATCACAGTCGCTGACGAACTCGACCGCCTCCTTGGTGGTGATATGCTCGAAGACCATCGGCAGGGCAGGAAAATCCCGCTTCAGTGGCATCAGGTGGCGTTCGATGAAAACCTGTTCCCGGTCGAAAATATCCACATCAGGATCGGTGACTTCGGCATGAATCAGTAAGGGAAGTCCCTCTTTCTGCATTGTCTCAAGCACAGGGTAGAGCTTGCGGATATCGGTCACCCCGGCATTGGAATGGGTCGTAGCACCCGCCGGGTATAGCTTTATCCCCTGTACGATTCCGCTCTGCCTTGCCCGCACAATCTCCTCCTGACCGAGCAGGTCGGTCATATACAGGGTCATCAATGGGGTAAAGGCGCTATCGGCCGGCAGGGCATTGAGAATACGCTGCCGGTATGCCATGGCTATCTCGGTGGTGGTGACGGGGGGGGATAGATTGGGCATCACGATAGCACGGGCAAAGCGTTCGGCGGTGGCTGCCACCACCGAAGCCATCGCTTCGTCATCACGCAGATGCAGGTGCCAGTCGTCAGGTCGGGTCAGGGTGATTTGCATAGGGTGAGAGATCGGTTTGTGGGGAGCATCGAGAAGACTCTTAGATAATCCCTATTCAAAGTTGATTACAATTAAAAATAGCAATTTGTTTATTTTAGAAAATACTAATATTCTATATCTCGAAAGCTACGCAGTATCTGCTTTCTCAGACAACATTACGACTACATTCTATCTCGAGGAGAGTGAAAAATGAAAATGACCGTTAAAGCTGCTGCTGCTGCTGTTCTGATCGTTGCTTCCGCATCCGCATCCGCATGGTGGGGTGGTCCGGGCTGGGGTAACAACCGTGGTTGGAACAACGATGGTTGGGGTGATGGCTGGGGTGATGGATCCGGTGATTTCAGCTTCGGCATGAGCGGTAATGCTCGTGGTTCCGGTTATGGCCGTGGCAACAACTATTACCGAGGCTACGATGGCTATGGCTATGGCGCTCCTTATGGCTATGGTGGCCCGTACGGCTATGGCGCTCCTTACGGCTATGGTGCTCCTTATGGCTATCCGGGAGCTCCTGGCGCGCCGGCAGCACCTGCCGCACCGGCTGCTCCTGCTAAATAAAGCAGATTAAAGGACACTCTGCACAGGGATGTGCGAAATCGGATGAGCGTGGTTTTCACAACATAATATTTCGGGTAATCAAGATGAAAAAGATTTCTATCATTGCGGCCGCCATTGCAATGACGGCCGCCTCCGCTACCGCGAATGCGTGGTGGGGCAACAACTGGGGCGACGATTTTTTCGGTGACGGTTTCGGCGCCGGTGATTTTGACTTCTCATTCAACATGCATGCTCGCGGCGATGGTTATGGTCGCGGTTATGGCCGTGGTTACGGTTATGACTATCCTTACTATGGCTATGCGCCGTATGCCGTACCCCCACCGGCACTGACCGAAGAGCAACAGGCAGCCATGATCGAGCAGCAGAAGGCATTCGCCGAGCAACAGCAAAAGGCCTTCCAACAGGCCGTTGCCGCACAGCGTCAATATGCCGAGAAATTCAATGCCGATCCTCGCGCCGTCAGGGAAGCCGAGATGAAGGCGATGCAGGAGCGGATGCAAGCGCAACGTGAACAGATGCAGGCCCGTTTCGACAGCATGGCGCCGGCCAGGCCCGAGATGCCGGAAGCGATGGCAAGCCGTATGGAAGAGTCCAACGCTCGCCGTGATGAGATGATCAAAGAGATGGAGACACGTCGCGCTGATGCGATGAAGCAGATGGAAGAGCGCCGCAAGGTGGCTATCGAGCGTAGGCCTTTCGAAATGCCGGTTTTAGAGTCTCGCAAAGAGATTTAAGCGAGCCGTTTTTCGCTTATTGAAAAGGCGCATCCGGTCGGTTCCGGATGCGCCTTTTGTCGTTTCAAGCGTCGCTGTGGGCGGCTGCGTCGATGATTGCTGATCTGACGCGTGGAATCCGGTTAATCAATAGCAAAAACAGTGAATTAAGTTAAGAAAAATAATCGCTGGATAACGCTGAAATGAGAAACGTCTTGCTGTATATTACGCCCATCAATCCAAACTATTGGCAATCCGAATAGTTCTCTATCAGGCGCCCGGCACGGCATGTCATCGGCGGTGGCTGGAGAGAGCCGTTCGCATGCCTCTGATAACGTCAAACAATATGAGACACTACACTAGAGAAGCATGATGGCGAGCAGACCTGATATCGACCCGCAGGAGACGCAAGAATGGCTGGATGCCTTGGAGGCCGTGCTCGAGAATGAAGGTGTGGATCGCGCCCACTTTCTTATCGAGCGCTTGGTTGACAAGGCGCGCCGTTCCGGGGCCTACCTGCCGTTTAGTGCGAATACGGCTTATGTCAACACCATCCCGGTGACCAAGCAGCAGCGTTTTCCCGGCGATCGGGCCATGGAGCGCCGCATCAGGTCGTTTATTCGTTGGAATGCCATGGCCATGGTGGTGCAGGCGAACCGGATCTCGACTGAACTGGGAGGGCATATCTCCAGTTTCGCCTCCAGCGCCACGCTTTTCGATGTGGGCTTCAACCATTTTTTCCGCGCCCCGAACAAGGAGCGGGACGGTGACCTGATCTTCTTTCAGGGGCACTCCGCGCCCGGGATCTATGCCAGGGCCTACCTTGAAGGACGGCTCAGTGAAGAACAACTCTACAGTTTTCGCCAAGAGGTTGATGGCGACGGACTCTCTTCCTATCCTCACCCCTGGCTGATGCCCGGCTTCTGGCAGTTCCCAACCGTCTCCATGGGACTGGGGCCGCTGATGGCCATCTACCAGGCGCGCTTCATGCGCTACCTGCACGACCGGGGGGTGTCGAATAGCGATCAGCGTAAGGTCTGGGCCTTTTGCGGTGACGGCGAGATGGACGAACCCGAGGCCTTGGGCGCCATCTCCCTGGCCGGACGAGAGCGTCTGGACAATCTGGTATTCGTCATCAATTGCAATCTGCAGCGTCTGGATGGTCCGGTGCGCGGAAACGGCAAGATCATCCAGGAACTCGAGGCCGTATTTCGCGGCGCCGGCTGGAATGTGGTGAAGGTGGTGTGGGGCGGCTACTGGGATCCGCTGTTCGCCCGGGATAAAAACGGCATCCTGCTGAAGCGCATGGAAGAGTGTGTCGACGGCGACTATCAGGCCTATAAGGCAAAGGGCGGCGCCTATACCCGTGAGCATTTCTTCGGCAAGTATCCGGAACTCGAAGAGATGGTCGCCAACATGACCGATGAGGATATCTGGCGACTGAACCGTGGTGGTCACGATCCCCACAAGGTCTATGCCGCTTATGCCGAAGCGGTCTCCCACAAGGGCAAACCGACGGTCATCCTGGCCAAGACGGTCAAGGGTTACGGCATGGGAGTGGCCGGTGAGGGCCAGAATATCACCCACTCGCAAAAGAAGATGGGAGAGGCGGCGCTGAAGGCCTTTCGAGACCGTTTCAATATCCCGATCTCCGATGACCAGATCGGTGCGGCGCCGTTTTACAAGCCTCCGGCCGACAGCCCCGAGATGAAATATATGCATCAGCACCGTGCTGCCTTGGGTGGCTTTCTGCCCAGGCGCCGCAGCAAGGTGGACCCCCTGCAAGCCCCACCGTTGGAGAGTTTCAAGGCCCTGCTGGAGGGCAGCGGCGATCGGGAGCAGTCCACCACCATGGCATTCGTGCGGCTGCTGAACATGTTGATTCGGGATAAAAAGCTTGGCAAGCAGATCGTGCCCATCGTGCCGGACGAGGCGCGTACCTTTGGCATGGAGGGCATGTTCCGCCAACTCGGCATCTACTCCTCGGTGGGCCAGTTGTACGAGCCGGTGGATGCGGATCAGGTGATGTTCTACCGTGAGGATAAGAAGGGGCAGATCCTGCAGGAGGGCATCAACGAGGCGGGGGCCATGTCGTCATGGATCGCAGCCGCCACCGCGTACAGCAATCACGGGGTCAGCATGATCCCGTTCTATATCTACTACTCCATGTTCGGCTTCCAGCGCATTGGCGACCTGGCCTGGGCAGCGGGGGACATGCAGGCGCGCGGCTTTCTGATCGGGGGCACCGCCGGGCGCACCACCCTGGCGGGTGAAGGACTGCAACATCAAGATGGACACAGCCATATCATTGCTTCGACGATCCCCAACTGCGTCGCTTATGACCCGGCCTTTGCCTATGAATTGACGGTGATTGTGCAGGATGGCATGCGCCGTATGTATCAGGAGCAGGAGAGTGTTTTCTACTACATCACGGTGATGAACGAAAATTATCTTCAGCCGGCGATGCCCAAGGGTGTGGAACAGGGCATAGTGCGCGGACTCTATCCGCTCCGTAAGGGCGGCAAGCACAGGTTACGGGTACAACTGCTAGGCAGTGGCGCGATCCTGCGCGAGGTGATCGCAGCAGCGGAACTGCTGGAGAAAGACTTCAAGGTTTCCGCCGACGTGTGGAGTGTCACCAGCTTCAATGAACTGCGCCGTGACGGTGTGGACGTGGAGCGCTGGAATACCCTCCATCCGCAAGCGAGTCCGAAGGTCAGTTATGTCGCCGAACAGTTGACGGGACGGAAAGGGCCTGTGGTGGCGGCAACAGACTATGTTCGCAGTTATGCGGAGCAGATTCGTCCCTTTGTGACAGCGCGCTATAGCGTGCTGGGCACCGACGGTTTCGGCCGTAGCGATATGCGCAGTCAGTTACGCAAGTTCTTCGAAGTCAATCGCTACTATGTCGTTGTCGCGGCGTTGAAGGCATTGGCGGATGAAGGAGAGATTAAACCGGAACGGGTCACCCAGGCGATCAAAAAATATAAGATCGACCCGGAAAAGCCCAATCCCAGGAAGGTATAGACAAGGCGTAGGGCGCCTAGTGTACTGTCTCATACTAATTGCTGATATCAGCGTGGCGCCGGGAGAAGTGGCACATGGATGTGCCGTTTACGGACCGAAGGATGGAATGGCGCGCCCTTTCCAAGCAACGCAACAACGCGTGGCAGAGGTGGGTGAGCCTGAATGAAACAGAATATGCCTGAACGGCAAAGAGGATGAGACGTGGGTAAAACAACAGATGTGCTGTTACCTGATATTGGAGATTTCGAATTGGTCGAGGTTATTGAAATCCTTGTTTCCGAGGGTGACGAAGTCAGTATTGAAGAGTCTCTGCTGACCCTGGAGAGTGATAAGGCCACGATGGAGATTCCGTCTCCACAGGCGGGTGTGGTGAAGCGTCTGTTGATCAAGGCGGGTGATCATGTCAGCGAAGGGGACAAGATACTCACCCTCGAGGCTGCCGCCGGCGATCCCCGAAAACAGCAACAGCCTGCCGCGGGGCCTGCCCCCGCGGCTGAAGAACTGGAGACGGTCCAGGCGCCTGCTCCCTCAGCGACTGAAGAGGCGGCGCGGGAATCCGCACCGGCCCGCAGGCCCGGAGACAAGGAGATCAGCGCTCCACCCGTCCCGGACGCTATCCCGGCAATCAGTGGCTCGGCAACGCCCCATGCCAGCCCGGGTGTTCGCCGTTTCGCCCGCGAATTGGGAGTCGATCTCTCTCTGGTCAAGGGGAGTGGTTCCAAACAGCGGGTGTTGAAAGAGGATGTACACGCTTTCGTCAAACAATCCCTGCGTCGTGGAGAGGCAAGGAGAACAAGCGGATCGCCATTTGAAATACCGCTGGGTCCGGAGGTGGATTACAGTCGCTTCGGCGAAATCGAGACCACCCCCCTGAACCGCATAAAAAAGATCAGCGGCGCCCATCTTCACCGCAGCTGGTTGACGGTGCCTCATGTCACCCAGTTTGACGAGGCCGACATTACGGAATTGGAGGGATTCCGGAAATCCCAGAAAGAGACGGCCCTGAAGCAGGATATTCGCCTTACGTTCATGCCATTTCTGATGAAAGCGCTCGCCGTTGCCTTGAAAGAGATGCCAATTTTCAATGCAGCCCTCTCGGCCGATGCTGAATCGTTGATATATCGTAACTACGTGCATATCGGCGTCGCCGTGGATACAGCGAACGGGTTGGTGGTGCCGGTGATACGCGATGTGAATGAAAAAGGCATTTTCGACCTTGCCAGGGAACTCATGACCCTCAGCGCCAAGGCGCGGGACGGAAAACTGGCCCTCGGAGATCTGCAGGGCGGCTGTTTCTCCATCTCCAGTCTGGGCGGTATTGGAGGCACGGCTTTTACCCCCATTGTCAACGCCCCGGAAGTGGCTATCCTGGGCGTCTCCCGCAGCAACATGCAGCCGGTATGGGACGGCGAGGGGTTTCAGCCGCGCTTGATGCTGCCGCTTTCGCTCTCCTACGATCACCGGGTGATCGATGGGGCGGATGGCGTCAGGTTCACCAGCTTTCTCGCATCGCTGCTGGGCGATATCCGTCGTCTACTGCTCTGAGATCTCTTCGACGACTCGATCCGCTATGCTATCGACTCAGCGGCGATATCAGCCGGCGCCTGGTTGTAAAGATTTCCACCGATTGTCCGATAACCTATTGAAGTTGGCATCCTTTCCTATTTGGCATTGAAGGTTATGCAAGTAGTTGGCGCAGGCATGGGTCAGGTGCTTTATAGATGATCTTTTTTTGTTATTTGTCATGCGTAACTACTTGAAGTTATTGATATTTCTTCTGATTATGTCTTCGGATGCACTGGCTGGCTGGGTGAAGAACGAGCCGATACAACCGCTGACCGCAGATCACGATCTGAATCCGAAACTGGCGGCTTTGGGCGACCGTCTGTTTCACGATAGACGTCTCTCGCAGGATAACAGTCTAAGCTGCGCGGGCTGTCACGTTCTCTCCACCGGCGGTACCGACGGGAAAGCGAAATCCATGGGCGTGAGCGGCGCGATAGGCGGCATCAAGGCGCCTACCGTGTACAACACCCGCTTCAATTTTGTGCAATTCTGGGATGGTCGGGCCCCAACCCTGGAGGCCCAGGCCGCGGGCCCGGTGCACAATCCCATTGAGATGAATTCCAACTGGCAAGAGGTCATCTCCAAACTCGGCAACGATCCCTCCATGGTGGCGGACTTTGACGCCTTGTTCGAAGATGGCATCACCGGGGAGAACATAACCATCGCCATTGCCGCCTTCGAGCGTTCGCTGGTGACGCTGAATTCCCGTTTTGATCGTTGGCTCCGGGGGGAGAAGGGCGTACTCACCGAAAAGGAGCGCCGCGGCTACCGCCTGTTTAAAAGCTATGGCTGCATCAGTTGCCACCAGGGCGTCAACGTGGGTGGCAACATGTACGGATTCATAGGAGCGATGGGAGACTATTTCGAGGATCGAGGGGGTGAAATCACGCCCGCCGACCTCGGCCGATACAATGTCACGCAACGGGCCGAGGACAAGCACTATTTCAAAGTGCCCAGCCTGCGTCTGGCGGCGGTCAATCCCCCCTATTTCCACGATGGTTCGGCGAAAACCCTGAATGATGCCGTACGGGTGATGGGACGCTATCAGTTGGGACGGGAGATTCCGGATGATGAGATAGAGGATATCGTTGCATTCCTGTTCAGTCTGGTTGGAGAGCATATCAGGTTCAAACCATGAAGATGCTCAAGGCCATAAGTACAAAGCGCAGTCTGCTGCTGTTTTCCCTGAGTGTTGCCTTTGTGCTGTTACTGGTCCTCTTCTGGGACGATGAATCGCAGGAATATGCCGAGTTATCGCATCATCTACTGCAACTGAAGGAGATGGATGCGCGCCTCGACCGGGATGTGCTCAGGATAACCTCGTTTCTGTTGGTTCAATACGATCCGTTGGTGCGAACGAGCAATCGTCTGAGGGAATTGAAAGAGAAGATCAACAGCAATCCGAAGCTGAGCGACAAGGTTCTGGCTGATCTTGTCGAAACCTATTGGCGCGGCATGGATGAAAAACTGGATATCCTCGAGAGGATCAAGTTCCAGGCCGCGCAGGTGCGCAACGGCATTCACTATCTCCCCATTGCGGCGCGCGAGTTGGAAGCGGTCGACCCGGAGGCATACCGGGATATGCTTGAATTACTGAACTCCCTTTATACCTACCATCTCTTCTATACCGATACGCAAATAGAGGATATCCACAGCGCACTAGCGAAACTGAAGCAAAAGTCACCGTCCTCTCCGGCGAGCCGGGAAGTGTTGGATAAAGTGCTGTTTCATGTGGACTCCAATCTTGGGGATCTGACAGAGCTCGGTGGATTGAAGATACGCTATCTGGCCATACCCACCCTGGAGTACTTTGAATATATCCATGCCAGGCATGAACGGAATCGCATCATCGAGATAGCCAATAAGAAGCAGTTGATCGTCATTCTCTCAGCCGTGGTTTTCATCCTGCTGCTGGGTCTCTGGCAGTTGATACGCAGCCTGCAGAAGGCGCACCTGGAGGTCAACCGTGCCTGGTACCGGTTGCACGACGCGGTGGAGAATTTGTCTGAAGCCTTTGCGCTGTTCGATGCCGACGGACGCCTTGTGCTTCATAACCGGCGATTTGGCGAGTTTTATCCCTGGCTCAAGGATTGGATCTTCGAAGGCGCGAATATAAGTGCCTTGCAATCCGTTACCGGAAATCGAATCCATAATCTGAGTCTGGAAGGGGAAGCGGTTTTTGGCGTCATGCCGATCGGTCAATATCTGGAACAGGTCGAAAGCGGCGCCTGGTTTCTGGCGAGCAACAACTACACCACCGAAGGCGGTGTAGTCTGTGTCAGGAGTGATATCACCGAGTCCAAGCAGGCCGAAGCGGATCTGCGCAAACTGGGCAGGGTATTGGAGCAGAGCCCCACCTCGGTGATGATTACCGACACCAACGGCACCATCGAGTATGTCAATCCGAAATTCGAGAAGGTCTCCGGCTATTCCGCCGCTGAGGCCGTTGGACAGAATCCGCGTATTCTGAAGAGTGGCGATAAAACCAAGGAGGAGTATACCGAGATGTGGAACACCCTGCTGGCGGGTAAAGAGTGGCGCGGCATGTTCCATAACAGACGCAAGGACGGTTCGATCTATTGGGAATCGGCGTCAATCTGTCCGTTGCGCGACGAGATGGGCAAGATCACCCATTTCATAGCGGTCAAGGAAGACATCACGGCACAGAAACGCGCCGAGGATCAGCTGCGGATGAACGCAACGGTCTTTGAAACAACGGCCGAGGGCATCATGGTGACTGATGCGGATAATCTGATCAAGACCGTCAATCCAGCTTTCACCCGCATTACCGGATATGCCCCGGAAGAGGCGATCGGCCGTGGGCCTAGCATGCTCAGCTCCGGCAGACACAACAAAGCGTTCTATGAATCGCTGTGGGATTCAGTGTTGCAGAAGGGTTATTGGACCGGTGAAATCTGGAATCGGCGCAAAGACGGCAGTGTCTTTCCTGAGTGGCTGTCGATCGCGGCCATTCCGGGCGAGGACGGTATCGCAAAAGAGTATGTGGCGGTATTTTCAGATATCAGTAAGCATAAACAGGATGAAGAACAGATCCGCTACCAAGCCAATTACGATGCCTTGACCGGTTTACCCAATCGCTCTCTGCTATCCGACCGGCTTACCCAGGCAATAGGTTCCGCGAATCGGGAAAACTGGAAGCTGGCATTGCTGTTCATCGATCTCGATCAGTTCAAGATGGTCAACGATACCTTTGGCCATGTCATGGGCGATGAACTGCTGCAACAGGTTGCGTCGCGTATCGAGGCGTGTGTTCGGGAGTCGGATACGGTGGCCAGGTTCGGTGGCGATGAGTTCGTCATTCTGCTGCAGGATGTCACCGACATGGATGCAGTGGCCGGCATCGCCGCCAAGGTGATCGACAGCATCATCCGGGTCTTTACCCTGTATGGGCGTGAGATCTACATCGGCGCGAGCGTCGGCATCACCATCTTTCCCGATGACGCGGTGAATGCGGATGCGCTATTGAGAAATGCCGATATGGCGATGTACCAGGCCAAGGCGCATGGCCGCAACAACTATCAGTTCTTTACCGCCTCCATGCAGCAACGGACCCTTGAACGCCAGCAGTTGGAATTGGATCTGAGACTCGCCATCAAGCGCAACGAGTTGGAGATCTACTATCAACCTGTGGTGGACGCCACCCTCGACCGAGTGGTCAGCATCGAGGCCCTGTTGCGTTGGAATCATCCACACAGAGGCGTTGTTTCGCCCAACCGGTTCATCCCCCTGGCGGAAGATTGCGGGCTGATCGGCTCGGTCGGCGAATGGGTCATCAAGGGGGCATGCGAACAGCTCAGCCAATGGCATAAGGCTGGCTTTGCCGATCTGAATATGGCGGTGAACCTATCGAGCCGGCAGCGCGAGCTGGGATTGGAGGCAGACTATCTCAGACAGGTGTTGCAGGACACCGGACTCTCTCCCGAGACCCTGACCTTGGAGATGACCGAAAGTCTGTTGATGCGCGATACGGATGAAGCGATTACCTGGCTGACCGGCTTCAAGGCGCTGGGTGTCAATCTCTCCGTGGATGATTTCGGAACCGGCTATTCATCGTTGAGCTATCTGAAGCGGTTCCCGGTGGATATCCTGAAAATCGATCGTTCATTCGTCAACGATTTGCCTGCCGATATTGATGATGCCTCATTGGTGAAAACCATCGTGGCGATGGCCGAAAGCTTGAATCTCAGTCTGGTGGCGGAAGGTGTGGAGAGCAAGGAGCAGGCCGATTTCCTGGTGGACATCGGATGCCGCAATCTACAGGGCTTCTATTACGCCAAGCCGATGTCGGCCGCTGCCATGACGGTCTGGCTCAATGGCGATGTGCAGGGCACAGGCACGACCTAGTACTTCGTCAAAGTTCCTGATACATTCAACTTTTCCCGAGTAGGCTGGGTGCGGTTTGCGGAAAGCGCCCGGCCATTCACAGCATTATTATTAACCCGATGGCTGGATAGTGTCTGTCCGGAAAGAAAAACTCTCGCAAAGACGCCAAGATCGCAAAGTTATAATATATTGTTTTTTTAACGTATTCATTTTTTTCTTGACAGTCTTTGCCGGCATCGACAGATTTGAGGAGCATGCATGAGCGGCATCGTTGAGGTTACTCTTCCCGATATCGGCGATTTTGAACAGGTTGATATCATCGAGATATTGGTTGCCCCCGGAGACAGGGTAGCGGCGGAAGATTCCATCATCACCCTGGAGAGTGACAAGGCGACGATGGATATTCCATCGCCCCATGCCGGTACGGTGAGGGAGTTACTGGTCAAGGTCGGTGACGCCATCTCCATGGGCGGCAGCATACTCAAACTGGAATTGGATCCAGGCGCGACAGCGGCTGAACCGCCCGCATCCACCAAGGCGCCGGTTTCCGAAGCCGTCAAGGGAGCTGCCGACAAACAGGCCGATGTGGTGGTTCTGGGCGCCGGTCCGGGCGGGTATACGGCTGCTTTCCGCGCCGCCGATCTGGGCAAGCGCGTGATCATGATCGAACGTTACGACGCCCTGGGCGGTGTCTGCCTCAATGTGGGTTGTATCCCCTCCAAGGCCTTGCTGCATGCGGCGGACGTGGTCAATGAAGCGGCCGAACTGGCCGGGATGGGGGTGGATTTCGGCACGCCGAAGATCGATCTGGAGAAGCTTCGCGCAGGTAAGGACAAGGTGGTGCGGCGTCTGACCGGCGGCTTGAAACAGTTGGCCAAGCAACGCAAGGTGGAATTGGTGCATGGCGTCGCCCGCTTCGAATCGCCCAACCGGATTGCGGTCAACACAGCGAAGGGTAGCGTCTCCATCGCCTTCAACGACGCCATCATCGCCTGTGGATCCAGCCCGGTGCAAATTCCCGGTTTTCCGAACGGCGATCCACGCTTGATCGATTCCACCGGCGCCTTGGCGTTGGAGAGTATCCCGAAGCGAATGCTGGTGATCGGGGGCGGTATTATCGGCCTTGAGATGGGCGCCGTTTACTCAACCCTGGGCAGTCAGATCGACGTGGTGGAGCTGCAGGAGGGGTTGATTCCCGGTTGCGATGCGGATCTGGTGCGGCCACTGCAGAAGCGCATCGGCAAACGCTATAACAGCATCATGCTCGGCACCAAGGTGACCGATATCCAGGTCCTGAAGAGCGGTTTGAAGGTGAGTTTCGAGGGTAGGCAGGCGCCGGACAAGCCGCAGACTTACGACCGTGTGCTGGTGGCGGTGGGACGCACCCCGAACGGCGGAAGGATCAATGCCGAGGCAGCCGGGGTGACCGTTGACGAGCGGGGTTTCATTCCCGTGGACCGGCAGATGCGCACCAATGTGCCGAACATCTATGCCATTGGCGATGTGGTCGGGCAGCCCATGTTGGCCCATAAGGCGACGCACGAGGCAAAAGTGGCGGCCGAGGTGATTGCCGGGTTGCCGGCCAGCTTCGATCCCATGACCATTCCCTCCGTCGCCTATACCGATCCGGAAGTGGCGTGGATGGGCTTGACCGAGACCGAGGCCAAGGCGCAGGGCATCGCGTATGAGAAGGGGGTCTTTCCCTGGGCGGCCAGTGGCCGCGCCCTGGGCATCGGCCGGGACGAGGGCATGACCAAGTTGCTGTTCGATCCAAACACGAAGCGTATTCTCGGCGCCGGCATCGTCGGCCCGAATGCCGGGGAGCTGATCGGTGAAACGGTACTTGCCCTGGAGATGGGGGCCGATGCCGAGGATATCGGCCTGACCATCCATCCCCACCCGACCCTGAACGAGACCATCTGTTTTGCCGCGGAGATGGCAGAGGGCAGCATCACCGACCTCCTGCCGCCGAAGAAGAGAAAATAACCGGCCTTGGACAAGATCACCGCTGGCGTGCGGGCGTTCTACGAAGCCTACCCCTATCCGCCGGGCGGTGTGGCGGATTGTCTGTATGAAATGGTTGAGAAAGAACGCCTCTATTGCCCGCATTCGGCCAGCATCCCGGAGTGAATCTCCACTACCGCGAATTCGGCGACGCAGCCAACCCCAGGCTATGCCTGCTGCACGGACTGTTCGGTTCATCCGTCAACTGGATGGGCATAGTGAAACGGCTGCAGGAGAACTATCGCCTGCTGCTGCCGGACCTGCGCAACCACGGCCGTTCTCCTCATCAGGCAACCATGGACTATCCGCTGATGGCGAGTGACGTGTACAGGTTGATGGACCGGTTGGGGATCGACAGCGTCTCGCTGCTGGGTCACAGCATGGGCGGCAAGACAGCGATGTGGATGGCCCTGCAGCAACCGGAACGGATCGACAAGCTGGTGGTGGCGGACATCGCGCCAGTGACCTATGAGAACCGTTTCGAGTCGATCTTTCAGGGGCTCTGCTCCCTGCCGTTGCATGAGATCCACAGCCGAGAAGCGGCAGAGCGATACCTTGCCGGCTGGGTGAAAGAGAAGCCGGTGCGCCAATATCTGTTGCAAAACCTGTTGAAGCAACCGGACGGGTGGCGTTGGCGATTCAATCTGCCCGTGTTGCAGGCCGCCATGCCGGTCCTCTCGGGATTCCCCGAAGTGCAGGGGAGGTCCTATGCCGGCGATGTGCTGTTTATTCACGGAGAAGGTTCCGATTATGTGACCGAAGCTTATCAAGAGAGGATGCGTGGCCTGTTTCCCCACTATCGACAACGACTGCTGCATGGCGCCGGTCATTGGCTCTATGCGGAACAGCCCGGCCCCTTTTCACAGGCCGTGCGGGTTTTTCTCAATTGATAAAAATTATGGTTATTCCCCTGATCGGGTGGGTAGATCCTACCAATCGCAACAATTCAGTTCGCCGACTCAGGATTGATTGTCCGCGTATAAACGCAAATCAACGCGAATGCGAATTTCCCATTCTGCACGACGCCTTGATGATTTTCAATCACTGGCCAGGCATGCACTATTTCTCTCGCCAAGCTCGCTAAGTACGCCAAGAAGGCATTGTCTGGGAATCCTTTACGGGCTTAGCGATCTTTGCGAGAGTCTCTTTTCGTCGTAGGGTCTCAGCGAGGTATCAGTATCGAGCTCCCCGCCTGGACCGGCCACCCGGCTGTACGCCGGCACGCCGCCAAAGGAGGTGATTGACGGGTTCAGCGCCACTCAGTAGAGCGTCCCTCTCATCACCCATTCAAATCCCAGGTAATTTTGAGTGGATGTCTGTTTAGACTGTTTGAGTTTATCTGTTTAGAGTTTAGAAACCCGTAGGTCACGTTGCGCAGCTACGTGACACCCCTCTTGAGTCAGGTAGCCGCTCCGCGTCAACCTGACCTACGACTTTTTTCACCCACTCGAATTGGGGAAGAGCCAAAATTATATCAGTCCGCAAATGAACGCCAATGGCCTCAAGGCGCGGCGCCTTTTTTGGTGTTTTTAACATATTATGCTGTTTGCCGTGTTGGCGGAAAGGCTCTTTTTCGCCCTCCTGGGCGAGTCACTTTTCTTTTCCGCCAAAAGAAAAGTAACCAAAAGAAAGGGCGCCCGACCGTCACGCCCCTGCGGGGATCGCTGCGATGCTCGGCGAAACCGGCGGGCCCAACCCGCATTTTCCGCACCCGATCGACTGCGACGGCCCAATGGCACGCGCTGAGCGGCCTTCACTCCGTCGGGGTGCTCGACATAGCATCGGCTATGCCTGCGCGCCCCTCAGTCGTGAAAGCCGCTCATCACGCACCCTTGAACCGTCTCGCTACGATCGGGTGCGAAAAATGCGGGTTAAGACTCGCTGCGCTCAAACACTCAGGCCCGCTTATCGGTTTCGCCTGCGCTTCTCGCTCGTGCCGGGACGGGATTGGGAAGAGGGCGGTGTGACCATCCGTTTTTACCCTTGTAGTTCCCTCTCTCACCCCGGATGGCTACAATTGCCTTGTCTTCGTTCCATTGTTTACACGCGTTGTAGCCCGTAGGGTGCGGCCCTGCCGCACCGCACCATCCGTCGAAGTGGTTATGCATTACTTTTTCCACCCATTCGACCAAGGGAAGACCTTTTTTCATGGTTGGATGACCGCTTTGACGTCTCAAGCCGTTATGCAGTATCTTTGTGAAAACTCAAAACTCAAAACTCAAAACTCAAAACTCAAAACTCAAAACTCAAAACTCAAAAGGATGAGTCATGAATAAAATCATCGGTCTATGCCTACTACTCGCGCCCCTGCTCGGCGTGGCGGCGGAACAGCGTTTCATCAGTATCGGCACCGGTGGCCTCACGGGTGTCTATTATCCCACGGGAGGCGCGATCTGCCGTTTGCTGAACAAGGGTAGAAAGGAGCACGGCATTCGCTGTTCAGTGGAATCGACCGGCGGATCTATTTTCAATCTCAATACCATTGCCGCTGGCGAACTCGACTTCGGGGTGGCCCAGTCGGATTGGCAATATCACGCCTATCATGGGAGTTCGAAATTCAGCGAGCGGGGTGAGAACAAGAAGCTGCGCGCCGTGTTCTCGATCCATAGCGAGCCGTTTACCGTGATGGCCAGGGATGACAGTGGTATCAAGGCCTTTGCGGATCTGAAGGGCAAGCGGGTGAATATCGGTAATCCAGGTTCAGGTCAGCGCGGCACCATGGAAGTGATGATGAGTAAGCTAGGCTGGGACAGGAGTGACTTCAAGCTCGCCTCGGAGCTGAAGGCAACGGAGCAGGCCAGGGCGTTGTGTGACAACAAGATCGACGCCATGATCTACACGGTCGGCCATCCCAACGCCTCGATCAAAGAGGCGGCAACCGCCTGCGACGCCCACCTGGTGCCGGTGACCGGCGAGGTGGTGGAGACGTTGATCGCCGATAACCCCTACTATGCGCCGGCAGTGATTCCCGGGAAGATGTATCAGGGGAGCAAAGCGGCCACATCGACCTTCGGCGTCAAGGCTACCCTGGTGACCTCGGCGGCGGTGGATGAGGCGGTGGTTTATCAGTTAGTGAAGGCCGTGTTCGAGAATCTGGCGATGTTCAGAAAACTCCATCCCGCCTTCGGACAGCTGCAGGCGGAAGAGATGCTGAAGGGTAATTCGGCGCCTTTTCATGCGGGGGCAGTGCGGTATTTCAAGGAGAAAGGGCTTATGTAATTTTGAATTTTGAGTTATGAATTTTGAATTGAAGAAAAGGCGCTATATCGTTGCATCCCTACAGGGCCTGTTGTGATGCGTGCTCGTACTGGAGCGGGATTAGGAAGAGGCGGCCATGTTACCCGTGCTACCCTGATCTTGCGATTATAGGTAAATCTATTTGCATTGATTTGCGGACTGATTTGCTTGTTAGGGCCATGAAAGTGCGGAATCGAACTCGTTGATAATGGCTAAGATACCGACTCTAAATGAATGGACGGAAGCATCTGAATATTTGATTAATCTCAGATGTACGGTCGTTAACGATATTCAGCCTCTTTTAAACGCCAAAGGGGCTGCACCGTTTGCTATTTGCCGAGAAGTTCTTTGCTATATAGACCATTTGGCTCATTTGTATACTGGAAGGGTAGATGTTGGAAAAAGGTTTTCCATTTTCTTGAATGATGTGGCCTCAAAAGTAGACAACAACTACCGCTCACGGTCGGAGGAGATTTACCGGATGTATAGAAACGGCACCGTCCGTACCGAAGGATAAGAGAAAAACTCTCTGGAATAGAGCGGCCAGAGATCTGAATACTCAGGTACCGTATGATTTTAAGGTATAGCCCTAACCATGGGCTACAGTGGATGCTCGTTGTCGCTCGCCCAATTTTCCCTGAAGAGTAAAAAAAACCGTGAGCGCAGCGAACTCCGCAATTCAAAATTCATAACTCAAAATTCAAAATTCCCTTACATCTCCCATACCAGGGAGAGGTGGTATTTAAAGTCATTGTTGTCGCTCTCTTCGCTCGCAAGGGAATCGTACTCGTTGCTTAAACCGAGTTTCATCGATAACCTTCCCGGTTCTGTTATCTTCATGATCCAATCCAGGGTGGTGAGGTTACGATACTCGCCGGCTTCGTCCAGACTGGGATAAAAGGCCGTTGTGAATGACAACGCCTCCCGCTCTGTGATGGTCCATGCCGCATCCAGCGCGACGATAATCTCTGGCGTTGACATTTCATAGTCCTCGCCTCGGCTGAGATGCCCGCCCAGGCCGAGACGACCGGCGATATCCCAGGTATCGCTCTGCAATAGTCGGTAACCGATACCGCCGGAGGCGGCAATTCGGTAGTCCCAATCCTTGAAGCGATCCCGGTCATAACGCCCTTGGCTAAAGGCAAACCAGGGGGAGTCGGGCCAAAGCCACGCCTTTTTCAGGTCGGCGAAGAATTGATCTCTCGATGCTTCACCGTCACTTTCGGATTTGTCATAGGCTGAAACGAGTTTCCAGGTGTCTTGCTCATCGGCATAGTCCGCGGCATAGCCGGCATGGATATGCGTGGCGTCCGTATTGCCTGAGGAGCCGTTGATACCGACCTCCACTTGATGCTTCCAACCCGTGGCGGGGCTGGGGGCTTCGTCGGCAGCGCTGGGTGGCGCGATTGCCGGGAACGCTGAGAGTGTTAGAGTGATCAGATAATGAATGAATCGCATCGGCTTGGTCATCTATGATTTTTGGCGTTGATTTCAGCACATTCGCTCTGCAACAACAGGGGCCCTTGACGGAAGGGCGTGATTCTACCTGGGCAAATCTAAAAAGGCAGTATCTCTAATTGAGCAGGTAGTGGGAGAGTGTATGAATAAACCGCCAATCGTAAAGCTATTTACGGTGATTAGTGTTCATTTGCGGCCGATTAAAGATTCAATTGATGCTTGATGACGATGATTTGCCTATTCCACCCACGCTGATGTAGGGAAGAGCCTAAAGCGATGAGCCAAAACAATAACAATGCGATGCAACTCGAATTGATCGAGGCGGTAGAGTATGGCGGCAGGCGTCCCGGCGGCTGGCCGCGCGGGGTGCTGTTGGGGACTGCCCTGGGATGGGCTCTGTTCCAGCTCTGGGTCGCCTCTCCACTGCCCTTCAGCCTGGGGTTTGCGGTCTTCAACGATACCGAGATTCGCTCCATTCATCTTGGATTTGCCATATTCCTGGCCTATCTCTCATTTCCGCGCCGCAAGGGCATCAGTCACACCATCCCTTTGTCCGACTGGATACTGGCCCTCTCCGCCGCCTTCTGCGCCGGCTATCTGTTCCTCTTCTACGAGGCGCTTGCCAACCGCTCTGGGGCGCCGACGACAGGGGATGTGGCCGTCGCGGCCGTTGGCGTGCTGCTGTTGCTGGAGGCCACGCGGCGCGCCCTGGGCTGGCCCCTGACGGTGATCGCGCTCTGTTTCCTCGGCTACACCTTTGCCGGGCCCTGGCTGCCCGATCTGCTTGCCCACAAGGGGGCATCCCTGGAGCGTGTCGCCTCCCATCAATGGCTCTCCACCGAAGGGGTGTTCGGGGTGGCGGTGGGGGTCTCGGCGGGGTTTGTGTTTCTGTTTGTGCTGTTCGGCAGTCTGTTGGAGCAGGCAGGGGGCGGTCACTATTTTATTCGCGTCGCCTATGCCCTGGTGGGGCATAGGCGGGGAGGTCCGGCCAAGGCCGCGGTGCTGGCCTCCGGTCTCACCGGGATGGTGTCAGGTTCATCCATCGCCAATGTGGTGACCACCGGCACCTTTACCATACCCTTGATGAAACGGGTGGGGTTCCCTGCGGAAAAGGCGGGGGCGATCGAAGTGGCCGCCTCGACCAATGGCCAGATCATGCCGCCTGTGATGGGGGCGGCGGCCTTCCTGATGGTGGAGTATCTCAATATCTCCTACCTGGCGGTCATCAAACACGCCTTTCTGCCCGCGGTGCTGAGCTATATAGGCCTCATGTACCTAGTGCATCTGGAGGCGGTCAAGGCGGGTATGCAGGCGGAGGCGCGGGTCAGGGTGGCCGGCTTGAGACAGCGGCTGCTGCGTTGGGGACTTACCCTCTCAGGCATGAGCCTTTTTTTCCTCCTCGCCTACTGGATCGTGGAGACGGTCAACAGGCTGTTCGGCGACAACGGTTTCTATCTCAATGCGGGACTGATTCTGCTGCTGTACGGTCTGCTGATCTTCGCTGAAGTGCGATATGGGCTGCGTGGAGAGAAGTCGGCTTCGCCTCAGATCATCAGTGTCGGTGAGGCCCTGCTGGGAGGGTTGCATTTTCTGCTGCCGATCCTGGTGCTGGTCTGGTGCCTGATGCTGCTGCGCCTCTCGCCTGCCACCGCGGTATTCTATGCCATCGCCCTGATGGGGGTGATTCAGCTGACCCAGGACGGTTTACGGGCGCTGTTCGCCGGCAAGGCGGTGCTAAACGGGATTCGCCAGGGGGCGCTCTCCCTGGTGACGGGCCTGGAGAACGGCGCGCGCAACATGATCGGCATCGGAGTGGCCACCGCCACCGCGGGCATCGTGGTGGGCACGGTCAGTCTGACCGGTATCGGCCAAGTGCTGGGCGAGGTGGTGGAGACCCTCTCCCTCGGTTCGATCCTGTTGATGCTGCTGCTGACGGCATTGATCTGCATGATCCTTGGGATGGGATTGCCCACCACCGCCAACTACATCGTGGTTTCGACATTGATGGCGCCGGTGATCGTGCAGCTCTCCGCGGCCCACGGATTGGATATACCGCTGGTGGCGGTGCATATGTTCGTCTTCTATTTCGGCATTTTGGCCGACGATACGCCGCCGGTCGGGCTGGCCGCCTATGCCGCGGCCGGCATCTCCGGCGGCGATCCGATTCGCACCGGTCTGCAATCCTTCTACTATGATATCCGCACCGCGATTCTTCCCTTCATGTTCATATTCAATACTGAGTTGTTGCTGATCGGTGTCGATAGCCTGGTTGACTTTATCCTGGTGGCGGCACAAGGGCTGATAGCCATGTTACTCTTTGTTTCGGCAACCCAGGGTTGGCTGCTGATCCCTAACCGGTGGTGGGAGACGGGGCTGCTGTTGCTGATCGTCTTCTCCCTGTTTCGTCCCGATTTCTGGCAGGAGCGCTTTTTTCCGGCCCTGCTATGGCAGCCGGCGCAGGCCGTCGAACAGCATATCGATACCCTCCCGGCGGGGGAGCGGGTGCGACTCCAGGTCGAGGTCGAGGAGGAGGATGGTTCGATGCGGTTGCGGGACATCCTCCTGGATATTCCCGAGGCGTTACCGGGCGGACAACTCGAACGATTGGGCTTTATTACCGAGCCCGATGGCGATACGCTTCGTATTCTCGATATCGGCTTTTTGAGTCCGGCGGAAGAGGCCGGTCTCGAACCGGGTTACACCCGTCGCATCACCGGTTTCTATACCCAGCGGCGCCAACCGGACAGCCGCTGGTTTCTGGTCCCGCCCCTGTTGCTGCTGGGTTGGCTCTGGTGGGTGCAATATCGCCGCAAGACACGGCTAATGCGAGACGAGTTAGGAGAGTGATATGAGATATCGATGGGCTGTCTGGCTGCTGCTTTTCAGTGCCGGACATCTGCTGGCGGCGGAGCCGCCAGTTGAGCGGTCGCCGGTGAGGGTGTTTACCTCGGAGGAGCCCTTCGAGGATGTGCTTGAAAATATCGAAATGGCGATAATCGAAAGGGGCCTGCTGGTCAGCGGAACCCTGCATGTCAGCGATATGCTGAATCGGACCGGCCCGGACCTCGGCTTTGCCCAGCTTTTTTCCAAGGCGCAATCGGTGGAGTTCTGCAGCGCCCTGATGTCGCACAAGATGTCCCAGGCTGCGGCGGAGAATATTGCGATCTGCCCATTCACGATTGCCGTGTATGTGAAACTGGCGGAACCCGATAAGGTCTTTGCGGCCTATCGTCCACCACAACTTGCCGGGGATGGCGGGGAGGCCGCAAACGCCATCGTCGACCTGCTGGAAGGCATTATCGAGGACTCGATCTGAACTCCCCTCGAAGATGAGGTCGGGGCGGGACGCTGACCTGCGCGGCCGGGTAAACTGCGCATCAGTTGATCGAGATCATTTTTTAAGCCTGCCGGCTTCTATCTCATTTAGGATTACGGGCTCGAGAGGAAGAACGGGATCAAGGGGTTAATGACTTATCTTGGCGGCATGGCGCAACCCTTTTCTGTTTTCCGCCACTCAAGAATTATCGGCCGTTGCCGCAAATATCCGCAATAAAGGTGAGTGATTTGTCAAGGGTTGCTTACCATCGGGGATAACGTGGAGAGAGGGTATGTCTGAAGTATATAAGGTCATCTTTACCGGCCAGTTGAGGCCTGACGCGGATAAGGAGCGGGTCATCGTCCTATTCAGCGAGAAATTCAAACTCGGGCGGGAGAGGGCGGAAAAGCTGGTCCATAGCGGAAGGCCCTTGAGCCTGAAAAAGGATCTCGACCGGGAGAAGGCGCGGAAATACCAGGAGGCCCTGGAGAAGCTGGGTCTGATCATTGAAATCGATCCGAAGCTCCCGGCGGCGGAGACGGCCCCCGAGGCGTCGAGTCCAGCATCCGGGCTCACGCTGGAGGCCTTCGACCACGGCGATGAAGATGCGACTGAGGTTCTCGATCCCTCCCAGGTTCCGGGTGACCGATGTCCTAAATGCGGCTCCGGCAACATGGAGATGGGGATCTGTCAGGATTGCGGCATCGTCGCCGTGAAATATCTCGCCGCCCAGGAGCGCCATGCTGAATCCGCTGCCCGGATGGAAACTGAGCAAACTGAGCAAACAGAGGAGGAAGATCCCTACACGACGCCCGAGGCTGAGCTGGTGCAGCCTTTGGAGGACGAGATGGACGGCCCGCGAGGCGTACCCGCCGGACATGGCCTGGCCTGGGTCGCCAAGGGCTGGTGGCACTTCAAACAGGCGCCTATCGCCTGGATCGCGGCGCTGATCGTGTGGGGGGTGGTCAGCTTTATCGTCAGCATGGTGCCCCTGTTGGGATTCATCGCTGCCAACGTCCTGACCCCGGTGATGATCGCAGGCCTGATGATCGGCTGCAGCGAACAGGATCAAGGCGAGGAGTTCTCCGTCAACCATCTGTTTGCCGGTTTTTCCAATAATGCGGGTCAGGCGATGTTGGTTGGGTTGTTCTATCTGCTGATGATAGTATTGGTCGGTGTCAGCCTGATGGCTTTCATGTTCGGCTCCATCGGTCAAATCATGTCACAGGAGACAGCCAACCCGGAAGCGATGGCGATGATGCTTTTTTCACCCACATTCATCATCGGTCTGATCGTCGGCAGCTTGCTTTTCCTGCCGATCATCATGGCCTATCTGTTCGCTCCGGCGCTGGTCGCCCTGGAGGAGCTGTCTGCCTGGGAGGCGATGAAGCTGAGTTTCATGGGTTGCCTGAAAAATCTCATGCCCTTGACGGTCTACAGCCTGGTGTCGGTGGGGCTTGTGGTAGTCGGCTCTATCCCCTTTGGTCTTGGGCTGCTGATCGTCTTTCCGATTCTCACCGGGGCCGTCTATTCGGCCTATCGGGATATCTACTACGGCTGATTCATGGAGGCCGGACTGACGGAAGGGAGTGCTGCGCGTCCACTCGATACCCTGCGGAGTTATGAGATTCCAGAAGGCGTGCTGCTCGATTTCCGTCTCGCAGGACCGGTGGTGCGGGCTTGCGCCTGGGGAATCGATGCCGCCCTGCGGGGTCTGCTCTACCTGGCCCTGCTGCTGATCACGACCCTCCTCGGCGGGCTCGGCATGGCCCTCACCCTGATAGGGTTCTTTCTGATCGAGTGGTTCTATCCGGTGGTATTCGAAATACATAACGGGGCCACCCCCGGCAAACGGGCAATGGGCATAGTCGTGATTCAGGATAACGGCACGCCGGTTACACCGAGTGCCTCACTGATACGCAATCTGCTGCGGGCGGCGGATTTTCTTCCGCTCCTGTATGCTGCAGGGTTGGTCACTATGTTGATCAACCGGGAGTTCAAGCGTCTCGGCGATCTGGCGGCCGGCACCCTGGTGGTCTATCGGGATCGGCAGCAGGAACGCATCCAACCGCCGGTTTCCAGCGCCAGCAAACCGCCGATCGAGCTCTCCGAGGATGAGCAGCTCACCTTGCTGGCCTTTGCCGAGCGTGGTGAGACGCTCTCCACCGAGCGGCGGCAGGAGTTGGCTGAACTGCTGTCGGAACAGACCGGGCTGCGAGGCGTCGACGCGGTTGAGACGCTTTACGCCTATGCCAACTGGATCCTCAAGGGACGTTGATGAGACAGCAGCAATTCGAGGCCGACAATCAACCCCTGTGGGACGAGATCGCCCAGGTGATGGACGATCTCCATCGTCCCCGCAGCAAACGGCGCCTCTCCCGTGAACAGCGGCTGGATTTTCCCGCCCGCTATCGCCAGCTCTGCAGCCACTACGCCCTGGCCCGCAGTCGCGGTTTCAGTCCGGCCCTCATCGGGCAGTTGCACGGCCTGGTATTGCGCGGACATCCACTACTCTATCGCCAGCGCGGCGGATGGCGCTGGCGCCTGTTCCATTTCATCCTGGCCGGGTTTCCAAGGGCGGTGCGGCGGCATCGTCTCTATTTCGCCCTCTCCCTGCTGTGCTTCCTGTTACCGGCGCTGCTGATGGGAGCCGGCTGCTATCTGCAGGAGGATCTGATCTATACCGTCATGGATGAATACATGGTGGCGGAGATGGAGAGCGCCTACGACCCGGCGAATGCCCAACCCGGGCGTTCAACGGAGCGCGGTTCCGAGAGCGACTTCACCATGTTCGGATTCTATATCCTGAACAATATCGGCATTGGCTTTCGTACTTTCGCCACTGGGATATTGCTCGGGGTGGGGACCCTCTTCATACTGCTCTTCAACGGCCTGGCGATTGGCGCCGTGGCGGGCCATTTGAGCCGGCTGGGTTATCATGAGACCTTCTGGCCCTTTGTTTCGGGCCATGGCTCTTTGGAGCTGACGGCCATCGTCATCTGCGGCGCGGCGGGGCTGCTTCTGGGACAGGCGGTGATCGCACCCGGACAAAGGTCCCGCGTGCAGGCGCTCAGGGAGCATGCCGGGGAGGCCCTGCAACTGGTCATGGGAGCCGCGCTGATGCTGTTGGCGGCGGCATTCGTCGAGGCCTTCTGGTCCTCCAGCGCCCTGCAACCGGCCGGCAAATACCTCGTGGCCGCACTGCTCTGGTCGGGTGTCATCCTGTATCTGACGCTGATGGGAAGAGGACCTCGTGGATCTCGATAGCCTATCCATCAACCTGCGGCCTCGTTCAGCCTGGGAAGGCATAGACCTGGGCTTTGCCATGGCTCGTGAGTGGTTCCTGCCGCTGTGGCTGCTATGGCTCAGCAGCGCTCTGCCTGTCATGTTGGTGCTGACCCTGTTGCCATTGCCCCTGTGGCTGGCGGGACTGCTGCTGTGGTGGTTTAAGCCCGTCTACGAGCCGCCGCTGCTGTATTGGCTGAGCCGCCGTCTGTTTGCCGAGCGGCCCTCTGTCAGCGAGGTGTTCAGGGGTTGGACGAAGATCGTATTGCCGCAACTGATTGCCGGTCTCACCTGGCGTCGCCTGACGCCTTCGCGCTCCTTTGTCATGCCGGTTGCGGTGCTGGAGGGACTCAAGGGGAGGTCTCGAGGCAGCCGCATCGGCATCCTTGGGCGGGGCATGCATGCCGCCGGCTGGTTGACCCTGGTGGGGCTGCATTTCGAGATCGTCCTGGAGCTGGGACTGATCGTGCTGGTTGCGGCACTGATACCGGAAGAGCTGCTTTGGATCGACTGGCAGCACTATCTGTTCGATCCCGATCCCCTCAGTGAATGGCTGCATCACGCTTGCGCCCTGGCGGCGATGTCCCTGATCGCGCCCTTTTATGTGGCTGGGGGGTTCGCGCTCTACCTCACCCGGCGCAGCCAGCTCGAGGCTTGGGATCTGGAGCTGGGATTGAGACGCATGGCCCAACGCCACCTGCATCGGCGGCTGGCCGGGGCGGTCTCAATCTTACTGGTCTGTCTGGCCGTGTTGGTGATGCCGGCCAGGGATGCCCAGGCAATAGAGGTGAGCCGGCAACACGCCCAGGAGCTGATTCAGGAAGTCCTGGCAGAGGAGGCCTTCGGTCGCTATGAGACACATACCGATTGGCGCTACATCGCTGACGAGGAAGCCGATCAGTCTAGCTGGATGGCGGAATGGTTAAGGCTCCTGCTGAGCGGTTTTTCCAATAACCTTGCCGGTGTGGGCGAGGTGTTGTTGTGGTTGGCGATAGCCGGCGTGCTGGCCTATCTGCTCCATTGGTTTGTGCAGAATCGCAGTCTGCTCTACTCCAGCGGCAACGCTAGCGGGGGAGGCGACAAGGCGCCGCCCTCCCACATCGCCGGTCTCGATCTGCGTCCCGAGAGCCTGCCAGACGATCCTGGCGCAGCGGCCAGCCGTCTGATCGAAGCCGGGGAGTACCGTAGCGGCCTGAGCCTGCTCTATCGAGCGGCCCTGTCGGTGCTGATCCACCGCTACTCCCTGGAGATCAAGGATGGCGCCACGGAAGGGGAGTGTCTCGCGCATACCCGTAACACCCTCGCTGAGTCTCAGGGCGACTACTTCGCCCGGCTGACACGGGCATGGCTGGCCCTGGCGTACGGGCATCTGCAACCACAGCAGGCATCGGCCCTGGTGTTGTGTCAGGAGTGGGCCAGCCACTTCGGGGCGGAAAATGCGCAATAAGCCCCTAGCTATCGCCGCCATGACACTGCTGTCAATGCTGTTGATCGGTTTCCTGGCGGTTTGGTTCGAGAAAAACTTCGAGCGTCGGATAGAAGAGGTGCGCACTGCCATGCAGCCCGAGGCCAGGCGTAATCCTCTGCTGGCGGCTGAGCGCTTTTTGTCGCGTCTCGGCGTGGACGTGGAGAGCCGCTCCGGCCGTCACTACCTGACCACGCCGCCGGACAGGCTGGGCATGTTGTTCGTCAGGGACCTGGGGCCGCCGCTTCCTCAATCCCGCGTGACCGCGCTGTTGGCGTGGGTGGAGCGCGGAGGCGATCTGCTGGCGACACCCAGCAGCCAGTTGCAGGATGGTTCGTCACACCCCTTGTTGGCGCACTATGGCATCTCCGTCGAGAGTGGAGAGAGCGATGAGGAGGAGGGAGCCGCAACGCTTTTTCTACCGGATGACGAAACATCGATGCAGATCGGCTTCGATACCGCGAAGTGGTTCGAGATTGATACCGAGCACGCCTATCTGGCCCTTCCCGACGAGGAGTATCCACAGCTGCTGATCTTTCCCCGTGGCGAGGGTCGGGTGATCTTTTTGAGCGATAACGATTTTTTCAGTAATCAGCGGATCGATCAGCGGGACCATGCCCTGCTGCTGGCCCGGCTGGTGGCGGACAACGACCGGGTCTGGCTGCTCTATAGCTCCCAGATGCCCTCCCTGATCGTCCTGCTGTGGCGCCACGCCCCCTATCTCCTGATCAGCCTGGCCCTGCTCGGCCTGCTGCTGGTCTGGCGCCTTACCCGCCGCACCGGCCCGCTAATTACGCCGGCAGCCGCTCAGCGGCGGGATCTGCTCGAACACCTCCAGGCGGTAGCGGAATTCGCCTGGCGTCACGACCCGGCAAAGGGCTTGTTGGAGGGCGCCCGGCGGCAGGTGGAGCATCGCTGGCTGGCCAGTCATCCCAGTCTGCACCACCTGGATCGACAGGCGCGCTGCCACTGGCTGGCGGAACGCACGGGGATGACCGCCGATTCGATTCATCAGGCCCTCTATCCCGATCAAGGCGATACCGGCCGGCTCATCAAAACCACGGCAAACCTGCAACGCCTGCTGGCGGCGTTGCACCCGGAAAGGAAAAAGAAATAGTTATGGCAGGTCAAGCACAGATTGACGAATCCCTCCTGCTGCAGGCAAGAGGGTTGGAACAAGAGATCTCCCGCGCGGTGATCGGTCAACAGCGGGTCATCCGCGAGGTCGTGTTGGCGCTGTTCTCAGCGGGGCATGTCCTGGTCGAGGGGGTGCCGGGCCTCGGCAAGACGCTGCTGGTGCGCAGTCTGGCGACCGCGGTGCAGGGGGTGTTCAGCCGTATTCAGTTCACCCCGGATCTGATGCCGAGCGACATTTCAGGTCATATCATGTTCGACATGAAGAGTGAAAGCTTTCGGGTGCGCAAGGGGCCGGTGTTCTGCAATCTGTTGCTGGCCGACGAGATCAACCGCTCGCCCGCCAAGACCCAGTCGGCCCTGCTCGAAGCGATGCAGGAGCAGCAGGTGACTATCGAAGGCAGGACCTTCCCGCTCACTCCCCCTTTTCTGGTGCTAGCGACACAGAATCCCATCGAGCAGGAGGGGACCTACCCTTTGCCCCAGGCCCAGCTCGACCGGTTTCTGTTGAAGGTCTTCATCGACTACCCCGCCGAGGAGGAGGAGCAGGCGATGGTGAAGCAGGTGACCGCGGGCGCGGTGGGTGATCGGCTCGACACATCCGCCATTCGTCCCAGGTTGGCAGCGGAGGATATACCCAGGATTCAATCCCATGTGGCAAAGCTGCAAATGGATGAGCAGATCGTCAATTATGCGGTGCGCCTGGTGCGCTCGGCGCGGGACTGGAACGGCATCGAGGCCGGGCCGGGACCGCGTGGCGCCTTGTCCCTGCTACGAGCCGCCAGGGCGGAGGCCTTCCTGCAACAGCGCGACTTCGTTACTCCTGACGATATCAAGACGGCCGCATTGCCGGTGTTACGGCACCGAATCCGGCTCTCCACCGATCTTGAGATCGAGGGCTACCAGGCGGACGATGTGTTGCGCGATCTTCTCGACAATATCCCCGCGCCGCGCCAGTGATCCCGACACCCCGTCTGATAGCCTCCCTGGGCCTGCTCTGCGCGCCGGCTCTGCTGGCGATTTGGCACAGCGGCTGGGTGATGCCCTGGAAGCTGCTTGCGGCGCTGTTGCTGATGCTAGCCCTGTTGGACCTGTTGCGCATGCGCCGGCTGCCGACCCCCGGTCTGGCGCGCAGCGTCCGCACCAGCATCCCGGTGGGGGTATGGACCCTGGTGGAGTTGCGCTTGAGCAATCCCTCGGAGATCGGCCTCGCTGTGCAGGTTTACGACCACCATCCCGGTGATTTCGAGGTACAGGGCCAGCCGCAGTCGCTGTTCATACCGGCCCAACGCCAGGCAGGTCTGAGCTACCGCGTGCTGCCCAAACGGCGTGGAGAGAGCCGTTTCAGCGGCGTGGACCTGGTCATTCACTCCCCGCTTGGGTTGTGGCGGCAAAAACGCTTTATCGACCACCCCGCCCAGGTGCGGGTGTTTCCCAATTTCCGCGAAATCGCCCGTTATGCCCTGTTGGCGACCGACAACCATCTCAGCCAGATGGGGGTCCGCCGGCGCCAGCGCCGGGGAGAGGGCAGCGACTTTCATCAACTGCGCGAATACCGCACCGGCGATGCGATGCGGCAGATCGACTGGAAGGCCAGTTCCCGCCATCGCCGGCTGATATCCAAGGAGTACCAGGACGAGCGCGATCAACAACTCGTGTTCATGCTCGATTGCGGCAGGCACATGCGCCACCAGGATAGCGACGGCGCCCATTTTGACCAAGCCCTGAACGCCATGCTGTTGTTGAGCTACGTGGCTGGCCGCCAGGGAGACGCCGTCGGTTTTCTCAGCTTCGGCGGTGAAGCGCGTTGGCAGCCGCCGATGAAGGGAGGGGATCTGGTTCGCCGCCTGTTGGATCGTACTTACGATCTCGACTCCACCCTGCAAGCGGCCGACTATCTCGCCGCCGCCCACAAGTTGATGCCGCTGCAGCGGCGCAGGGCGCTGGTGATCATACTCACCAACAGCCGCAACGAAGAGCAAGACGATCTGTTGAAGGCGATCTCGTTACTGGTAAGAAGGCATCTGGTGATGGTCGCGGATCTGCATGAGGCATCCCTGGACCGGGTTGTCGAGCACCCCGTGGTCGACCTGCCGGGCGCGCTGCGCTTTCAGGCAGTGGTCGATTATCTCGGTCAGCGCAAACAGGCCCATGAACGGCTCAGCCACCGGGGAGCCCTGATCATTGACAGCAGACCCCGGCAACTGCCGGTGATGCTGGTGAACGCCTATCTGGATGTGAAGGCCTCAGGCAGGCTTTAACCTGTCCAATGGCTCTTTACTTTACATTAAATTTTTCAGCCCGTAGGTCACGTTGCGCAGCTACGTGACGTCACCGTTATGCCGGGTAGTCGCTCCGCGCCAACCTGACCTGCGACTAGCCTGCATTTCTCACACCCCTGCTACTGCGGCGGCTCAATGGCACGCCCTGTCTGGCGTTCCCTCGGTCGGGGTGCTCAACATAGTGTCGGCTATGCCTGCGCGCCCCTCGGTCGCGACAAATCCGCCGGGAGCGGATTTGGACAGCTTTGCTGGCCCGAAGGGTGGAGGGCAGGACGCCCGGCACAACGCCAGCCATGACGCACCCTTGAACCGCCTCGCTACGAAGGGGTGTGAGAAATACAGGCTAGGCCGTCGTTATCGATGGGGTTTCTGAGAACCGTCCTGCTATAATCCGTTGCGTCAAACTCGTACAGGTGGTGGTTGTCATGGAATCCGCGGAGATCAAGCAGAAAAAACGCAGCAGAGGGATCTATCTGTTGCCCAATCTCTTTACCACCGCTGCCTTGTTCGCTGGATTCTATGCCATTCTCGCCGCGGTGAACGGCAAGTTCGAACTGGCCTCGGTGGCTATTTTCGTGGCCATGTTGATGGACGGCCTGGATGGGCGGGTGGCGCGGATGACCAAAACCCAGAGCGCCTTCGGCGCAGAGTATGACAGCCTGTCGGACATGGTCTCCTTCGCGCTGGCGCCAGCGCTGGTGATCTATATCTGGGCCTTGAGCGGTCTGGGGAAGTTGGGTTGGCTGGCAGCCTTTATCTATACCGCCAGTGGCGCTTTGCGCCTGGCGCGTTTCAATACCCAACTCGGTATCGCCGATAAAAAGTTCTTTCAGGGACTGCCCAGTCCCTCTGCGGCAGCCATCATGGCAGGCGGTGTCTGGTTAGGGGTCGATTACGGGATCGAGGGGGATACCCTGGGCTGGCCGGCCGCGATACTGACCACCCTGACCGGTCTGTTGATGGTGAGTAATTTCCGCTACCACAGCTTCAAGGAGATCGATTTCCAGGGCAAGGTTCCCTTCATCGTGCTGGTGGTTGTGGTGGTCGTGCTGGCTATTGTGCAGACCCATCCCCCCACGGTGTTGTTTGTGTTGTTCCTGGTCTACGCCGTTTCCGGTCCCGTTCTGACCCTGTTGCAGTTGCGCAAACATCGTGAGCAGCGCACCACGGCCGAGAAAAGCGGCGAATAGGCTAAGGGCCACAAATTTCTTAATGCTTCGAATGGATAGCGAAAGGCTTGCTTGTTACGGGTTCACAGCTGTTTACAGGGTAGCTCCCAGGATCTGGTAATTAGATGGATTGCAAGCAGGGTGATCAGACGCAGTGTGCGATTCGCGTTGAATTTGCGGTGATTGGCATTCCCTAAGGGCTGGGTTATATTCAACCGTTATTTTGAATTGATGCCTGGGTCCCTGGGTTCAGGTCGAACCCGTCTGTTTTCGCATCCCGCCGGAGAGCTGCATGAGCCAACCCGATCGACTGATCGTATTCGACACCACATTGCGCGATGGTGAACAAAGCCCCGGCGCATCCATGACCAAGGATGAGAAGGTGCGCATCGGCAAGGCCCTGGAGAAACTGCGGGTGGATGTCATCGAGGCAGGGTTTCCCATCGCCAGTCCAGGGGATTTCGAAGCCGTCTCCGCTGTGGCCAAGGCGGTGAAGAATTCGACGATATGCGGTCTGGCCCGCGCCCTCGACAAGGATATCGATCGAGCGGGTGAGGCCTTGAAGGCAGCCAATTCGGCGCGTATCCACACCTTCATCGCCACTTCGCCCATCCACATGCAGCACAAGCTGCGGATGAGCCCGGAGCAGGTGGTGGAGCAGGCGGTGCATGCCGTTAAGCGGGCGCGCCGCTATACCGACGACGTGGAGTTCTCCGCCGAGGATGCGGGACGTTCGGAGATCGACTTTCTGTGCCGTATTTTCGAGGCAGTGATCGAGGCCGGCGCCACCACGCTCAATGTGCCCGATACGGTGGGTTACGCCATGCCGAACCAGTTCGGCGGATTGATCCACACCCTGCGCGAGCGTATTGCCAATGCCGATAAGGCGGTCTTCTCTGTCCACTGCCATAACGATCTGGGGCTGGCGGTGGCCAACTCCCTCTCAGCGGTGAGTAACGGGGCGCGGCAGGTGGAGTGCACCATCAACGGCCTGGGCGAACGGGCAGGCAACGCCTCCCTGGAAGAGATCGTGATGGCGGTGCGCACCCGGCCTGACGTCTTTTCCTGCCAGACCAATCTGGATAGCATGCAGATCGTCAACTGTTCCAAGCTGGTATCCAATATCACCGGTTTTCCGGTACAACCCAACAAGGCCATCGTCGGCGCAAACGCCTTTGCCCACGAATCAGGGATTCATCAGGACGGGGTGCTGAAATCCCGCGAGACCTACGAGATCATGCGCGCCGAGGACGTAGGCTGGAGTCAGAACCGGATGGTGTTGGGCAAGCACTCGGGACGCAACGCCTTTCGCAACCGGTTGGAGAACCTCGGCATCAGCTTCGAGTCCGAGGAGGCGTTGAATGCCGCCTTTTTCCGTTTCAAGGACCTGGCGGACAAGAAGCACGAGATCTTCGACGAAGATCTGCAAGCCCTGGTGACCGACACCAAGACCGAGTCGTTCAACGAACGGGTCAAACTGATCTCCCTCAAGGTCTGTTCAGAGACCGGCGAGACCCCCCACGCGACCGTCGTCATCAGCCTCGATGGCGAAGAGGAACCCGGAGCCGCCATCGGCGGCGGGCCGGTCGACGCCGCTTTCAAGGCGATCGAGAGCATTGTCAACAGTGGTACTGAATTGCAGCTCTATTCGGTCAGCAATATCACCAGCGGCACCGACGCCCAGGGCGAGGTGACCGTGCGGCTGGAGAAGGGAGGGCGCATCGCCAACGGCCAGGGGGCCGATACCGACATCGTTATCGCCTCCGCCAAGGCCTACATCAACGCAGTCAATAAGATTCTGGAACCCGCCGCCAAGGCTCACCCCCAGACAGGGGATGTTTAGTGTTCACAATCCGCCAAGCTCAACGGATCGCCAAGTATTCGCAAGATGGATGAGTTGAGTCGCAACCACTACTTGAAAATGATGGGCCTTACGGTGTGGCAGCGCCGTGATCGTCCAGGGGTTGCCGAAAACAGTCTGCCTGTTGACTCGGCATCTGAGCCCCTGTCCCAAGAGGCAGGTTGGGCGCCGGATCCACAGGACTCGACAGCAAGGGAGACTCCCGTTGCGACGGGTGAGCAACCCCATGCGCAAGATTGGCAAACACTGAAACAACAGGTCGCTCAATGTCGAGCCTGTGACTTGCGCGCCGGTTGCACCCAGACCGTGTTCGGTGTCGGCAATCCACAGGCCGACCTGCTGGTCATCGGCGAGGCCCCGGGCGCCGATGAGGACAGACAGGGAGAACCCTTTGTCGGCCGAGCCGGTCAGTTGTTGAACGCCATGCTGTTGGCGATGGGCTTCAAGCGCGAAGCCGTCTTCATCGCAAACATCGTCAAGTGCCGGCCGCCGAACAATCGCGACCCGAAACCGGAAGAGGCGTTGCGTTGCGAGCCCTACCTGTTAAGGCAGATCGAGCTCATTCAACCGAAATTGATCCTCGCGCTCGGGCGCGTCTCAGCACAGAATCTGTTGAAGAGCGATATTGCCGTCGGCCGGTTGCGGGGACGGGTCCACCCATTCGGCGAACAGCGGATCCCGCTGGTCGTGACTTATCATCCCGCCTATCTACTGCGTTCCCCCGAACAGAAAGGAAAGGCCTGGGCCGATCTTCAACTGGCGCTTTCGCTCCTCAGGAGCCCCTCCCCTTGAGCGCGCAACTGCTCGATCCCCTGCTTGGCACCCGCCCCATGCAGCAGGCGGATCTGCCGCAGGTGATAGCGCTGGAAGAGCTTGTCTATCCGTTTCCCTGGACAGCGGGTATTTTCCAAGACTGTTTACGGGTGGGTTATTGCTGCTGGGTGCTGACCCTAGACCGGCAGGTGATCGGCTATGGCGTGATGTCAGTGGTGATCGATGAGTCGCATATTCTCAATCTCTGTATCCATCCCGACTGGCAGCGCAAGGGATTGGGAAACAAAATGGTCCAGCGGTTGCTGAAAATAGCCCGCCAGCATGGTGCCGAGACGGCGTTTCTGGAAGTCAGGATAGGCAATCGCGCCGCCCTCAGGCTCTATGAAAAACTGGGTTTCGTACAGATCGGCCGTCGCCGCAACTACTACCCGGCAGCCGATAACAAGCGGGAAGACGCGTTGGTAATGTCGCTCGAATTGTGATGATGGATTGAACGACTGGCCGATTCCGTCCATTATGCAATATATTACGATATTCGTGTGCGTTGCTTAACTGTTATGTGAAACAAGATCACAGTTTTTATCATTTTGAAGGGGCGGCCGAATTGGAAAAAGAAATAACACTGAGTGTAATTACTATAATATCGCTAGTGATTAATGCAATTACGATTTATAGATGGGTAGCTGATTACTTACATCGAGAAACTTCTGAATGATCAGGCATTTCATATGCTAACAGGTTTGGCTAAGTCAATATCTAAGCATGTAAGTATGATTGTAACTCAAGTTTCGGAGTTCAAATTTAACTCGTTCCCATGTTCTATGTGGGACCGCACAATGTGAACAGGGCGTAGGGTGCGGCCCTGCCGCACCATGCTGGGTTGCGCTCCTGTTTGCTATGATGGATTTCTTCACTTCGCGGCCCCCTGACCCAATACCTTGGGTTCCAGGGCTTCAAGTTACGGTGCGGCAGGGCCGCACCCTACGAAACTCGTAGAACATGGGAACAAGATGAACTCCGAAACTTGAGATTGTGAAACGAATCAATATACTTCAGGAACAGAATAAAGATAATGATGATAGTATGATATATTTTAGAGAATATGTGGGGAGATTTGATGGCAACCATTGATAATTTGCTTGCAGCAGCTAAAGCTCTCAAACCTAGATGTGCTAAAGATTTACCATATGATGCATCAGATTTGCTTAGAATTAATTCAGAAAAAAGTAGCAAAAATGATTAGTTCATATCTCGCACATAACCATGGGCCACAGTGGATGCTCGCTATCACTCGCCCCACTGGTCCCTGTCGTTATGCGCGCCATTAAATTTATAGAGAGTTAGTAGTACATGGAAATAACGGCGATAGAAGATCCGAACGAACTAGATTCCAAACCAATCGAAGATGGTGTAATGGAATACGGTTTAATGCAAGTTAATGAGACTGCGCCTAAAAAATGGGCCTTTTATGCGAAGAATTGTGGTGAATTGATAGGCGGCGCCATAGGTCGAGTCCATTTTTCACAATTTTATTTAGACAATATCTGGGTCAAAGAAGATGCTCGATCAAGGGGTATAGGCGAAAGTGTTCATCAGAAAGTGGTTGCCTGCGCTGAAAGATATGGCTGCAGACGAATACAGTTGAATACCTTGAATGAGAAAGCGGTAAAATTCTATCGGCGTTTAGGTTACGAAACATTAGCGATGATTGAAGATTATGTGGATGGTTTCAACCTATACTATATGGCAAGAGAAATTTGACGAGGTCTTTCAAAGAGGGCATCCGTTAACGCGCTACTCTGCTAAAAGTAATATTATACCATATGGAGAGTTAATTGAGCATGATGCAAATAGCTAGATGGGTGATAGGTCTATCTTGGATATATCACGGCCTTTTTCCGAAGCTCATCACAATTGCGCCAATTGAGAATAGCTTAACTAGTCAAATTGGCCTTTCAATTGATCATACATTTTGGTTGATAAAAATAGTTGGTGTTAGTGAGGTGCTTTTGGGAGCAGTCTTCATTAAACACTATAAAAATCTCATAATTGTCTATTTGAACATTATCGGTTTAGCCTTTTTGCTGGTTTTGGTGGCGGTTTTAGATGCTACATATCTGATTGAAGCATTTAATCCTGTTACAACTAATATCCCGTTAATTGCTTTATCGTTTGTGCTTTTAAGTGAATTGGGTAAGAATCATATAACCAAATAATCAACTGGCTCCCTATCGGGGGCTGTTATTAAAGTGTTAGCGGCATAAAACCATATACAAGAAACTTGTAAAAAAGCTTGCAATCTTGTAATTCCCTCCTATACTACCGTGCGTCAAGAGAAAATATCTGGAGACCTTAAGTTTCAATGAGCGCAACCAAATACATACCCATTCGATCCGCCTCGCCGGCGAAGGGGCAATTGCGCCTTGCGACCGGAAATCTGGCAATGGATGTGCTCGTGTGCGCGTTTAGCGGGAATACGACATATGCTCCAGAACAAGATTATCGGTGTGATATGACCTGATCTTCCACAGACATTTTCGTGGAAGGTCCTGACAAGATGCCTTCCACGGAAGAACCAGACATTGGGAAACCCCGTTGGGCATCGAATGTTCAACGGGGTTTTTTATTGCCCCGATTTTAACGAGAAGAAAAGGAGAGTTGAGATGCAGCCATTGATTCTGCGCGTCGACATCGGCGGCCAACCCATGGGCTGGGTTCCCTGGCAGGAGGCGATTGTGCTGTATGTGAAAGAGCAGATCACCTGGACTGCAGGTGATACGCCATTGCGCTTCTATGGTGGTGTCAATCGAGTGAGTGGTATGCGCTCCTATATTGATGTGCATCCGGTGGTCGCGGCCAGGGGATCTGTATTTGCAAAGGCCTATACAGCGCAGACGCCGCTGACCAATCGTGACCTGTTCCGACGTGATGGACACGCCTGCATGTATTGTCTGGCAGCGCTGCCTGATCGTCAACTGACAAGGGATCACATAATGCCCGTTTCCCGGGGCGGTGAGGATGTTTGGATGAATGTTGTGACCGCATGTGTGGCATGCAACCAGCGAAAAGGGGCGCGTACTCCCGAGGAGGCCGGCATGCGGCTGTATGCAGTGCCATATACACCAAGTTATGTCGAGTGGCTCATCCTGCGTAATCGCACCATTCTGGCCGACCAGATGGCGTTTCTGCGGACGCGGTGCCCAAAAAATTCGCCACTGAGAATGTAAGCAGTCAGCAAGAACGGAAGAGAACAGTGAAGGAGAGAGCAATGCGTGTTATGACCCCTTGTGTTCAAGCAGAGATGAAGATGAATGAACAGATAGAGCAACGAAAATGGACAGGAAACTACTTGATGAGATCATTGCCTGCCTTCCAAAGGACAGGACGCTCTTTCGCTATGCACGGAATGATTATGCATTGATGCTGTTGTCCCGTTATGTGAGTCAGGGCATGAAAATATCCGACCTGCGGCGGTCGCCTTTCGGGCGGCTTTTAGAGAAACCGGCCATACGAAACCTGATGGCTGGTATAGGTAATGGCTGTATCAGCGGAGATCTCTTTGATTATGTCTATGTGAAAGACAGACAGGATTTCCTGTTGACAGTCGGTCGCTGGAATGAAGGGAGATCACGCTATAACCAGACCTCACGTAACAACGAAAACCTGGTTCTCCAGTTGAACTTCAGTCGTGGCCATGATGGTGAATTCGAGCGATTGGTAGGAAGAGCAAATGCTTATCGCTTTAAATGCGGTGGACACCCTATTTTGGAAAAAGGGGAGCGTGACTACTACAGGCATACGATGGCATGGGTCCGGATGGATGTCGATTTTGCAATGGATGAGATCTTGATAGAGGAGGTTCAGACTGATTGGTTGCGATATGCCAAACGCTACTTACGAAGTCTTATGCGTTGTGATGGATGCCAGCTGAACTGCGAGAGGAAAGAAAGGAAACAGCGAATATTGCAGGCCTTGAAGGATTATGTCGAGAGAGTGTTGATGCCTTACAGCCATTTTTGGGATGAGGCGGCATTGATGGCGGCAATTCAGTTCGCCGTTGATGAGCTGGGTGTTCAAACTATCTACTATCATACTTTCGATACCGGCAATGTACTCAAGGGCATGTGGAACAGCCATCCACCAAGATCGCTGTACACGGATCTGCCTCGTAAGTTCTGCTTCGAGCTCACAGACGAAGCGCCAAGGATGTTTGACCTGTCGACAGCGGCAAAGCGTAAATTGCGAAAGGCGCGCGATCCTCATTGGTACCGATTGAATATGGAGGTTCGGCAATGATCAGAATTACCGAAACCATCGAAATCAATGAGGAGAGCCTGGAATTCCAATCGATCTATGCATCAGGGCCCGGCGGTCAGCATGTGAATAAAAACCGAACGGCCATGCAGTTAAGGTTTGATATTGTTCAGGCGCATACCCTGAGCCATGGGATTCAGCAGCGTCTGATCAAGCTGGCGGGAAACCGGGTGAGCAATAACTACAAGCTGATTATTACCGCCCGGCGTTATCGCAGTCAGGCGCGTAATCGGCAGGATGCCCAGGAACGGCTGTTTGAAATGATTCGGCGTGCGGCAGAGCCACCAAAGCCAAGGATCAAAAGAAGGCGTTCCCGTGCAGCTCATCAGGAGCGGCTGGACGAGAAACGTAAGCGCAGTAAGACAAAGGAGGGACGCCGGCGGGTAATGGTCGGTGATTGAAAGGGGTAAAATTATGTGCCTCCTCAAGGAAATCTGTGGGTATGGCTCGGCGCAAGTGAACGACCAACTGTATAATCTGAAGTAAGTTTTGTGACTAGTACTCCGTCAACCTAATAACTTAGGATGCAGTGTGCCCCACATCATCCAAGGCAAGGCGCAGTCCGCAGGGAGAAGTGGCACATGGATGTGCCGTTTACGGACCGAAGGATGGAATGGCATGCCCTTTTCAAGGACTGCAACGCCGCATTGGATGATGTGGGGCGCACCCTTTGGGCCAGCCAGGAAGCGGCCATCTGCGTTGTTGCGCTCCCTTGAATTAGCGACGGCTAGTCCTGCGCTCGCACGCCTAGCAGCTAGCCGCTTCCTGACTGGCTGCATCCTAAGTTATTAGGTTGACGGAGTACTAGGAAGGTAACAAATCACCCCTGAATTTCTGGGTGTCAGTTTTGCTTGGGCATAGCCTGACACACAGAGCTATCTGAATGTGTAGGGTTGAAACTCTCGCAAAGACGCGAGGCACGCAAAGGGAAAATCGCGAACGGTAGAAAATGAAGAAAGATATTCATCGTAGTGTCAATCGCCTTGTTGAATGAATGCCATGATCCTTTGCGTGCTTGGCGACTTTGCGAGAGTCAATTATCGTCTTGAAATACCCACAAATTTTGCTGAAGAGCCAATTATGTCAATCACAGCCAGAAACTTTTTCAAATTTAAAAATATAGTGCTATGTCCGGTAGCGAGCCATGGCTGGCGCGTCAGCTGTGTATTTGAGCGTATAATGTTGGCGTAATTCCGAACTGAGCTTTGAAGGCGGATCTGAACGCGGATTCTGATCGAAAACCAACGCTGGAAGCCACACTATTTATCGGCTGACCAGCTTCAATAAGATTTCTACTGGTATCCAGCTTCAAGCGTTCAACGAACTTTGATGGTGTTTGGTTAAATGTCTCTGTGAAATGCCTGTAAAAACTTCGCTCTGACATGCCAAGGAAATTCGCCATTTCTGAAACTTTCGTTGGCTTATCCAGGCGAGTTGAAAGCCAATCGATAAGGGCGCTATACCGTTCGTCAGCTTTGATCTGTGCAACCAAAAGTTCGCTGAACTGAGATTGGTATCCAGGACGATGAGAGTACACGACCAGTTGTTTAGCAATGCTGGACTTCAGCCGTGTACCATGATCAGTCTCAACAATAGCCAGCGCCATATCTATGCCAGCAGCCACGCCTGCTGAGGTCCAGAGCTTCCCATCCCTCACATAGAGCGCATTTGTATCAACAACAGTACCCTTATAAATCGCTGCAAGTTGCTCTCTACCTGCCCAGTGGGTTGTTGCATGCTTCCCTTCGAGAAGACCCGCCACACCTAGTACAAATGCGCCCGTACAGACCGACCCATAACGCTCAACTTTTTTTGAGGCTGCCTGAAGCGCCTGAGGGATAACCTTGTTTTTCATGGCCTCCACAAGCTGTTGTTTGTAGGCGCCGACCACAAGCACCGTATCTAAAGCAGTGAATTTAATCGTTTCTAGATTCTCTGAGGCTAGCAACAGACCGGAACTGGTCAGCGCGCCATCACCACAAGGCGTAGCAATTTTAGTGTTGTAGAGCGTTTTGCCAGAGATCGCATTTGCTGCTGAAAAAACTGCCGCTGGTCCAGCGACATCTAGCAACTCAACCCCTTTATAGGCAATGAAAATCATTCTGCGGCATTTAGTCATTGGCAGAATATAGCCGATTATTGTCATTTACGCCAAATCATTCACCGTCTAGTATCTAAAGCATGCTCAACGGCTGTGCGCCGTTTGCTCACGGCGATTTTCATCATTACATGGTAACCAGAAACAATGGCAAAAGTCGGGACACTGCAATGGGTCGAGAAATGCAATGGAAAACTTGGACTCATTGAGAGATTAACTATGGTTGCTCAAGGGGTTAAGGCCAAGGCTGAAACACGATGGCGCATCAAGGAGGGCGTTAAAGTTCGAAATATCGAGGTCGAAGCTATTTTGCCCCCCGACAGCGCCATCGCCAGGGAAGCCATGGCAATTTGTGAGGAGGCAAGTAGACCCTTCCTCTTTAATCACTGTTTGCGTTCATACTTCTGGGCACGTCTGCTAGACGATGGCTCAGAACCATTCGATGACGAGGCATTATTTACCGCCTTGATGTTACACGATATGGGCCTTACGGATGGATATCGCCTTAATGGTACTCAGCAGCAATGCTTCACAATCGTTGGTGCTCAGATAGCCGATGAACTGGCCAGACAACACAACTGGACTGATAAGCGTGCAAGCATTGCAGCAAACGCGATTACTTTGCACCTTAACATCGTCGTCGATCCAGCGCATGGTAAAGAGGCTAAGATGGTACGCGCCGGTTCTGGTGGCGATGTTGCGGGTCTCGGCCTTGATGTTCTCGGCGACGATCAGATCCATGCAGTATGTACAAAATATCCCAGACTTAATATGAAAGGAAACATGCGGTCTGCCCTCGGAATTGAAACAAAAGAGCGTCCTGAGTGCCGAATTGCCTTTCTTGATAAGAAGCTGGGATTTGGGAGATTAATCGCACAAGCGCCGATGTTTAGCGAGTGAACAAAACCCGCGCCTGCCCAGTACCTGCTGAACCGTCTTCAACGGCTCGCTTAACAGAAACTCATACTGTTGCTTATCCAAAAATACAGAAAAAATACAGGTCACCAACGATTCCAATCAATGAATATCCTCATTTACTAGCAGGCAGGATATTGGCAACTAGATGAAAAATATGGTAAAGATAGAATTTAATAGGGAGATTTCTTCCAAGATGCCTTTGATCCTACGTATTCAGGGTGAATATAAGGCAGGTTGTCTGTTGAATTTTGGCATAGGTAGGATAAGTGGTAAGTTGTATTCTATTCTAAAGTAAATTGCTAAAATAAGGAGAAACAAATGCCTCAATATATTATTACATACCTAGGCGGTGATCAGCCATCTAGTCCAGAGGAGGGTAAGCAGCATTTCGCGAAATATAAAGAGTGGTTGTCTTCATTGGGCGATTCAGCAGTTAGTCCTGCTAATCCGTTTAAGAATACGAGCACGGTAAATTCTGACGGCACTGTCACCAATGAAAGTACAACGTCAATGTCTGGTTACACTATAATTGAGGCTGATTCTATGGATACGGCACTGGAGATTGCAAAAGCTTGCCCGTTTCTTGATATTGGCGGTTCACTTGAAGTGTCAGAGTTAGTGCAGATGTCAGGCTGAAAATAGAGATCGGGATTGTGTGAACACCCATGGGCGATATATAAAGGAGGCTAGGTCTGTCACATGAGCATGGGGAAAAGTTACTTAACCACGATGAGTCTTTTAATATTCCACCAGATAGATGCAGCTTATTGGCAAGAGTGGAATTTGTTTAATTTACCTGGAGGGGTTGAGGGATATCTGTTATTCAATATTATAGTTATTCCCATAATCCTAATCGGTTATACAAATGTAATACGGTCAACTTCGAGCCTGTAAATAATTCTGTGTAACTGCCATTGTTTAAACGAAGTCCTCCAGGCGGTCTTCGAACTCAATCATAAAACGGTTCAAGGC